>JAWKSZ010000019.1:0-114636 GCA_041402045.1 Planctomycetota bacterium | reverse complement strand
AGCAACCAGCAACCAGCAACCAGCAACCAGCAACCAGCAACCAGCAACCAGCAACCGGCAACCGGTCTCCGGGCTCCGGCCTCCGGGCTCCAGCCTCCGGCCTCCGGCCCTCCGGGCTCCGGTCTCCGGTCTCCGGCCTCCGGCCCTCCGGTCTCCGGTCTCCGGCCTCCAGCCTCCAGCCTCCGGCCTCCGGGCTTAGCGACTCACCCCACGCAGAACTCGACCGCATGCGCCTCGTGCACGCGGGGCGGCTCCCAGCGCTCGAGGTAGCGGCGCAGCACCGGCTCGGGCACGGCGTGTTCCCGCTCACGGTTCTGCACGAACAGCCGGCTTGCCGGCGCTTCGACGTAGACGATCCGCACCTGGGCGCCGTAGCCCACGCAGAGCTCGACCAGCGCGCGGCGGCGCTGGCGGTCGAGGTTGGTGGCGTTCCACACGAAGGGGCGGCGGCGGCGGAGGTGCTCGCTGGCCAGCTCGCGGGCGGCCTGCAGGACCTCGCCCTGGTTGGCGCTGGGGTGGATCCCCCGCGCGCGGCGGATCCCGTCGAGGCTGACCACCGGGCGCTCGCCCGCGTGCTGCGCGATCCAGCGGTCCTTGCCCGAGCCCGGGAGCCCGCTCAGGAGCACGACCTCGCCCCAGGTGTCGTCGTAGCGCGGCGTGGCCCGAGGGTCGCCCTGGTGCAGATAGCGGTAGCGGTCGAGGCCCGCGCCGAGCTCCGGCGGGCCGTCCCACAGGCCCTGCTCCTCGCAGAAGGCGCGGTAGAGCGCGACGCGCTCGATCATGTCGGCCTGGTCGGGGCACTCGCGCCCGCGGACGTCGGCGTCGGCGACCCGGGCCAGGAGCGGGGCGGGGACCTCGAGGCAGGCCTTGACCGCGAGGCGCTCGGCGTCGGGGCGCTCGAGCAGGTAGCCCGGGAGCATGTGGTAGAGCACGAGCGCGCAGAGCTGCTCGCGCAGGGCGAAGGGCACGCCGCGCTCCCAGAGCAGGCGCCGGGCGAGGAGCGCGCCGCGCCGCGGGTGGCCGCGGGAGGTCAGGCTCCCGTCGGTGTCGAGCTTGGTGCACAGCGGCTTGGCCACGTCGTGGAGCGCCGCCCCCCAGAACGTGAGCGCCTGGGCCTCGGGGTCGAGGGCCTCCCAGCCCGGGGCGGCGACGAGCTCGCGCAGGACCCAGCGGGTGTGCAGGCCCACGTCGCCCTCGGCGTGGTAGCGCGGGTTCTGCGGGCAGCCGTCGAGGGCGGCGAGCTCGGGGACGTAGGCCAGGCAGGCGTCCCAGTCCAGCGGCGGGGCGGGGAGGCTCACGGGGCGAACACGTCCACGCCCGGGCGCAGCGCGTTCTTGAGGATCGGGCGGTCCTGCCAGTGGCTGCCCGAGGCGACCACGCACTGAGAGAAGCTCGCGCGCACGAACTTGAAGCGCCCGCGGACCTCGCCCCCTTCCTCCCACTTGAGGTAGAGCCCCTCCGCCTCGGGGGCGGGGTCGGTCTCGCTCAGCACCTGCTCCGGGTCCTGCCCCGAGGCCTGGGCGGCCTCGAGCAGGGCCTCGCTCCAGGCCCCGCTCTTGCAACGGCTGGGGCCCAGGTGCGCGAGCAGCTCGTCCAGGCTCGCGAACGCGCCCTCGGCCAGGACCGGGACCGAGGCCAGGGGCAGGCCGTCCAGGAGCTCGGCCCGCGCCTCGCGGACGAGGAAGCGCTCCGCCTCGCGGTCGAGCACGTCGAACTCGAGGAAGTAGTGGGGCAGGGCGTCGTAGAACACGGTGTGCTTGGCGAACAGCCACTCGCCGTAGACCACGTAGCGCGCGCCGAGGGCGCGCCACAAGGCGTCGCGGTGGGTGTGGGCCCAGCGCTTGAACAGCGCGAACTGGCGCTCGGCCTCGCCCCCGCGCAGGTAGTGCCCGCGGCTCTGGAGCAGGAGCTGACCGTCGGGGGCGAAGCCGACCCCGGCGTTGCTGCCGTCGAGCTTCTCCTCCACGACCAGCGGCTTGTGGGCGACCTCGGCGAAGCGCACGGCCTTGAGGTCCTCGTCGCCCGGCTGGAGCTTGCTCCCGCGCAGGTGCGGTGTGCGCGGGTACTTCTTGAGCGGGGGGATCACGGGCGCACCACCACGACCCAATGGTTCAGGACGGCGTCGAGGCTCACGCGCTTGGCCCCCGCGCGCTCGAACAGCGCGCTGAAGTCCGACGCCGGCCAGTGGTGCAGGTGCTCGGGGTTGTCGTCGGGCTTGCTGGGGACCGAGGCGACCACGAACCGGCGGGCGACCCGCAGCAGCTCGCGCACCGCGCGGGCGGGGTCGTCCACGTGCTCGAGCACCTCGAGGGCGGTGACCCCGTCGAAGGCCCCGTCGTCGAAGGGCAGCTCGCCCAGGTCGCCCTCGACCGCGCTCAGCCGGGTGACGCCGCCCTGGCGCACGGCGTCCAGGTCGCGCACCCGGCGCGGGTCCCGGTCGAGGGCGCTGACCTCGACCCAGGGCAGCGCCTCGAGCAGCGGCCAGAGGAAGGTCCCGCGTCCGCTGCCCAGGTCCAGGAGCGAGCCGGGCTGGAACCCGCGCAGGATCCCCAGCACCTTGTCGATCCGGGGCAGGGTCATGCGCTTGAACTTGTGCAGCTTGAGCCCCTGGGCCAGCCCCTCGCGGAAGCAGGCGGCGTCGTCCGCGGGGCCCGCGCCCAGCCGTCCGCGCACGAAGGCGGCGGCCAGCTCCAAACGGTAGCGGGCGGCGAGGGCGTCGTCGTCGTCGGCGAGGGCGTCGGGGGTCACGGGGCGGGCTCCGGCGACTCTACCCCGTCGGGCCCGGCCGCTGTCAGCTCGGAGGGTAGCGTCCCCGGCCCCGCGAAACCTCCTGCGTGCGCTGGCGGTAGAGTGGAGGAAGGACGGAGCGCCCCATGCGTAACCTGCTGTGTCTGTTCGCCTTCTCTGCCCTCGCGGCCCAGGCCCAGGTGCTCCTGGTGGACGAGCCCAAGGTCGGGTCGCGGTTCGAGGTCCACGACGAGCGCGAGACCACGGTCAAGATCCTGCTCAAGGCCCGGGCCCGCGGGTCGGGGGAGGCGCGGCGGATCGCGAGCGAGACGCGCTACGTGGAGGAGGTCGTGGGCGTCGGCCCCCTGAAGCTCAAGCGGACCTACGAGCGCTCGCTGCGCTACGACCACCCGGTGAGCAAGCCCAGCGAGCCCGCGCGCAGCTCGCAGCACGAGCGCACGGTGCTGCTCGAGGGCCTGAACCGGAAGCTCGAGGACGGCGGGCACCTCGACAAGGAGGACCGCGAGGAGCTGCGCTTCGAGCGCCTGTGCGCGGCGCTGCTCCCGCCCCAGCGGGTGGTCGAGAGCGGCGATCAGTGGGAGATCAGCGGCCAGGCGATCAACCGCGCGCTGTTCGGCGACGCCCCCGCCGAGGCCAGCGACGCCTCGGGCGCGGTGGTCAAGCTGCGCTCGATCAAGCGGCGCAAGGAGGGCGAGGTCGCGGTGCTCCAGGTCAAGGCGCTGCGGGTGCGGCAGAAGAAGACCCTCGGCAAGCCGGAGATCACCCTCGAGCTCAAGGGCGGCTTCGAGTGGGACGTGGTCCGCGGCGCGGTGCTCGAGGCCGAGCTCGAGGGTCAGGTGCTCTACATTGCGCACGCCCCGGGCGACGCGCTCTCCGCCGAGGCCCAGGGTCCCTACCGCTGGCGCTACCAGGCCGAGCGCGTGGAGCAAGAGGCCCCCAGCGAGGAGTGAGCGACGCGCCGCGTCGTGCCCAAGCCCGCGCGCGGCCCTTAGAATCGGCCGACGAGGAGGTACCCGTGTTCTTCTCCGTCGCCCACAAGCTCAAGAAGGTCGCGCCCGAGAAGGCGCTCCCCGGGCAGGACGAAGCCGATCAAGGTCCCCGCCACCACTACGTGAACGGAAACGCCCTCGTGCCTCCTTGGCCAGGGGCACGAGGTCGTGGCGTTCGGCATGGGCTGCTTCTGGAGCCGCGAGCGCAAGTTCTGGCAGCTCCCGAGAGGTGACCTCGACCCAGGTCGGCTACCTCGGCGGCTACACCCGGAACCCGACCTACGAGGAGGTGTGCTCCAACCAGACCGGGCACAACGAGGTCGTGCGCGTGGTCTACGACCCCGCGCAGGTCTCCTTCGCGACCCTGCTCAAGACCTTCTGGGAGAACCACGACCCGACCCAGGGCATGCGCCAGGGCAACGACGTGGGCACCCAGTACCGCTCGGGGATCTACACCACCACCGAGGCTCAACGCGCCGAGGCCGAGGCCAGCCGCGCCGCCTACCAGGCCAAGCTCCGCGAGGCCGGCCACGGCGAGATCACCACCGAGCTCGAGCCCGCCGGGACCTTCTACTACGCCGAGACCTACCACCAGCAGTACCTCGCCAAGAACCCCGGCGGCTACTGCGGCCTCGGCGGCACCGGCGTCGCCTGCCCGATCGGCCTGCGCGCGTAGGGGACGTGCGGGCGCGGTTCTGCCCACAGGTGTCCGGCACAGCCTCTCGATTCCGTGTGCGTGTACCCACCCAGGGATAAGAGCGGGGTCAACGCCGCCCGGGTATGTCGAGCCGTATACCTTCGGTGGGAGAGGACGCTTCCGCACGACCCCGAGCGACGGAGCCGTCGTTGCTGGATGCAGATTAGCGAGTAGTCAGGTCCAGAGTCCGCCTGAGTGAACGTCCCAGTCTCTCAGGGATCAAGGGATCTCGAAGGAGGTTGCGCGTCAACGCTACGAGGTCTTCACGGACCTCGCCCGTGTCGTCCTTGCTAGACCACAACAGTCGCTCTAGGAGGGTTTGGGAGAAGACGTTCGGCTTGCGCAAGAGAGAAGCCACCAAGCAGGCGCGGTAGCCCGCTTGAGACTCCACTAGGTGGACAGCAGCCCAGACGGCGTCGTTGGGATCCTCAGGAGCGTTGGCCTCAAAGAAGCTGAAGATTGCAGAGAGGCGCTCGTGGGACAGAGGCTGACCTGAACTCTCATGACCCAGCGCCTCGATCACGACGTCCCAGGTCTCGAGATCGTCGTCATCAGCTGGCGACAAGTCCTCAAGGTAGATGCTCAAGTTCCACCACAGTTCCGCACTCTGGGCGGGTGCTCCTTGAGAGTCCAAGGATACACGCTTACTGGGACGTCCAACGGTCCACACTCCTGCGAACGGTCTTCCTTCCAGTGCCTGCGTGCTCGAGGACGGGTGACGTCGGCGCACGCTTCCCCCGTCGGAGCTCGGGAGGGACGCGCATGGCCGTCTCCAGTTACCGCCGTCGACGTCTCGTGGTCGCTGGGCGCGCGTTCTACTGGAGCATTGCGCCCGATCCGCGCTGGTACTACGACGCGTTCGCCCGGGAGGACGACGTTTGGTTGCGGGTGGTCCCAGACGACAAGCGCTTCCGCCTGGCGTGGGCGGTCGACGCCGCGCGCCGTCGCCCTGGCGAGCTGCACCCGCTCGTGACCCGCGCGGACTTCACCCGGTTCACGCTCGTGCGGCGAGACCCGCCCCCGCCCCAGGTCACGCCCTCGTTCGTCGCCGAGCTGGTGCGCGACGCGCTCGCGCTCGTGGACGACGCCTGAGCCGGAAGACCGGCTCCGCTGGGTCCTCGTTGTCGCGGTGATGGGATGGGCGCAGGCAAGCTGCGCCCCTACAGAGCTGCAGACGCCGGTGCCTGGGCACACGCCAGACTCGGTGCGGTGACGGGCTGGGCGCAGGCGAGCTGGACCCCAACGGAGACGCAGACGCCGGTGCCCGGGCACACGCCAGACTCGGTGCGGTGACGGGCTGGGTGCAGGCGAGCTGGACCCCAACGGACAGGGGGCCGACTCCGAGCACTGGACTCGCGCGCACGCCGTAGGGGCGCAGCTCGTCTGCGCCCATCCCACCCCGCCACGCGTGCGCCTCAGGAGCTGGATCTCCCAGGCCGCCCTGGCAGGCGGGGGCTGGGTATGCGCAACTACGGCGAAGGACGGTGCCGTGCTGCGTGCGATCCCGCTGCTACTCCTGATCGCCGGCGTGTGCGGGGCGCAGACCCTGACGATCGAGCAGGCGCGGCAGGAGCTGAAGGACGGGCTGCGGCACACGGGCTACGCCACGTTCCTGGCGTCGCTCGTGGACCTGGGGGTCGACGCCGAGTTCGAGGGCGGCAACTTCACCGTGCACGAGCCGGGCTCGAGCGAGCTCTCGATCTCGCCCACCGCGTTGCCCATGCCCTTCGACGTCGAGCTCGGCGAGGGGCTCCCGGACCTGCGGGCGGAGGTCGTGGTCGGCTACGAGCAGAGCGGGCTCAAGCTCTACTTCAGCGAGAACGTGCCCGGGCTGCACACCCGGGTGCGAGCGACCTACCTGAACTTTGCACCGACGGCGGCCTGGGCCCGAGCTTCGAGCTCGGCCACGGGTTCAAGGTCCAGGCCCTGGCCCACGGGGCCTTCAGCTACGGGCGCAACGACGCGCACTTCCGCGGGCCCGGGGCGGAGGTGACCAAGGCCCTGACGAAGGGGATCCTGTTCGACACCGAGAGCTACCTCGGGGGCTTCGGTGCCTCGGGCGCGCTCCGGCAAGAGGCGCTGGAGGTCGGTCCGTTGGAGCTGGCCCTGGTGCTGCGCTACGACATGCGCCGCTACTTCGTGCTGCACACCGACGACGACGCCCCCGACGCGCCGACCACCTCGCACTGGCTCACCGCGCGGGTCGAGCTCAGCGGACCGCTGACCGAGATCGAGGGCCACGGGCTGCGCTGGATCGGGGGCGTGGGGTATCGCCGCTACTTCGACGACACCGACGACGGCGCCCTCGACTTCCGCGACTACGTGCAGTTCCTGTGCGGGCTCCAGGTCGCGACGCCGGAGCTCATGGTCTCGAGCCTCACGCTCCAGGGCGCGGTCTACGTAGGCGAGGACGTGTTCGGCTGGACCGTGGGGATCGCGGCCGGGTTCTAGGCGGTCCAGTCGCGGGCGGGGCGCGCGGGGCCGGGGCGGTAGCCCTTGAGGGAGCCGCGCTCGCGGCGCACGCCCTCGAGCTCGACCTGGGTCTCGAGCTTGACCGTCGCCAGCAGGACCAGCACGCGCTCGAAGGCGGCGCGGGTCGAGGGCAGGGCGCGCTCGAACTCGGGGGAGACGCCGCCGCGCTCCTGGACGTCGCCCTTGATCCGCTCCAGCAAGGCTTGGCAGCGCGCCTCGAGGCGCAGGGCCTCCTCGACGTCCCCGGCCACGATCCGGTCCTGGGCGCGGGCGAGCAGGGCGTCGAGCTCCTGCAGGTGCTCAGGCACCGCCGCGGCCGTCCCGCAGGTCGCGGTAGCCCGCGAGGAGCTCGCTGAGCACGTCGCTCGCCGCCTGGACCCCTTCGGAGCTGGCGGGGGGCAGGAGGTTGCTCGAGCAGAACACGTAGAGCGAGGCCAGGTTCTCGGCGACCTCGCCCCCGCGCTCGCGGTCGAGGGAGCTCAGGAGCTCGAGCACGATCTGGCGCGCGTGGCTGAGCTGCTCGCCGGACTCGCGCCACTCGCCGGCCTCGGCGGCCTCGCGCGCGCGCTTGACGTCGAGGATCGCGCGCTCGTAGAGGAGCACGACCAGGTCCAGCGCGGTCCCGGTCATGACGCGGTTGCCGCCGTAGGCGCGCTTGGCGTGGGCGAGGCTCATGGCTAGCTCCCGGAGGTGAGGGCGGCCAGGAAGCTGGCCTGGGATTGGTAGCGAGAGGAGAGGGACTCGAGGGCGGTGAAGCGCAGGGTCAGGGACTGCTCGAGCTTCTCGAGGCTGTCCTCGCGCCGGCTGATCTGGCGTCCGAGGTCGCTGATCGTGCGCTCGAGGGTCTTGGCCCGGCGGGCGAACACGCCCTCGCTGGCCTTGCCCAGGTCGTCGGCGGCGGCCTCGAGCCGGGTCGCGGCGTCGGCCACCAGGTCCGCGACGGCGCCGGGGTCGGACTCGATCGCGGCCTTGAGCTTGGCCTCGTCGAGCTTGAGGGTGCCGTTGCGCTCGGTGGAGATCCCGATCGAAGACAGGTTCGCGGCGATCCCCGTCCCGTTTGCGAGGCCGATCGCCGAGCCCAGCCGGCGCAGGGCGCCGCTGGCGGCGAAGTCGCCCACCAGCGGTCCGCCGGGGGCGCCGTTCTCCCCGGGAACGTTGTTCTTGTTGATCAGCTCGACCAGGGTGTTGTAGCCCTCGACCAGCTCCTTGACCTTGTCGCTCGAGGCCTGGGCGTCCTGGGTCACGTTGATCGTGAGCGCCGTGGCCGAGACGTCCTGGAGCTGGAGGGTCACCCCCGCGATCGCGTCGCTCACCGTGTTCGAGGCCCGCTGCATGGCGATCCCGTCCAGGGTGAACTCGGCGTTCTGGGCCGCGGTGATCGTGGACACGCTCAGGGGCTGGCTGCCCCCGCTGAGCCCGCTGGCGTCGACGCTGACCGCGTTCGCGAGCCCGGTCTCCTCGCCGGTGATCACCAGGCGGTAGGGGGTCCCGCTGCCGTCGTTGATCACCGAGGCCCGGACCCCGAGGTCGGCGTCGTTGATCGCGTCGCGCACGGCGTTCAAGGAGTCCGAGCCGATCGGGACCTGGGTCGTGGTCGAGCCCACGGTGATGCTCAGGGTGCCGGTGCCCAGGACGCCGGTGGCGTCGGCGTCGGCGTAGCCCGTGGACGCCAGGCGGGTGGCCGCGGCGCGCTTGCTCACGACCAGGGAGTAGCTGCCCACGTCGGCGGTGTCGCTGACCGAGACCCCGAGCTTGGCCTCGTCGCTGCTCGTGCCCTTGCGCGCGCCGAAGTCGGCGGCGGTGGTGAGCTTGGCCGCCAGGTCCTCCAGCGCCCGGGCCTTGGTGCCCAGGTCGCCGAACAGGTTCTTGGCCGAGGTGAGGCTCTTCTGGCGGAGCGAGAGCCGCTGGATCGGGATCTGCTCCACGGAGACCAGCGCGGAGATGATCCCCTGTGTATCGAGCCCGGAGGCGAGTCCGCTGAACTGAATGCTCGGCATACGACGTCCTGTGTCCAGGTTCGGCCCGGCTGCCCGGGAGTTGAGGGGAGAAACCCCGGGGCGCGGCCGAGACGACCGCGGGCGGGGATAACCCCCGCCCGTGCCCCCGGTTGGGATCGAACCCTGTGGAGCGAGTCAGGGCGGGGCCGGGCCCCGCCCGTCCGCTAGCGGATCAGGTTGGCCAGCTCCTGGAGCATTTGGTCGGTGGTGGTGATCGTGCGCGAGTTGACCTGGAACCCGCGCTGGGCGGTGATCAGGCGGGTGAACTCGAGGGCGATGTCCACGTTCGAGCCCTCGAGGGAGCCCGAGACGACCTTCCCGGCGCGGCCGCTGAGCGCGGTGGTCGGGGTCGGCGCGCCGGAGGCGGGGGAGGCCGCGAGCAGCGAGTCCCCGAGCTTCTGCAGGCCGGCGGGGTTGGCGAAGGTCGTGATCCCGAGCTGGTCGAGGACCTGGATCTGGCCGTTGGTGTAGATCCCCTGGATCTGCCCCTCGGAGTTCACGTTCAAGGACGAGAGCGTGCCGAAGGTGTAGCCGTCCTGCTCGGTGGCGCCGGCGGTGGTCGCCCCGCCGAACTGGGTCAGCCCCGAGAACTCGCCGTTGGCGCCGAAGTCGAGGGCGATCGACTGGGTGGTGGTGGTCCCGGCCCACACGATCTCGATGTTCGGGTCGCCGATCCCGATCCCCGACACGAAGTCAAAGGAGCCGTCGTCGTTGAAGCGCACGCCCTGGACGTCGCCGTCGAGCACCGTGCCGTCGCCGTCGGGGAGGGTCGCGGTGACCTCCCACTCGTTGGCCCCGGTCTTGTGCAGGGTGAACAGCACCGCGTGGGGGCTGCCCTGGGCGTCGATCACCTCGATCGAGGTCTGGAGCGTCGCGCCGTCGTCGCCCTCGACGGTGGTGTTGTAGGGGATCGAGGAGAAGCTCGTGAACCCGGCGTTGACCGGGCCGTCGGTGAGCACGAGCTGCAGCGGCGACTCGCCCACCGCGTTGGCGTCGATCTGGACCGAGCCGTCGGTGTTGATGCTCACGTTGGCGTTGGTGTAAAGGCCCTGGAGGAACGACTGCAGGTCGCCCAGGGTCGTGCCGTTCTGCCCGGGGCCGGTGCCGAACACGAAGGTCGCGCTGATCGGGGTCCCGTCGGCGTCGAGACCGGCCACGTCGATGATGTCCCCGGCCACGTAGTCGCTCGTGTTCTGGGGAATGTCGTTCAGGTTCGTGGTCGCGCTGGCCGGGACCTCGGTGCCGAAGGTCAGGGTCGTCGAGAGCCCGAGGGTGAACGCCGGGCTGCCCAGGGCGTCGTCCACGTCCAGGCTCGAGCCGTTGCCGGTCTGGGTCGAGGCGAGCTGCACCGAGCCGCCGACGTTGGTGGCCACGACCCCGGTGAGCTGGGCGTTGATCGCCGCGGCGACCTCCGCCGCGGTGGCGGCGCCGATCGCGGCGAAGTCTGCGGTGCGGAAGGTCACGGTCTGGGCCGCCTGGCCGTTGGCGCGCAGGGTGAACTGCTGGCCGTCGGCGAGGGCGAAGGGCTGGCCGTTGGACCCGGTGATCTGGGCCGGGGAGCCCTCACTCAAGGGCGGGGTGGTGAGCTGGGCGGCCACCGGCGGGCTGGCGAGGGCGTCCAGGTTCCCGGTGAAGTCGACGGTCTGGGTCTCGGCGGCGGGGAGCGTGCTGTTGACGTCGATCACGATGTCTTCGCCGGTCGCGGACTGGACCCGCAGCCCCGAGGTCGTCGACACGAGGTTGTTGTTCGAGTCGATCCCGAAGGTGCCGACGCGGGAATACATGTCGTTCGTGCCGTCGGAGAGCACGAAGTAGCCCTCGCCCTCGAGGGCCAGGTCCAGGGTGCGCCCGGTGGTCTGCAGCCCGCCCTGGCGCATGTCCTGCTCGATCGCGCCCAGGCGCACGCCCTGGCCGATCTGGCTGGGGTTGATCCCGCCCTGGGTGTCGGTGGGGGCCGTGCCCGAGCGCACGGTCTCGCTGATCAGGTCCGCGAAGGTCACCCGCGAGGACTTGAAGCCCGGGGTGTTTATGTTCGCGAGGTTGTTGCCGACGACGTCGAGCATGTCCTGGTGAGCCCGGAGGCCCGAGACGCCCGCCTCGAGTGAGTTGCCCATATGTCTCTCCTGGTCGTGTGTGCGTTAGGGGTGGGGATCAGCCGTCGCTCTGGCCGGCGTCGTCGACGCGGAGCACGTTGCTGAGGGGGACGCGCTCTCCGCCGACGTCGACGTACACGCCCTGGTTCGTGAGCTCGGCCCCCGAGACGATCCCGGGGAGCACCTCACCGCTCGTGGGGGAGCGGAAGCTGACCTTGCGCCCGACCAGCGCCGCGCCCTGCCCGAGCTGCTCGACCTGGAGCAGGGAGCCGAGGCGGTCCGCGGTCAGCTCGCTGTTCTCCAGCGAGGTGAACTGGGCGAGCTGCGCGATGAAGTCCTCGTTGCCCACGGGCTCGAGGGGGTCCTGGTTGCGCATTTGCTCGACGAGCAGCGAGAGGAACGCGTCGCGGTCGAGCTCCTGGTTGGGGGCCGCCTGCTGGGCCCCGTTCGTGTCGACCATGAGTCCGCTGAGTGCAGAGACGTCCATGAGGCCTCCTCAGGCCAGGGTGTCGAGCCCGCCGCGGGGCGCGAGGCGCAGGGTCGCTGCGCGCCGCGGCTCGGCGGGGGTAGAAGAGCGGTGAGGCGCCGCGGCGGCGCCGGAGTCGTGAGCGTCGTGGGCGTCGCCGGAGTGCCGGCCGCCCCCGTGGGCGTCGGCGGCGAAGCCGTCGGGGCGCAGCGAGACCTCGACCTTGGTCACGGCCTGGCCGTTGCGCTGGAAGGAGTCCTGGAGCTGGGGCAGCAGGCGCTCGATCTCGCGCAGGACCTCGGGGCGCTCGACCTCGATCGTGGCGCTGAGCTCGCCCTTGAGCTCCTTGACCTGGACGAACAGGTTCCCGAGCCCGGGGGGGTCGAGGCGGATCCGGGCCTCGCTCAGCTCGGGGCCGAGCACGACCTGCACCTGATCGAGGAGCGGGGTCGGGCGCGGGCCCTCGGCCCGGGGCGCGTTCACGCTCTGGGCGCGCGGCGCCTGGGGGCCTTCGGGGGTCTCGACCCGGACCTCGAAGCTCGGCCCGCGCTCGGTCGCCTCGACCCGCAGCGGCTCCTCGCCAGCGGCCTCGGCGCGGACCGGACGCAGCTCGAGGCCGACCCGGGGGGCGACCGCGACGTGGACGGGGAGGGAGCTCGGCAGCTCGGCGCGGGGCGCCGTGGCGGGCTGCGCGGTCGGCTCCGCGGTCGGGGCCGGGCCGAGGTCGGCGCCCTCGTCGAGAACAGAGAAGCCCTCGCCCGCGCTGGCTTCGTCGCTCGTGGCCAGCAGCGCGACCCCGGGAGTCTCCCCCGCGACAGCCTGGGCTCCGGCGGCCTGGGTAGCGGCAGCCTGGCCACCCGCGGCGGCCTGCTCGCCCTCCGCGGTCGCGCCGGGGACCGGCGCCGCGGGGGCGCCGCCGCGCAGCTCGCGCAGGAGCGCGGAGAGCTCCTCGAGCTCGGTCGGGGTCGCCGGCGGCACGGTGACGGCGGCAGCCGGGGCGAGGAGCGCGGCCGCGAGGCCTTGCAGCTCCGGGTCCAGCTCGGCGCCCTCGCCCTTGCGCGGAGGGAGGGGCGTCGCGGGGGTCGAGCCCTGCTCGCAGGATTCGCCCTTCGCGGCGGCCACCAACGCGCCGAAGATCCCCTTGGGCGCCGCCGTGCCCTGAGGGGCCTCGGGGCCGCCGAAGAGCGAGGTGGGTGCCGAAGGGGTCTGCGCAACATGCTGCATGCCCGACGTGTTGCAAAGCCTGCGCCGGGAGTGAGCTCACGGGCGCGACTCGAGTTAACGCAGAGCCGGCGAGCGAGCCGGAAAGCCCTTCCGGAACGGCACGGATGACCGACCTCGAACTTTCTTGTTTTTTTCCGCTAATCCATCCATGAACCGGGTCGAGGATCGAACTGGGACTCTTCCCCGAGGTGGATCATGGACATGCAGCCCTTGCGCGGAGCCGACGCGGCGCCCGCCCTGCAGCGGATCAAGGACGCCCAGTCGTCGGGCAAGGCCAACGAGAGCCAGCGCGCGTCGCGAGCTCCCGCGGCCTCCGGCCAGGGCCAGGTCGAGACGCCGGAGCGGGCGCGGGTGAACAAGCTGGTGCAACAGCTGGTGAACCTGCCCGAGGACCGCAGCGACGCGATCGCCGCGGCCAAGGAGCGCCTGGAGTCGGGCTTCTTCCACTCCGAGGAGGGCCTCAGGGCCACCGCCGAGCGCCTGCTCGGCTCCTCGGACTGAGCCGACCTCCAACCCGCCGCCCCGCCCCTCCCCCCCGGGAGGGGCTGCGGCCGTGTGTACGGACCCGGCGGGCGCCCCGCCAGGGCGGGTAGACGACCTGCCTCGCTTCCCCAGGGCGGGTAGACCGCCCGCCTCGCTCTCCCAGGGCGGGTAGACCGCCCGCCTCGCTCTCCCAGGGCGGGTAGACCGCCCGCCTCGCTCTCCCAGGGCGGGGAGACCGCCCGCCTCGCTCTCCCAGGGCGGGTAGACCGCCCGCCTCGCTCTCCCAGGGCGGGTAGACCGCCCGCCTCGCTTCCCCAGGGCGGGTAGACCGCCCGCCTCGCTCTCCCAGGGCGGGTAGATGCTCATTCACCGCAAAGGACGCAAAGGACGCAAAGGAGCGCAAAGGCTCGCGACTCGAAAGCGCCGCGGGGGAACTGGGACCGCCTGCCTCACTGCAACAGAGCGGGTAGACGGCCCGCCTCGCTCTCCCAGGGCGGGCAGATGCTCATTCACCGCAAAGGACGCAAAGGACGCAAAGGAGCGCAAAGGCTCGCGATTCGAAAGCGCCGCGTGGGGACAGGAAGGTTGTGCAACCGGGCACATGCCTGACGATTTGGACCGGGTCTGTACCAGGAAGGGCTGCTCCGCCCTGGAGTCGGCTCGCAGTGCCGGTGGCTCGCAGGCGGAGCTACCCTCCTTCCACCGACACGTCCGCTCGCGGACCGACAGATACAGCACGGCTGGGCCCCCGCACCCTTTGCGCTCCTTTGCGTCCTTTGCGCCCTTTGCGGTTCAAAGGCATCTGCCCGCTTGCGTTCAAAGGCTTCTGCCCGCTTCCGTTCAAAGGCTTCTACCCGCTTCCGTTCAAAGGCGTCTGCCCGCTTGCGTTCAAAGGCTTCTGCCCGCTTGCGTTCAAAGGCTTCTGCCCGCTTCCGTTCAAAGGCTTCTGCCCGCTTGCGTTCAAAGGCTTCTGCCCGCTTGCGTTCAAAGGCTTCTACCCGCTTGCG
The DNA here is from genome assembly GCA_041402045.1 of Planctomycetota bacterium. Lineage (GTDB taxonomy): Bacteria > Planctomycetota > J058 > J058 > J058 > JAGQRJ01. The sequence goes on along the minus strand of JAWKSZ010000019.1, from coordinate 100,460 downwards.
TTCAAAGGCTTCTGCCCGCTTGCGTTCAAAGGCTTCTACCCGCTTGCGTTCAAAGGCTTCTACCCGCTTGCGTTCAAAGGCTTCTACCCCGTTGCGGTCAACGAGGCGCCCTTCCCATCCCCGCGAACCAACGCGCGAGGTCGCGGAGCGACGTCCGCGACCTCACCGCCGCGTTGGGTGCCGGCGGAGCTGAGCTAGCTGAAGGGAGGGGGCGCTCGCGGAGATCGCGGCGGGGGCTCCGCGCGGTGCCGCGCTAGGGCGACCCCGCGACCTCCGCGAGCGCTGCCTCCCTTCAGGGGACTTCGGCGAGGAGCTCGGCGCAGGCCTCGCGGGCGAAGCGGTCCCGGGAGAGGGTCCGCGCGGGGCGCCAGGTGTTGCCCTCGTGGGCCTCGTAGCTGCTCGCGAACAGGAGCGCGCCGGTGTCGGTCGAGTGCACCTCGAGGCTCAGGATCAGGCGCATGGGCGGGTAGGGGTCGAAGCGCCGCACGCTGACCAGGGCCACGGCGTCCGCGCCCCAGCTCCGGGAGAGCGAGACCAGGCGGTGCGCCGGGGGCCCGCGCTGCCAGTCCACCGAGGCGTCGACCAGCTCCTGGCTGGCCTCCGGGGGGAGGGCCAGCGGGAGGAAGCGCTGGCTGCCCTCCAGCTCGGCCAGGGCCGCGCGGGTCACGACCTCCTGCAGCTCGAAGGGGACGTCGCCGGCCCCGCGCACGCTGACCACCGTCCACAAGGACGGGGTGTGCTCGAGGGTGGGCGAGACGTAGCGGGCGGTGGTGGTGCAGCCCCCGGCGAGGAGCGCGAGGCCCAGCGCCAGGCTAATGCGAACCTTCGTGGTGACCTCCCTGGCTCGGAGCCGCGTGGCCGTCGTCGTGGGCGGGGGCGTGCCCCGTGTCGTGGGCGGGCGCGTGCTCCTCGCCGTGGCCGGCGGCGTCGCCGTGGCCGGTGTCGTGGGCCTCGTCGTGGCCGGCGCCCTCGTGCTCGGCCTCCCCGGCCGCGTCGAGGGCCGCCTCGTCGAAGTCGACGTAGCCCTCCTCCGCCTCCGGCTCCGAGTCGGCCAGCGGGTCGTGGCCGAAGGCCTCGAGCCGGATCAGCGAGTCCTCGAGGGACGAGCGCTCGCGGCGCAGGGCGGCGAGCTCTTGCTCCGCGAGGCGCTCGAGCAGGTCCCGGCGCTCGGCGTCGAGGGTCTGGAGGCTCGAGCGCAGGAGCGTGTCCTCGGCCACGAGAGTGTCGCGCTCTTCGCGCAGCTCGCCCACCAGCGCCTTGTTGCGCTCGAGGGCGGCGCGGGTCTTCTCCAGACTCGCGCGCAGCTCCTCGGCGGTCTCCTTCCACTGCTGGAGCTGCGCCTCCTTCTCGGCGACGAGGTTCAGCACCGGCGAACGGTCCTCGCCCTGGGGGGCGGCGGTCACCGGGGGCGGGGCCTCCTGCACGGCGCAGCCCGACCCGAGGGTCAGGGCGACGGCCGCGAGGCACAGGGCGCGGGGGGTCGTGCGGGGCATGGGCACTCCTAGCTCAGGCCGAGCTTGGTCATTTCGCGGCGCAAGATCATGAGCGCGCGCGAGTGGATCTGGGACACCCGCGAGCTGGTGACGCCAAGCAGGTCGGCGATCTCCTTCTGCCGCAGGCCTTCGGTGTAGAACAGGCCGATCACCTCGCGCTCCCGCTTGGGGAGCGCGCTCAGCGCCTGGACCATGAGGTCCAGGTTCTCGCGGCGCTGCGCGTCGCTGCTCGGCTCGGGGATGTTGGGGGCGAGCACGCTCTCGGCCAGGGTCGACCCCGCGCCCTCGCCCTCGCCGCCCTGCGGCGCGTCGAGGGAGACCAGCGCCGCGCGCCGGGCGAGCACCAGGTGCTCGTCCAGCTCCTCGACGGTGATCCCGGTCTCCTCGGCCAGCTCCTCGGGGGTCGGCGGGGTGCCGTGCTCGCCGGTGAGCCGCGCGTGGGCGGCGTCGATCTGCTTGAGCAGCTTGCGCCGCTTCTTGGGGATCGGGTCCGCCCGCCGCAGCTCGTCCAACACCGCCCCCCGGATCCGGGTGAAGGCGTGGGACTTGAACGAGCAGCCCTTGGTGGGGTCGAAGCTGTGGGTGGCCTGGATCAGCCCGCACACCCCGGCGCTGAGCAGGTCCTCGAAGTCGAGGTGCGGCGGGAGGCTGACCCCCATGCGCCCCACGACGTGCCGCACGAGGGGCAGGTACTGCACGACCCGGGCGTCGTGGTCCGTCCCCGAGCTCTTGGCGTAGGCCTGGAGCGCAGCGCTGCTGCTGTTCACGCCTCCACCTCCTCGATGCCCGCGGCCTCGGCCGCCAGGCGTTGGGTCTCACCTTGAAGCCAGCGCGCGCCCATGTGGACCAGGCACGCGGTGCCCAGCCCGGCCACCAGGGCGCGGGTGATCACGGTCGGCGGGCGCACGTCCGCGCTCAGGCCGAGGACGACCACGAGCAGGAAGGCCAGCGCTGCGCAGAGGACTTCGACGTTCATGCGACGGCGACCCCCGATCCCTGAGCGCTGTGCTCGGCGCAGCGCCCGAGCACGCGGCGCGCGAGCAGGCGCACCGCGAGGGTGCGCTCCGCCGACGCTGGCCCGACCCCGGCCAGCTCGAGGTCGTCCACCTCCACCGCGAGGAAGCGCCGGACCATGTCCTGCAGCCCGCGCACGAGCTCCTTGGCCTTGGCCGGGCGGTGCGCGGGGCACACCAGGAAGGCCAGGCGCTCGGCGGCGCTGGGGTCGTGGAGCACCACGCGCTTGACCAGGGCGTAGGCGCTGCGCACCGCCTGCGGGCGCTGCTCGAGGACCACGAGGCCCACGCTGGCCCCGGCCAGGGCCTCGACCGCGGGCACGCCGGCCCCCGCGCTCACGAGCTGGAGCTGCCCGCTGATCGGGAGCTCGAGGCCGCGCTGGGCCAGGGTCGCCGTGGTCGCGCCGCCGGCGTGGGGCAGCTCGATCAGCGCGGTCGCCTCCTCGAGCTGCGCGCAGGCCAAGGCCAGGTCGGCGGTGAGCTCGGCCAGGTGCCCGCTGGCGCGCCCGCTGGCGACGACCACCCGGGCCGCCGCGGGGGCGCTGGGCCGGCGCGGGGCGCGCATGCGCTCGATCAGGGTCTTCGCTTGTCCGTTCACGCGCACTGCTCCTCAGCTCCCAGGACCCAGCTCGCCAAGGCGTGGGCGCAGGCGGGGTCGAGGTCGTCGGGGACCTCCTGCCCGTCGGTCGTCCAGCGCAGCGGCAGCTCGTCGGTGGCGAGCGCCTCGAAGGCGTCGCCAGGGTGGGAGACTTCGTCGAGTTTGGTCAGGACCAGCCCCCGCGGGCGGAGCGCGGCGAAGCGCTCGCGGGCGTCGCGCAGGGCGTGGTACGAGGCGTTGGCGGCCAGCACCAGGTTCACGTGCAGGTCGACGCCCTGGAGCAGCCCGGCCAGCTCGGCCAGGCGCGCGGGGTCCCGCGGGCTGCGCCCGGCGGTGTCGACGAGCACCAGGTCGCGGTCGGCGAACTGGGCCAGGGCGCCCGCGAGCTCGCGGCGATCCTGGGCCACGGCCAGGGGCACGCCCAGCAGGTCGGCGTAGGTGCGCAGGTGGTCGACGGCGGCCACGCGGTAGAGGTCGAGGGTCACGAGCCCGACCCGCAGGCCCTGGTCGAGCATGGCCCGGGCCGCGAGCTTGGCGACGGTGGTCGTCTTGCCGACCCCGGTCGGGCCGACGAGGGCCACGTGCCGGGCCACGTGCTTGCCCGCGCGGGGGTCGACGGGGAGCGCGCGCTCCACCCGCCAGCGCAGGCGCTGGGCGCCCTCGGCGTCCGGGCTCAGGTCCTGGAGCAGGCTCGCGCGGCGCGCGGGGTGGATCCCCCGCGCGGCGAGGCGCGCCCCGAGGTCCAGCCCCGGGCCCTCGACCTCGACCCGCACGCCGCGCGGACCGAGGCGCTCCACGTGGCGCAGGGTCGCCTGGGGCCCGAGCGCGCGCTGGGCGCGGGCCAGGGCCTGAGAGAGGGTGGGCGCTTCGAAGGACTGCCGCACTAGGTCGCCTCCCCGAGGGTCACGATCCCCACGGACTCAATGCTCGGGGCGCCGCCGAGCTCGGCGTAAGACAGGACCCCCAGCCGGGGCAGGGTGTGGCGCAGGAGCCGCGAGACCTTGGAGCGGATCGACTCCTGCACGATCAGCGCCGCCTCGCGCCCGCCGAACCCGCCCACGCCCTGGGCGACCTCGGCCTGCTTCTTGGCGACCGACTCGACCAGGCTGTGCAGGAACGGGCCGTCGGCCCCGATCCCCTCCGGGCGCAGCAGGGCCTCGAGCAGGCGGCGCTCGACCTTGGGGTCGAAGGTCAGCACCGCGAGCTTCTTGTCCATGTCGAGGTGCGGGAGGATCACCGCCCGCGACACGCGCTGGCGCGCGGCGTTGACCAGGGCGTCGGTCTCCTTGGAGGTCGCGGCCTGATCGGCGATCGCCTCCAGGATCGTCTGCAGCTGGCGGATCGCCACGCGCTCCTCGAGCAGCGCGGTGAGCACGCGCTGCACCTCGCCCAGGCTCAGGAGCTGGGGCGTGACCTCGTTGACCACCGCCGGGGCGGTCTCCTTGAGCGCGTCCAGGAGCTCCTGCACGTCGTCGCGGGTCAGGATCTCGGCGGCGTTCCCGCGCAGGACCTCGCCCAAGTGGGTGATCAGCACGGTGGTCGGGTCGGCCAGGGTGTAGCCGCGGAGCTCGGCGCTGGCGCGCTCGTCGGCCTCGACCCAGGTCGCGGGGAGCCCGAAGCTCGGCTCCTGGGTGTGCACGCCGTCGAGGTCCGAGCCGACCCCGGCGCCGATCGCCAGGTAGCGCCCGGGCTCGAGGTCCCCGGTGGCGACCTCGTGCCCGCCGATCAGGAGCCGGTAGGCGTTGCCCGCGATCTCCAGGTTCTCGCGCACGCGGATCGGGGGCACGAGCCAGCCCCAGTCGCCGGCGACCTGCTTGCGCAGGAGCGAGATCCGCTCGATCACGGTCCCGCCGCGCTCGGTGTCGGCCAGGGGCACGAGGCCGTAGCCCAGCTCGAGGCACAGCCGGTCGAGGTGCAGGGCCTCGCGCAGGGTGTCGCTGGCGGCGGCCTCCTCGGCGGCGGCCTCCTCGGTCGCGTCCTTGGCGGCGCGCTTGCCGTCCTTCTCCGCGGCGGCGCCGCCCCAGGTGCGGTGCAGCCAGAACGCCCCGCCGGCGATCAGGAAGAACGGCAGCTTGGGCAGCCCCGGCGCGAGGGCCATGACCAGCACCATGCCGCCGACGGTCGCCAGGACCCCGGGCTGCCCGAGGAGTTGGTTCCCCAGGTCCTCCGAGAGCTGCGAGCGCGAGCTGGACTTGACGGTGATCACCGCGGCGGCGGTCGCGATCAGGAGCGCCGGGATCTGGGTCACGAGCCCGTCGCCCACGGTGAGGATCGCGTACTTGTGCAGGGCCTCGGAGATCCCCAGGCCCTGGGTCAGGCCCATGCCCAGGCCGCCCAGGACCTCGAGGGCCACGATCAGGAGCCCGGCCACGGCGTCGCCGCGCACGAACTTGCTCGCGCCGTCCATGGCGCCGTGGAACTCGGCCTCCTCGCCCACGCGCTCGCGGCGGCGGCGGGCCTCGGCCTCGCCAATGTGCCCGGCGTTGAGGTCGGCGTCGATCGCCATTTGCTTGCCGGGGAGCGCGTCCAGGGTGAAGCGCGCGGCGACCTCGGACACGCGGGTCGCGCCCTTGGTGATCACCACGAACTGCACGATCACCAGGATCAGGAACACGACCATGCCCACGAACAGGTTGCCGCCGACCACGAAGTTGCCGAAGGCGGTGATCACCGAGCCGGCGTCGCCGTCGAGCAGGATCAGGCGCGCCGAGGCCACGTTCAGCGAGAGCCGGAACAGCGTCGCGAACAGGATCAGCGAGGGGAAGGTCGAGATATCCAGCGGCTCGCGGGCCTTGAGCGTGGCCACCAGGATCAGGAGCGACACCGAAATGTTCACGCCGATCAGGAGGTCGAGCAGGATCTGGGGCAGGGGCACCACGAGCACCGTCAGGATCGCGAGGAAGCCCACCGCGAGGATCTTGTCCCCGTCGGCGATCCCCGCGAGCCCGCGGCCCTTGGCGTCCCCTTGCAGCGCGAGCCCGCTCACGCCTTACCTGCCTGGCCGGCCTTGCCGCGCAGGCGATACACGAAGGCCAGGATCTCGGCCACGGCCTCGTAGAGGTCCGGAGGGATCGGCGCCCCGACCTTGACGGTCTTGTAGATCAGCCGGGTCAGCGGGGGGTTGGCGAGCATGGTCACGCCCTCCTGCCGGGCGCGCTCGCGGATCCGGGCCGCGAGGTGGTCGACGCCCTTGGCCAGGAGCACCGGGGCGGCCATGGAGCCGCGGTCGTACTTCAGGGCCACGGCGTAGTGGGTGGGGTTCGTGATCACCACGTCGGCCTCGGCGACCTTCTCCAGCATGCCGGCCTGGCTGCGCGCGGCGCGCTGCAGTTGGCGGCGGCGGCCCTTGACGTAGGGGTCGCCCTCGTCCTCCTTGTGCTCGTCGCGGACCTCCTGCTTGGTCATGCGCAGCTGGTCCAGGTGCCGCTTGTGGGCGAGGAACAGGTCCCCCGCGCCGACCACGAGCAGCACCAGGCCCGTGCCGAACAGGAGCGTCTGAGCGACGCCCCCGACCTGGCCCAGGCCAGAGGCCAGGCCGGCCTCGGCCACCGAGCGCAGGGGGGTCATCTCCATGAGCATGACCGCGACGATCGCCACCGCGGCGGCGAGCTTGAACAGGGTCAGCCCCAGCCGGGAGAGGCCCTCGCCGCTGAAGGACTTCTTCAGGTTCTGGCTCGGGCTGAAGCGCTGGGCCTTGGGGGCCAGCTTGCCGGGGGCCCAGGTCGGGCGACGGTGCAGGAGGTTCGCGAGGAGGGCAGCCACGGCCAGCGTGGCAAGCAACGGAAGGACCGAGCTGAACCCGCGGGCGAGGGTCCCGCTCACGAACTCGGACACCGCGTCGGGGGTGGTCAGGGTCCCGGGGGCCGCGGGCAGCGCGAGGGTGAAGGTGTGCTGGAGGTTGAAGGCCAGGCCGCTGAACAGGGGGGCGCCCAGGGCCGAGAGCGCCGCGGCGAAGGCCAGGACCTGGATCCCCGAGGAGAGCTCGGCGCTCTGGGCGACGTCGCCCTGCTCGAGGGCCTTCTCGAGCTTGCGCGGCGTCGGGTCTTCGGTCTTGTCGTCGTTGCCGAACACCTGCCCCCCCTACCGCGCGAGCACGGCGCTGGCCGCGGGGCCGGTGACCAGGTCCAGGACCTGCGACACCCCACGGACGGTGAAGGGGAGGAACACGAGCAGCCCCACGATCACGGTCGCGGTGCGGATCGGGAACACGTCGGTGAACAGGTTCAGCCGGGGCACGGCCCGGGCCAGGACCGCGATCGAGGAGGTCGCGAGCAAGGACGCCGCGATCACGGGCAGGGCCAGCTCGAAGGTGGCCTGGAACGCGCGGAGGAACACCCCCGGGATCAGGTAGCCCGCCTCGGGGCTCCACAGCGCGCGCCCGGCGTCGCCGGCGGGCACGAGCACGAAGCTCCGCCCCAGGAGCGCGATCCCCGACTCGAGGCCGCCCACGGCGAGGAAGCCCAGGGTCCCGACCGAGCGCAGGATCGCGTTGATCGCGGTCGCGGGCGCGCCCTGCATGGGGTCCAGGGTCCCGGGCATGGCCAGGGCCGCCTCCTGGGAGAGGAACTCGCCGGCGATCTCGACCGGGAGCAGCGCGAGCCGCAGCGCGAACCCGAGCAGGAGCCCGAGGCCGACCTCGGCCACGCTGGCCACGAGCAGCCCCAGCCCGCCGGGCAGCGCGGGGGCCGGGCGCACGCAGGCGAGCACGAAGCCGACGTAGAGGAACAGCCCGGCGAGGACCAGCCGCGGCCGCCGGCCCTGGCCGAGCGGCGGCATGACGATCAGCGCGCAAGACACCCGCAGCAGGTGCAAGAGCATGCTCCCGAGGGTCGGCAACAACGCGTCCACGGTCACCGCGCCAAGTTGGCGGCCCCGGTGAAGTAGTCGACCGCGAAGTGGCTCGCGGTCTCCAGCAACCAGGGCATGAGGGTGAAGAACACGAGCGCGACCGCGCCGATCTTGATCACGAGGCTCAGGGTCTGCTCCTGCACGCCGGTGGCGGTCTGCAGCACGCTGACCGTGAGGCCGGTCACCAGCGCCGTGAGCAGGAACGGGGCGGAGAGGGTCAGCGCGGTCAGGAGCGCGCCGCGGAACAGCTCGATCACCAGCTCGGGGGTCATGGGGCGCTCGCTAGCCGGCGGTCGAGACCACGGAGCGCACCACAAGGGCCCAGCCGTCGACCAGGACGAACAGGAGCACCTTCATGGGGATCGCCACCGTGGCGGGGGGGAGCATGATCATGTTGGTCGAGAGCAACACGCTCGCGGCCACCAGGTCGATCACGAGGAAGGGGATCAGGATCACCACGCCCATTTCGAAGGCGGTGGTCAGCTCGCTGACCACGAACGCGGGCAGGAGCACGCGCAGGGGGATCTCGTCGGAGCTCAGCGCCGGCTGATCCGCGGTGGGCTCGAGCTCGGCCATGTCCACGAAGCTGGCCAGGGTCCGCTCGCGGGTGTGGCGCAGGAGGAAGGCCCGCATGGGGACCTCCGCCTTCTCCAGGGCCTCGAGGGTGGTCAGCTCGTCGTTCATGTAGGGGCGCGCGGCGGTCTCGTAGACCTCGTCGAACACCGACCCCATGGAGAGGAAGGTCAGGCTCAGCGCCAGGCCCACGATCACCTGGTTCGGGGGCATGGCCGGGGTCTGCAGCCCGACCCGCACGAAGCCGAGCACGATCACGATCCGGGTGAAGCTCGTGGCCGTGACCAGGAGCGCCGGCGCCAGCGAGAGCATCGTCAAGATCAGCGCGATCTTGACCGTGGTCGCGACCCCGTCCTTCGAGGCCTCGGGGCCGAGCTCGATCGTCAGCCGCGCGGAGTCGCCGCCGAAGGTCGCGGTCCCGTCGAGGGGGGCGTCGGCGAGGTCCTGGATCGGGGGGACCCCCGGGAGCTCTCGGGGCAGCCCCTGAGCCAGGGCGTCGCCCCCGGCGAGCAGGAGCAGCAGAGCCAGGATCCAGGCGCAGCGGTTCATACGGCGCTCGCCCAGCCTTCGTTCTGGAACTTGCGGGCGGCCTCGAGCACGCTGGCGAAGGCGGGCTGGGCGGTCGGGGGCTCGGGGGCGCGGACCTCGGGGGCGCGCTCGCGGCGCGGCGCGCGCTCGAGGGCAGGCTGGGGCTCGAGGCGCAGCTCGAGCTCGCTGGGCTCGGCGGCGGCCGGCTCAGGCTGCGCTGGCGGGGCCGCGACCGGGCCCAGGTCGCTGAGGAAGGTGATCCGGTCCTGGGTGCTGGCCAGGAGGATCGTGCGCCCGTTGGCCTCGACCGCGAGCACGCTCTGGCGCGGCCCGACCGAGAGCGTGTCCTTCAGGCGCAGCAGGCGCTCGTCGCTGGCCGCGCCGCCACCGCCGAGCACGAACCGGCGCATGATCAGCGAGGCCACCAGGGACACGAGCAGGGTCAGCCCGAGGACGAGCACGATCCGCCCGTAGGGCACGTCCAGGGCTGCAGGGGAGAAGGCTTCGGCAGGCATGGGCACGATTTCCGGTTGAAGGAGATTTCTCCCCTCAAGTAAACAAACCCCGCGCCGAACCTAGGACTGGACCCTCGGGTCCGCGGAAGGGGCATAAGGCCATGCAGGGGTTGCCGGCATCGATTGCCGACCGCGCGCGGGCGCCATCCCGCGCTGGTGTGAATCCCGACACGGGTGATGCCTTCCCCTCCAGAGCCATCTCCGGGGGGGGCTACCCCCCCCACCACCCTCACGCCCTCCCCGGGGGTCACCGTGGCTGAGCCGGAACCGCTGCCGCTGCCCATGTCCCTGCCGCGGACGGCCAGCGTGGAGGACAACGAGCGCACTCGACTGTTCCAAGTCGTTCTGCGAAAGGCGATTAAGCGCCGGAGCGAGGGAGAGACCGACACGGAGCGCCAGCGGCGCGAGGAGACCGAGCTCGCCGAGGACGACGCCCTCGTGCGGGAGCTCGAGGCGGCCTTCGCCCCCCACCAGTCCGACCCGCTCATGATGCAGATCGCCGAGCAGGCCGAGCGCTTCCTGCGCCAGCGCCGCGCCCGGGACCGGGGGGTGTCCGCGTGAAGCGCCCCGCCACCGACCCCGCCGTCGCGATCGTCGAGAGCGTGCGGAACCTCCCGCCCCTGCCGCACGTCGCGGTGCGCATGAACGAGCTGCTGACCCGCCCCGAGACCAGCGCCCGGGACGTGGAGCGGCTCCTCGCCGGCGACCCGGCGATCGCCTCCAAGGTCCTGAGCATCGCCAACTCCGCCTACTTCGGCGTGGCCCAGCGGATCGGGACCCTGACCCACGCGGTCATGGTCCTGGGGTTCAACACGGTGCGGAACGTCGTGTTCGCCTCGACGCTCCTGCGCTCGCTCAACGCCACCGACGCTCAGCCCCACGACCCCGTGCGCTTCTGGAAGCACTCGACCGCCTGCGGCGCCGCCTCGCGGCTCCTGGCCCAGCGCCTGAGCCTGCCCCACGTGGAGGAATACTTCCTGATCGGGCTCCTGCACGACGTGGGGCGAGTGGTGATCCAGGGCTGGCGCAAGCAGGAGGCCCAGGAGATCCAGCAGCTCACCGAGGAGGGCTGGACCGACGTCCAGGCCGAGAGCGAGATCCTGGGGACGACCCACGCCCAGATCGGCGCGGCGCTGCTCCAGCGCTGGCGGCTCCCCTCGCTGCACGTCGACGCGGTGCGCCACCACCACTCCCCCGAGCTCGCCCGCGAGAACCCCATGGCGGCCTCGATCGTGCACGTGGCCGACCTCCTGGTCGACGCCGTGCTGCTCAGCAGCGAGACCGGCCAGGTCGTGCCGTCGATCAGCCGGGAGGCCTGGGACCGGCTGCGGCTCTCCCCGAACGACCTGCCCGCGCTGTTCGAGCAGATCTTCGAGCTCACCGAGGGCGCCGCGTCCTTCTTCAACCTGGGGGCTGCGTGACCGCGATCGACCACGAGGCCCTGCTCGACCCCGAGGCGCTGCTCGAGCTGCTCGAGTGCGCGCCCTGCGGCATGCTCGTCGTCAGCCTCGACGGGCGGATCGTGCTCCAGAACCGCACCGCGAGCATGCTCCTCGGCGCCCGCACGGACCCCATGGTGGACCCGGCCCACGACGCCGAGGAGTGCCCCCTGACCCGGCTCCTGGCCGACGTGGTCACCGAGGTGACCCAGGTCGGGTTCGCGCTCCCGCGCCAGATCGACCTCGAGCTGGGGACCGGCGCCAAGCTCCCGGTGGGGATCTCGGGCTCCATGCTGCGCCAGGGGCTGCAGGAGACCCAGTTCGTGGTAGTCGTGATCCAGGACATGACCCCCAACCGCGAGCTGGCCAAGCGCGACGAGCGCGAGCGCAACCAGCGCACGGTCCTCTCGCTGGCGTCCCACGAGATCCGCAACAGCATGTCCGGCGTCCTGGGCTACCTCGAGCTCATGCTCGACGGCGAGGCCAACCCGCGCCGGCGGCGCTACCTGGAGAAGGCGCTGCGCGAGGGCCAGCTGGTCATGACCCTGGTCCACGACCTGCTCGACGCCTCGCGGCTCGAGGGCAAGTCGGTGGAGCTGAACCTCGAGGACGTGGACGTGGGCCAGCTCGTGGAGGACGTGGCCGACGTGCTGCGCATGACCAAGCCCGACGCCTCGATCCGCCTGCGGATCCAGCCCAGCCTGCCCCCGGTCTACGCCGACGTGGGCCGCCTGGCCCGCGCGATCCGGAACCTGGTCGACAACGCGATCAAGTACTCCCCCGCCGGGGCCGACGTGCAGATCGACGTGCAGCGCCTGGACACCGTGCTCGAGGTCAGCGTGAGCGACAAGGGCATGGGGATCTCGGACGAGGACCAGCCCCGGGTGTTCGAGCAGTTCTACCGCAGCGAGACCTCCCAGGCCGTGCGCCGGCTCCCGGGCTCGGGGATCGGGCTCTCGGTGGTCAAGGCGATCGCCGAGGCCCACGGCGGCACGGTGCGCCTCACGAGCGCGCTGGGCGAGGGGTCCTGCTTCCGCCTGCGGGTGCCCGTCGAGGGCCCCTCGAGCGGCCTCCGCGCCCTGCGCGCCACGAGCCGCGTCCCGCGGCCGCGTTGAGTCCCGTCCCCGCGGCGCCCTACGGAGCGTGCCTGCAGGCCGGTTTGACGCGGAGGCGCGGAGGCGCCGTGCATCTGAACCAGCAGGACGCTGGATCTGAACCGCCAAGGACGCCAAGGACGCCAAGGCTCCGCTGACCCGGCCTCCTGCTGACCTCCGAGTTGGGGTGAGGGAGGGATAGAGCTCCTCCCTCACTGTTCCTGCCGCGGGAAGAGACCGAACCAGCGGAGCCCTTGGCGTCCTTGGCGTCCTTGGCGGTTTTCGATTCTCTCGCACCAGCCTTCACGACGTTGAGCGGACGACCCGGCACGCGCTCCCGTGTGCTCTCCGGGCTACGCCGCGCGCCCGCAGCGCCGCTGGGGCTGGCGGAGATCGGCCCTAACCGCCCGGGGATTCGGGCCGAACCTGAGGGGGAGGAGGCGGCGCATGATTCCGGTGACGCGGCTCAACGGGAAAGAGCTCCTGCTCAACCCCGATCTGGTGCAGTGGGTCGAAGAGGCCCCGGACACGATCGTGACCCTCGTGACCTCCGAGAAGCTCGTGGTCAAGGAACCCATGGCCGAGCTCGCCCGCCTGGTGCTCGCCTACCGCGCCGCGGTGGGGGCCGCCGGGGTGGGCATGCGCGCCTGGCGTGAGTCTGGAGAAGGCCTGTGAAGCTGGATATCGCCTCGGTCGCAGGGTTGATCATTGCGATCGCCTCGGTCCTCCTCGGGCAGGTGCTCGAGGGCGGCCACGTGAGCTCGATCGCGCAGCCCACCGCCGCCCTGATCGTGCTCGGCGGCACCCTGGGCGCCTGCGTCATGGCGTTCTCGCTCAAGGACGTGATCCAGGCCGCCAAGGCCGCGAAGTTCGTGGTGTTCGAGCCGGCCCACGACCACGAGCACGAGATCCAGCACATCCTGACCCTGGCCAAGAAGGCGCGGAAGGACGGCTTGATCGCCCTCGAGCAGGACGCCGAGGAGGCGGAGGACCCGTTCCTCAAGCAGGCCCTGTGGATGGCCGTGGACGGGACCGACCCCAAGCAGGTCCAGACCACCCTCGAGACCTCGATCGACGTCGAGGAGGAGCGCGCCGGGCGCGTGGCCAAGATCTACGAGTCCGCCGGCGGCTTCGCCCCGACCGTGGGCATTCTCGGCGCGGTGCTCGGTCTGATTCACGTCATGGAGAACCTCGACGACCCCAGCAAGCTCGGTGGCGGTATCGCCGTCGCGTTCGTGGCCACGGTCTACGGGGTGGCCAGCGCCAACCTCCTGTTCCTGCCCATGGCCAACAAGCTCAAGCTGCGCGCCAAGGCCGACGTGCACCACAAGGAGATGCTCATGAACGGCGTGCTCTCGATCCAGACCGGCGACAACGTGCGCCTGATCGAGGAGAAGCTGCGCGCCGCGCTGGAGGACGGCAAGAAGCAGGAGGCAGCCAAGGGCGAGCCCGCGGCGGCGGCGGCCTAGGCCATGGCGCGCAAGCACAAGCACGAGGAGCACGAGAACCATGAGCGCTGGCTCGTCTCCTACGCCGACTTCATTACGCTCCTGTTCGCGTTCTTCGTGGTGCTCTACTCGATCAGCCAGGTCGACCTCAAGAAGCTGTCGCAGGCCAAGAAGTCGTTCGGCAACTCGTTCCGCGGCTCGAGCGAGCTCACCGCCGAGACCGACCCCAGCCAGCACGTGGACCCGGACTCCTGGCGCTACGCCCCGATCTTCCCCAACGTGGTCAACGAGGCCGCCGAGGACGAGAAGGACTACCAGGACATGCGCGAGGTGAAGCGCCGGCTGCAGGCGATCCTCGAGTCCGACGGGCTGACCGAAGGGGTCAAGCTCGGCGTGGAGAACCGCGGGCTCGTGGTGCACGTCGAGGCCGACGTGCTGTTCGGCAAGCGCAGCGTCAAGATCGCGCCCCAGGGGCGCCGGCTCCTGGACCGCCTGGGCGCGGTCCTGCGCACCCTGCGCGGTCCGGTCATGCTCAACGCCGAGAGCAACCCTCGCGAGGCCAACCTCCTCGCCAGCGCCTTCGAGCGCAACGCCGCCCGGGCGGCGGCCGTCGGCCGCTACTTCGCCAAGCAGCACCGCCTCCCCCCCGAGTTCCTGTTCTACGGCGCCCAGGGGGAAGTCCCCCGGGGCAAGACCGCCAAGGACAGCGAGGCCCTGGAGGTCGTGATCGTGCGCAAGGGCCTCGCCCAAAAGATGCTGCGCTAACAGCCCGCGCGCTCCCCCCCGAACCCAGCCGGCCGCCCTCCAGGGCGGCCGGCTTCGTGTACTCGAGCTCGACCCGCCCGCGCGCCCCGCGCGGGCGGAGCTCGTGTGCACCCACGCGGGCCGCGACCCATGAGCGCGACTCCTGCAGGACGTCGTGCAGGGCGTTGAGCCAGCGGGGGGTGGCGCGGGCACGGAGCGAGAGATCCACGCCGACGCAGCACGCTCCCGCACCCCCGAACCTTGGCGCCCTTGGCGGTCTTGGCGGTTCAAAACTCCCACCGCAGCGCTCCGGCGCGGGCGGAGCTCACGCTCGGGCGCTCCTAGGCACAGCCGCCCCCCGCGGCGTCGCCCACAACCGCCTGCAGCACAGCGCCTTAGGCCCACGCGCCCGCCCTCGCCCCCACGATTCCCCCACGAAACCGCCCAGATCGCGCCGTCCCCCACTTTTTCCACTAATCGGAATTCAGGGCGACCCGAGGATCACTCTGGACGGAGGCGACAACCTCCTCTTGAAAGCCAAACAAAGGAGAGAACCCCATGGCCCTCGTCGTTAACACCAACACCGCTTCGATCAGTGCTCAGAAGAACCTCGCCCTCAGCCAGGGCGGCCTGCAAAAGTCCTTCGAGCGTCTGTCCTCCGGCCTGCGGATCGTCCGCGCGGGCGACGACGCCGGCGGCCTCGGTATCAGCGAGCGCATGCGCGCCCGCACCCGCAGCCTCGAGCAAGCCAACCGCAACACCCAGGACGGCATTTCGCTCGTCCAGACCTCGGAAGGCGCGCTCAACGAGACCCACTCCATGCTGACCCGCATGCGGGAGCTCGCGGTCGAGGCCAGCAACGGCACCTTCTCGGCGGCGGACCAGGACAACCTGCAGACCGAGTTCGCCGCGCTGCAGGCCGAGGTGACCCGCGTCGCCAACGTGACCGAGTTCAACGGGATCGCGCTGAACAACGCGGCCTCGACGATCACCCTCCAGGTCGGCGCGGGGACCACCGCGGGCACGGACACGATCGATATCGCCACGGTGGACAGCACCGCGACGGGCCTCGGGATCGCGGCCCTCGACATTGGCTCGACCGGTGACCAGGCGGCCGCGATCACTGCCCTCGACACCGCGATCGACACGGTCTCGACCACCCGCGCCAGCCTCGGTGCCGCGCAGAACCGCCTCGAGTCGGCCATGCGCAACACCTCGGTGCAGGTCGAGAACCTGGTGGCCTCGGAGTCGCGGATCCGCGACGTGGACGTCGCCTCCGAGACCGCGAAGATGACCCGCAACCAGATCCTGCAGCAGGCGGGCGTCTCGATCCTGGCCCAGGCGAACCAGTCGCCTCAGGCCGCCCTCTCCCTCCTGCGCTAAGCCGAGGGAGCTGGCCCCTGAGGCCAGCGAGCGCCGCCGACTTCACCCTGGCTCGCCGCGGAACTCCGCGGCGAGCCTCGCTCGTGTGGGCGGGCCGCTCGTCGCGCTTCGCCCCTAATCCCCGCCGGATTCGGCCCGAACCTGGAGCTGGAGGAAGGCATGCCCGATCAGAGCGCAAGTCGACGCCTCGACGGCCTGAAGGCCGACGAGCTGCGGGCGCGCCTGGCGATCGCCGCGCCCTCGGACGACCAGTTGGCCACCCTGTTGGTCGACCTCGGCGTCGTGGTCGCGCGGCAAGCCGAGCGCGCCCAGCGCGTCGCAGATCGGCTCAGCACGCTGCGGTGGCTGGGCGACGTGTTCGTGGAGCTGGGCTACTGCGACCACCTGACCCTGGCTCAGACCCTGCAGCGAGCCGGGCTGCCCCTGCCCCTGGGCGAGTTCCTCCGCCTGCGCGGGCGGCTCACCGGCGGCGAAGTCCAGCGCGCCTACCGCTCCCTCGGGGCCAAGGTCACCGACGCCAGCGCCCTCTGGGCCTGGCTCGAGAGCCAGGGCCTGGTCCAGCCGGAGGCGCGCCTGGCCATCGAGGCCGAGCGCCACTACCTGGACGTGCTCCAGCACGACGCCGTGGCCGAGGTCCTGGGAGACCACGTTCCGGCGGGCGGCGAATCGCGCTGGGTCCCGCTCCGCGGGCAGCAGGGTCCGGTGGTCGCGATCCAGGAGCTGACCCAGCTCGATCAGATCGCCGAGCTGACCCACCGCCTCGGCGAAGAGCCGCGCTTCGTGATCGCGAGCGGGGCCTGGATCTCCCACACCACCGCCCGGGTGCCGCGGGTCGCCGGCGAGTGCACCCCCGACGTGCGCAGCAACGAGATCCAGCGCCTGCTGCAGGCGGCGGAGGCCTCCCACGCCACGGAGCTGCTCCTGGAGTCGTCGGCCTGCGCGACCCGGGTGTGGCTGCGGGTCGAGGGCGTCGTGCGCCGGCGCCCCGACCTGGTCGAGGGCTTCGCCGAGGCGCTGCTCGCTTGGCTGGAGGACCCCGCCTCCGCCGACTTCCGCCGCCAGCGAGGCGTGCGGGTGTGGAGCGCGGAGGGGCTGTTCGGGCCCTGCGTCCGCGTGGCCTGCGCCTGCGGCGACCGGGTGCGCTCCCTCGCCGACCTGGGCGTCCCGGGCGCGGTGCGCGACGTGCTCCAGCGCCGCGTGCTGCGCCCGTCCGCCGGGCTATGCCTGTTCGTGGCCCCCAAGCTCCGCGACGCGGTGCACGTGCTGCAGAGCGTGCTCCACGACGCGCGCGGGCACCACGAGCGCCTGTTCAACGCGCTGCCCGGGACCGACGCCGTGCCCGGGGTCGTGCGCTTCCCGGCGACCGCCGCCGCGGCGGCCCTGGACCTCGAGCCCGAGGCGATCGCGCTCTCCCTCGAGGACCCCGAGACCCTGACCCGGGCCCTGGACGCCGTCGCGCGCGGGGTCAAGGTCTACGCCGCCTACGGCGGCTCCGGCTGCCTGGAGGCGCTGACGCGCCTGCGCAAGCAAGGGGTGAGCGCCCTGGACCTGGCCACGCACCTGGTGGCGGTGGTCAACGTGCGCACGGTGCGCGAGCTCTGCGCGGAGTGCCGGGAGCTCGACACCGACGTAGCCCAGGGGACCTCTCCCGAGGTCCGGCAGCTGCAGCTCGCGTCGCAGGTGTTCCTGGACCACGCGATCTACCGCGCCGGGGGCTGTGAGGTCTGCGCCGACACGGGCTACGCCGGGCGCCGGCCCCTGCTCGAGCCGATCCTCGCCTCCGACGCCCTGCGGGTCCGCCTGCTGGAGGACCCTCAGCCCCGGGTGCTGTGGGGCGCGCTGCAGCAGGAGCTCAAGCTCCCGACCTTGATCGAGGCCGGCCTCGACCTGGCGGCGCTCGGGGTCACCTCCCTGGCCGAGCTGGCCCGCGTGCTCCCGCACGAAGCCCCCTGGAACCAGGCCCACGGGCGCAACCAGCTCTCGGTGAGCGGAGGCGAGCTCGCCGCGCAGCAGACCACCGACGAGGACACCTGCTGGACCCGGCAATACCGCACCTCCTCGGTCGATGAAGAGGGCGAGGAGGGCGGGGAGACCCCCGGGCCCGAGGCGCCCGACGAGGACGCGGAGCCCGCGGCGCCGGACCGCGGCTCCTCGGACGCGCTCCCGACCCTGGCGCCCCGCGGCGCCGCCGCCCCCGGGGGCGAGACCCGCATGGACCTCGACTCCGACGTGGACCTGCGCTCAGAGATCGTCGAACCGGCCCGAACCTAGAGAGGGGGGGAGCATGGAAGCCGTCGCCGTCGTGCTCTTGGTCGTCGTCGGAGCGGTCGCCCTCGGGGTTCGCCCCCGGCGCCGGACCCCAGCCCCCGCGCCGCGCGCCCCGATCCACGTCGCGCCGCCGCCGCCCGTGGCCCGCGCTAGCCGGCGCCTGGGTCGCGAACCCTCCCTGCCCCGGGACCTGGGCGAAGTCCTGGTCGAGGCGGGGGTGATCACCGCCGCCGAGCGCGCCCGCGCCGAGCGGATCCGCCTGCGGCTCGAGCGCCCGCGCTGGCTCGGCGACGTGCTGATCGACCTCGGCTACTGCGTGCGCGCGGGGATCTACCAGGCCTGCGACGAGCGCGGGCTGAGCCTCCCTCCCGGCGAGCAGCTCCTGCGCCAGGGCGCGATCGACGAGGCCGCGCTGCAGGCGGCCTGGACCGCGCTCGGCGACCAGGCCGAGGACTCGAGCGCCCTCGAGGCCTGGCTCTGCGCCGCGGGGCACCTGAGCGCCACGGGGCGGCTGGAGGCCCTGGCCGGGCGGATGGGGGTGCCCTTCGTGGACCCCACGACCCGCGCCGACCCGGCGGTGCTGGGTCGGCTCCCCGCCCGCTACCTCGAGGCCGCCCGGGTCGTCCCCCTGGCCGTCGAGGGGGGCGCGGTGCGGGTGGCCGTGGGCGACCCGGAGCGCTTCGCCCTCGCCGGCGAGCTGGAGGCGGCCCTCGGCGCGCCGGTCCGCTTCGCCTTGGCCACGCCGGGCTGGATCGAGTCCCAGCTCACGGGACGCGGCATGGCTGACGAGCGCTCCCCGGCGCCAAACGTCGCGCCCCTGCCTCAGGACTCCGACGCCCGAGAGGTGGCCGAGCGCTGCGTAGACCTGGTGCGGGAGGCCGTTCGCCGGCGCGCGACCGACCTGCACCTCGAGCCCCGGGGCGACGGATTCGGGGTCCGCCTGCGGATCGACGGCGTGCTCGCCCCCGCCGAGCCCCTGCCGCGGGCCCTCGGCGAGCGCCTGGTGCGCCACCTGCGGGTCCTCGCCGATTGCGGGGGGCCAGGCCACCAGCGCGGGCGCTTCACCCTCGACCTGGGCGAGCTGGACCTCGAGCTGCGCCTGAGCACGTATGTCTCCACCCAGGGGGAGGCCGCGGTGGTCCGGCTGGTGCTCCCCAGCCGGGGCCGCGGGCTGGACGAGCTGGGGCTCTCGCCGGCGCAGCGCGGGCGCCTGGGCGGCCTGTTGCGGCGCACCTCGGGGGTCGTGCTCTTCGCGGGCCCCACCGGCGCGGGTTGTTCGACCACGCTCTACGCCGCGCTGAGCGAGCTCCAGGGTCCGGGGGTCAACGTGACCGCCGAGCGGGCCGTGGACCGCACGCTGGAGGGGGTGCTCCAGTGCCGCCTCGACCCGCGGGAGAGGCGCGACATGGCCGCGACGCTGCGCGCGCTCCTGGCCCAGGACCCCGACGTGATCGCCCTGAGCCAGGTCGAGGACTCGGCCTCCGCCGAGGCCTGCATGCAGGCCGCGCTGACCGGTCACGCGGTCTACTCCACGATCCACGCCGAGGACAGCCTGGCGGCGCTGATCCGCCTGGGGCACTTCGACCTGGACGCCTACATGCTGTCCTCCACCGTCTCGGCGGTGGTGGCCCAGCGCCTGGTGCGAAAGCTGTGCCTGGAGTGCCGCCAGCCCGACTCGGTGCTCAGCGCGGGACACGCCGAGCACCTCGAGCGCGCGGGGATCGCTCGCGACCACTTCCAAGGGCGGACGGTCTACCGCGCCAAGGGCTGCGAGGCCTGCGACGGCACCGGCTACTCCGGGCGCTGCGGGATCTTCGAGCTGCTGGTGTGCGACGAGCGGATCCGCGACCTGCTGCTCTCGGGGGCCAGCCCCCAGCACCTCCGCCGTCACGTTCAGGACCGCCTCGACCACCGCACGCTGCTCGAGGACGGCCTCGAGCGGGTGGCCGAGGGCCTCACCAGCGTGGACGAGGTCCTGCGCGTCGCGCCCCATGGGGCTCCGCCGCGCCCGCTCCTCCACTCCAGCGCTTCTCACGCCCGCGTTTTCGAAGAGGTCTAGCCCACATGGACGCCGTCGACTCCCTGGTTCCCGAGATCCACAAGCTCCTGGCGAGCAAGGAGGCCAGCCTCCCGGCCCTGCCCAAGGTCGTCTCCGAGCTGATGCAAATGCTCGACGACCCGGCGGTCGACCTGCGGGAGGTGACGCGGGTCGTCAAGCTCGACCCGGCCCTCTCGGCCAAGGTGGTGGGGGTGGCCAGCTCAGCGCTCTACTCGCGCTCCCCGGTCACGGACATTGGCCGCGCGGTGCGGAACCTGGGCACGGCGAGCCTCAGGAGCATGGCGATCACCCTCGCGGCCTCGCTCCTGGCCAAGGGCAAGCCCCACGTCAAGGAGCTGCGCGCCAAGTACTGGCAGCACTGCCTGGCCACAGGGATCGGGACCCGGCTCCTGGCGCGGCACGTCGGCGAGCGCGACGTCGAGCAGCTGTTCCTGGCGGGGCTCCTGTTCAACGTGGGCAAGCTCGCGGTGCTGCACCTGCTCAACCGCAGCGACGTGGCCGCCCCCGTGGTCGAGGAGGCCGTGGACCGGGTCCACGCCGAGGCCGCGGCGTTCCTGTTCCACCGCTGGAGCCTGCCCAAGCTCTGCGTGCGGGCCGTGCGGGCCCACCGCTGGGGCCTGGACGGGATCGAAGAAGGTCAGGAGCGCGCGGTGGGGGTGATCGTGCTGGCGAGCGAGGCGGCCCGGGCCTTCGGCATGGGGCCGCCCCACGACCCGCCGCTGGTCCTGGCGGAGCACCCGGCCGTGAAGCTGATCGGCCTGAACGAGGTGCACCTCACGGACCTGGAGCTCGAGCTCGAGGATCTGGTCCGCGACCTGGAGACCTACCTGGGATAAGGGGCTCAGCCCTCCTCGGCATGGGCCGAAGATGGGGGTGCGCGACGCGACACGCCGGCGAGGCGAACTGATGTGGTTTCCGGCACTCCCTGCAGCGTCCGGAACCGTGCTTGCCGCCGCGCGATCTCGCCCCCCGACCTAAGAACCGCTCTCAACGAAGCTCGACGCCGAACGCAGGCCTGGCCCGCGGGATGCATCGGGCTTCAGCATGAACGGTCTCTACACCGCGGCCTCGGCCCTCGACAGCTTCCGGGTGCGACAGGAGGCGATCGCCCACAACCTGGCGAACACCCAGACCCCGGGCTTCAAGCGGGTGGAGGTGCGGACCAAGACCTTCGCCAAGACGCTGAAGGAGGCCCAGGCGGGGCTAGTCAAGGCCGAGATCTCGGTCGACTTCAGCCAGGGTGACCTGCAGCACACCGGCTCCCCCCTCGATCTGGCGATCAAGGGCGACGGGTTCCTCGCGGTCGACACCCCCGCGGGGGTGCGCTACACCCGTGCCGGCGCCCTGCGCCGCGACGTCGACGGGACCCTCGTCACCGCCAGCGGCGAGACGGTCCTCGACCAGGGCGGCGGGTCCGTCCGGCTCGGGAGCGGGCCGCTGAGCGAGGTCAAGATCATGGCCGACGGGAAGGTCGTGGTCCCCGGCGCCGAGGGCGGCTCCACGCTGCGCCTCGTGCTGCTCGAGGGCCCCGGCCAGCTCGTGCACCAGGGGGGCAGCCTGTTCGCGCCCTCCTCCCCCGACATGTATGAGGTCCCCGCCCCGGAGGCGTCGATCCAGCAGGGCTACCGCGAGCGCAGCAACGCTGAGCCGGTCACCGAGCTGCTGAACATGATCGAGGTCCACCGCATGTTCGAGTCCGCCAGTCAATCCATTCAGGCCGCGACCCGCGCCCTGGAACGCACCAGCTCCGAGGTCCTGTGACCCGGACCCCGCACGAGGAGGTCAGCGAATGAAGGCCCTGCACACCGCCGGCACCGGCATGAAGGTGCAGCAGCTCCAGGTAGACACGATCGCCAACAACCTGGCGAACGCGAACACCGCAGGCTTCAAGCGCACGCAGATCGACTTCCAGGACCTGCTCTACGTCACCCTGCAGCGGCCCGGGCTGGAGACGGCGAGCGGCGTGGTCAGCCCCACCGGGCTCCAGGTCGGCTCCGGCGCGCGGGCGGCCTCGACCACCAAGGTCTTCTCCCAGGGCGTGATCTCGGAGACCCACCGCGACCTGGACATCGCGATCCAGGGCGAGGGCTTCTACCAGGTCGCGCTCCCCGACGGCTCGACGGCCTACACCCGCGACGGCTCGTTCCGGCTCAACGCCGAGGGCTCGCTGGTCACGACCGACGGCTTCCCCCTGGTGGACGCGATCGCGATCCCCGCCGACACGACCTCGATCCAGGTCGGCAAGGACGGCACGATCAGCGTGATCACCGGCGGCGCCCCCGAGACCACGACCCAGGTCGGGCAGCTGAACCTGGCGCGCTTCGCGAACCCCGCCGGTCTCTCCAGCGAGGGCGGGAACCTGTTCCGCGAGACCCCCGCCAGCGGCTCCCCTACGATCGGCACCCCCGGCGGCGAAGGCCGCGGGCAGCTCATGCAGGGCTTCCTCGAGCGCAGCAACGTCGAGGTCGTGACCGAGCTGGTCAACCTGATCGTGGCGCAGCGCGCCTACGAAGTGAACTCCCGCGCGATCAAGACGGGCGACGAAATGCTCGGGATCGCCAACAGCATGACGCGCTAAGGAGTCGACCGTGCGCTCGAGCCTCCTGGTCTCCTTCACCCTCCTCGCCGCCAGCGCCCTCCAGGCCGGCCCCGTGTTCCTCGAGCTCCGCCCCGCGGTCGAGCTCCGGGGCAACGTGGTCCGGGTGGGCGACGTGGCGGAGGTCGTCTCGGGCAGCGACCCCGCCGTGCTCGCGGTCGAGCTCGCGCAGGCGCCCCACCCCGGCCGCGCGCTGCGCCTGACCCGTGCCCGGGTGCGCGGGACCCTCGCCTCCAAGGGCTTCGACCCGAACCGGGTGCGCCTGCGGGGCGCCCGCTCCGCGGTGGTCACCGCCGAGATCACGCGCCTCGACCCCCTGGCCCTGCGCTCGCTGGCGACCCGCTTCCTCACCGACGAGCTCGCGCGACGCTACGAGCTGGCGGTGCCTGTGCGGGTCAGCGCCCCCGACGAGCCCTGGGTCGTCCCGATCGGGCGCGAGCGCTCCGAGCTCCACGTGCGCTGGCGCGTGGCCCCCGGCGCCGAGGCGCCGCGGGAGGCGCTGCTCGAGGTCGTCGTGACCCTCGACGGCGTCGAGCGCGCGGCGCAGACCCTCCTGGGGCGGGTCCAGCTCCCCGAGCCCGAGCCCACCCCCGAGCCTCAGCCCGCGTCCGCGCAGGTCGCCCCGGCGGTGACCGCCGCGCCCGCCCGGGGGACGCGCCGCGACCCCGCGGCGGTGGTCCACCAGGGCCAGCGCGTGCGCACCAAGGTCCAGGTCGGCGCCCTGACCGTGTTCGGTGAGGGCGTGGCCACCACCGACGGCGCCCTGGACGGGGTGATCGGGGTCCAGGTCGCGACCGGCCCCGTGCGCGAAGCGCGGGTGACCGGCCCCGGCTCGGTCGAGATCCTCGGCGCGGGGGCTCCCCAGTGAGCCGCCTCGCCCTCGCGCTCCTGGCCGCTCTGGCCCTCGCCGGCTGCAGCGCGCCTCCCGGCCCGCCCCCGGCGCGCTACGGCTCGGAGTTCCCCCCGCCCCGGCGGGCGCGGGTGCCCTCCCCCTCGCTCTGGCCCACCGACCCCGGCGCCGAGCGCAACGCATACCTGATCTGCGACCCGATCGCCCGCACCTGCGGGGACATCGTCACGGTCCTGATCCGCGAGAGCCAGACCGCGAGCCAGCGCGAGGACACCACGCTCGAGCAGTCGACCGGCCTGCAGATGGAGCTGGAGTCGCTCTCGGGCTTCCCCAACGCGTTCAACGCCGGGCTCCCCGGCGGGGCGGTCTCGAGCGGCCGCAGCTTCGACGCGCAGAGCAAGTACGACAAGCGGGGCAGCCTCCAGGCCCGCGTGACCTGCATGATCGTGGACGTCTACCCCAACGGGAACCTCGTGATCGAGGGGGGGCGCGAGGTCCGGATCGACGACGAGCTCAAGATCCTGCGGGTGAGCGGGATCGTGCGCCCCCTGGACATTCTCCCCGGCAACACGGTCCTCTCCGAGAACCTGGCCGAGGCGCGGGTGAGCTACGAAGGCTCCGGCCCCCTGACCCGCAACGGCAAGCGCGGCGCGATCGGCACCGCCGTGGACTACTTCTGGCACAACCTCTGGCCCTTCTAGGCCAGTCGCGAGGTCCCTCATGCTCCGTCGCGTCCTGACCACGATCGCGCCCCTCGCGCTGTGCGCCGCCGCAGCCTCGGCGGCCAACGTCAAGGACATCGCCGAGATCGTCGGCGTGCGCGAGAACCAGCTCATGGGCGTGGGCCTCGTCGTGGGGCTCAACGGCAGCGGCGACTCCTCGCCGTTCATGGCCCAGGCCCTGTCCAACGCGCTCAAGCGCCTGGGCATGAACATCGGCGCCGACCAGGCCCGGGCCAAGAACGCGGCGCTGGTCTACGTGACCGCGACGCTCCCGCCCTTCGCTCAGCCGGGCTCCAAGATCGACGTGACCGTGAGCTCGGTGGGCGACGCCAAGAGCCTCCTGGGCGGGACCCTGCTCCAGACCCCGCTCACCGGCCCCGACGGCAAGGTCTACGCGGTGGCTCAGGGGCCGCTGGCGGTGGGCGGCTTCAACTTCGGCGGCGAGGGCTCCGGCGCCCAGCGCAACCACCCCACCGTGGGCCGGATCCCGGCGGGCGCGATCGTGGAGCGCCTGGTGCCCATGGCAATGCTCGGCGAGCGCGACGACCTCACGATCCACCTGCGCGAGCGCAGCTTCCTCACCGCCGAGCGCCTGGCCCAGAAGATCGAGGAGTCGCTGCCCCTCTCGGCGCGCGCGATCGACGGGGCCACGGTCAAGGTGCTCGTGCCCCAGGACATCACCCGCAGCGGGAAGCTCGTGGGCCTGATCGCCAAGATCGGCGAGCTCGAGATCGAGCCCGACGTCGAGGCGCGGATCGTGATCAACGAGCGCACCGGGACGATCGTCGCCGGGGAGCGCGTGCGAATCGCGCGGGTCGCGATCTCCCACGGGAACCTCACGATCACCGTGTCCGAGAACCCCGAGGTCTCGCAGCCCGCGCCCTTCAGCCAGGGCCAGACCACCGAGGTCCCCCGGACCCAGGTCGAGGTCGGCGAGGAGCGCGGCGCGCTGCACGTGATCGAGCCCACGGTGACCGTGAGCGACCTGGCCCGCGCCCTGAACGCGCTGGGGGTCTCACCCCGGGACCTGGTCGCGATCTTCCAGGCGCTGAAGGCGGCCGGCGCGCTCCAGGCCGAGCTGGTGATCCTGTGAACGTCTCGCTGGACCTCTCCGGGGTCGGCGGCCTGAGCCCCCGCCCCGCCGACGCCGACCCCGCCGCCGCGCGGCTCAAGGACGCCCAACAGGCCGCGGAGAAGTTCGAGGGCCTGATGCTCACGAACCTGCTCAAGTCGGCCTTCGGCGAGTCGAGCGAGAGCATGTTCGGCAGCGGCCCCGGGGCCCACGTCTACCGCGGGTTCATGGAGACCTACCTCGCCGAGCACCTCGCCAGCGCCGGCGGCCTCGGCCTGCAAGACACCCTGACCCGCGCGCTGGGAGGGGAGCTCGAGGCCGCCGCGCCGGCGCCCGAGGCCCCGCCCGCCGCGGGCCCGACTGGAGCGGACGCGTGAGCGACCTGGCCGAGATCACCGCCGCCGTGAGCGCGCTGCGCCACGGCCTCGAGGAGCAGCGCCTCGCGCTCCTGCGCGGCGACCCCCAGGGCCTGGAGGCGGCGCGCCTGCTCCTGGAGCTGGCCCTGCGCGAGGGCGCGCGCCTGCGCGGCGCGCTCAAGGCGAAGGAGCTGCCCCGGGGGAGCCAGGAAGAGCGCGCCGCGCTCCACGCCAGCGCGCGCGCGCTCAAGCAGAGCGCGCAAGACAACGCGCGGCTCCTGGTGCGCTCCCGCGACCTGACCAAGGACCTCCTGGACGAGCTCAAGGCCGCCCGCCCCTCGCTCGACGCGAGGGCTTAGGTGGCCGGTCTCGACGGATCGATCGGGCTCTCGGGGCTCCTCGCCGCCCAGCGCGGCATGGACGTGGTCGGGCACAACATCGCCAACGCCTCGACCCCCGGCTACACCCGCCAGTCCGTGGAGCTCACCAGCGCCCTGCCCCTGGACCACTCGACCGGCGGCCAGCTCGGCACCGGCGTGCGGGTGTCCATGGTGCGCCAGGTCGCCGACCTGTTCCTCGACGGCCGAGTGCGGGTCGCCGACGCCACCAACGGCTACGACACCGCGCTCTCCCAGCGTCTGGGGGAGGTCGAGGCGATCGTGGGCGACACCAGCGACAGCGGGCTGAGCGGGCTCATGAGCGCGTTCTTCAGCGCCGCCGACGCCCTGGGGGTGACCCCGGACGACCCCTCGACCCGGGTCACCTTCCTCTCCAGCGTCGAGCGCCTGGCCGAGGGCTTCCGCAGCACCGGGTCCTTCCTCGAGGCGTCCCGGGTCGGGATCACCCGCGAGGTCGAGGGCATGCTGGAGGAGGTCAACCAGCTCGCGCAGCAGGTGGCCGAGCTGAACCTCGCGATCCTGAACGTCGAGGGCAGCGGCCAGCAGGCCAACGACCTGCGCGACCAGCGCGGCGTCGCCGCCCGGCGCCTGTCCCGGCTGGTGGGCGCGGAGGCGACCCAGCAGAGCGACGGCGGGCTCAAGCTCACGATCGGCGGACGGATCCTGGTCACCGGGACCCGGGCCCGGCCGCTGGAGGCCAAGCGGGACGCCGACGGCAACAGCCAGGTGTTCTTCGAGGGGGTCGCCACCCCGCTCTCCCTCGACAGCGGCGAGGTCGGCGGGCTCCTGGCCGCGCAGCGTCAGACCGGGCGCATGTTCGCCCAGGTCGACCAACTGGCTCAGAGCGTGATCCAAGAGGCCAACCGCGTGCACGCCACCGGCGTACCCGGGAGCGGCTCCTACACCAGCCTGACCTCGACCCTCAACGCCCAGGACGTGAACCTCAGCGGGAGCCCCGGGGACGACCCGATCAACGGCGCCGGGCTGGGCTCCTTCGCGGGCCCGACCACGATCGCCGTCAGCGTGACCGACCCCGCGGGGGTCGTGAGCACGACCCCGATCGCCCTCGACCCGAACGTCGACAGCCTCGACGACTTCGCGAGCGCGCTGAGCGCGATCCCCGGGCTGAGCGCGAGCGTCACCTCCGGCGGCCAGCTCACGATCAACGCCGCCGCCGGGTTCAGCTTCGACTTCGCCGACCGCGCCGGCGGGGACAACGACCCAGGGGGCGTGCTCGCCCAGCTCGGCGTCGCCCCCCTGGTCGCCGGCCGCGGCGCGCTGGACATGGCGCTCGCCGACGGCGTGACCCCCCAGCGCCTGGCCGCGGGCCTCGGCCCCGGCGCCAGCGACGGGCGCAACGCGCTGCGCTTCAGCGGGATCGGGCGCGGGTCCCTCAGCGCGCTGGACGGCGAGGACCCCCAGGGCTTCCTGGCGGTGGTCGTGAGCGAGGCGGGCCACGAGGCCAAGGTCGCCTCGGACCGCTCCGTCGCCAGCGAGCGCGTGCTCGACGCGCTCGAGACGCACCGCGAGGGCGTCAGCGGCGTCTCCATGGAGGAGGAGGTCGCGAACATGATCCGCTTCCAACGCGGGTTCGAGGCGGCCTCGCGCTACCTCTCCGTGCTCAACGGGCTCTCCGACGAGCTCATGCGAATGCTGGGTTAGCCATGAGGATCACCGAACAGCTCCGGATCAACCGCAGCCTGACCGACCTCTCGGGGGCGCAGCGGCTCTCGGCCAAGGCCGAGGAGCAGGTCGCCAGCGGGCGGCGGATCAACCGCCCCTCCGACGACCCCTTCGGCGCCGGGCGCGCGATCAAGCTCCGCGCCGAGCTGGCGTCGATCCAGGAGGCGTCGGAGAACGTGGGCCTCGTGCGCGGCGAGCTCGACAGCGCCGACGGCGCGCTGCAGGGCCTGTCCGAGCTCCTGGCTCGGGCCCGGGAGATCGCGGTCCAGGGCGCGAACGGGATCAACAGCACCAGCGACCTGGGCGTGCTCCAGGAGGAGGCCGACGGCCTCATGCGCCGCGCCATGAGCCTGGTCAACGTCGAGGTCGGCGGGCGCTACCTGTTCGGCGGCACCGCGAGCGACGCCGTCCCCTTCGAGCTCCAGGACGTGGGCGGCGTGATCACCCCCGTGTACCACGGCGACTCGCAAGAGCGGGTCGTGGGGCTGCACCTGGCCACGCTCCAGGGCCCGCCCCCGGGCCCCGAGCCCTTCGTGAGCAACGGCGGGCGCACCGGAGCGCTGGACGCCCTGGTCGCCATGCGCGACGCGTTCGTCGCCGGCGACATGAACCAGATCCGCACCTCGATCGACGGCCTCGACGAAGCGATCGAGGGCACCACCGAGACCCTGGCGCGCGTCGGCGCGCGCCAGGCCGAGCTCCAGGCGCTGGAGTCCGGGCTCAACGAGCGCCAGACGATCCTGGAGCAGGTCCGCAGCTCGATCGAGGACGTCGACCTCTCCCAGGCGATCGTGGACCTCAAGGACCACCAGGCGACCTACGAGCGCAGCCTGCAGGTCCTGGCCGGGGTCATGCAGGTCTCGATCCTGGACTTCATAGGCCCGCTGTAGGCGCGAAGCCCCCCCTCCCTGCCCCTGCCCTGGACGGAGCTGGAAGGGGGAGGAACCGCCAAGGACGCCAAGGACGCCAAGGCTCCGCTGATTCGGCCTCGTGCCGTTTCGCCAGCGGAGCACCGCGCGCTCGAGGCGTGCCGGCGCGAGAGCGACTCAGCGGAGCTGCTCACCGCGTTCGTGTTCCTCTCCTGAACCGAGACACCGAGCGGTCCACGGGGAGCTCGCGGCTCAGACCGTGAGGTCCCCGCCCAGGGCCGCGACGCGGCGGTGGGCCTCGTCCAGACCGCCCGCGCCGAAGCCGGCGAGGGCCGCCGCGATCCGCTCGCCGGCGCGGCCGTCCCACAGCGGGGGGGTCACCGGCTCGAGCGGCCCTTCGTTCGCCGCGCCCAGGGCGGCGGCGCCGACGGCCACGGGGTCGATCCCCAGCAGGCGGTTCGTGCCCTGCGCGACGGTGATCGGGCGCTCGGTGTTCTCGCGCACGGTCAGGCAGCGCACCCCGAGGACCGTGGTCTCCTCCTGGATCCCGCCGGAGTCGGTGAGCACGAAGCGCGCGCCTTGCATCAGCGCGAGGAACGCGAGGTAGGCCTGGGGCTCGAGCAGGCGCACCCCCGCCGGGACCTGCAGCCGCTCGAGGCGGGCCCGGGTGCGCGGGTGGCAGGGGAACACCAGGGGCAGCTCCTGCGCCGCGGGGGCCAACGCGTCGAGCAGGACCTGCAGGTGCGCCGGGTCGTCGACGTTGCTCGGGCGGTGCAGGGTCACGAGCCCGTAGCCCCGCGGCTCGAGGCCGTGCTCCCCGAGGGTCGGCCCCTCCGCGGCGCGCTGCTTGAGGCGCAGCAGCGTGTCGATCATGGTGTTGCCCACGAAGAACACGTGCTCGGCGGGGCGGCCCTCGGCGCGCAGGTTCCGCACCCCGCTGGGCTCGCTGCACAGGAGCAGGTCCGCGAGCTGGTCCGTCACCAGGCGGTTCAGCTCCTCGGGCATGCGCCGGTCGAAGCTGCGCAGGCCGGCCTCCACGTGGGCCAGCGGGATCGGCAGCTCGCGGGCCTTGGCCGCGACCAGGCTCCCGGCCAGGGTGCTGGTCACGTCGCCGACCACGATCAGCGCCTCCGCCCCCTCGGCCTCGAGGATCGGGGGCAGCGCGGTGCAGAGCTCGGCCACCTGCTCGAGGGGCGTGCGCCCGCGCCCGACCTCGAGCCGGTGCGCCGGCTCGGGCAGCCCCAGCTCGCCGAACAACAGGCTCGAGAGCGCGGGGTCGTAGTGCTGGCCGGTGTGCACCAGGACCAGCTCGAGCCCGGCGCCCTCGGCGGCGGCCAGGATCGGCGCGGCCTTCATGTAGTTCGGGCGCGCGCCCACGATCAACGCCGCGCGCACGGGACCTCCTGCGGACCGGATCGCCGGGCGCTCACGCCGCGGGGCCGCCGGTCTGCTCGAGCTGGCTGCTGCTCACCGCGTAGTCGCGCCCGCAGCTCGTGCAGGCGAGGTCCGGGGGGAGCTTGAGCCCGCAGGCGCAGGCCCAGCCGATCCGGCGGGCGGGGACCCCCGCCACCAGGGCGTGGGGCAGGACGTCCTTGGTCACCACCGCCCCCGCGGCGACGAAGGCCCAGGCGCCGATCTCGACCCCGCACACCACCGTCGCGTTGGCCCCGATCGAGGCGCCGTAGCGCACCCGGGTCTCGAGGTAGTCGTCGGAGGTGTTGCGCGGGAAGCGCGAGCGCGGCGTCTTGACGTTGGTGAACACCATGCTCGGTCCGCAGAACACGTAGTCCTCGAGGACCACGCCCTCGTAGAGCGAGACGTTGTTCTGGATCTTGACCCCGTCGCCGATCGTGACCCGGTCGGCGACGAACACGTTCTGCCCCAGGCTGCAGCCGCTGCCGATCACGGCCCCGGGCATGACGTGGCTGAAGTGCCACACCTTGGTCCCGTGGCCGAGGGTCGCGCCCTCGTCGACGACGGCGCTGGGGTGCACGTAGGGCGGGTTGGCCACGCTAGGCCTCCTGCAAGCGGGGGTGGATCCGCGCGGGGTCCGAGGGATCCACGACCGGGTCGTGGCGGATCCCGTAGACGAGCTCGATCGAGGGCCGCGCGTCCTGGATCCCCAGCCCGCGGCCCTCGAGCACGTCGGCGTAGACCCGGGTGTGCAGGTCCTCGAATCCGCTGGAGAACTCGACCTCCTCGCCGTCGAGGAGCAGCGCGCGGTAGGCGCGCCCGCCGCCGGCGCGCACCGTCGCGGGCACGTCCTCGGCCCGGGTCGAGAGGAACCAGCGCACCTGGACCCCGCCCAGCACCAGCCAGCCCGCGGCGCGCTCGGGCTCGCGGCAGTAGACCTCCCGCGCCTCGATCGGGCCGAACAGCCAGCTCAGGAGGTCGAAGAAGTGGATCCCGAGGTTGAGCACCAGCCCGCCGGACTTGGCGTGGTCGCCCTTCCAGCTCACCCCATACCAGGCCCCGCGCTGGGTGACGTAGGTCAGCTCGACCTGCTGCGGGCGCTGTCCGGCCTGGACGCGCTCGCGCAGCGCGATCAGCGCGGGGTGCTGGCGGAGCTGCATGACGGTGTAGATCCGCTGCTCGTGCTCGGCCTCCAGCGCCTCGAGCTGGTCGAGGTTCCAGGGGTTGACCACCAGCGGCTTCTCGCAGATCGCGTGGGCCTGGACCCGGAGCGCGAGGCGCACGTGGGCGTCGTGGAGGTAGTTCGGCGAGCACACCGAGACGTAGCGCACCCGCTCGTCGGGGCGCTCGCGGCGCAGGCGCTCCAGGTGGCGGTCGAAGCGCTCGAACTCGGTGAAGAAGCGCGCGTCGGGGAAGTAGCCGTCGAGGACCCCCACACTGTCGTGGGGGTCGCAGGCCGCGCGCAGCACGCCCCCCACGTCGCGGATCGCGCGCAGGTGCCGCGGGGCGACGTAGCCGGCGGCGCCGATCAGGGCGAAGGAGGGAGGGGTGCTCATGGGGGTAGCGTATCCCGTCGCTCGTCCCTTCAGTAGTCCTCCGGGCTCGTTACCCTGGTCCGGTGAGGCGAATCGGGCCGTTCGAGGTGCTGGGGGAGCTCGCCCGAGGGGGCATGGGGGTCGTGTTCCACGCCCGCGGCCCCCACGGCGAGGACGTCGCGCTCAAGCTCATGTCCGCGGCCCGCGGCCAGGAGCCCCGGCGGCGCCGGCGGTTCCTGACCGAGGTCCACGCCCTGGCGCGAGTGCGCCACCCTCACGTGGTGAGCTTCCTCGGCGCTGGCGAACACGAGGGCGTCCCTTGGCTGGCCCTCGAGTTCGTGGCCGGCGAGACCCTGGCCGAGCGCCTGCGCACCGGCCCCGTGGGGGTCGAGGCCTCGGTGACCCTCGGGCGCCAGCTCGCCGACGCCCTGGCCCACGTCCACGACCAGGGGGTGCTGCACCGCGACCTCAAGCCGGAGAACGTGCTGCTCCGCGGCGACCACGCGCTGCTCACCGACTTCGGCCTGGCCCTCGACGACGACGACGACGCCGAGCGCCTGACCGGGACCGGCGACTTCCTCGGGAGCCCGGGCTACCTCTCGCCCGAGCAAGCCCGGGGGGACAAGCGCGCGATCGACGCGCGCACCGACGTCTACGGCTGGGGCGCGGTGTTCTACGCCTGCCTCACCGGGCAAGCCCCGATCCAGGCCGACACCCTGCAGGCCTTCCTCGCGCGCGCCGGGAGCAAGCCCCTGAGCCCGCGGGAGCTCGACCCCGACGTCCCGCGCTGGGTGAACGCGCTGTGCCTGCGCTGCCTGGAGGAGGACCCCCACGACCGCCCGCGCGACATGCGCGCCGTGCTCGCGGACCTCGAGCGCGGCGCGGCCGAGGCCGGCGAGCGCCGGCGCGGCGGCGGCGCGCTCTTCGCGGCTGGCCTGGCGGCGCTCCTGCTCCTGGGCGGGGCCCTGGCGCTGGCTCGACCTTGGGCCGGCCCGGAGGCGCCTCCCTCGCCGGACCTGAAGCGCTTGGGCCGCGAAGCCCGCGCGCTCCTCGACGCCGGACGCTTCGACGAGGCCGTGCTGGCCTACACGGACCTGCTCGCCCTCGACCCCGACCAGGGCACCGCCTACGCCAACCGCGCCAGCGCGCGGGTGCTCCAGGGCGAGCTCGAAGCGGCGCTGGAGGACTTCGACGCCGCCCTCGAGCGCCGCCAGGACTCGGCCACGATCTACGCCAACCGAGCCAAGGTCCTGAGCAAGCTGGGGCGCTTCCGCACGGCGCTCGCCGACTACGACCACGCCCTCGAGCTCGCCCCCGGGAACACGAAGCTGCGCCTCAGCCGGGGCAGCGCCCGGTTCTACCTGGGCGATTACGCCGAGGCGATCGAGGACTTCGACGCAGCCGCGGAGCAGGGCCTCGAGGACCCCGGCTTGTTCAAGAGCCGCGGCTTGGCTCACGCCAGCTTGGGCCGTTGGGCCGCGGCCTGCGAGGACTTCGAGCGCGCGCTCACCCTCAGCCCGGGAGACCCGAAGCTGCTCCTGGAGCGCGGGGCCGCCCGCTTCGAGCTCGGGCGCCACCCCGAAGCCCTGGACGACTTCGACCGCGCCCTGGCCGCGGTCCCGGGTACCGGCGCTCACTACGCCCGGCGGGCGCGGGTCAAGCTCGCGCTGGGTCGCCTGGAGGACGCGCTGCGCGACTTCGACCGCGCTCACGGCATGGACCCGGGGGCGGCCGAGGTCCTGGTCGATCGAGCCAAGGTCTTGCTGCGCCTGGGGCGCGACGCCGACGCGGCGCGGGATCTGGAGGCGGCGCTCGAGCGCGACCCCGACCACCGCGTGGCCCTCGCCCAGCGCGGCGCGCTGCGCACGCAGGCCGGAGACTTCCGCGGCGGGCTCGCGGACCTCGACCGCGCGCTACGCGACGTCGAGGGCGCGCCGGTGCTGCTGCGCTACCGCGCGCTGTGTCGGCTGCGGCTGGGCTACGTGGACGACGCGGAGGCCGACTGCCGCGCGCTCCTCGCCCGCGACCCCGGCGACGCGCAGGCGCTCTACCTCCTGGGGGAGCTGCGCGCGGAGCGCGGGGACCTGCGGGAGGCCGCCGCGGCCTACGCGGCGTCCTTGGACGCCGACGCCGAGGGGTCCGAGGCCGCGTTCAAGCTGGGCTGGGTCCGGGCGCGCCTGGGGCAGGCCGAGAACGCGTTCGCGGCGTTCGGCCGCGCGCTGGAGCTCGCCCCGGGGCACGTCGCCGCGCGCCTGGGTCGCGCCGAGGCCGCGCTGGCCTGCGGGCGCCCCGACGTGGCCCACGCCGACGCCGAGCTCCTGCTCAGCGAGAGCGACGCGTCGAACGCGGCGCTGCTCGCTCTGCGCGGGGAGGCCGCCCTGCGCCTGGGGCGCAGAGCCGACGCCGCCCGCGACCTAGAGGCGGCGCTCAGCCGAGGCGGCCTCGAGCCCGCCCGCGCCGCGCGGGTCGAGTCGTTGCTCCACGAGGCGCGGGCGGCGGAGTGAGCCTGACGAGTTCGCCGCGGGCGGATAGCCTCCAGGGGTGAACCCGTCCCGCCCTCCCCTGCGCGCCCCCTCCCCGCACCTCCGCTTCGAGGCCGGAGCATGAGCCGGCGCTCCGACGAAGCGTGGGTGGGTCGGGCTGAGCCCGAGGACGTCCGCGAGGAGCCGGCGGCGAACCTGCGCGCGCGCGGCGGCGCCGAGGTGCGCTGCCCGTTCTGCCACGACGGCGTATCTGCCTCCGCAGAGGCCGAGGCGTGCCCCGG
Organism: Planctomycetota bacterium; assembly: GCA_041402045.1. Lineage (GTDB taxonomy): Bacteria > Planctomycetota > J058 > J058 > J058 > JAGQRJ01. The sequence continues at coordinate 66,199 of JAWKSZ010000019.1, read as the reverse complement.
CTGCGCGGCCCTCGTGCACCGCGCGTGCTGGGACGAAGCCGGGCGTTGCCCCGCGTGCAGCGCCCCCTCCCCCGTCACGCCGCGGCCGCGTCCGGTGTGGCGCGGCGGAGTGTTCTGGCGCGTCACCGCGGTGGGGTGGGGAATCCTCGCCTGGGCCACCTGGCTCTCGTGGTTCACCCCGACGGGGGAGGACCTGGAGACCCTCTCGGGTCCCGCGGTCGGCGCGTTGGCCGTCGCGATCCTCGTGGTCGCCGCCTCCCTCCAGCGCGCGCGCTGGAGGGAGGGGGCCGACCCTGACCGACCGGCGTAGTCAGCGGCGAAGCGTGAGCCCTGACACCCGCGTCGGACACGGATAGCCTCCAGGGGTGAGCCTCCTCTGCCCAGACCCGGACACCTGGGCCGCCCGCGCGCTGCGCGGCTGCGTGGCCCGGGGCGCGGTCGCAGGCGCGGCGGGGCTACTCCTGGGCCTCGTGTTCGCGCAGCCCCTGGCCTTCGCCAGCGACACCTGCGCCTTGGCGTGTGCGCAGACCGTCCTCGAGCGCTGGCTGACCCGCAGGGGGCCGCTCCAGGGGCAGCCGAGCGCGGTGGCGTTGCTCGGACTCTGGGCGCTCTTCGCCGCAGGCTGCGTCCTGATGCTGGCTCAACTCGCCTGCAACTTCGAGAGCGGAGTGTGGCAGCACGGCCCGCTGCCTGCGTGGGTCGCGCTGTTCGAGGTGGTCCGCGAGCACCCGCCCATGGTCCTCTGGAGCGTGGGGCTCGCTCTCCCGCCCGCGCTGCACGTGCACGCCTACCTCGGTGCGCGGGACGTCGCCGACGCGATCGGCCCGGCAGGCGTCGCCAACCTCGTGGTCCTCGCTGCCTTCGGGGTGTTCAGCCTGCGCAGCGGCCCCCCGGTCGTCTTCGCGGGGCTCTTCTACGCCGGCGTGACCGGGGTCTCGCTGCTGGTCCTCCACGCGATCGCCACGGGCCTCGAGCAGCTCCTGTTCGGGGAGGACCGGCCGCGGCGCTGGGACCCGGACGTCGTCTTGCCTCCGCGCGAGGAAGCAGCCCGGAACGTGTTGCTCGACGAGCGCTCGCGGGGGGGACCCGGCGACGTGGGGGGTCTGTGAGCGGCCAGCGCTCCTGGACCGTCGCGGCCGCGCGCGGGAGCGTGGCGCGCGCGCTGCTCCTGTCCCAGATCGCGGGAGCGATCGCCCTCACCGGGGGACTGGGCCTGGTCGAGGGCGCACAGGTGTGGGCCGCGCTCACGGTGTGGGCGACCGCGCTGACCTTCGTCGAGCGCGCGTCACCCCGTCCCTGCGGCGGCTGGCCCCTGGTGGCGCTGGGGGTGACGGTGTGGGCGTTGACCGCGGTCTCGCGCTGTTCGCGACCGGCTCGACCCTCGGCTGGGACGCGGCGCCCGCGGCGGTCGGCCAGCGCGTGCTGGACGGGCTCTCCCGCTTGCAGCTCCACGACCTCGCGGCCGCGGCCGGCTGCGCGCTGCCCGCCGGCTTCGCGGTGTGTCTCGTCCGCGGCAACGGCGACGTAGGGCGCTTCGCGCTGACGACCTCGGTGTGGGCCACGCTCGGGATCGTCGCGCTCGTGCTGCCGTTCATCGTGCACGCGAGGGAGGTCAGCCTGCTGGGCGTGCTGGGCCTCGCGGTCGCGCTCCTGGGGTTCGTGTGGCTGCTCCTCGTGCTCGCGACCTGGGGCTGCGTGCTGGGCCTCCTGCTCTCCGACCGGATCGAAGCGCTCTTGGAACGGCTGTGGGGTCCCGAGGCTCCGGAGGCTTGAGCCGCGCGGACGAGCCCTGGACGCCGCGGGCGGTGCGCGGGAGCGTCGTCCGCGCCGCGGCGCTCTGCGGCGCGCTGCTGGTCGCGAGCTTCCTTTGGACAAGTCACCTGCGGGTCTTGGTCGGCCCCGTCGGCGCGTGGGTCGTGGCGCTGACCTTCGCCGAGCGCTGGGCGACCCGAGACGGCAGGCTGGAGCGCGAGCAGGCCGCGCTGTTCGCAGCCTGCGCGTGGGCGCTGACCCTGGCGCTGTTCCTGGCCTGCGACATCGGGCTCGGCGAGGCGTGGGGGGACATGCTCGGGCAGGAAGCTGGGCGCTCCTGGGACCTGCTCGCGTTACGCGCCCACTCGCTCAGCCGCGCGGACGTGATCACCTGGGGGGTGTGCGCGGTCTCCGTCGCGACCCTCCTGGGGAGCGTGGTCGGAACCTGGACGTCAAGAGACGCGCTCGGGGTGAGCACCCTGGCGAACGCGGTCGCGGGCGTTCTGCTCACCTTCCTGTGGGTGGGCACTCGGGTCCTGGAAGGTGCCCCTCCCATCTACGGCGACGACGCCGTCGGAGTGTTCGTCGCCGCGGTCTTCCTGTGGGTGCCCCTGAGCCTCGGGAGCACCCTCGGCTTGGCGATCTACGTCGCCCTCGACCGGCTGGAAGCCCGGGTGTTCCCGGGGCGAGGGACGCGCTGGGGCCCGCGCGGCGTGCGCCGGTTCGCCGCGCGCGACCGGCTGGACATGCGCTTGAAGCGCAGGCGGATCCGAGCGCGGATCGCCCGCTTGCGTCAACGACGGCGCGCGTCGGACTCCGTCGAGACGCGCGCGTGGCGCGCGCCCGCGGCGCGGGGGATCATGCGCCCATGAGTGAACTGACGATCTACGGGTTCGAGACCTCCAACAACCTCAAGGTCCGGATCGCGCTGGGCCTGAAGGAGATCCCCTACCGCTTCGTGACGGTGGACCCCGCCGAGCGCGAGCAGCTCCAGGCGCTGTCGCGGCAGTCGCTGACGCCGCTGCTGCAGCACGGCGACGTGGTCCTCGGCGACTCGGCGGCGATCCTGCGCTACCTGGACGCGAACTTCGCCCAGGGCCCGCGGCTGTTCGGCGCGAGCCGGACCGAGCAGTGGGCGATCGAGGACTGGGAGTTCTTCGCGCGCACCGAGCTCGCGGGGCCCATGATGCACGTGGTGCACAGCCGCGTGAACGGGACGCCCCTCGACGCGGAGGCCACGGCCCGCGAGGCCGACGCGTTCGCCGCCGCCTGCGCCCGGCTCGCGGCCCAGCTCGCCGAGAAGCCCTGGATTCTGGGCGACGCGATCACCGCCGCGGACGTGACCGCCGCCCCGGTCCTGTGGCGGGTGCAGTCCTCCGGGGTCCTGCCCTGGCCCCAAGAGGCCGTGTCGCTCGAGGCCTGGCAGGCGCGGGTCATGGCCTACGACGGGCGCGCGCGCCTGAGCTAGCGCTGGAGCCGTCTTGCAGCCCGGGCCAGGAGCGCGCACTCTGGACGGCGTGGAACACCCGCCCCAGATCACGATCCGCAGCGCGCGGTTCCCGGCGCCGACCGAGGTCGAACCGACGGTCGAAGCACTCCCAGCCCCGGAGACGACGCCGGGGGACGAGGTGGCTCCCCCTCCGACCGAGTCGCCCCTGCGGGTCGAGGTCTCGAGCCTGCGCTGCCCGTTCTGCCACGAGAAGGTCGCCCTCGCCGAGCGCTGCGCCTGCGCGGAGTGCCTGGCCGTGCACCACGCGGCCTGCTGGGAGGAGCACCCCCGCTGCGCCGCCTGCGCGGGGGCGCACGTGCTCGTGCTCAGCCAGGCGCCGCCGGCGCCCGCGCCGGCCCGACCCCTGGCGGAGCGCCGGCCCACGGACTTCCCGCTCCCCGATCCCTGCTACCCCGCGGCCGCGGCGACCTACCTCGGGGTCACCCTCCACCGCTTGAATCAGTTGATCGCCTCGGGGCAGTTGCCCGCGCGTCAGGTCCGAGGCGAGGTCGTGTTCCGCGCCCACCACGTGCGCGACCTGCGCCCGCGGTTGGAGGCCCGTGGGCTGCGGATCGAACCAACCCGGCGAGGCCAGGTGGCGTGGAGCCACAACGCCGCAGTGATCGGCCACTGGCTGGCGCTCCTCGCCGCCGGGGTCGGGGTCGCGCTCTCGCTGTATGGGCCCTTGGGCGCGTTGGTGGGCTTCTTCTTCGCGCTCCCCGCCCTGGGGATCTACGCCCGGAGCTTGACCCTGCGCTGAGTGTCGCCGGGGCCATCCTCCAGCCTCGATCCTGGCTACACTGCTGCCCCACAGCCCACGGGAGGAGCGGTCATGAGCGAGTTCGGGTCGACGGAGACGGGGGACGCGCGCGAGCAACTCTGCGCCGACGCGCTGCGCGTGCTCGCCATGGACGGCGTGCAGCAGGCGAACTCGGGGCACCCGGGCATGCCCATGGGCATGGCCGACGCCGCCCACGTGCTGTGGTCCGAGTTCCTGCGCCTGGACCCCCAGGACCCGACCTGGATCGGGCGCGACCGGTTCGTGCTCTCCGCCGGCCACGGCTCCATGCTGCTCTACGGACTCATGCACCTCGCGGGCTACGCCATGCCCATGGAGCAGCTGCAGCAGTTCCGTCAGCTCGGCAGCAAGACCCCGGGCCACCCCGAGAACTTCGTGACCCCGGGCGTCGAGACCACCACCGGCCCCCTGGGCCAGGGGCTGGGGAACGCCGTGGGCATGGCCCTCGCCGAGCGGCACCTGGTCGCCACGAACCCCCAGGCCGCGGACGTGCTCGCGCACCGCACCTACGTGATCGCCGGCGACGGCGACCTCATGGAGGGCGTGGCCAGCGAGGCCGCGAGCCTGGCCGGGCACCTGGGCCTGGGGCGCCTGGTCGTGCTCTACGACGACAACGAGATCACGATCGACGGGCGCACGAGCATTGCGTTCACCGAGGACGTGCTCGCGCGCTTCGAGGCCTACGGCTGGCGCACCGACCGGGTCGACGGCCACGACCGCGCCGCGGTGAAGCGCGCGCTCGAGGCCGCCTGCGCCCAGGAGGAGCAGCCGACCCTGATCTCCTGCCGGACCGTGATCGGCAAGGGCTCGCCGAACAAAGCCGACAGCTCGAGCGCCCACGGCTCGCCCCTGGGCTCCAAGGAGATCGAGCTGACCAAGGCCGGCCTGGGCTGGCCGCAGGACGCGTTCCTCGTGCCCCCCGCCGTGCGCGCGCGCTGGAGCGAGCGTCAGGCCGAGTGGCGCGCCGCGCGCGGCACCTGGGATCAGGCCTGGGCCAAGGTCCCCGCCGCCGACCAGGCGCGCTTGACCCGCTGGTTCGCGGGGGAGATCGCCGAGCTGAGCGAGGTCGCGTGGCCGCAGTTCGAGGTGGGCAAGGGCGTCGCCACGCGCTCGGCCTCGGGCAAAGTGCTCAACGCCCTGGGCAAGGCGATCCCGAACCTCCTGGGCGGCAGCGCCGACCTCGCGGGCTCGAACAAGACCGACCTGAACGGCGAGAGCGACTGCGAGAAGGGCGCCTACGGCGGACGCAACCTGCGCTTCGGCGTGCGCGAGCACGGCATGGGCGCGATCGTCAACGGCATGGCGCTCCACGGCGGGGTGATCCCCTACGCCGCGAGCTTCCTCGTGTTCAGCGACTACTGTCGCCCCGCGATCCGGCTCTCGGCGCTCATGGAGACCCGGGTGGTGTGGGTCATGACCCACGACAGCATTTTCCTCGGCGAGGACGGCCCGACCCACCAGCCGATCGAGCACCTCATGGCGCTGCGCACGATCCCCGGGCTGCGGGTGTTCCGCCCCGCCGACGCCAACGAGACCGCGGAGAGCTGGCGCCTGGCCCTCGAGTATCAGGGGCCGTCGGTCCTGGCGCTGACCCGTCAGGACCTGCCGACCCTCGACCGCACCGAGCACGCGCCGGTCTCGGGGGTGCGCAAGGGCGGCTACGTGCTCTGGGAGAGCGACCCGGGCCAGGACCCCAGCGCGATCCTGATCGCCACGGGCTCCGAGGTCGAGGTCGCCCTCGAGGTCGGCAAGCGACTCAAGGGCGAAGGCGTCTCGACCCGCGTGGTGTCCCTGCCCTGCTGGCGGCTGTTCTCCGAGCAGTCGGCGGACTACCGCGAGGAGGTGCTCCCCGGGCGCTGCGGCGCGCGGGTCTCGATCGAGGCCGGCTGCACCTTCGGCTGGGAGCGCTACACCGGCGACCTGGGGCTGCGGATCGGGATCGACACCTTCGGCGCGTCGGCCCCAGCCGAGGTCCTGGCCGAGCACTTCGGGCTCAGCGCGGACAAGGTCACCGAGCGCGTGCGGGGCTACCTGCACGACATGGCCGTCGCCCAGCGGTAGCCCGGGCGTGCAGCCCGAGGCCCTCGAGGTCCTGCGCGCCGTGGCCACCCCCGGCGGGTTCTTGGCGTCGCCGGAGGCGCGCGCCAACTACCGCCGGGTGTGGGCCCGCGACGGGGTGATCACCAGCCTGGCCGCGCTCCTGAGCGGGGCGCCGGACCTCGCCGCCACCGCCCGGGCGACGCTCGCGACCCTCGCTGCGCACCAGGACGTCCACGGGCGGATCCCGTCCAACGTGGCCCTGGCCGCGGACGGGAGCACCCGCGCGGTGAGCTTCGGCGGGATCGCCTGCCGCACCGACGCGGCGGCCTGGTTCGTGATCGGCGCGGCCCACGTGGCCGCGCTGCCGGACGCTCCGCGGAGCTGCTCGCGCGAGCCTCGAGCGCGCCCTGGGCTGGCTCGCGGGCCAGGCCCTGGCCGACACGACCTGGTCTACATGCCCGAGGGCGGGGACTGGGCCGACGAGTATCCGCTCTCGGGCTACGCCCTGGGGTTGCAGCTCCTGAGGCTGTGGGCGCTCCGGCTCGACGCGCAGGCCTTCGGGCGCGAGGCCAGCGCAGCGCGCGCGGCGGCCCTCGAGGGCGTGCTCTCGGTCAACCACTGGCGGCGCGAAGAGCCGCTGGCCAGCCGATCCACCGCCCGGCCTTCGCGGCGCTGCAGGCCGGCGCGCCCCTCGAACACTGGGTCGCCGGGTGGCGGCCACTCGGGCTGACCGGACCTTCGACGGTCTGGCCAACGCGCTGGCGGTGCTGCTCCTCGACGACCCGGCCGAGGCTCACGCGGCGACGGGCTTCGCGCTGACGCGGGCGGCGGAGACGTCCACAGGGCTGGTGCCCGCGTTCTGGCCGCGGATCGAGCCGGGATCCGCGGGACGCGGCGCTGCGTCAGCTCCATGGGGGACGTTCCGCAACCACCTCGGGCGTACCACAACGGCGGGCTGTGGCCCATGGTCAACGGGTTCTGGGGCGCGGCCCCGCTGGGCGCGGGCGGCTGGACGACGCGCGGCAGCTGCTCGCGGCGATCGTGCGCGCGAACCACGACGCCGCAGCGCCGTTCCCCGAGTTCCTCCACGCCGACGCGGGCGTCCCGGCGAGGTCAGCCCCTGCGCCTGGGCGCTGCCGGGCCGCTCTCGTCGAGGCAGCGCTCGGTGGCCGGCGGCTGCTGGGGACCGTGCGGCCCCCCGAGCCCGCCGCCGCGCTCCTGGATGCGCTGCTGAGCGGACTGCGCCCGGCGCTCGCCCAGGAGCGTGTGGTCGTCACCGTCGCGGGAGAGACGGGGAGCGGAAAGACCACCCTGGCCGCGGCCCTCGCGGCGCGGCTGAGCGCAGGCGGGAAGCGCGTGCGGACCCTGCACCAGGACGACTACTACCACCTCCCGCCCGCGGAGAACGCGCGCCGGCGGCGCGAGGACCCGGCCTGGCGGGGCACGCAGGAGGTCGATCTGCCGCGGCTCGAGGCCGACCTCGCCGCGTTTCAGCAGAGCGGAGAGGGCGACGTGCTCCTGATCGAGGGGACCTTCGTGACCCTGCTGGCGGGCGCCGACGCGCGCGTGTTCCTCGCGGCCACGTATCGCGACACGGAGGAGGCGCGCCGGCGTCGCGGACGCGAACCGCTGGACGCACACCTGGCCGAGGTCCTGGCCGCCGAGCACGCGCTGGTCCGCGAGCACCGCGGGCGGGCGGATTGGGTGATCGAGGCCGACGGATCCCTCGTGCGCGGAGGTGGCTCGTGAGAGATGTGAACGCCTTCGTGGAGGCGGCGATCGCTGCGGAGAGCGTGCGCGGCGCGTGGGACGCGCTCGACGCCGCGGCCGCCGCCGGGGAGTGGGAGTTCTTTCGCGTCTTGCTCCCGGCGCTCACCCGCGCCGGCGAGGCGTGGCAGGCGCGGAGCTGCCTCGAGCGCGCGGAGCAGCTCCTGGCCGCGGCCGAGGACGCAGAGGCCTGTTCGGCGCTGCTCTCGATCCTCCCGCGCAAGACGCGCCCGCGTCGCCACGAGCTGGCCGCGCGCCTCGCCGCGGCCCAGGACGTCCCGTCCCTCGAGCGCGCCTTCGCCGAGGCCGAAGACCCGGAGTTCCGCGCCTGCCTGTTCCAGGAGGCGCTGCTCTGCGACAAGCCGCTGCGTGGGTGCGACACGGCCGCATTCTCGGGTGAGCCGCTGGCCTGGTTGCCGACGGAGCTCCTCGACTTCGAGTCCGCCCGCGGCCGGATCCGCTTCAGCCTCGGCGGGCACGGCCGCTCGATCGGCGGAGCCGCGGCGGGGACGCCTCTGCCCGCAGGCGGGCCGCTGACCGCGCGTTCACGGAGGGCGACGAAGCCCGGCCGGTTGCAGAGCGCGATCGCGGACTGGCTGCAGGGTTCCAACGGCCGCGCCGAGAGCGAGGAGGTCGCCCTCGAGCCTGCCCAGACAGGCTGGACGCAGGCGTTGGTCGACGCGCTCGAGGCGACCGCGACCGCGGACGCGACGGTGCTCGCGGTGGAGTTGCCGACGGTCGTCGCGCGGCTGTTCGAGGCCGCGTCCTCGGGCGGCGCCTACAGTCGACCTGCCTGGGGCGCCTACGGCCGCCTCCACGCCTGGCGCTCGCTGGGTGCGCTGGCCGGCGCTCCCACGTCCGACTCCCGCCGCCGACGTCGCGGAGGCCGCGCGGGCCTGCAGGTGGGTCGTGATCCAGGGTGGATCTTGGTTCGCGCACGTGGCCTGGGATCTGGGCGTGGGCGCGCTGCGCCCCGACGGCGCGAGCGCCGCGGTCCTCGTCGCCACCGACGAGGACTAGGTCAGGGGCACGACCACCGGCGCTGGAGCTCCCTCGACCCAGAGGTATATCGCGTCGGGAGCCAGACTATGGACCCACACGGGGAGTTCGGTCTCCCCTCGCCGGAGTCGGTCGCCCACGCGATAAGGCTCCCCGTCGATCAGGACGTCGGAGAACCCGTAGCCCGTCGACTCCGCACGATCGAGGACCATGGCCTGCACCTCGACCTCGCACTGCGTTCCGTCAGGCAAGGTGAGGCGCGCACGCGGGGACGGGGCCTGCGGAACGTGGCGAGGTGGGCTGAAGCGGTTGCGCACCCTCAGGAACGACCCGTCGAAGTCGATCCACACGCCATGGGTCACCGCGGCGCGGTAGGCAGCATGGTCGTAGGGGAGGTCGCGCTCAGACATGCTGACGTGCCCTTCGACGTCGCCCGCGATCACCGCGAAGCAGCCGAGGTGTCGAGCCATGAGGTGGAACCAAGGGCGAGCGGGGGCGTTGCGTGCCCAGAGCAAGTTTCGCGGACGCGTCATCCTCGCGTCCCACCCGTCGAGTCGGTGCTTAGGGTCTAGGTCGAGCCCGGGGTCGTGCCAACCGCTCGGTCGCGAGCAGGCGAGCAGCACTCCGTTGCGGACTTCGAGGGAGATGCGGCAGGTCTCGGAGATCGCGACGAGTCCTGGGTAGAGGAGGTCGTAGGTGGGATCGAGTCCGCAGTGCGCGGCGTCGAAGGTCAGGCAGCGCTGCAAGCGAGCGTCGAGGACGAGGTCCAACCCAGCGAACCTCGCGATCAGGTCGAGCAAGGTGGCGAGGTCGACGTCGTTGAACTGCAGGCGGACGAGGTGAACCCGTCCGACGCAGTAGGCGCCCGAAGCCGTCACGCCGACCGTGCAGTTGTAGGTCTTGGCGATCAGGTGGATCGCGAGCTCCGCATCGATCTCGCGGAATCGTTCGGTGACGGTGACGTCGACGTTCGGGTCGACGCACACCTCGAGGTTCGCTTGGCGAGCGATCTCCCGGAGCGCGTCTGCGAGGGGCACGTCCTTGACGTCCAAGGAGATCAGCGAGGGTCTTGGGCTGGACCCCACCAGTTCCTCGTACACGGGCTCCGGCGGAGGCTCGAGCGCAGGGCGTGGCTGAAGCTCGGCTCCCGTGGGGGTGGCGGTCTCCACCACGAGGGTCCCGTCCTCCCACTGCGCATGGAGGTCGGCGGCGGCCACCACCGCAGCCACCGCGGTGTCCCACGGGGTTTCGTGAAAGGCCACGGAGAGTCGCGCGGGAGCGGCGGGAGGCAGGCATATGGGGTGGGAGCCGCGTGCTTCGAGCGCGATCAGGAGTTCGAGGACCGTGGCGTTCGAGCGTTCGAGGGAGACCACGCCGAACGTTGCCGGGGGCGCCGACACGCAGCCAACGACGGTCAGGAGCACAGGCCAGGTGGCTCGCAGGGTTCGGGGGAGCGGGCTCATGGACGGAGGTTAGCCGAGGCAAGTCCCACAGACGAAGCAGGTTCTGGGTTGTCGGCCTCGCGTGTTAGTGTTTTGTTCGACGCGAGGGTGCTGTGGGTGAAGCCGAACGGCTAAGAGCAGAACGAGACGAGCTGCGGCGCGAACTGGGCGCGCTGGCGACGGCGGAGGCGTCGCTGCAGCAGCGTATCTGCGTCGCCCTGCGCGCCTTCGACGAGGCGCAGGCGTGGGAGGGCTGGACGTCCTGCGTCGACTACCTCGTGCACGTGTTTGGCTGGGCGCCGAGCGAGGCTCGCGAGCGGCTGCGGGTGGCGCGGGCGCTCGAGCGCCTGCAGAAGACCGATCGCGCGCTGGCCGCGGGCGAGATCAGCTTCGCCAAGGCGCGCAAGGTCTCGCGGGTCGGTGATCCTGCCAACGAATCCACCTTGATCGGCTTGGCCGTGGACCTGCCCACCCCCCAGCTGGGGAAGGCGTTGGCGCGCCTTGAACAGCAGATCGCGTTGGGAAGCCCGGAAGAGAACGCCAGTGACCCGGCCGCGGCAGCCCGGCGCAGGCTCGCGGCGCGCCGACTCACGCTCAAACCGCTCCAGGGCGGGTTGAGCCGCGTCGTCGCGGACGTGCTGGACGAGGAACTCGACCTGGTGAAGAAGGCGCTGGACGTGCAGGCGGAAGCCGAGCACGGCGGGCCAGATCGCACGGTCGAGCCCCTGAGCCCTGCGGAGCACCGCCGACAACGGGTGGATCGGTTCATGAGCGTGTTTCGCGGGAGCCTCGAGGAGGCGCAGCGCGAGGCCAGCGAGCCGATCTTTGGGCGCTACGACGTGCTGGTGCACGTCACCCCTGAAGACCTGGAGTTGGGCTCGGCGGGAGGCGCGTCGTGGCTGCAGTCCGGCCTCAGGCTCAGCGGCGACGCCGCGCGCCGCCTGAGCTGTGCAGGGGGACGTACGGACCTCCTGGTCAAGGACCTCGAGTCGCGCCCGAGCGCCGTGCTCGACGTGGGCCGCAAGAGCCGAGGACCTACCCGGGCGCTGCTCAAGGCGCTGTGGGCGCGCGACCGCGGCTGTCGGTTCCCCGGTTGCTGCAACTGGCGTTACGTCGACACCCACCACGTTCGGCACTGGGCGGACGGGGGGCCGACGTCCCTCGCCAACCTCATGCTCCTGTGCTCGACCCACCACGCCTACCTCCATGAGGGCGGCTACTCGGTCACCGCAGAGGCAGGGGTGTTCGTGTTCCGTGACCCGGACGGCCGGGTGATCCACGACGGCCAAGGTCCTCCGCGGGTGGACCCTCGAATCACGCAGGGCGTCGAGGACTCGATCGCCCACGCGAAGACCACGAACGCGACCGTCGCGGAGCCCTTCGACTTAGGCGCCGCAGGGCGCCTGCGCGCAGTGGTGAACGCGCTGCGCGACCTGGACCTTGGCCCTAGCCTGCAACTCCTGCGCGAGCACCGTGCCCGGGACCAGGTCGACGGCTGGCGCGCCCGACGCCGAGGTGGAGACCGCAGCGGAGAGGGTTCAGCGAGACCAACGCAGCGCTAGGAGGCCTAGCCTTCCGTGGGCTTGGGTGGCTCGGACTCCGAGGCGCTTGGGGCCTCGGTGTGGGGTGGCTCGGACGCCGGCGGCGTCGCCGTGGTCGCGGAGGGAGGCGTGGGGGTTGCCTGCGAGGTCTCTCGCGGTGGCTCGTCGACGAAGCCCATGCCCGAGATCCGGCCCATGCCCGAGGCGTGAGCCTCCACGTACTCGTCGATCTCCCCCCAGCCCGAGGGCAGAGGCTCGTAGATCTTGTCGTCCTCGGCGGCCTCTTCCTCGCTGTCCAGGTTGCGCCACCAGAAGAAGTACATGCCCACGACGCTCACGCCGAGCACGCACATGAAGAAGCCGAACTTGACCCAGTCGTGGAAGATCAGGGACATGCCGCCGAGGAGCAGCGCGAGCTGGAACGGAAGCACGAAGAACACGGCGAGCACGTCGTTCATCTTCTTGCCGAACGAGGTCTCGACGTAGGTGCGATCCACGAGGCCGCGCTCTTCACCGATCTTGAGGTACCTGCCCCAGAAGCCCCACGGATCGATCTGGATCGCGAAGTTGACGAGGACGTTCTCCTTGGTGGGTGCGGTCAGGTACGTCGTCACGACCGCGGCGACGCTCACGACGACGACCGTCACAGGCACCCCCCAGTAAATGGGGAGGTGCAGTCCGGCGTTTATGACGATGCCGGTGATGACGCCGATCCCCAAAGAGACAGAGAACCCATAGCCGTTGAAGCGTGGCCAGTACCACCGCAAGCAGAGGGGTATGAACATGGGCATGCCCAAGCCCATGGTAATGAACCCCCAGATCGTGTTGATATCCGGGATCACCAGGGCAGAGGCCACCCCGAGCACGCACAGGCCGATCGTCGCCCAGCGCGACATGCTCATGAGCTGAGCCGGCGTCGCCTCCTGGTTGATGTACGAGTGATAGAGGTCCTTCACGAAGTACGCGGCCCCAGCGTTGAGGGTCGAGTCGAAGGTGGACATGGCGGCCGCGATCATGCCCGCGATAACGAGCCCGCGAATGCCGCTGGGGAGATACTCCCCAAACACATAGGGCAATACGTTCTCTGGGTCCGCGGCGATCGTCTCGCCCACGCTGCCACCCTTTTGGACCAACGCGTAGCCGAGGACCACGAGCCCCGCGACCATGGTCCAGCGGAACATGGAGAGCACGATCGCCTCCAGCCCGATCAGGCTCGCCTCGCGCTCGGAGCGCGCCGCGAAGAAGCGTTGGTCGGTGTAGCCGCCGACGCCGCCGAAGCCCTCCAGGGTGGTGCGCAACACCCAACACAGGACGCACAGTCCGAACATTCCGAAGATCGGCGTCCACTCCTCGGGGTTGCCACTCAAGAGTCCCTGCCCAAGGCCCGCCGCAGGGGACTCCAGGTCGAGATCGAAGAACCCTTCGGGGAGCACCTCCACCGCGCTGCGCGCCGCGAAGCCCTTCACCGAAATGTAGATCGCGGTGAAGGTCAGGAGCACCATTTGGATCACGTCGGTGAACACCACGCCGTAGAGGCCGGACATGAGCGTGTAGAACAGCCCGATCAGGACCATTCCCGTGGTGCACAGGAACTGGGCCGTGGCCTTCGCGCCCTCGGTCTGCACCCACTCCGGCGGCATGTAGGCCACCAGGAACTTCCCGGCGCCCTCGGCGAAGTAGGCGATCATGCCCACCGAGAGCACGAGGTACACGATCGTGCTCACCAGGTGCGCGGTCTTGCCCTGTTCGTCGGTCCCGAAGCGGAGCTTCATCCACTCGGCCGAGGTCATGACGCGGCTACGCCGCAACCACTTGGCCAGGAACACCACGAGGAACGCCAGGGACAAGCCCACCCCTCCTCGGATCTCGACCAGGAAGCCCTTGTAGCCCAGCGCGAACACCATGGCCACGATCACCATGGTCCCGCTCATGTCGAAGTTGGAGGTCGCGGTCGACACGCCGAGCAACCACCATGGGATCTTGTTCCCGCCGAGGAAGTAGCTCTCGATCCCCTCGGAGGCGACCTTCGAGAGCATGTAGCCCACCACGGTCACCAGCACCAGGAACCCGATCACAATGGCCAGGTCGACGCCCGAGAGCATGGCGCACCTCCTTCAGGGTGCCCAGGGTAGCGAGATCTGAGAGGAAGTGGGCGCGACCCCGCTCCGTAGCTCGCTGTCCGGGCTACAGCTCCGCGAGACGCGCCCGGAGCCCCCGTATCCAGAGCTCGAGCCCCTGCTCGAACTCCGCCTCGGGGTCTTCGGCCGCGAGCAGCGGCACCAGCCGCGCCAGGTTGGGATAGCGCTCCGGCGGCAGCCCCGCGTAGTCCACAGGCTCCGGGTCGAGGGTCTCCCACGCGGCCTGGGCCTGACACGTGCCCACGACGAACGCCACCACCGCGTGCAACGCGCCAAGCTGCTCGCCCTGGGGCAGTCCCGCGTCGCTCAGGAGCGCCAACGCGGACTCGACCCACGCCAGGGACGAGGCTGCGACCGCAGGCCGCGTGGCGAACAGCGGGAGGGTGTTGGGGTGCCGCACCAGCGCCACACGGAACGCGCGGGCCAGCGCTCGCAGGCTTGCCTCCCACCCGCCACCGGGTGCCGGGAGCGCGACCTCGTCCAGGACCGCGCCGTGGAGCGCGTCCAGCAGCTCGCGCTTGTTGGCGACGTAGCGGTAGAGGGACATGGCCTCCACCCCCAGGCTCGCCCCCAGCCGACGCATGCTGAGCTGACTCAGCCCCTCCTCGTCGACCAGTTCCAGGGCAGCACGGAGCACCCGCTCGCGGCTGAGCCCCGCGTTCCTCATGCCAACCGCTCCTCGGTCTTCCCGCGGTAGCAGGGGAGGTGCGTCGGTTCGAGCCAGCCGACGCGCTCCTCCCAGCTCACATGGGACTCGGGCGCTCGGTCCAGTCCGCCGGGGAAGGACGCCGCGGTGACGTAGATCCTCCCGGGCGCGTCCTCGCTTCGGTAGAGCAACGAGCTCCCGCACTCGCCGCAGAAGCCCCAGCGCGTGCCCGGCCGCGACTCGAACCAGCGGACCCGCGTCTCGCCCGAGGTCCAGGCGAACTGCGCCTCGGGCACCGAGGTCCAGGTGACGTAGGCCGCCCCGTGGGCCAGCCGGCAGTTCGCACAATGACAGTGCCCACAGAATTCGGTCGGCGCCGTCACCCGCAGGCGCACGCCCCCACAGAAGCAACGGGCGTCCAGCTCTGGCGCAAGGGCGAGGGCGGGCGTCGGCCGCAGGTACTCGACCATGAGCGTGGTCGCGCCCGCGTCGCTCCCCGCCCACAACCGGTGCACGACCCCGGCAGGCCAGCGCACCCGCTCTCCTGCAGCCAGCGCCGACTGTTCGTCTCCCACAGCAGTGTGGACCCGGCCCTCCAGCACGAGCACGTCGATCCTGTGATCCGCGCTGTGCGGGTGAAGGCTTCCGCCGGGAGCAAACCGCAGCTGGGCCAACGCGAGGTGCTCGCCGACCAGGAGCACGCGCCCCTCGACGCCCTCGCACCCCGGGTGAGGCAGCGGCGACCAGTCGGGGCGCGCGAAGCGCTGCACGTCCATGCTCGCCCCCGACCCTTACGTGTCAGACCAGCGCGAGGCCGCTGGAGACGCGCAGCCGGCTCTCGCCCTGGGCCACGGGCTGCACCTCGACCCGCGCGGCCACCCGCTCTGCGAGCGCGCGGACGTGGGTGATCACCCCGACCTGGAGCCCCCGGGCCTGCAAGGCGTCCAGCGCCTCGAGCGCCAGGTCTTGGCTCGCGGGATCCAGGCTGCCGAACCCCTCGTCTATGAACAGGGACTCCACCCGGGTGTCCGCGGCGCGGACGCCCGCGAGACCCAGCGCCAAGGCGAGGCTCACGAGGAACGTCTCGCCACCGGAGAGGCTGCGCAGGGGCCGCACCTCGTCCCCCAGGTCGCGATCGAGGACCTGCAGGTCGAGGTCTTGCCCGCCGACGCGCTCGAGGGCATATCGCGGCGCGAGGTGCGCGAGGTGCATGTTGGCGCGACCCAGGAGCGCCTCCAGGGTCAGGCTCTGGGCAAAATTGCGCAGCTTGCTCCCGTCGTGGGAGCCGATCAGCTCCCCCAGCTCGAGCCAGGGCCGCGCGGCGTCCCGCGCCGCGACCAGCTCGGCGGCCAAGGAGGCGTGGCGCTCGCGGGCGCGCGCGTCCTCACCGAGCTGACCCTCGAGCCGCGCCCACTCCGCAGAGCGCGCACGCGCCTCCCCGCGAGCAGCTTCGAGGGCGGCCACCAGCTCGTCCCCCGTCCGCCCTTCCTCCAGGCGCGCCTCCAGCCGCCGCAGGTGATCCGCGGCGAGGGTCGCCGCGCGCTCCCGCGCCCGGAGTTCCTGCTCCAGCCGCTCCAGCTCCGCCCGACGCTGAGGCAACCACGCGGGGTCTCGAGCGAGGGCCTCCTCGGCCGCCTCCTGGGTCAGGCCCGCGGAGGCGAGGGCCGCCTGGGCCTGGCTCCGCGCGGTCTCGGCGCGGCGCGTCGCCTGCTCCACGTTGCGCTGCGCGAGCGAGGTCCGCTCGCTCGCGCGGGCCAGCTCCCGCTCGGCGTCCGCCAGGGCCCGCCGCGCCTCGTCGTGTCGAGCGAGGGACGCCGCCTCGGCCTCGCGCCCGCGGGCCTCGCGCGCGTCCGCCTCGCCCTCGAGCGCCGCGCCGCGCTCGGCGCGGAGCGCCTCGACCCGCTGCGCCCGCTCGCGCAACGCCGACTCGCAGGCTGCCAAGGCTTGGACGCGCTCGGCGTGGGCCACCTCGGCCTCGGCGCAGCGCGCTCGCGCCTGCTCCAGGGCCGTGCCCAACCGCGCCGCCTCGCGCTCTGCGGCCAGGGCCGCCTCGACCTGCCTGCGCAGCGACGCGGCGAACGCAGCGGGCTCCCGGCGCAGGCCGTCCGGCTCCAGCGACTCGGGCCAGACCGCGACCAGCTCGGCGTAGTCCTGCTCCAGACCCTCGTCGAGGGCCCCCACCTCGGCGTCGATCTCAGCCAGACCCGCGACCGCCGCCTCCAGCCCCGCGCGCGCCTCGCGCGCTTGTCGCTCCGCGGACCGCACGGCGACGTCGGCAGCCTCGCGCCGGGTGCGAGCCTGCGCGTGCGCCTCCGCCCGCACGAGCTGCGCCGCCTCGGCCTGGGCCAGGCCCTGGCTCAGGCGCTCCAGCGCCTCGGGTGCACCTGGGTCGTCGAGGCCCGCGGGGAGCTCGACCTCGACCGGCCACGGCGCGTCGCCCGCCGCGCTCCAGATCGCCGCCGCCGCGTCCCGCCGCGCGGACGCCTCCGCGGCCCGCGACTCGTGCATGCCCCGGCGCTCGGACTCCCGCGCCAGGTCACCCGCCAGAGCCTCGAGAAGGGTCGCGCACTCGCTGGCCCGCGCCTCCGCTGCCCGCAGCCGCTCGCGCTCCTCGCCGAGCAGCCGATCCAGGGGCGGCAACGCCTGGGCGTAGGGGTGCTCGGTCGCCCCGCACAGCGGGCAAGGGTGGTGTGGCTCCAGGTCGGCGCGGTGAGCGGTCAGGTCCAGGGTGCGCTCGATCGCCGCGACCGACCCCCGTCCTGCCTGGACCTCCTCACGGGCCTGGGCCAGCGTCGCGCGCGCAGCGTCCGCGTCGGCCCGAACCCTGGTGAGCGCCTCCTCGGCCGCCGCCATGCCTGCCGCTGCCGCCTCCGCCAACTCCCGAGCGTCGCGCGCCTCAGCGCTGGCCTGGGCCAAGGTCGCGCTCCTCCGGCGCGCCTCCGCCAGCCGCTCCAGCGCGCCGGGGTCGCTCGGGGGAACGGCCTCCAAGGCCTCCTGCGCCTGCTCCCGAGCCGCGAGCGCCTCCGCGAGCTCCTCGGCCCGCGCGGCGTCGGCCCCCCGCAGCCCGTCCACGGCTTGCAGGCGCTCCGCGCGCACGGCGAGGGCGCGCTCCCGCGCCTGCGCCCGCTCGAGGAAGCGCGCCAGCGACGGCTCCCACGCGTCTCGGGTGCGCGCGAGGCCGGCGCCCAGCACCTGCGCTCCCAGCGCCTGCGCCGCGGCGTCTGCCGCGGCCTGCGCCTCGTGGAGCGCGGCTCGCGCGGCCTCGAGGCCCTCGACGGCGGCCCCTCGCGCCCGGACCGCCGCGTCCTGCGCGTCCTGCGCGCGGGTCTGCTCCACCCGCGCCACGGCGAGCTGCGCGTCCAGCGCGCGCGCCCGCGCGACGGCGCGGGCCAGGTCGGCGTTGCTCTCCCGCGTCGAGCGCAGCACCTCCTCCGCGCTCTGCGCGGCCCGCTGCGCCTGGGCGAGGGCCTCCTCGGCTGCCTGGCGCGCGACGACCCCGGCCTCCGCCTCGACGACGGCCTCGACCCGCGCGGCCTCGGAGCTCAGGGCCGCGTCCCGCAGCGGTCGCAGCGGCAGCGCCCGCTCCGCCTCCGCGCAGGCCGCACGCAGCGTCGCCCCCGCCTCGTGGGCGGTCCGCGCAGCGCCGAGCGCCGCCTCCGCGGCCCGGGACTCCTCGCGCGCGAGGTCCCGCTCCGCGAGCGCCCGCTGGCGTTGCTCGAGGGCGCTCAGCGCCTCCCGGGCCTCCCCGGTCGCGACCTCGGCGGCGTCCCGCGCCCGCGTCAGCGCCTCGCGCCGCTCGGGGTCGAGGAGGGTCACCGCCTCGCCGCGCGCTTCGAGCAGCCGCACCGCCTCTCGCGCCTCGCGCGCGCGCGCGTGCGCCAGGCTCGAGACCCGCCCGTAGAGCGCGCTCCCGCTCAGCCGCTCCAGGAGCGCCGCGCGGTCGGCGGCGTCCGCGCGCAGGAACGCGGCGAACTCCCCCTGGGCCAGGAGCACCGAGCGCGCGAACGCGTCGTAGTCGAGGCCGACGGCCTGCTCGATCGCGGCCAGGGTCTCGGTCTTGGTGTGCCCGCCCAGGGGCTGCGCCTCGTCGAGGTCCGTGAGCTCCAGCGACTGGGGCTGGAGGCGACCGTCCGGCCGCCCGCGCGCGCGGCGCACGCGCCACGTCGCCCGATAGCGCCGCCCGCCGCGCCCCACGAAGTCCACCTCCGCGAACCCTTCCCCCGCGCCGCGGCGCAGGATCCCGCGCGGGTCGTGGCTGCGCAGGTCGTCGGCGTCGCGCGGGTGGCGATACCCCACCGGCGTCCCCCCGCGCCCGCCCAGCCGCGGCGTGCGGTCGTAGAGCGCGAGGCACAGCGCGTCGAGCAGGGTGGACTTCCCCGCCCCCGTGGGACCCGTGACCGCAAACAGGCCCGAGCCGCCGAGGGGCTCGGCGGACAGGTCCAGCTCGAAGGCCCCGGCCAGGCTCGCCAGGTTCTCGCCGCGGATCGCGAGGACCTTCACGCGGCGCCCCCGCGGTCGTCGCTGCGCCGCGCGGCGGCGAACAGCGGCCCGAACGCCCCAGGCTCGGGAGTCGCCGTCTCCGGCGCGTCGCGCTCCTCGGCGGCCGGGCGCTTGACGGGAGCGGCCTCGGTCGGGCGCGGGGCCGCCGGCGCAGGCGCGCTGGCGGCGGTCGTCGTGCTGCGCAGGACCTCGCTCGTGCGCGGCGCGCGCACCGCCGCGGTCCACCCGGCCCCCCCCGAGCTCCGCGCCACCGGGGCGTCCTCGGCCGCCGGAAGCGGATCGCCTTCCAGGGCCCGGGCCTCGGCCACGAGCTGGTCGTAGCAGCTCATGAGGTCGCTCGAGGGCTCCGCCTCCAGCGTGCGCTGACACAGCCGCTCGAACACCTCCCGCGGCGCCAGGTCCGTGAGCCGCGCCTGGGGCGCGACCTCCGCCAGCGCCGCGCTGGCCGGCACGACGCGGCTGACCTTGAGCGCGACCAGCTGCGCCGCCCGCCCCGCGAGGGCCTCGTCGATCAGCGCGCGCAGGTCCGGCTCCGGCCCCTCGAGCTCGACCCGCACCTCGAGCCAAGGCCGCGGCCCCTCGAGGTCTTCCAGCGCCGGCAACCCGCGCAGGGCCTCCAGGACGTCGGCCAGCGGCCCGGGTCCCGCGGCCGGCACGCGCAGCATGGGCCGGGTCCGAGGGACCTCGAGCACCTCCACCGCGGCCTGGCGCTTCCCCCGCACCTCCACCGCCAGCACCTGGTGCGGGTAGTCGACCTCGGCGAAGGAGAGCGGGATCGGCGACCCCGCGTAGCGGATCGTGTTCCGGCCCACCTCCTGGGCGCGGTGCAAGTGCCCGAGCGCCACGTAGGAGACGTCGTCCGCGAACAGCTCGCGCGGGAGGGCGTCGTGGCCCCCCGCCACCGGGCGCTCGCTCGTCGCCGTGCGCTCCGCGTCGACCAGCGTCCCGTGCGCGGCCACGACCAGCGCCTGGCCGCGCTTGCGCCGCGCCCGCGCCGCCGCCAGCACGTCGCGGTGCACCTCCGCCGCGCCCTCGGCGTAGCTCGCGCCCGGAGGCACGTCCGCCGGACGCACGAAGGGCACCGCCGCCAGCCAGGCCTTGACCGGCCCCTCGGGCGCGTCCGCCTCCCTCAGCCCGATCACCAGCCGCTCCGGCTTGAACGCACCCTCGGGTCGCGCGCTGGCCACGATCCGCACGCCCCAGCGCTCGAGCAGCGGCGTCGGCGCGGCCAGCCGCGCGGGGCTGTCGTGGTTCCCGGCCAGGACCACCGTCTGCAGGCCGGGTCGCGCCCGGGCCGCGTCGGCCAAGAACCCCAGGAACGCACGCTCCGCGGCGATCGGCGGCGTGGTCGTCTCGTAGACGTCCCCCGTGATCAACAGCGCGTCGGGCGCCAACGCCTCGATCTGCTCGAGCAGCCACGCCAGGAAGGCAGCATGCTCTGCGCTCTGCTCCTGCCCGTGGAGCGAGTGTCCGAGGTGCCAGTCCGATGTATGCAGGATCCGCATGTCGCCAACCACGCACCGTACCGGCCAGGTCGGACATCGCGATTGATCGTCCCCCTCAACTTCCGAGAGGGCAGCGAGTTGCGGTGGACTATTCGACGAGGGGCGCGGTCCGTCGCGGCTCCACGTCCGCGATGAACCCGGCCGCCGGCAAGGCCACCATGGCGCTCCCCAGGACCCCCCAGGCATAGGCCGCGTTCAAGGAGGCGGGCCGCGCGATCAAGAGCAGGGGGATCGGGCTCACCAGGCACAGGAGCGTGGCCCGCAGGAAGGAGTGCTGCCGCAGCCGCGAGTAGGCGAACACGGCGAAGGGCGCAGGGAGCGTCGAGAGGAAGAACCACGCGTCGACCGACCAGGGCGCCCCGAGGAACGCGATCAACTTCCCCTTGGCCGCGTCGGTGGCGGCGGTCAGCCCCTTGCCCACCACCAGCGCGTCGGTGTAGTGGGCTTGGAACCACGCCGTCGCGAACAGCGCGCCCCCCAGGAAGTAGGTCAGGACCGCGCCCTTGAGCGCGTCGCGCCAGGGGAGAGGCCCGTCCCCGGCGAGGTGCTGCTCGAGGAGCACCAGGGGCAAGCACGCCAGGCCCACGAACCCCGCGAGGAACAGCGCGCCGTAGGCCAGGTCGAAGGGGCGATCGGTCGAGAGCTGCCCGGCGGTCAGCGCCACCGCCAGCACCCCGCTGCGCAACGCCGCCTTGCCCAGCCGCGCCCGGGTCAACCAGGGCTGTGGCGAGTCGTCGCTCGGCGGCGGCGCGTCGGGCTCCACCCCTTACTTGACCGCGAGCTTCCGTCGGCGCACGAGGCCGTCCAGGACGAGCTCCAGCCGCAGCAGCTCCTGGTCGAGGTACTCCCGCCGCAGCCGCGGCTCGGGCCGCTGGCTGCGCTCGAGGGTCAGGAGGTCCCGCGCCTCGATGTAGTAGTCGATCGCCGACTCCAGCAGGATCGCGCGCCGGTAGTCGGTAGCCGCTCGCTTGTAGGCCGTGAGCTCGCTCAGCGCGCGGTGTTCGAGGAAGCGCGCCCGCTGCAGCGAGCGCGGCGCGTGGTCGCCGAGCTGCTCGGAGGTCAGGGGCACGTCCTCCTGGGCGGCGCAGCCCGCGCCCCCCAGCACCAGCGCCACGGCGAGCGCGCAGAGCCTAGCCTTCATGGTCGAAACCTCCGGTGTGGGCAGCGGGGTCGGGCTTGCCCAGGCTCTTGGCCCGGGTGCCGCGGTGGCCGGGGCCCTGCGGTCGCGGCGCGGCGGTGTTCTGCTGCGCCAGCCGCCGCAGGGAGTCGACTTCCTTGGGCTCCAGCGGGCGCGACTCGCCGTCCTTGAGCCCGCGCAGGTTCAGGTTCCCGATCCGGGTGCGGGTGAGGCCCAGGACCTTGGCCCCGATCTTGGCGAACATGCGCCGCACCTGGCGGTTCTTGCCTTCGCAGATCGTGAGCCCGAGCTCGGTCTCGTCCTTGCGCCGCTTGACCACCCACACCTTGGCCGGGAGCGTGCGCCCCTCGCTCAGCCAGATCCCGCCGCGCAGCCGGACCAGGTCGGCCTCCTGCACCTCGCCGCGCACGCGGACGGAGTAGGTCTTCTCGATCCCGTAGCGCGGGTGGGTCAGGAGGTTGCTGAACTCGCCGTCGTTGGTCAGGATCAGCGCCCCACGGGACTCATAGTCGAGCCGACCCACGCTGAACGTGCGCTTGGACTCCTGAGGCAGGAGCTCGAACACCGTGCGTCGACCCTGGGGGTCGCTGCTCGTGCACAGCACGTTCTTGGGCTTGTTGAGCAGGTAGTAGACCGTGGTCTCGACCCGGATCGTCTTCCCGTCGACCTCGATCGTGTCCTGGGTCGGGTCGGCCTTGGCGCCGAGCTCCGCGGCGACCTCGCCGTTGATTCGGACGCGGCCGCCCGCGATCAGGTCCTCGCAGGCCCGTCGCGAGCCGTAGCCCGAGCGAGCCAGGATCTTCTGCAGGCGCTCGTGGGTGGGGGCCGCTTCCGCGGCTGCCTTGCGCCGCCGCTCGACCTCTGCGGCCTGCAGGGTGCGGGGCTTCTTGGGACGTTTGGCCATGGGCCTTGCCTCTGGTCTGCAGGTCTTCACGACCTTCAGACCTCACGGTTGAGCGGGGCCTCGCGGCCCCTCCTGGCAGAGTCGCCAGGACGACACGGCCCCCGACGACGTCGGGGGCCGGCGGAGCGCGCTACTCGTTGCGCTCCTGGACGTAGACCTCGTAGGCCTGCTGGTCTGTCAGCTTCGGCTTGCCGAGGGCGTAGAACGCGGCCTCCCACACCTGGGGCTCGTCCTCCGCCAGCGCCGCCTTGAGCACCTGGTAGACGTCGCCCGAGATCGACTGGCCCTGGAGGCAGTCGCCCATGGCCCGCGCGATCGCGGCGCGCACGGGGGTCGCGTTGGTGCGGTCGCGGAACTCGCTGGTGAGGATCCCCAGCGCCGCGCCCTGAGCCTCGGGACCGATCGCCGAGATCGCGGCCAGGCAGGCCAGGCGCACGTCGTCGGGGCGACCCGAGCTCAGCTTGCAGTTCTCGGCGAGGGCCGCCGCGGCCTGCGCGATCGGGAACTGGGTGTGACCCCGGCGCAGCCCGGCGATCGCGTCCGCGGCCTGCTTGGTCACGCGGTTGCTCCGCGCCTTCTCGTCGCTCTCGTCCTCGGACGTGCCGAAGGCCGCGTTGAGCTTGTCGGCGAGGGTGCCCTTGTTGATCGCGGGCGAGATCAGGTCGACCGCCTTGCCGGCGTCGACCAGGCGCTGCATCTCCTCTTCGCGCTCGGTGAGGATCATGACCTTCATGGTCTTGGTGCGGTAGTCGTCGGCCAGCTCGTCGATCACCTGGATCTCGATCGGCTCCTCGCCGCGGTGATCCGGGTTGAGCTCGCTGGAGACGATCACCAGGTCCTCGCTAGGGAAGCTCCGCGCGCGCACCAGCGCCTGACGGCTGCTCTCCACGCCGAAGGCCATGTAGCCGAGCTCCCGCAGGAGGCCCACCACGCGGTTGCGGTCGGCGCGGTTGGGCTCGACCACGAGCACCACGCGCTGCCCGCTCTCGCCGAGCGCCTCGATCAGGTTCGGCACGACCTTGTCGGCGTTGGGGAACGCGGCGGGCGGGTTGAGCTTGGCCGCCGCGATCGCCGCCGCGAAGCGCACGCGCTTGTCGCCGTAGGCCAGCGCGGCCGCGAAGGCCTGACCGCCGCTCGGGTGCTCGGGGGTGCTCCCCACGGCGCCGAGGCCGTTGGCGTTGTTCAGGGTCGAGGGGCCGCGGTAGCCCATGCGCGCCACGCGACGCTGGAGCGGGGCCTGGGACAGGCGACGGCCCGGCCGCTTCGGCCCGTCCTCGCCCTCGTCGGTGCCTTCGTCGTCGCCCCAGGGGTCGTCGGAGTCGTCGCTGCCGCCGCCCTCGTCACCCCAGGGGTCGTCCGGGTCCTCGCTCCCCGAGCCCGAGCCGCTGTCCGAACCCGAGCCGCTGTCCGAACCACCGTCGGAGCCCCAAGGATCGTCGGAGCCGCCCGAGCTCCCAGAGCCGCTGTCCGAGCCGCCCGAGCTCCCAGAGCCGCTGTCCGAGCCGCCGTCGGACCCCCACGGGTCACCGGAGCCGCCCGAGCCGCTGTCCGAGCCGCCCGAGCCGCTGCCCGAGCCGGAGCCGCTGTCCGAGCCGCCCTCGTCGCCCCAGGAGTCGTCGGTCGAGCCGGAGCCGTTCGTGCTGTCGAAGCCCGAGTCCGAGCCGCCGCTCGAGCCGCCGCCGGTGTCGGTGGTGTCGAAGCCCGAGCCGCTCGAGCTGCCCGAGCCGCCGCCCGACGACGAGCTCGAGCCGCCGCCGCTCGCCGACTCCTCGGGGGGCAGGTAGGTCACGGTCCCGCCGCCGCCGAGCAGCGCGGGGTCGACGTCGAGCTCCGCCAGACGCTCGATCAGGAACGTCGCCACCTCGGCGCGCTGGTCCGCCAGCGCCTTGCCCAGGGCGTTGAAGATCGCCTCGGGGCCGCGGCTCGCGACCAGGCCCTTGATCTTGGCCATGCGCGCCTGCATGGCGCGCAGGTTCTCGCCCTCGTCGCCGTCGACGGACACGCCGCGCGACTCGGCCTGCTGCAGCGCGAGCAGCGAGGTCTCGACCTCGGTCCACTCCTTGGCGTAGATGTTCAGGAGCAGCGTCCAGAGCTTCGAGTTGGTCGGCTCCACGCTCAGGCCCTGGTAGGCGAACTCTTCGGCGACCTCTTCGTTCCAGCGGAAGCGGGGGACCTCCACCGAGGTCAGCTCACCGTCGCGCCACTTCCAGACCACGTACTCGGGGTAGCGGTTCACGAGGAACAGCGGGTTCTCGCGGTAGAACTCCTCGGCGATCCGCGCGTAGTACTCGGGGGTCGCGAAGTCCGGGCCGCTGATCCGCTGGATCGCGGCCGAGGCCGCCGAGCGCGCCTGACCGTCGCCGCCCGACTCCGCCAGCCGCTTGAGCGGCGGCACCGCGCGCACGTCGTGGGTGTAGCCCAGGGCGATCGCGGCGTTGCGCTGCAGGGTGGGGTTGTCGCTCTTGAGCAGCTGGATCACCGCCAGCGTGCCCTCGTCGCCGAGGCGCGCCAGCATGTGGATCACGCGCACGACCTTGTCCTCGTCGTTCGAGTCGGCGAGCACGTCGGCGATCGCGGGGACCACGTAGTGGCCGTAGTTGGCGATCAGCTCCTCGAGGGTCTCGTACTCCGTCATGAAGTCGTCGGACCACAGCCCGCTGAGCTTGTCCCGCAGGGCCTCCTCGTCGCGCCGCTGGCGCACCGGCTCGCGCTCGGCGCTGCGCAGGATCCGGCGCGCGTAGGTCGCCAGCCGGCCTTGGCGCGCGAGGGCGCGCACCCAGAAGTGGTAGCCCGCTTCGTCGCGGTAGCGCAGCGCCTGCTCGGCGCTCGGGCGCGCCTCCAGCACCTTGCGGAAGTACTCTGCCGCCTCCTCGAACCGACCCTCTTCGAACGCGGCGACGCCTTGCCGGAACTCGGTGTCCTGGCCGTTCGAGGTGGATGGGAACACGAGGAGAGCTGCCCCGCAGAGCAGGGCGGGAACGATCCGGGTGAACATGGGATCTTTCTCCTGTAGCCGGCGGCCTTCGCGCTGTGGCCGCGGAACGTGGGCTGGATTCTACGGTTGCGGCGCCGAGACCGTCAACCCGGGTCCGCGGATGTCCGCGCACCTTCTCGGCGCGACGCAACCTGTGACCGAGCCATGACCTAAGCAACTCGAACGGGTGGCGCTCCGCTGCCGGGCGCGATCGTAACCCCTTGCGCCGTGTGCGGCGCCGGACCCCCGCCGCGACGCCGGGTGCCCCGAGCCGCGGGCGAGAGGGTAGAACGCTCGCATGCACCTGCACCTCGACCTCCTCGGCGGCGTCGCCGGCGACATGCTCCTCGGCGCCCTGCTCGCGGCCGGCGCCGAGCTCGCGCCGCTCCAGGCCAGCGTCGAGGCGCTCGGGCTCGACGCGCGGCTCGAGGCGGAGCCAGCCCACCGGCGGGGGCTGGGCTGCCTCCGGGTCCGGGTCGTGGCCCCGCCGTCGCCCCCGCACCGCGCCTGGTCCGACGTGCGCGCCCTGCTGCAGGGCTTGCCGCTCCCCGAGCGCGCGCGCCGGCGCGCCGTGGCCGCCTTCGAGGCCCTCGCCGCCGCCGAGGCCACCGTCCACCGCAGCCCGATCGAGGAGGTCCACTTCCACGAGGTCGGCGCCGTCGACGCGATCGTGGACGTGGTCGGGACCTGCCTGGCCCTCGAGCAGCTCGACGTCGACACCGTGAGCGCGTCGCCCTTTCCCCTGGGCAGCGGCTCGACCGAGTCGGCCCACGGCCGGATCCCGGTGCCGGTCCCCGCGGTGCTCGAGCTCCTCGCCCGGCGCGGCGCCCCCAGCGTCCCCACCGGGGCCCCCCGCGAGCTCGTGACCCCCACCGGCGCGGCCCTGGTCACGACCCTCGCCCAGGGCTTCGGCCCCCAACCCGCCGGGGTCGTGCGCGGCGTGGGCTACGGCGCCGGCGCCCGCGAGGCGGCCCCCAGCGAGCCCGCGAACCTGACCCGCGCCGTGCTCCTCGAGCCCGCGGCCGGCCGCGAGGCGGCCGAGGTCTCGGTGCTCGAGGCCAACCTCGACGACCAGACCCCGGAGCAGCTGGCCCACGCCTGCGAGCGCCTGCTCCAGGCCGGAGCCCTCGACGTGACGACGAGCCCGCTGCTCATGAAGAAGGGCCGTCCGGGGGTGCTGCTCAGCGTGCTCTGCGCCCCCGAGGACGAGGCGCGCCTGGTCGAGCGCGTGTTCAGCGAGACCACGACCCTCGGCGTCCGTCGGCGGCGCGAGCAGCGCTGGGTGCTCGAGCGCTGGATCCGCGAGGTCGAGACGCCCTTCGGCCCGGTCGCGGTCAAGTTCGCGCTGCGCCCGGGGGGCGCCTTGAGCCCGGCCCCGGAGTTCGAGAGCGTCAAGCGCGCGGCCCTGGCCCACGACGTGCCCCTGCGCCGCGTGCACCTCGCGGCCCTGGCCGCGGCCGAGGGGGTCGACCCCCGTGTCTGAGCCCGCCACGCCGCTGCGGCGCCTGCTCGAGCACGCGCGCCACCACCGCGGCACGATCCGCCTCGCCAGCGCCTGCTCGGCGCTGAACAAAGTGTTCGACCTCGCCCCGCCACTCCTGATCGGGGCCGCGGTGAGCGTCGTCGTCGACAAGCAGGAGTCCTGGATCGCCGAGCTGGGTGTGGTCGAGGTCTCGACCCAGCTCTGGGTGCTCGCCGGGTTGACCGTGTTCGTGTGGGGCCTGGAGTCGGTGTTCGAGTATTTCTTCGCCGTGCTCTGGCGCAACCTGGCCCAGACCCTGCAGCACGAGCTGCGCCTCGAGGCCTACGCCCACATTCACCAGCTCGACATGGCCTGGTTCAGCGAGCAGCACTCGGGCGACCTGCTGGCGGTGCTCAACGACGACGTGAACCAGCTCGAGCGCTTCCTCGACGGCGGAGCCAACGCCCTGATCCAGGTCGCGACGACGGTGGTGTGCGTGGGCGCGGTGTTCTTCGCGCTCTCCCCCGGGGTCGCGACGCTGGCGATCCTGCCGGTGCCCTTCGTGGTGTGGGGGTCCTTCCGCTTCCAGGCGCGGATCGCGCCGCGCTATGCCGACGTGCGCAAGCGCGTCGGCGCCCTGAGCGCGGTCCTCGCCAATAACCTGCGCGGGATCGCCACGATCAAGAGCTTCACCGCCGAGGCCCGCGAGGTGGAGCGCGTGCGCGCCCACAGCGACGCCTACCGCGCCAGCAACCGCGAGGCGATCCGGCTCAGCTCGGCCTTCTCGCCCCTGATCCGCATGGTGATCGTGATCGGGTTCCTCGCGACCCTGGTCTACGGCGGGCACCAGGTCCTCGACGGGCGCCTGGACGTCGGCGCCTACAGCACCCTCGTGTTCATGACCCAGCGCCTGCTGTGGCCGCTGACCCGGCTGGGCGAGACCTTCGACCTCTACCAGCGCGCCATGGCCAGCACCCAGCGGATCCTGGACCTGCTGGACACGCCGATCGTGGTCCGCGAGGGCAGCCGGACCCTCGAGCGCGCCGAGGGCGGGTCACGTTCGAGGCCTCGAGTTCCGCCTACCCCGAGCAGGACGCCTTGTTCAAGGCTGTCCTCGAGGTCCCCGCGAGCACGACGCTCGCGATCGTAGGCCCCACCGGGAGCGGCAAGAGCAGCCTCGTGCGCCTGCTGCGCTACGACCCCCAGGGCGGCCGGGTGACCGTGGACGGCGTCGACGTGCTGAGCTGACCCTCGGCTCGCTGCGCCGACAGGTCGCCCTCGTGCCCCAGGCGACCTTCCTGTTCCCGAGGACCGTCGCGGAGAACGTGGCCTACGGCAGAGCGGACGCGACCCCCGCCGAGGTCGAGGCCGCCGCGCGCCAGGCCGAGGCCCACGACTTCATAGCCGCGCTCCCCCAGGGCTACGCCACCCAGGTCGGCGAGCACGGCCAAAAGCTCTCGGGCGGCCAGCAGCAGCGGCTGTCGCTGGCGCGCGCGGTGCTCAAGGACGCGCCGGTGCTCGTGCTCGACGAGGCCACCTCCGCCGTGGACAACGAGACCGAGGCCGCGATCCAGCGCTCGCTGTCCCAGCTCAGCGTCGGCCGGACCACGATCGTGATCGCGCACCGCCTGTCCACGATCCGCCGCGCGGACCAGATCGTGGTCATGGAGGAGGGCCGGATCACCGAGCGCGGGTCCCACGCCGAGCTCCTCGCGCTAGGCGGGACCTACGCCCGGCTGTGGGCCGTCCAGACCGGCGAGCTCGTCCCCGCGGGCTGAGCGCGCGGCGCCTCGCCTGCCTGCCTTCCCTGCCTGGGACCTCTCGCGTAGGATCCCGCGACCCATGAAGCGCGTCCTGTGTTCGATCCTCGTCGTCCTGGCCCTCACCGGCTGCAAGGACGACGACACCAACCTCCCCTTCACGGTGCCGTTCACGCCGACGCCGCCCGTGATCCAGGGCGAGACCGCGATCTTCTACAACGTCACCGCCCGGGACCCCAACGTGAACGCCGGGGCCCAGGTCTTCGAGGACGGGCAGACCCCTCGGACCCTGACCGTGACCCAGGGCTCGCCGGCCCTCAGCAGCGCCATGGGGGCGCCCGAGGGCTTCGAGAACTTCTTCGTGTGGGACCCGATCCAGGACCTCGGCCCAGGCCTGCACCGGGACGTCGTCGTGCGCGTGTTCGGGCTCCAACGCGACCTGGGCTTGCCCGGCGACACCGCGCCCCTGATCGTCGACCTCACCGACCGCCTGGACCCGCTCACGGGCGCACCGAGCCTCGAGGGCGCCGTGATCGCCCCGCTCCCCGACGGGAGCGTGTGGACCGCCGGCGGCCTGCAAGGCGGAAGCCTGAGCCTCGCGGGCTACCGCTACGACCCCCGCACCAACACCTTCACCGCCAGCGACGGGCTGCGGATCGCGCGCCGCGACGCCAGCAGCGCCCGGCTCAGCGACGGGGGCGTGCTCGTCGTGGGCGGGCGCGACGCGCAGGGCACGGCCCTCGCCGCGGCGGAGGTGTTCCGCCTCGACGCCGCAGGCAACGGCGCCACCCGCGGCGTGCCCGCCGGCCTGCTCCAGGCGCGCACCCGACCGGCGATCGCGCCCCTGCAGAACGGTCAGGCCCTGGTGGTCGGCGGCGCGACGAGCGGCGGGCCCAGCCCCCAGGCCGAGCGCTTCGTCCCCGACGCGAACGGCGGGCGCTTCGTCGCCGCGGTCTCCGATCCGCTGCTGGCGCGCACCGCCGCGACCGCCACCCGCCTCCCCGACGGACGGGTGTGGGTCGCGGGCGGGTTCGACGCCGGCGGCCAGCCCCTGGGGAGCACGGCCCTCGTCGCCGCCGACGGGCAGAGCGTGAGCCCGGGGCCCACCCTCGGCAACCCGCGGGGCGAGCACGCGGCGGTGGCCCTGCCCGACGGGCGAGTCGCGCTCCTGGGCGGCACGACCCAGGCCGGGAGCGACGCCGGCGCCTCCTCGGTGGTCGACCTGTTCGACCCCGACACGAACCAGCTCCAGAACCTCCCGAACCTCCAGCGCGGGCGCCGCGGGGTGGGCGCGGCCTACACCCGGGGGAGCCTGATCGCCCTGGGCGGGTCGGGGCAGCAGGACACACCCCAGACCGCCGAGCGCCTGGCGCTCGAGGACACCGCCTGGAGCCTGATCCGCGTCCCGGGGCTCGCGCGCCCCGCGGCGCGCGCCGTGCGCTCGGGCGCCGGGCACGTGATCGTCGTCGGCGGGGCCCAGGTCCCCGAGCGCTACTGGCCCCTGGGCTTCGCCGCCACCGAGGGCTTCGACCTGGTGCGCGCCCCGTCGCGCCCGCGCGCCCGGCACACGACCACCCTGCTCAACCAGGGCTTCGCCCTGGTCGCCGGCGGGACCGCCGGGATCGACAGCGGGATCGCGGGCTGCGAGCTGTTCGACCCTCGCACCGACACCTGGAACGACACCGGGTCCCTGGCGACCGCGCGCCAGGACCACGCCGCGGCCTCGATCGCGACCGGGGTGCTCGTCGTCGGCGGGCGCAACGCCCAGGGCGTGGTCGCGAGCGCCGAGCTCTACAACGCGTTCAGCGGCGCCTGGGAGCCCGCGGGCACGCTCCTCACCCCCCGCGCCGACGCCACGGCGACCGGCGTCGGCGGCAGGCGGGTGCTCGTCGCGGGCGGGGTCGACGCCGCCGGGAACGCGCTCTCGAGCCTCGAGCTCTGGGACCCCGTGAGCCGCAGCTTCACCGCGGCGGGCTCGCCGAGGCGCGCCGCGCGGCGCGCCGCGACGCGGTCGCCACGGGCTTCCACGTGGTGCTCGGCGGGGGCACCAACGCCCAGGGCCCGCTCGCCAGCGCCGACGTGGTCTCGGCCTTCGACCTGTTCGTGGGCACCGCCAGCAGCGGGGCCTCGGGTCGCGAGGGCGCGGCCTCTCCGACGCCCGCGGCTCGGGTGGTCCTGATCAGCGGCGGGCGCGCCAACGGCGGGGCCCTCCGCGACGACCTGCGCTTCGTGGACACCCGGGTGTTCCCCTTCACCCTCCCCGGCCGAGACCAAGGCGCTGTTCGTCCCCCGGGCCGACCACCGCATGCGCGCCATGTTCGACCGCCGCAGCCTGATCGTGGGCGGCAAGAACGCGCGGGGGGGCCAGGTCGACGAGGCCGAGCTCTACAGCTTCCTCCAGGCCCTGACCGTCCAGACCGGCTTCCTGGCCCGCACCCCCGATCGCCGCACCCACCTGGCGCGGGTGGAGCACACCCTCACGCCCCTCGCGGATCGGCGGATCCTGATCGTGGGCGGCTTCGACGAGCTGGGGACGGCGCTCTCGGGCGCCGAGGTCTACGTCCCGCGCTAATCCCCGGCGCTCGGCGAGCGGCGTCCGTCGCGCAGGGGCCGGCGAAGCCGGCGAGCTTGAGGGTGAGCCCGGGGCGAAGCCGGCGAAGCCCGAGGGCGAGGGGGTCTGGGACAGACCCCCCTGAAGCGGGACAGACCCCCTGAAATCAGTCCTCGTCCAAGTCCTCGTCCTCGTCCTCGTCCTCGTCCTCGTCCTCGTCCTCGAGGCCCTCAGGCGCCAGCGGCTTGGGCTCGGACTTGAGGCGCTTGGTGATCCCAGCCTTGCTCATGCGGGACCACAGGGCCTTGGCGGTGTAGAGCTGCATCATCATCAGCCCCCCCACCTTCACCGTCTCGCGGTCCTGGATCAGGTGCGCGCGACCCTGTTGGATCCGCTGCTTGCCGACGAAGGTCCCGTAGTCGCTGTCGTGGTCCTCGATCGTCCAGCCGCGGAAGCCCGAGTGGTAGGCGATCGTGGCGTGTTGGGCGCTGAGGGTCTGGTCCAGCTCGAAGGGGAGGTCGCAGTCCTCGTCGCTGCCGAGGCTGAGCTCGAAGCCCTCCTCCCGCGCCAGATAGACCGCCGCAGGGGGCGCTCCCTTGTAGCGCAGGAGCAAGAACGCTCCGTCGTATTCTGCGAGGAACGCGGCCTCGTCGTACTTGCCGTGCTTGCGGAAGAACGCCGCGAGGGGCACAGGCTCTGCCATGACCTCGAGCTCCTGAACTGACCATGACCCCGACGGGACTCGAACCCGCGTCGCAGCCTTGAAAGGGCTGTGTCCTAACCACTAGACGACGGGGCCAGCTTGGCTCAGAGGATACCCGAACCCGCCGTCAGGTAAAACCCGAGACGGGTTCAGCGCTCGTTCGCGAACCCGGCGCCGAACAGCTGGTCGTACTGCAGCACCCGGTAGTCCTCGGCGACCTCCGCCGCCTCCCCCGCGAGCTCGGTCGGCAGGCGCGCCACCCCGTCCGGGCCGACCACGAAGCGTCCGAGGACCGCTCCCGCGGGCCGGCGTTTGCCGCGAGCGGGGGAGGCAGGGTGACCCGGGCCCGCTCCGGGGCCCACGCGCCCAGGCAGTTCATGCTCGGCCGGGCGTCCCCGGGCTCGTGAGGCAGGTTCGACCACACCACCCCCGGCACCGTGTAGCAGCGCTCGAGCTCCGCGACCCCAGCGCCCCCGCGCCGATCACGGCCTCGGGGTGCCCCAGCCGCGCCGCGGTCTCCCCGGCGCACACCGCGCCCCAGGCTCCGGCGCCGACCCACAGCGCGGCGCGGACCCGGGGTCCCCGCGCCCGCCACGCCGCGCGCAGGTCCCGCCCGAGCACGGCCCACGCCGCGCCGAGGGCCAGGGTCGGGACGACGAGCCAGCGCCCGGGCCGCGGCCGCGCGAGGGCGGCCTCCAGCGGCGGGACGTTCACCAGCATCAGCCACCCGGCGCTGGCCAGGAGCGCGGCCCACCACGTGCGCCGCAGCACCCGCGCCGGCGACGCCTCGGGGTCCCGCGCGGCGAGGGACGCGGCGGCCGCGCCGCCGCCGAGGAGCAGCAGGAGCGCCCACGCGCTCTCGCCGCCTCGGGACCCGCCGAGCAGCCGCGTGGCCTGCTGGGTCCAGAGCAGGAGCGCCGGCAGGGCCCAGGCCAGCGCCCAGCGCGGCTGCGCGCGGAGCGCGCCCGCCACCCGCGCCCCCGCCTCGCGCCAGCCGAGGAGCGGCGGAGGCTCGGCCGGGAGCGCGTCCTCGCTCGGCGCGCTCCCGCGCTCCGGCCCCGGCTCGTCTCCCTCGTGGCCCGACGTCATGCCCGAGTCTCCTCCGAGGATTCCGCGCACGCAACCAAGGAGGAGTTCGCGTATCGTGACCCCATGCGACGCGCCGCCCCTTGGCTCCTGGTGTCCTTGCTCGTCGGCCACTCGGCCCACGCCGACGAGTCGCTGCGCCTGCGCTACGACTTCCGCGAGCTCTCGGGCACCGTCGCCACCTACCGCGTGGTCAGCGAGCAGCGGGTGGCCCAGAGCATTCAGGGCAGCCCCGACGCCGAGGGCGCCGTCCAGGCCAAGGCGGGCGAGGTGTTCTCCCGGATCGAAGAGACCCAGGAGTGGGAGTTCAAGCGCGCGGCCAACGGCGGGCGGATCAAGATCACGACCACCGACTTCGTGGTGTTCCTCGAGGAGGAGGGCCACCAGGTCGAGTACCGCAGCCGGCAGGAGGGCCCCGTGCCCCCCAAGCTCGAGCCGCTGGTCGAGAAGCTCGGCAAGCCCGTGACCCTCGAGGTCAGCACCCGGGGTCAGGTGACCCGGGTCCGCGGCGTCTCCAGCAAGCTGCGCCGCGGGTTCCAGAACACCTTCGTCGAGCTGCCCCACGACCCCCAGAAGCCGGGGGAGTCCTGGACGACCACCGACCGTCAGTCCATGCCGCCCCTGGGCCGCCTGATCTTCCGCTTCGCCTACACCCTCAAGGGAGAGGAGCAGGGCGACTTCGGCACCCAGCGCCGGATCGAGGCCAAGGTCACCGCGACCTTCGACGACGAGACCAGCCCCGAGGAGCTGATCGAGGTCACCCTCGGCAAGCACGAGGGCAACGGGCACCTCCTGCTCGACCCCCGCGGGCTCGTGATCGAGAGCGCCCTGGACTCGACCCTCGAGGTCCGGGTCGCTGCGCCGGCCGGCGAGCAGGGCCAGGTGATCAAGAACAAGAGCCTGCAGGTCCTGACCCGCGTCGCCCAGTCCGACTGAGCGCGGTCACTCACGATCCTGAGCGGGCGAGCGAGCGCCAGATCGCTGACGACAGGGGAGCCACTCTCGCCCGCTCAGGATCGTGAACTCTGGTTCAGCGCATGCCCCCCAGGGTCAGGACCCCCGCGCACACCGTCTCGTCGCCGACCGCGGCGTGGACCTTGAAGCGGCCCGCGCTGCCCAGGCGCTGCTCGAGCTCGGCCTCGAGCCGCACCCGCTCGTCGGGCTCGATCAGCCGCCGGAAGCGCAGCCCGGTGACCCCCGCCAGGTAGCCCTCGATCCGCGCTCCTGTGCCGGCGGGCATGAGCGCGATCCCGCAGAGCTGGGCCAGGGCCTCGATCACGATCACCCCCGGCACCAGCGGTCGCCCCGGGAGGTGCCCCTCGAACACCCGATGGGTCGGCGGGAACTCCACCTCTCCCACCGCCTTGCGCTCGGGCTCGCGGGAGAGGATCCGCGTCAGGTAGCGCGCGGGGGGCGTCTGGGGGAGGAAGTCGATCAGCCGGTCGAGCTCGCTCACGTCAGTCCTTCCGGGCCAGGAGCACCCCCAAGGCCCAACGGGGGTAGGCCGCGCTCGCGGCCTCGGGGTCGGGCACGCAGCGCGGCGCGGCGAAGCCCGCGGCGCGGAGCGCGCGCTCCCACACCGCCCAGGGGAGGAAGCCCCCGTGGGGGCGCAGCGCGTCGCGCACCTCGCCGAAGCCGGGGGCGAGCTGGAACACGAGCTCCAGCCCCACCGACGCCGGGCCGCGGGTGAGCAGCGACTCGACGAGGACCAGGTGCCCGCCCGGGCGCAGCGCCGCGTGCAGCGCGCTCAGGCTCTGAGGCAGGTCGGCCACCGCGTGCAGGGTGTTGACCGCGTAGATCAGGTCCACGCTCGCGGGCGCGACGCCCTGGGGAGCCAGGGGCTGATCGAGGTCCAGGCGCAGGACGTCGACCGGGCGCTCGGGGCACGCCGCCGCCAGGTGCCGCCGCCCGCGGGCGAGGAGCACCGGGGCCACGTCGCTGAAGCGGTAGCGGGTGACCCGCTCCCCCAGGGCTCGCAGCAGGAGCTCGGCCCCGCCGCCGCAGCCGCCGCCGACCTCGAGCACCTCGAGCTCGCCGGGGATCTCCCGCGCGCACACCCCGGCGCCGAGGGCGTTGACCGCGCGGGTCACCGGGTTTTGGTTGGAGAAGAACGCCTCCCACAGCGCGGTGGCCTCGCGCCCGAACAGGATCTGGCGGCCCTCGAGCTCGCCCCGCAGCCAGGCCGGGTAGTGCGCGACCGCGTGCTCGAGCAAGGCCAGGGTCGGCCCCAGGCGCTCGGCCCGCGCGGCGCAGGCGCGGTCGAGCTCGGCGGGGTCGCGCTCGAGGGGCTCGACGTCGGTGACCTCCTCGGCCACGTCGCCCACGATTCGCCCCGCGCTGGCGAGGCGTCGCCAGAGCCAGTGGTAGGCCGCGGCGCGTTCGTCGAGCACCCCCGCGCCGAGGGCCAGGTCGTCGGTCAACAGCTCGAGGTGTCCCGGCACCGGCGCCCCGAGGGCTCGCACGAGCTCCAGGGCGTGGCGGGTGACCTGCTCCTCGATCAGCTCGTGGTCGAGGTAGAGCGCCTCGCTCCAGCTCTCCTCCGGGAGCGCCGCGAAGGGGGCGTGGTCGTAGTCGCTCCAGGGCCGCGGCGCGGAGGACACGTCAGGCGAACTTGCCCTCGGCCGCGATGCGCTCCGCCAGGGTGTTCACGTCGACGAGCACCTTGCGGGCTTGCTCCTCGTTCTCGAACGTGAGGCCGAAGGTCTCCTCGATCCCGGCCACGAGCTCGATCGCGTCGACGGAGTCCAGGCCGAGGCCCTCGTCGCCGAACAAGGGCGTGTCGTCGCCGATCTCCTCGGCCTCCATGCGCAGGTGCAGCTGGTCGACCAGCATGCGCTTGACCTGCAGCTTCTGGGCCTCGCTCGCGCTCACCGCTCCTCCTCCCCGGGTCGGGTCAGCTCGACGCAGCGCGCGCCCCAGCGCACCCCACCGGGCGCAGGCGCCCGTGCGAGGGCGAGGAGCCCGGCCGCGGGGAGGCCACGGTAACTTGGACTCAGGTCGACGAGAAGGGCCCCGGCCGCGCTTTGTTCGCCCTCGTCGGCGGCGCGCACCTCCGCCACCCGCACGTCTCCCGCGTCGGCCTCGAGGGCCAGGGCCACGGCGAGGGTCGCCGCCGGCGCCGCGTCCAGCCGCCGCTCGGCCTCGGGCTCGCGCACGCTGAGCGCCACGAGCAGCACCCGCCCCAGGGCGCCGCGTCGCAGGAGCGCGACCGCGTGCTCGAGCGCGTCGAGGGGCGCGCGCTCGGGGTGGCAGAGGGTGGCTTGGTAGGCGTGCAGCCCGAGGACCAGCCCCAGGGTCCCCGCGGGGGTCGAGGGCAGCGAGGCGAGGAACTCCCCTGGGCGCAGCGCGCGCCCGGCGTCGACCTGCGCCGCGAAGCGCTCGGCGGCGGCGAGCCCCACCCGGTCGACCGCCAGGACCAGCCCGCCCTCCACCGCGGTCCCCGGGGTGTCGCCCCAGCCGGCGGCGGCGAGGGCGTCCCAGCTCGCCTCGAGGGCCGGGCGCAGCTCCGCCGGCAGCGGGCGCCGGGGGTTCCAGCGCGGCGCGAAGCGGTCCTCGAGGTCCGGCGCGCCGCCGGTGGCCCAGGCGCAGGCGACCCAGCCCGGCGCCGGCCGCGGGATCGGCGCCGGCGCGGGGTCCGCCGCGCGCGCCACCACGCTCACCGCGTTCTGCCCGCCGAAGCCGACGGTGAGGTTCGCGGTGACGCCAGGGCGCGTGCAGGCCCAGGCCAGACCCAGGCTGGCCGAGGCCGCGAGGGCGTGACCCCCCGCCGCCTCCCACGACTCTCGGGGCGCCGCGACCCCGCCCAGCCGCTCGAGGGCGGCGGCGTAGGTCGCGGCGTAGAGCGGCGAGGTGTCCGCGGTCAGGGTCAGGGCGTCGAGGTCGGCGAGCCCGACGGCGGCCCGGTCCAGCGCCAGCTCGAGCGCCTGGGCCAACCCCGCGCCGCCGGGATCCGGCGCGATCAGGTGCGTCGCGTCGACCCACACCCCGCTCCCCAGGAGCACGCCGTGGATCCGCGCGCCGCGGGCGCGGGCGCGGTCCAGGGGCTCGAGCACGACGCAGCAGGCGGCCTCGCCGAGCACGATCCCGTCGGCGGGGGGCGGCGCGCCGGGGGTCCAGCTCGCGCTCAGCGCGTCCAGCGCGCAGAACCCGGCCTGGATCTGACGGTTGAGGGTCTCGAGCCCGAGCACCGCGACCGCCGGCGCCCGCCCCGCGAGGAGCGCGTCCTGCGCGGCCTCCAGGGCGTAGCTCCC
This sequence comes from Planctomycetota bacterium, assembly GCA_041402045.1. Lineage (GTDB taxonomy): Bacteria > Planctomycetota > J058 > J058 > J058 > JAGQRJ01. The sequence continues at coordinate 28,753 of JAWKSZ010000019.1, read as the reverse complement.
CGAGACGCAGGTCACGCAGAAGGTCGGGCCCTCGTCCAGCCCCCGGCTCGCGGCCAGGCGCGCGGTCAAGTCCGCGGGCAGCGCCCCCGCGAGCTGGCCAGGAGCTGGCGGCTCGGCGAAGCGCGCGAGCTGGAGCTCCATGGGGCCCAGCCCGGTGCCCAGGATCAGCAGGCAGCCCGGCGGCGGGTCGGCGTCGGCCAGGGCGTCGTCCAGCGCGAGGCCCCCCGCGACCCAGGCGCGCTCGGGGTCCGCGGGGTCCACGAGCGCCGCGGGGAAGCGTCCCCCGTACGTGCGCGGCAGGCCCTGCGCGACCTCCGCAGGGAGCGTCCCCAGCGCCGGCGCCCCGCGCAGCGCCTCGAGCCCCCGCCCGCAGGCGGTGAGCACGCCGAGCCCGGTGATCGCCAGCCGGGGTCCCGGGCTCACCCCGCGACCTCGAGCAGCGCGGCGCTCACGCTCCCGTGCGCGCTCTGAGCCAGGAGCAGCGCGCGGCGGAGCGGGACGGCCTCGGGCTCGGGGGACGCGCGCCAGCTCGGCGGCAGCGCCGCGGCGTGGGTCGGAGGCAGGGTCTGGGTGGCCAGCGCCTGCGCGCCGAGGACCAGGGTCGCCGCGGAGCCGAAGGCGAAGCCCTCGCCCAGGAGCGCCTTGGGCGCGCAGGTCCGCGGGCTCGCCCCGAGCCCTGCCAGCGCGAGGACGTGGGCGTCCACCTCGCCCCGGGTCGCGCCGGCGGAGACGAGCAGGTCCAGCGCCGCGGGCTCGATCCCGGCCGCGGCGCACACCGCGCGCAAGGCCCGCACCAGGGCCTCCTCTGCGGTCCCGCGCCCGGCCCGCGTGCGGGCGGTCGCCGTCAGCCGGAGCGGCGCCTCGCTCCCCCGCGGCTCGGCCTCGAACACCGCCAGGGCCGCGCCCTCGCCGAACGCCACCGGCGCGTCGCCCAGCCCGAGGGCGCGCCCGACGCGGCCCTCGTGGAGCAGGGACGCGTGGACCAGGTCCGCGTACTGCTCGGCCCCGCCGACGAGGACCGCCGGCGCCCCGAGCAGGAGCCGATCGCGGCCGGCCGCGAGGGCGGCGAGCCCCACGTCCTCGCCGCCGGCCAGGGTGTGCGCGGCGCCGCGCAGCCCGTGGATCCGGCTGACGTGGGCCGAGGCCGCGTTGAACACGCTCTCGGTGAACAGCACGGCGTTCGCGCCCTTGATCCCCTTGCGCTGCAGCTTCTCGTGGAACTCCAGGTAGTAGCGACTGCAGCCGAGGGCCGTGCCCAGGACCACGCAGGTCTCCGCCCGCAGTCCGTCCGGGAGCGCCGCCGCGTCGAGGGCGAGCTGCCCCGCCGCCGCCGCGAGGCGCGCGACCTCGGAGGCCTTGCGCACGGCGCGGCGGTCGGTGTAGCGCTCGGCGGGGAAGTCCTTGGGGAAGCACACCGCGGGGGTGGCGACCAACCCCTCGCGCACCCTGGGCGCGCTCAGCGGCTCCGCCGGCGGCGCGAGGTAGGCGCCCCAGAACGCCTCGCGGCCAACCCCCAGGGGGCAGGCCACGCCGAGGCCGGTGAGCACGGGAGCAGGGGCGGCGGCCACGTCAGGGCACCGCGAAGATCAGGGACGCGTTGCAGCCCCCGAAGCCGAAGGCGTTGCTCATGACGTGGCGCAGGGCGGCGGGGCGCGCCGCGGGCACGCGGTCCAGGGCGTGCCCGATCTCGGGGTCGAGCTCGCCCAGGGTCGCGCTGGGCACGAGCGCCTGGTGCAGGAGCAGGGCCAGGGAGATCACCGCCTCGACGGCGCCGGCGCCCCCGAGGGTGTGCCCGAGCGCGGGCTTGAGCGCGACCAGGGGCAGCGAGCTCACCCGCTCGCCGAACACCGCGAGCAGCGCGCGGTACTCGGCCAGGTCGTTGGCCGGGGTCGCGGTGGCGTGCACGTTGACGGCGTCGATCGCCGCGGGCTCGAGGCCCGCCAGCTCCAGCGCGCGGCGCATGGCCAGCTCGGCGCCCAGACCCTCGGGGTGGGGCTGGGTCAGGTGGTGCGCGTCGGCGCTCTCGCCGTAGCCCACGAGCCGCGCCAACGGCGCGCGACCTGCGGCCCGCGCGACCTCGCCCCGCTCGAGCACGAGCGCGGCGAAGCCGTCCCCGAGCTTCATGCCCGCGCGCCCCTGGGAGAACGGGAGCACGTCGCCGCCGGTCAGCGCCTGGATCGACTGGAAGCCGGCGAAGGTGTGCAGGTCGAGGGCGTCGAACCCCGCCACGAGGGCCAGGTCGGCCCGGCCCAGGCGCAGGGCGTCGGCGGCGAGGCCGAGCGCGCTCGCCCCCGCGGCGCAGGCGTTGCTCACGAGCGCCGCCTCGCCGCGCAGGTCGAAGCGCTGGCTCAGGTCGGCGAGGCGCGCCTCGACGTCGTAGCTCTTGAGCGCGCCCAGCTCAGCTGCGCCGGGTCCGCCCGCGAGCAGCGAGCTCCAGAAGGCCGGCGCCGAGGCCTGCGCCGCGAGCGAGCTCCCGAGCACCAGGGCGCTGCGCGCCGGGTCGGGGGCGACGCTCAGCCCCGCCTGGCCCAGGGCCTCCTCGCAGGCGGCGACGAGCAGCGCGTGGGCGCGCTCCCGAGGCGCGGTCTCGGCGTCCCCGGCCCAGGCCCCTTCGCGCACCTCGGCGTCGGGCTCCAGGGGGTAGTGCGCGAGCTCACAGAACGCGCGTTCTGAGCGGAACAAGCGCTCCCAGGTGGAGTTCACGCCGCGCGCCAGGCCCGTCACCAGGCCGATCCCCGTCACCACCAGCTCTTGGTCCACCCGCGCATGCTATCCCGGACGCGACGCCGCGGGACCTCCGGGTGCCGGTCACGCTTGCGTTGGCCCCCGCGGGGCTCCAAAGTTGGTGCGTGGTTGCCCCGCGGATCCTGCTGGTGGAGGACAGCGCCGCCGACGCGGCGCTGGTCAAGGCGCTGCTCGGCGACCGCGCCCAGGTCGAGCACGCCTTCGAGCTGAGCCCCCCGCCCGCGGGGGGCTGCGACTGCGTGCTCCTGGATCTGACCCTCGCCGCCACGAGCGGGCTCGAGACGCTGCGCGCGGCGCTCGCGCGCTTCGACGCCCCGGTGGTCGTGCTCACCGGCAACGACGAGCGCGGAGTGGCGGAGGCCGCGCTCCAGCTCGGGGCCCAGGACTACCTGCCCAAGCAGGGCCTCGAGCCCGACCTCCTGGAGCGCACGATCCGGCACGCGATCCAACGCGGCGGGTGGCTGCGCGAGCGCGAGGCGCTGGTCGCGCGGCTGGAGGAGCAGCGCCGCCAGGAGGGCCTGGGGGTGCTCGCCGGCGGCCTGGCCCACGACTTCAACAACCTGATCATGACGATCCGCGGCTTCGCCGAGCTCGCGCAGCTGCGCTCGAGCGAGGTCAAGCAAGAGCTGGACTTCGTGATCGAGGCCGCCGACCAGGCCTCCGCCCTGACCTCGGCCATGCTCGCCTACACCGGGCGCCAGCGCCGCAAGCCCGAGCCCCTCGACCTGCGGCGGGTCGTCGAGGAGCTCCCCGAGCTCTACGCCGCCGAGGCGCAGGCGGCGCGCTCCGAGCTGCGCCTCGAGGTCGACGCGGATCCGTGCGTGGTGTTCGCGGACCCCGGCCAGGTGCGCGACGCGCTCCAGCACCTGGTCGCCAACGCCCTGGACGCCACCGCGCGCCAGGGCGGGGGGCGCCCGGTCACGGTCCGGGTCGATCGCGGCGATCGGCCCCAGCTCGAGCGCCCCGGCCTGGCCCTGGGAGAGCTCCCCGCCCAGGCGCTGGTGCGGGTCCAGGTCAGCGACAGCGGGAGCGGGATCCACCCCGACCACCTGCGCCAGGTGTGCGACCCCTTCAAGAGCTTCCGTCCCGGCGGCCGCGGGCTGGGCCTGGCGGTGGTCCACGGCGTGGTGCGCAGCCACAGCGGGAGCGTGCGCCTGGACAGCGTGCTCGGCGCCGGGACCCAGGTGGAGCTGTGCTTCCCCCGCCACGGCGCCGCCGGCCTGGCCCGCGCCTCGTCCCGCAGCTTCCGCGCCCCCGCCCAGAGCGGCTCGGGGCGAGTGCTCGTGATCGACGACGAGCCCGCGGTGCTCGCGATCACCGTGGGGCTCCTCGAGCAGTTGGGCTACACCCCGCTGGGGTTCACCGACCGCGGCGAGGCCCTGCGCGCGGTGGCCGCGGACGCGGCGCGCTTCGAGGTCGTGCTCATGGACCTGACCATGCCGGGACAGGTCGACGCGCAGGAGGCCCTGCGCAGGCTCGACACCCTGCGCCCCGGACTCCCGGTGGTGCTCGCCAGCGGCTACGACGTCGACGACGTCCTGCGCCTGGTCGGAGAGGCCGTGCCCTTCCTCAAGAAGCCCTACACCCTGGACGAGCTCCAGCGGACCCTGGCGCGCACGCTCTCGGGGACCTGATCCGCGCGGCTACTGTCCGGGAGCCGTGTTTTGCTCCAGGACCTCGAGCCGCTTGAGGATCTCCTCCTCCAGGCGCTGGAGCTGCTCGTCCCGCGCCTCGCCGCGCTTGCGCAGCGCCTCGAGCTCCTGGCGCAGCTCCCCCAGCTCGCTCTCGAGCGCCTTGATCGCCTGATCCTGGGTCTGGCGCTCGCCCTCCAGCCGCCCGAGCTCTTGCTCCTGCTTCTGGCCCTGGGCCTCGAGGGCCTCGACCTGCTGGCCCTGAGCCTTGCTCGCCGCGTCGAGCTCCTCCAGCGCCTGCTCGTGCTCCCCCAGCCGCGTCTCGTGGGCGTCGAGCTGCTGCGTGTGCTGCTCGAGGGTCACGCCGTGCTGCTCGAGGGTCGTCTGGTGCGTCTCGAGGGTGTGGGTGTTGGACTCGATCTGCTCGGTGTTGGAGCGGATCCGCTGCTCCTGCTGGAAGATCCTCAGGTGCGGCGACAGCGCGGCGGCAAGGAGCCCCAGGATCCCCAGGGCGGCGGCGGCCCGAATCACGTTCTTCACGGCGGCGACTCCTCGCGTCCATGGTAGCGGTGTCCGCGCGCTCGGACAGGGCAGGGACTACCCGGCGCGCTCTGGCGGCGCGGGCGCGTCCCGCAGCGGGGGCGCGCCCAGGTCGTCGGGCGGCAGCTCCAGCGCGTCCTCCGGCGGCAGCTCCAGGGGCGGCTCGTCGGGGGGCAGCTCCAGGGCCGGCTCGTCGGGGGGCAGCTCCAGGGCCGGCTCGTCGGGAGGCAGCTCCCAAGGGGGCGCCGGGTAGCCCGCGGGGTCGAGGAAGCCAGGGGGCGCGGCGAGGGGCCCCGACGGCACGCGCGCAGGCGGCGGCGGCGGCGCGAAGGCCCCGCCCGGGACGTCCAGCGGGCGCTCCCGCACGGAGACCTGGAGCGGCGGCGCCGCCAGGCGGACCTCGCTGGGCGCGGGGGGAGGGGGCGGCGCCCCCGGCTCCAGGTCCAGGGGGCCGAGGTCCTTGAGCGACGGGAGCGGCGCGGCCTGGTGCCCGCCGCACCCCAGGATCGGACAGCCCCCGTGCTCGGCGTAGCAGTCGGCGTGGGTCAGGGTGTGGCAGCGCCCGCAGGACACCAGGTCGTCCCGCCCCAGGTCGTCGTGGCAGTAGGCGCAGCGCGCCTGACGGTCGTCGGCGCCGACCCACACGTAGCGCTGCGCCACCCCGATCTCGAGGGCCGGGCGGCGGTCGAACTCCCGCGCGAGGACCTCGAGCTCGGCCAGGATCTGCCCCAGCTCCTGGGGCCCGACCTTGAGCAGCCGCCCCACCGCGTGCAGGCGCCCCTCGCGCAGGCTGACCTCCTCCAGCCCGCAGGGACCCAGGAGCCGCGCCAACGCCACCCGCGCCTCGCGGGAGGTGCGCAAGGGATCGAACCCCGCCTCCCCCAGCACCGCGTGCCGGCGGAGGAACCCGGCCGGGTCGTGGGGGTCCTCGTTGGGCTCGCGGCGCGGGATCGGGTAGATCCGCCGCACGCGGAGCTCGAGCGGCGGCGCGCAGGGCAGCTCGATCTCGACCTCCAGCGGGTAGACGTAGGCCCAGCCGCGGTCGACGCTGCGCGCGAACAGCCGGTAGCGCGCCCGGGTGCGCAGCTCGAGGTGGAACGCGCGCCCGTCGTGGCGCCCGCGCACCGTGTCGCTCAACAGCCGCGCCCCGGTGAGCTCTCCCTCGACCTGCCCCAGGATCCGGACCACGATCGCGTTGCGCAGGGCGCGGAGATGGTTCAGCCACAGCCAGAGCGCCACCCCCACGATCAGGAGCGCCGCGAGCGCGGAGAGGATCGGCTCGATCAGCTCTGGTTGCCCCGCAGCGAGAGCCGCGCCGTCAAGCGCACGCGCTTGTCCTTGTCCTCGAGCACGCGCTCCAGCGCGCGCCGCGCGCCCTCGTGGGACTTCATTTGCCCCAGGCTCCAGGCCGCCGCGGCGCGCACGTCCTCGTGGTACTCGGAGCGCAAGAAGCTCGCCGGACGCACGAAGTTCGTGAGCGCGGTCACGACCTTGGGGGTCTGCTGCGCGTCGAGGCGCAGCTTGCCCAGGGCCAGGCAGCACTCGCGCTGGAGCTCGACGGTGTCCGCGCGCTGCAGCAGGTCCAGGAGCTCGCTGAAGGCCTCGCCGCGGGCGAGCTCGCCGAGCTGCTTGACCGCGGTGATCTGCGCCGGCACCGAGCCGTCGGCCAGGGCCCAGCGCAGGACCCGCGAGGCCACGGCGCCGCCCGCGGTGCGGGCCACGGTCACCGCCTCGACCTGCACGCTGTGGTCGGGGTTCTGCAGCCCGGTGATCAGGACCGCCGCCGGGTTCTGGCACACCACCGCCGCCGCGCGCAGCAAGCGCCGGGTGCTGGCCGAGGGCGCGAAGGGCGTCACCGCCCGCCGCAGCGCGGCCTCGCTCTCGGGGGCCAGCGCCGCGAGCATGTCGATCAGGAACGCCTCGACCCGGCTGCGACCGGTCGACTTCAGCGCCTGCACGATCGTGTCCACGGCGAGGGTGCCCATGCCCTCGAGGATCCGCGCCGCGCGCCGGCGCTCTTGCTGGCTGCCGTTCTCGATCGTCTCCAGCACGCGCTCGATCCGCGGGTCGCCCAGGACCTGCTCGAGCACCTGGGTCGCCGCGCGCTTGATCTCGCCGCTGCCCTCGGTGCGCCGCTGGCGCCGGCGCTTGAGCGCCCACACCAGCCGCCCGGCGACCTCCCAGTCGCCAGCGGCCAGGCGATCGACGAGCCCGATCCGCGTGCACTCGCAGAGCACCTCGAACGCCTCGGGGCTCGTCTCGAGCTCGATCGCGTCGCCCAGGCGCCGGCTGGCCACCTGGAAGTAGCGCGCGCGGAGGTCCTGGGAGCCGTGCTTGGCCAGGGCCAGGAACTGCTCGCCCGCGCGCAGCCGGTCGTCGCCGGACTCGGTCGCGAAGCACAGCGCCAGGCGCTCGATCAGCCGCGCGGCGAGCTGCCCCCGGTCGTCGAGCAGCAGGCGGTCGAGGGTCTGGGCGAACTCGTCGGCGTGGGGCGAGCGCAGGAGGTCCGGCGGGTCCAGGGCGCAGAGGTCCCAGGCCGCGAGCGCGGTCTGGTCCGACGGCCAGCGGAACCCGTCGGGTCCCGGCTCGCCGATCGGCTCGTCCTGCGGGCGGCGGGTGGTCTCCGGCGTGGGGGGCTTGGCCTCCGGCGCGGGCGCCTGCCCCGCCTTGCCGACCACGGCCTCGGCCAACTGATACAGCGCGTCGCCGACCACCACGTTGGGGAAGGCCCCGTCGGAGGTGATCGCCGCCAGGGGGTCGGCCCCGCCCTCGAAGTCGGCGGGGCCGAGCTTGGCGATCCGCGCCACGAGCCGCGCCAGCTCGCGGGCCGTGATCTACAGCAGCAGCACCAGGCCCATGAGCTTGCCCTCGTGCAGCAGCCGGTAGAGCTCGGCGCCGCCCGCGGGCAGCGCGTTGGCGATCAGCTGGGTCCCGTTGACCACGATCGCGCCGTCCTCGCCCTCGTGGATCGCGAGCGCCGGGACCAGGTCGAACAGTTGGCGCAGGGTCCGGTCGAGGTTCGCCAGGTTCTCGGCGGGGACCTTGGAGCCCGGGGGATACTTCCGTACGGCGTCGATCGCCGCCATCAGGTGCCGCACCAGGTCCTTGATCAGCGGCAGGTTGGCCTCGGCGATCCGCGGGGCCTCGATCTGCCGCCCGTCGTCCTGGGCCTTCTTCGTGTGCCGGTCCTTGAGCACGAAGGCCTTCTGCACGATCCCGATCGAGCGCAGCTTGCGGGTCTTGGCCCAGGTGTCCCAGTGGTGGCGCCCGACCGGCGTCTGCACGCTGTGACGCCCGCACTCCTCGAGGAAGTCCAGGAGCTCCTCCGCGAGGTCGGTCTCCTCGTTGGGGCGCACGAAGGTCAGGCTCTTGATCGAGTTGCCGCGGAACAGCTTGGCGACCACCGACTCGTGGTGCTGGCCCTCGCCCACGTCCCGCGCCAGCTTCTTCCCGTTGAGGGTCCAGGCGTTGCCGCGGTGGGACACGGTGAAGGCCGGCGTCTCCTCCCAGGCGCTGGCCAGCGCGCCGCAGAGCGCGGCCAGGTTCTCCTCGATCACCTTCGAGCGGTCGGGGTAGAGCCGCACCGCCTTGCCGCAGGTCGCGAGCGCCTTGGCGAACTTGGGCAGCTGCTCGAGCAAGGCCTCCGGCGGCGCCTCGGAGACCTCGGGGATCAGCGGCGGCTTGCCCGTGGGCAAGGACTCCAGCGCCTCGCGGTCGAAGATCTGGTCCTTCTTGGCCCGCACCTGCGCCAGGAACCGGTCGCGCTTCTGCGCGTCCCCCGCGCGGCCGAAGTGGTAGGCCTTGACCGCCGGCGCGCGGTCCTCGGTGGCCTCGGCCACCCGGCGGTGCGCGTCCTGACGCTCGTCCTCGTCGAGGGTGTCGTAGGTCGTCTGCTGGATCGCCTCGGAGGCGAACTCGAGCTCGGGGCCGTCGGTCTCGCCGGTCTCGCGCAGGATCTTGGAGCGCACCGCGTCGCTGACCAGGTCCAGGGTCTCGCCCTCGGTGCGGGTCTCGGCCCCGGCCTTCTTGAGCACGTCGATCTCGAAGTTGGGCCCGACGACCGCCGCCTCGCGCAGGAAGGTCGCGGTGGCCTCGTCCAGCACCGTCAGCTGCTGGCGCAGGACCTCCTCCAGGGTCACGGGGACCGTGCTCGGGATCTCGCCCTGGAAGGTCCAGCCGTCGCTGGTGCGGCTGAGGATCCGGGTCTCGATCAGGTGCCGCAGGACCCCCTCCACGAACAGCGGGTTGCCCTCGCTCAGCTCCTGGACCTTGTCGGCCAGGGCCAGCGGCGGCGGGAAGCCCTCCAGCAGGTTCGTGGTCAGCTCCCGGGCCTCCTCCGGCGCCAGGTTCTCCAGCGTCACCTCGAACGCGCCCGCGCCGTGCTCGCGCATGGCGTCGCGGAACGCGGCGTAGGGGTCGCCCTCGCCCTCGCCGGTCGGCGGGCGCGCCGCGCCCACGAACAGGACCTTGCCCTCTTGCTCCAGCGCGCGGCGCATGACCTCGAGGGTCGGCTCGTCGGCGTGCTCGAGGTTGTCGAGGAGCACCACCAGCGGCTGGGCGCGCCCCAGCGCCTTGAGCAGCTCGAGCATGCCGGTGAACAGGGAGAGCGTGAGCTCCGCCGCGTCCCGCGCGGCCGGGCGCTGCATGCGCTCGCTCTCGCCCCGCTGCAGGCGCTGGCTGTCCTCGCGGCGCAGGCGCTCGCTGTCCTCGCGGCGCAGGCGCTCGCTGTCCTCGCGGCGCAGGCGCTCGCTCTCCCCGCGGGCGGCGGGGGCGGCCAGAGTCTCCCGGGCGGCGCAGCGGCCGGGTGCGGCGGGCGGCGGGGGCGGGACGGCGCGCGGGGCCGCTCGGCCGCCGCGCGGGGGGACCGGGGCGTCGGCCGCCGGCGGGGGCGGCGCGCGGTCTGGGGCGGGCGCGGCGGTGGCCGGGGTCGCGCCAGGAGGCGCCCGCCGCGGCGCGGGCAGGCCCGGGAGCACCTCCCGCAGCGCCGTGCGCTGGGGGTGGCTGAGCTCGCTCAGCGCGCGGTCGCGGATCGCGGGGTTCGCCTTGAGGTAGCGCTCGAGGAGGTTCGCGAGCACGCGGTAGGGGTCGTCGCGGCTGACCGGGGTGCAGCGCTCGATCAGCACGGCGAGGTCGCGCTCCTGGGCGTAGCGCGCGAACTCGCCGAGGAGCCGGGTCTTGCCGGTGCCCGCGGCGCCCTCGACCAGCACGAACGCGAAGCGCTCGTCGAGCACCAGGGAGATCGCCTCGTCGGCGGTCTCGAAGGCGGCCCTGCGCCCGACCAGCGTGCGGGAGGGGAACCCCGAGAGCGCCTCGAGGTCCGAGACCTCCTCGGCGTCGACGATGTCCGCGGCCGAGGTCACGCGGTTCTTGCCGGTGCGCTTGGAGTAGTAGAGCGCGCGGTCGGCGGCCTCGGTCAGCTCGTCGCCGCCGGCGGGGGCGTCCTCGGGGAAGCAGGCCACCCCGATCGAGAGGCTCGGCCGCAGGCCCTCGGGGAGCTTGGCGTCCTTGTAGGGGTCCTTGACCACCGCCTGGCGCAGGCGGTTCGCGAGCTCCAGCGCGTCCTGGCGCGAGCTCCCGGGGAGGATCAGCGCGAACTCGTCGCCGGCGTAGCGCACGGCGTATTGGCCTTCGGCGAGCTCGTCCTTGAACAGCTCGCCCAGGCGCTTGAGGGTCGCGTCGCCCGACATGTGCCCCAGGCGGTCGTTGATCCGCTTGAGGTTGTCCATGTCCATCATCGCCAGGGCGACCGGCGGCGCGCCGTTGCTCCAGTCGGCGATCTGCTTCATGAAGCGGGCGAAGAATCGGCGGTTGAGGAGACCGGTGAGGTCATCCCTGAACACGAGGGCGAGCAAGTCCTCGTCGGACTCCGGCAGATCCAGGTCGGCGATGCCCGCCATCGACTCCCCCACGCCGGCCTCAACCGCTGGCGCTGACGGAGATTAACACTCGCAGGGCTCAGGTCAATCGCCTGCGGCCCGACCCCAATGGGGGGCAAGCGGCGCAGCGCGCGCCGAGCCGCCCCCTAACCCCTGCTCCCGGAACACCCCGCCGGGGGTCCATCCCGGGTTCCCGCGCGGATCTTTACGCCCGGGGTCGCGACCTCCGCCCGGGGTTTCGCGGTAACGTGGCCCGCGAACAGGAGGCCTCATCTCATGAAGGTCGGAGGCGTGGTGCGCGCCAAGCGCAAGCTCAAGATCGGCATCAACGGGTTCGGGCGCATCGGGCGCCTGGTGTTCCGCGCGGCCTACGGCCGGCCGGAGGAGTTCGAGGTCGTGTGGATCAACGACCTCACCGACGACCCCACCCTCGAGTACCTGCTCAAGTACGACACGGTCCACGGGCGCTTCCCGGGCACCATCGACCCGGGCGGGATCGGCGAGTTCTACCTCGACGGCCGGCGAGTGGTCGTGACCTCCGAGCGCGACCCCAAGGCCGTGAAGTGGGGCGACGCGGGCGTGGACGTGGTGATCGAGTCGACCGGCGTGTTCCGCAGCAAGGAGACCGCCGGGCAACACCTCGAGGGCGGCGCCAAGAAGGTCGTGATCTCGGCCCCGGCCACCGGGCCCGTGGACGCCACGGTGGTGATCGGCGTCAACGAACAGGACCTGACCCCGGCCCACACCGTGGTCAGCAACGCGTCCTGCACGACCAACGCCCTGGCGCCCCTGGCCAAGGTCCTCGACGAGACCTTCGGCCTCAAGCGCGGGCTCCTGACCACCGTCCACGCGTTCACCAACGGGCAGCGGCTGCTGGACCTGCCCCACAAGAAGCTGCGCCGCGCCCGCGCCGCGCCCAACAACATCGTGCCCACGAGCACCGGCGCCGCGAAGGCCGTGGGGCTCGTGCTCCCGAACCTCACCGGCAAGCTCGACGGCATGGCCATGCGCGTGCCCGTGCCCGACGGGAGCATCGTCGACCTCGTCTGCGACCTGGAGAAGACGACCACCAAGGACGAGGTCAACGCCGCGCTCAAGGCCGCGAGCGAGGGCGCGCTCAAGGGGATCCTCGAGTACACCGAGGACCCGATCGTGTCCTCCGACATCGTGGGCCAGCCCGCGTCGTCCATCGTCGACGGCCTGAGCACCACCGTCATGGGCGGGGACATGCTCAAGGTCCTCTCCTGGTACGACAACGAGTGGGGCTACTCCAACCGCATGCTCGACCTCGCCGCCACCCTGGCGAACCTCGGGGACTGAGGCGTGGGCAAGCGCGGCATCGAGGCCCTGGGTGACCTCCAGGGCAAGCGCGTCCTCGTGCGCGTGGACTTCAACGTCCCGCTCAAGGGCGACGGCGCCAGCCGGACCGTCGGCGACGACTACCGCCTGATCAAGGCGCTGCCGACGATCGAGGCCCTGCGCGAGCGCAAGGCCAAGGTGATCCTCTGCTCGCACCTGGGCCGCCCCAAGGGCGAGCCCAGCCCCGAGCTCAGCCTGCGCCCGGTCGCCGCGCGGCTGAGCGAGCTCCTGGGCGCCCCGGTGGCCTTCGTCCCGGCGGTGGTCGGGCCGGAGGCCGAGCAGGCGGTCGCGGCGCTCCAGCCCGGGCAGGTGCTCCTGCTCGAGAACCTGCGCTTCGACCCGGGCGAGAAGAAGAACGACCCCGCCTTCGGCGCGGCCCTGGCCAGCCTGGCCGACGCCTACGTGTCCGACGCCTTCGGCGTCGTGCACCGGGCCCACGCCTCGGTGGTCCAGCTCGCCGAGCGCCTGCCCGCCGCCTGCGGGAGCCTGATCCAAGCCGAGGTCGAGAAGCTGGGGCCCCTGCGCGAGGGCACCGCCCCGGGCCCCGTGGCCGTGGTGCTGGGCGGCGCGAAGCTCGACACCAAGATCCCCGTGCTCAAGGCCCTCGTGCCCCGGGTCGACGCGATCTGCGTCGGCGGCGGCATGGCCTACACCTTCCTCAAGGCCATGGGCAAGCCGGTCGGCGACTCCAAGGTCCAGGACGACATGATCGGCGAGGCCCACGCGATCCTCGAGGCCGCGCGCGAGCGCGGGCGGGAGACCGGCCGCGACCTGCTCCTGCCCCGGGATCACGCCGTCGCCACCCGCTTCGAGGACGGCGCGGGCTATCGCGTGGTCGAGGAGATCCCCGCCGGGCACATGGGCCTGGACGTGGGCCCCAAGACGATCGCCGAGTACGTGCACTGCCTGCAGGGCGCGCGCACGGTGTTCTGGAACGGCCCCCTGGGCGTGTTCGAGAAGCCGCCGTTCCACCTGGGGACCTACTACCTCGCCAGCTACCTCGGCCACAGCCGCTCGATCGCGACCGTCGTCGGCGGCGGCGACTCCGCGGCGGCCACCCGCGAGCTGGGGCTCGAGGAGGGCATGGACTGGGTCTCGACCGGGGGCGGCGCCTCCCTCGAGTTCGTGCAGGGCGACGACCTGCCGGGCCTGCTCGCGCTCCCGGAGGCCTGACGTGCGCCCGGTCGTGATCGCGCCCTCGATCCTCAGCGCCGACTTCGCGAACCTCGCGAGCGAGGCCGAGCGCATGCGCGCCGCCGGCGCCGACTGGCTGCACGTGGACGTCATGGACGGGCACTTCGTGCCCAACCTCACGATCGGCGCCCCGGTGGTCAAGGCCCTGCGCCAGGTCACCGGGCTCTACCTCGACTGCCACCTCATGATCGAGGAGCCCCTGCGCTACGTGGACGACTTCCTCGCCGCCGGCGCCGACGGGATCACCGTGCACCTCGAGAGCCAGGGCGCCCGCGAGGCCAGCGCCACGATCCGCGCCGGCGGGGCGCGGGCCGGGGTCTCGCTCAAGCCCGGGACCCCAGCCGACGCGATCCTGGACGAGCTCGACGCCTGGGACGTGGTCCTGATCATGACCGTCGAGCCCGGCTTCGGCGGGCAGAGCTACATGGCCGACATGGCCGACAAGATCCGCCGGGTGCGCCAGGCGATCGGCGAGCGCCCGATCGACCTCGAGGTCGACGGCGGCTTGAACCCCGAGACCGTGGTCCACGCCGCCCAGCAGGGCGCCAACGCGATCGTGGCCGGGAGCGCGGTGTTCAAGGCGCCGGACGTGGCCGAGGCGATCGCCCAGCTCCGCCAGGGCGCCGAGCGCGGCCTGGCCGCGCGCTAACGACCTCGAGCGCGGGCTCGTCGGGGGTAGCTCGGCCCGCCCTCATCTCGAGGGCGATGATCGTGACCTCCGAAGCGCCAGTGAACGCGGTCGGCACGCAGCGGATGGTGAGGGCGCGCAACGCGAAGCGCCTCGGGTGGACGTCGCGCCGCGCGCCTCGGGTGGGCGTCGCGCCGCGCCCCCGGCGAGGGGCGCACCACGAGCGCGCAGCGCGCGTAGCGCGCGAGCCCCTTGGGGGTGAGCCCGAGGGGCTTTGCCCCGAGGGCGAGGGGGTCTGGGACAGACCCCTGAAAGAAGCCGCGAGCGCGCAGCGCGCGTAGCGCGCGAGCCCCTTGGGGGTGAGCCCGAGGGGCTTTGCCCCAGGGCGAGGGGGTCCGGGACAGACCCCCTGAAAGAAGCCGCGAGCGCGCAGCGCGCGTAGCGCGCGAGCCCTTGGGGTGAGCCCGAGGGCTTTGCCCCGAGGGCGAGGGGTCTGGGACAGACCCTGAAAGAAGCCGCGAGCGCGCAGCGCGTAGCGCGCGAGCCCCTTGGGGTGGGCCCGAGGGCTTTGCCCACAGGTGTTCGGCACGCAGCGTGCACCAGGCGCGTGGCGCTGGCCAGCGCGGAGCTCTTCTGCGGTGGCGTTGCTCGCACACAAGGTAGGGGCGGGGCTTGTCCCCGCGGTATGTGCGTCCCTCCACCCTGCGGAGTGGAGGGCCTACCCGCGGCGCCTGCTCGGAGCTCCGCCGCCACGGAGGCTCAAGGGACGCACATGCCGGGCGGGGACGAGCCCCGCCCCTACCCTTGCGGAAGCGGGCCGACGCCCGCGGGCGGGGGCAAACCCCGCCCCTACCCCTGTGAGGGCACACGCGCCGGATTGGAGAGGCACAGCCGATTCGAGCCTCGACGGCGAAGACCGTGCCGAACACCTGTGGGCTTTGCCCCGAGGGCGAGGGGGTCTGGGACAGACCCCCTGAAACTAGTTCCCGAGACCGCCGGCCAGGCCGCCGCTCAGCGGGGCGGCGGGGGCAGGGGCGGCGGCGGCGCTGAGCGCGTCCGCCAGGCGGATCATGATCTGCTCCAGCGAGCCCGCGGGCTTCGGCGCGCCGCTGCCCGGGGCGGAGGTCTGGAGCGTGTAGCGGGTGTACCCGTGAGCGCCGTTGGCGTCGAACTGGAGCCCCGAGTCGGCGCTCAGGCGGCCGGCGATGCTCTGCAGCTCGGCGAGCTGGGCCTCGCTCACGACGACGTCCTGCAGCGGGGCGTAGTCCTCACCGCCGAGGGTCGCGCGGTAGCTGCCGTCGGGCTGACGCTGGAGCTCGAGCAGGAGCTGCGGGTGCAGGCCCCCCCACTCGATCCCGCGCTCGTAGACGAAGCGCTCGATCCGGGGGCCGTGGGGCGCGGGCGCCCCGGCGATCGAGTGCGCGAGCCGCGTGGCGATCCCCTCCAGCGCGTTGACCCGGCGCATGGCGGCGGGGGAGCTGGGGTCGTAGGCGTCGCGCCGGGTGGAGAACGCCTGGCCCTGGGCGTCCACGCCCTGGACCTCGTAGCGGGTGTACCAATGGTTGCCGTCGCCCGCGAAGGACAGGGGCGGGAAGCTGCGCAGTTGATCCAGGGCGCCTTCGAGCTCGGCCAGCTGGCCGGCGCTCACCGCCACGTCGCTGAGGGTCGGGAGCTTCTCGCCGCCGACGCTGGCGCGGTAGCTCCCGTCGGCCTGCCGCGCGAGCTCGATCCGGACCTGGGCGTGGTCGCCGCCCCACTCGATCCCGCGCTCGTAGACGAAGCGCGCGATCTGGGGGGCTGCCTGGGCGTAGACGCCGCCCACGCTCGCCAGGCAGGCGAGGACCATGAAACGCATACTCGGGGTCATGAACTCTCCAGTTCGCTCTTCGGCCGACGAAGCGCACGCTTCGTGCCGGGACCGAACACGGAGGACACAGGGTTAGCGGGCGCGCTCGGACCCCGCGCGAGACGTATCCCGAGATCTCGACAGGGCTGAGGACCCGCCGGGGCGCTGCGGCGGGGTCAACCGCGTCGGGCGGGGCGCCGCCGCGGAGCCTCCACCCGCGCGGCAGCGGGGGTCCCGAGCGCAGCACGTAGCGCAGCATCCGCCGACGCGTCGCTCGAGCCGCCTCGGCCGCCTCAGCTCGGCGCGCCCTCGGCCTCGGGCGCGGGCTGCCAGGGACCGGCGGCGGCGAGCGCCTCGGCCGACCGCTCGGGGCCGAGGCGTGCCGGCGGCTCCGGCGAGGGCGCTCGCGGCTCGCGCCGGGTGCGCTCCGTCTCGGCCTCGACCTCCCCGACGTCCCTGCGGCGCCGGCGCCGGCGCGTGCGCTCGCGGCGGAGGGACTCGCCCTGCGCGTCACCCGGGCCAGGGCCTGGGCGCAGGTCTCGCCCTGCTGCGGATCCGTCAGGCGCGCGAGGAGCTGGGCCACGAGCTGGCGCAGGGCGAGGTCCCCGGCGCGGCGGGCGGCGCGGACGGCCTCGAACAGGGCGCCTTGCGGCGGGCGAACAGGGGTGCGGGCGAAGCGCGCGTTGAGCTCGCTCGCGCGGCCCACGTAGTCCAGCACGCGGAGCTCGACCAGGGCCGCGCGGTGCTCCCGCAGCGCCCGAGCGAGCAGCACCTCGACGTCGGCGGTCAGCTCCGCGTACGGCTGCTGGACCAGGGCGGCCACGCCGCCCACGAACAGGAACCGGTGCACCTGCTCCGCCTGCACGCCGCGCGGGGACGCCTCGCCGTAGATCGTGGTCACCAGGCGCAGCGCGGCGGAGAGCCCCGAGAGCGTGCGCACCAGGTCGGCCGCCAGGGCCCCCGCCTCCGGGGCGTGCTCCGCCCGCGGGCGGTCGCGCCACCTCTGCTCCAGGAGCAGGGTCGCCTCGTCGGCGGTGAGGGCGTCCTCGGCCTGGGCGCAGAGGTCCCGGACGCCGGCGCGCGCGAGCAGGTCTCGCACGGTGCGCAGCAAGCTCACGCGGCGCACGGTCGACAAACGGTCGAGCTTGACTTGGAAGGTGTCGAACAGGGTGGTCATGGGACTCGAGTCTCGTCTCGGTGCGCGAGCGACACAACCGCGACCCCGATCCTGGGGGGCGAAGACCCCAGCGCGGGCTGTAACTCCCGTCGCGCCGACCCGCGACGGACTCGCGCAGGGTCCGAGACCCTCGTCGCGCCTGCACGGGACGACGAGGGTCGACCACCAGGGCCACGCCGCGCACCGTCGCTGAGGGTCGAGACCCCTCGTCGCGCCTCCGAACAGGACGACGAGGGGTCGACCTGCCGGGGCCACCGGCACCGTCGCCGGGGTCCGGGACGCCGCGCCTCGGGACGACGAGGGTCGACCTGCCCAGGGCCACGCACCGTCGGGTCGAGACCCCGCGTCGCGCCTCCGCACGGGACGACGAGGGTCGACCTGCCCCGGGGCCACGCCGCGCACCGTCGCCGGCGAGGGTCCGGGCCCCGCCCGCAGCGGCCGCGCCGCGCCGGAGGCCGCCCGGGATCAAACCCCGACGAAGCGGTCGAGGTCGGGGTCGTAGCGCCGGTTCTCGGTGTCGACCCCGTCGGGGCGCAGGCGGTAGCGGCGGTAGATCGCCTGGGGCTGGGTCGTGCTCCCCGCGCAGGAGATCAGGAGCGGCGCGCGGTCGCCCTGGAGCTCGAGCTGGAAGGGCTTGTGGGTGTGCCCGCACAGCAGGAGCTGCACCCCCTGGCGCCGGCAGAGCGCGACCAGGGCCTCCCCGTCGCGGTTGCCTCGGCCCTTGCGGTCGGGCTTGCCGTGGCCGAGGAGCGGCGGGTGGTGCACCAGCACCACCCGGATCGGCGCGTCGCTCTGCTCGAGGAGCTGCTCGGCCTCGGCGAGCTGCTCCAGCCCGAGGACCCCGTAGGCCTGGAGGAACGGGGTCGCGACCGCGCTGTCCAGCGAGAGGAACATCACGTCCCCGATCCGCTGCACCCGAGGGAACTCGAGCGCCTCCTCGCCGAGGAGCGGCGCGACGTAGCGCGCGAAGCGCTTGGTGGACTGGGCCTCGCGGGTGTAGGCGTCGTGGTTGCCGGGCACGATCGTGCGCCGGTCGGGGGGCACCGGGAGGCGCGCCAGGATCTCGCAGGCCCGGGCGAACTCGCTCTCGAAGGCCAGGTTCGTCAGGTCCCCGGTGATCGCCACGTGGTCCGGGGGGTCCTGGGCCAGGTCCCGCAGCGCGGCGTGCAGCACGCCGATCGGGTGCGAGCGGTTGGTGAGCAGGTTGAACCCGCCCAGGATCCGCTTGCCCACGTAGCGCTGCCAGCGCTCCCCGGCGAGGGGCGCGCCGGTCACGTGAATGTCGGAGATGTGCGCGAGCTCCACGCTACTTGGTGCCCTCCGGGGTGTGCTCGATCACCCACCCCTCGCGGGGGAAGGCGCGGCTGACCCGGATCCGGGTCCCGTCGGGGGCCACGATCTTGTAGTCGTCGCAGTGCCAGGGCACCGAGGTCATGCCCCAGGTGGCGAGGGTGAAGTGCAGGTGCGGCCGCGCGGAGTTGCCGCTGTTGCCGACCTCGGCCAGGAGCTGCCCCGCCTCGACCTTGTCGCCCTCCTTGACCGTGATCGAGCCGAGCTTGGTGTGGATGTACCAGCTCATTTCGCGGTTCTCGTGGAGGATCGAGATCCCGTTGTGCTTCTCGATCGCGCCCTGGGGCACGTCGCCGATCTGGTTGTCCGGGAAGCCCTCCTGCACCTGGACCACGGTGCCGGCGGCCACGGCGTAGATCGGCTTGCCCCAGCAGTAGTAGTCCTCGAGGGTCTTGCCGTCGCCCTTGCAGAGCTTGCCCTCGGCGTCGACCTCCATGAGGTCGAGCGCATACAGCGCGTAGCCCTTGAGCTGGTGGTGCCGGCTCTGGTCGGGGCTCGCCCGCCAGCGCCCGCGCAGGGGGAACTGCAGCGGCTGCGTGCTCTGGCGGTAGGCCTCGGTGTACTTGCGGACGAGCTTGATCCCGTCCTTGTCCCAGGGGTCCTGGACCAGCGCCTCGCAAATGAAGCTGCGGGCCACGGCGGGCGCCCCGTGCTTCTCGGCCCTGCGCGCCAGCGCGAGCAGGTCGGCGTTCTTGGCCGCCCCCAGCTCGCGGCGCTCGGTCTGGAGCACCGTCGCCGCGTCCAGCCACTCGCCGTCGACCTGGATTCGCCCCAGGCGCTCGTGGGCGTCGGCGAAGTCGGGGTCGAGCTCGAGGGCCTTCTCGAACGCCTGCCGCGCCTCCTCCTCCAGGCCCTTGTCCGCGGCCCACACCCCGAGCCGCACCCAGTCCTTGGGCAGCTCCCCCGAGCGCTCGAGCTTGCGCGCGTAGGTCTCGCGCAGCTTGGCCAGGTCCTCCTCGCTCGGCGGCGGGACCTCGGCCAGGCTCTCGATCGTGGGGTACTTGATCTTCTTCTTCCGCGGGGTGCGGATCTCGAGGTAGTTCGACTTGAACTCGACGGTGCCCTCCAGGACCTCGCCCGTGTAGAGCGTGACCTGCAGCCGCACCTTCTCCTCGGTGTTGTTGGCCTGGGCGAGCCCCAGCGCCACGAACGCGATCAGGATCCACGTGCGCATGGGTTCACCATAGCGCACAGGGCCGCGACGCGCCGTCAGCGCTGCGGGGCCGCAGCCAGCGCGGCGAGCCGCGCGCGCTGCTCCGGCGCGAGCGCGGCGCAGGTCAGCGCCTGCTCCAGGGCGCGCTCGCGGGCCTCGGGCTCGAGGGCGGCGAGCAGCCCGACCCGGGCCGCGTCCCGGGGCTCGCCCCGCAGCTCCGTCGCCACGAGCTCCGCCAGCCGCGCCTGCTCGCAGGGCGCGAGCCCGCGCGGACCGACGAGCGCCTCCCGCGCGTAGAGCGCCTGCGCCACCCACAGCCGGTCGACCCCGTCGTCGCGCAGGAGCTCCTCCCGCAGCAGGCCGACCCCGCCCCGCTCGGCGAGCACGTCGAGCAGCCCGCGCCCGAGGTCCTCGCGTTGGATCGCCTCCAGCCCGCTCGCGCGCGCCCGCCCCTGCGCGCGCGCCAGCTCCAGCCACAGCGCGGTCCGCTCGTCCGAGGCGAGGTCCTGGCTCGCGGCGTAGACCCCGACGTGGAGCGCGACCGCCGCCCCGGGGTCGCGGGCGAGCGCCCACGCCCTGCGCAGGAACGCCGGCGGGTCGCGCTCGGCGAGGTGCTGACAGGCCTCGAGGGCCTCGTCGACGCCGGCGTCCTCGAGGTCGCGCGCGGCCTCGGCGGCCGGGGGCGGCGCGAGGACGACGGGGGCGAGCGCCCGCGCCGGGGTCGCCGCGCGGGCGCCGCGCTCGGCGCGCGGGGCCGCGCCGCGGGAGGACGAGAGCAGAGGGGAGGCGGCCAAGCTCGCCGTGAGGGCGACCGCGCCCGCGGCGCAGGCATGCTGCAGATTCACGCCATGGCTCCTGCCTCCCTCGCGCCCGACGCTTGCAACTCCCCCGCCCGCCCTAACCCCCGCAGCCGCGGCCCCCGCCGCCCGGGGTGCGCACGGAAGTCCGCCACCCGCGCCCTTCCCGCCAGCGGCGGGACGCAAGCGACCCCCACCCGCCCGCCCCGGGCCACGGCACGCAGCGTGCAAAGGACGCGGCGGAAGGATTGGGCCCGTCGGAAGGAACGGTCCCATGGGACCCCACCGCTCGCTCGGCGCCCTGGCGCTCTTGACCCTCCTCGCCCCCCCCTGCCTCGCCAAGCAACGCGACCGCGCCCTCGAGGTGCGCGTCGAGAGCCGCGCCGGCCTCGGCGCCCTCGACGGCGGCGAGCTGCGCGTGCAGAAGAACGTGCTCGGGATCTGGATCACCCGCGAGCGCGGGACCCTGGCCCGCAGCCGCGCCACCCTGCGCTTCGAGAGCGCGAACTGGAAGCGCTTCCGCGTGCAGCTGCGCACCGAGGACGCGAACGGCTTCGCCCTGCGCAACAACGGCCTGATCCTCGAGTTCGCCGGCGCGTTCCGGGTCGAGGCCGACGTGCCCGAGGCCTCGCGGACCACGGAGCGCAACACGGTCACCCTCACGAGCGACGCGCGCAGCGACGCCTTCTTCGCCGGGCGACGCCTGAACCCCAGGGCGCTCACGATCCTGGTGCGCGGTCGAGACCGCAGCGACCCCAGCCTGCGCGTCGACTCCGAGCTGTTGACCGTCGACGAGCGCGACGGCCAGGCGGGGACCCTGCCCTTCGCCGTCGCCAGCGCGCTGCTCACGCGCCCCGGCGAGCAGCTCCTCGACCCCGGCACCTCGTTCCTGCGCCCGAGCCTGCTCGCGGAGCAGCTCGATCCGCGGGCCGCGGTCGCGGGCAGCCCCTGGAAGGTCGGCGCCGTCGGGTTCTACGCCCGCTCGCTGGCGCCCCAGGCGGTCGGACGCAACCCCGAGCGCTTCACCCCGCCCCTGGGCCCCACCCACCCGGCCAAGGTCGCCGCGCTGTTGCACGACCTGTTCGACCGCGCGAGCAACGCCGAGCCGGAGGATCAGATCCAGCTCAGCGGCAGCGTCCCGCGCTGGCTCGCCGCGTTCGAGTTCCGCCTGCGGGCGCTCCCCGGGATCGAGTGGCGGCACCTTATCCGCGACGTCGCCGACCTGCGGGAGGAGGACCTCCCGCGGATCGACGCGGTGCTGCGGCTCAACGGGCTCGAGCCCACGGGCCGGGCGTATCCCTGAGCTCCGGCGCCGCCGGCCCCCGACGCGGGGCTACACTGGGCGCCGGAGGTCCGCGGGTGAGCCCCGAGTTCGACGACGCCCAGCCAGCCCGCGCTCAGCCCGCGAGCGCCGAGGCCGCCGGGGAAGGCTCCTCGGTCCTCGACGCGGTGCACCGGCTCAAGGACCAGATCCGCGCGCGCGGGCGCGTGCTCAGCGCCAAGACCGGCGAGCTCGTCGCCGCGCGGGAGTACCTGCAGCGGGTGTTCGCCGCCCTCGGCGACGCGGTGCTCGTGTTCGACGCCCAGGGGCGGGTGGAGTCGGCCAACCAGGGCGCGCTGGACCTCCTGGCCACCGACGCCGAGACCCTGATCGGGCTGCCCGGGGCCGAGCTCTGGATCGCCGCGGAGGAGGCCGCCCGCTTCCGCGGCGAGCGCTACCAGGAGCTGCTCGCCCGCCGCGGGCGCTGGCAGCTGAGCGAGGTCGTGCTCCGCGCCCCCGGGAGCGTGCGGGTCCCGGTGGTGTGGAGCGCGAGCGTGCTCGAGCTCGACGGCCGCGCGGTGGGGCTCGTGGGGGTGGCGCGGGACGCGCGGGACCTGCGCGAGCTCCAGGCCACCAAGGTCCGCGCGATCCAGGAGCTCGCCGCCAGCGTGGCCCACGAGATCCGGAACCCGCTGGGCGCGATCCAGAACTCCCTGGCGCTGCTCGCCGACGCGACCCTCGAGGGCGAGGACCAGACCCTGCTCGAGATCGCCCGGGGCGAGACCCGACGGATCGGACAGATCGTCGACACGTTCATGAACTTCGCGCGCCCCGCGCTCCCGCAGCGCGAGCCCACGGCGCTGGGCGAGCTGGTGGAGGCGGTCACCCTGCTCGCGCGCCAGGACCCGCGCGCCCAGGACCGGCGCGCGGTGGTCACCGTGGTCGACCCCGAGCTGCCGCTGGCGGACTGCGACCCGGATCAGATCAAGCAGGTGCTCTGGAACCTGCTGGTCAACGCCCTGGACGCGGCGCGCTCCCGCGTCGCGGTCCGCGTCCGCGTCGAGGGCGACGGGCTCCTGGTGCGGGTCGCCGACGACGGCCCGGGGATCCCGCCCTCGACCCTGGCCCGGGTGTTCGACCCGTTCCACACCACCAAGCCTACCGGGACCGGCCTCGGGCTCCCGATCGCGCGCCGGATCGTGGAGGCCCACGGCGGCGAGCTGCGCCTCGAGAGCGTGGTCGGGTCGGGGGTCGTGGCGACGGTCACGCTCCCGCGTAGCATGGGGGCTCCGCCCGCCCCCGAGGAGGCCCGCTAGCGTGGCCCAGCTGCTCGTCGTCGAAGACCAACCGGCCCTGCGCCAGACCATGACGATCGCGCTCTCGCGGGCCGGCCACGCCGTGGACGACGTGGGCAGCGGCGAGGAGGCGGTCTCGCGGATCCAGGAGACGCTCTACGACCTGGTGATCACCGACCTGCGCCTGGGGGAGCTCGACGGGCTGGGGGTGCTCAAGAGCGTCAAGGCGCGGGACGCCGAGACCGAGGTCGTGGTGGCCACGGCCTACGGGAGCATCGACTCCGCGGTCGAGGCGATCCGCGAGGGGGCGTTCGACTACGTCACCAAGCCCTTCACCCCCGACCAGCTCCTGCACGTCGTCGACCGCGCCCTCGAGCGGCGCCAGCTCAAGACCGAGGTCCGCTACCTCAACCGGCAGCTCGAGGACCTGGGCGACCCCACCGAGCCGATCGGGCGCAGCGAGCGCTTCCAGCGCGTGCTCGAGATCGTGCGCGAGTGGGCCAACAGCGACTCCACGATCCTGGTCACCGGCGAGACCGGCTCCGGCAAGGACCTGGTGGCGCGCATGATCCAGCGCCTGAGCCCCCGGGCCGACCGCGTGTTCGTCACGGTCAACTGCGCCACGATCCCCAGCGCGCTGTTCGAGAGCGAGCTGTTCGGGCACATGAAGGGCGCCTTCAGCGGCGCGACCCGCAACCGCAAGGGCCTGGCTCAGGAGGCCGACGGCGGCACCCTGTTCCTGGACGAGGTCGGCGAGCTGCCCATGTCGGTGCAGCCCCAGCTCCTGCGCTTCCTCGAGACCGGGGAGATCCGCCCGATCGGCCAGAACCGCTCGGTGCGCGTCGACACCCGGGTGATCGCCGCCACCAACCGCGACCTGCGGGCCATGATCGACGAGGGCGCGTTCCGCGAGGACCTCTACTACCGCCTGAACGTGCTGCCCCTCGACCTCCCCGCGCTGCGGCAGCGGGTCGAGGACATCGTGCCCCTCGCCGAGCGCTTCCTGCAGCGCTTCGCCAAGCGCCTGGGGCGCCAGGCCGAGAGCTTCTCCCCCGCCGCGCTGGAGGTGCTCGAGGCCTACGCCTGGCCGGGCAACGTGCGCGAGCTGGAGAACGTGGTCGAGCGCGCGGTCATGCTCGCCCGGGGCGCGGTGATCCACCCCGAGCACCTGTTCATGCCCGACGCGCAGCGCGCGGCGCCCTCGAGCGACGGCGCCGGGGTCGGCGACCTGCTGAGCCTGGCCGAGCTCGAGCGCATGCACATCCTGGGCGTGCTCAAGCGGCTCTCGGGCAATCAGAAGAAGGCGGCGAGCGTCCTCGACATCTCCAAGAGCACGCTCTGGCGCAAGCTCAAGGGAGCACGGGATCGACGCCGCGACCTTCTCCAAGTAGCGCGACCCTTCAGGCCGGGCCCAGGCACTTCCCCGACTCGTCCCACCGGTAGAAGCTCCTCGCCGGACTTCCGCCCCAGCTTGCCGGCGCGGACCATGCGCCGCAGGAGCAGCGGCGGGCGGAAGGTCTCGCCGATCTCGTGGTGCAGGTGCTCGGCGATGCTCAGGCGCACGTCGAGGCCGACGTAGTCGGTGGTCATGAGCGGGCCCATCTTGTGCCGGTAGCCGAGCTCCATGGCCTTGTCCACCGCCTCGGCCGAGGCCACCCCCGCCTCGACCATGCGGATCGCCTCGAGCCCGAGCACGAGGCCCAGCCGGCTGGAGGCGAAGCCCGGCGAGTCCTGGACCACGACCGGGGTCTTGTTGATCCGCGCCACGAGCTCGAGGCCCAGGTCCACGGTCGCTTGGGTGCTGCGCTCGCCGCGCACGACCTCGACCAGGGCCTGGAGGTGCACCGGGTTGAAGAAGTGCAGGCCGAGCACGCGCTCGGGGTAGCGGGTCGCCTGGGCGATCTCGGTCACCGGCAAGGACGAGGTGTTGGTGCCCAGGAGCTTGACGTCTCCGGCGAGGGAGGCCTCGGCCAGCACGCGCTTCTTGAGCTCGAGGTCCTCGGGGATCGCCTCGATCAGCGCGTCGGCGCCGTCGAGGGCGACCTCCAGCCGGGTCTCGCCGCTGATCCGCCCCAGGACCTCCTCGAGCTCGTCGCTCGAGGCGAGCTTGCCCCGCGCCAGCGCCCCCTCGAGGTTCGTGCGCACCGCGCTCAGGCCCGCCTGCACGCGGCCCTCGTCGAGGTCGCGCAGGCGCACCCGCAGCCCGTGCTGCGCCAGCACCTGGGCGATCCCGTGCCCCATGGTGCCCGCGCCCAGGACGGCGACGGTGTTCAGGCTGGTCATGTGCTTCCTCCCTCCGCTGTGCGGCGAATCCTACCCGCTCGACCGGCGCGGCACCCGCCCGGCGGTCAGAGGTCCAGGCCCAGGTCCTCGACGTCGAAGGCGTCCTCGTGCCAGGTCAGGACCGGCGCCGCGCCGGGGACCAGGACCACCTCGCACACGTCGAAGCGCAGGGGGACCCGCCCCAGGTCCACCCGCTCGCGCCCGGCGTAGTCGAGGGCCGCGCGCACCACCCGCCGGCGCTTGGTCCAGGTCACCGCCTCGAGCCCCAGCCCCGCCCGGCGGCGGGTCTTGACCTCCACGAACACCAGGGCGCGCCCGGCGCGCAGGATCAGGTCCAGCTCGCCGACCCGGCAGCGGTAGTTGCGCGCCAGGACCCGCCAGCCGCGGCGCACGGCGGCCGCCGCGGCCAGGTCCTCCCCGCGAGCCCCGGCGTCGGAGGCGGGCGCGGGCGAGGGACGGGAGGGTCGGAACGGCCAGAACACACCCCGAACCTACCGCGGCCGACCGACAACCCGCCGCGGAGTGTGCCGGTCGGCGTTGACTTCCGTCGCGTTCCGCGCAAAGTAGGGCCCTTGCGCCCGGGGCGGGCGCGGCAGGAGGACCCCATGGGCAAGAACACCGTCGTGCTCGCGTATTCGGGCGGGCTGGACACGAGCTGCATCCTGAAGTGGCTCAAGCTCAAGGGCCACGAGGTGATCGCCTTCGTCGCCGACGTCGGCCAGCAGGAGGACTTCGAGCAGGTGCGCCGCAACGCGGAGATCACCGGCGCCGACGAGGTCGTGATCCAGGACCTCAAGCGCGAGTTCGTCACCGACTACATCGTCCCGGCCCTGCGCGGCAACGCGATCTACGAGGGTCAGTACCTCCTGGGCACCTCCCTGGCCCGCCCCCTGATCGCCAAGCACCAGATCGCGCTGGCCAAGGAGCGCGGCGCGGGCTTCGTCTCTCACGGCGCGACCGGCAAGGGCAACGACCAGGTGCGCTTCGAGCTGGCCTACTACGCCCTCGCGCCCCAGATCCGCGTGATCTCCCCCTGGAAGGAGCGCGAGTTCCTCGACCGCTTCAAGGGCCGCGTGGACCTGATCAACTACGCCAAGGAGCAGGGGATCGACATTCCGGTCAGCCTGGAGAAGCCCTACTCCTGCGACGAGAACCTGTTCCACAAGAGCTACGAGTCGGGGATCCTCGAGGACCCGAACGTGCGCCCCGAGAAGGACATGTTCAACGTCACCGTCGACCCCAAGGACGCTCCCGACGAGGAGACCGTGGTCGAGGTCGAGTTCACCGACGGCGTGCCCACCAAGCTCAGCGCCCTCGGCCGCAGCGCCACCGACCCCCTCGAGCTGTTCGAGCTGGCCAACGAGGTCGGCCGCAAGAACGGGATCGGGCGCATCGACATCGTCGAGAACCGCTTCGTGGGGATCAAGTCGCGCGGCGTCTACGAGACCCCCGGCGGCACGATCCTGTTCCAGGCCCTGCGCGACCTCGAGGGCGTGGCCATGGACCGCGAGGTGCTCAAGCTGCGCAACATGCTCTCGCCGAAGTTCGCCGAGATCATCTACAACGGCTTCTGGTTCAGCCCGGAGATGGAGTTCCTCACCGCGGCGATCGAGAAGAGCCAGGAGTACATCACCGGCAGCGTGCGGCTCTCGCTCTACAAGGGCAACGTGACCTGCATCGGGCGCACCTCCCCCAGCTCGCTCTACGACCAGGAGCTGAGCAGCATGGACATCGAGGGCGGCTTCGACCAGACCGACAGCAAGGGCTTCATCAAGGTCAACGCCCTGCGCCTGCGCGCCCACGCGGTGATCGTCGAGCACGGCCGCCGGAAGTAGTTCACCCCGGGGGGCTCAGGCCTCCCAGGGGAAGATCACGTCCCGGGCGAGCTTGCCGCTGGGGTCCAGGGCGCGCTTGACCGCGCGCATCTGCGCGATCCCCTCCTCGCCGTAGAGCTGGCGCAGGAGCTCCTGCTTCACCGGGTTGCGCCCGGTGCCGTGCTCCGAGAGCGGGCAGCCGCCCAGCCGCGCCACCTCCCGCCCGCAGGCCAGCAGCGCCTCGTGGCCGCGCTCCACGTCGGCGTAGGAGCGCGGGATCACGTTCGGGTGCACGTTGCCGTCGGAGACGTGGCCCCACACCGCGTAGTCGAGCCCGCGCTCGCCGAACTCCCGGGCGTAGACCCCGAGCATCTCCTGGAAGCGCTCGAAGGGCACGATCATGTCCCCCGCGACCTTGTGGATCCGCGGGTCGACGTCCCGCTGGGCGTCGCGCACCC
Organism: Planctomycetota bacterium; assembly: GCA_041402045.1. GTDB lineage: Bacteria > Planctomycetota > J058 > J058 > J058 > JAGQRJ01. The sequence continues at coordinate 1,346 of JAWKSZ010000019.1, read as the reverse complement.
GGTGGTTGACGCTCGTAGGCACCGCCTCCCGCAGCGCGAACAGCTGCTCGCGCCGCGCGCGGTCGTCGGGGAGCGCGACCTCGACCGCGTCGAAGTCGGCGTAGTCCTCGAGCAGGGCGAACAGGGCGACCAGCGCGTCCCCCGAGCGCTCCCCCTCCGCGAAGCGCCCCAGCGCCGCCTCGGCGTCGAGGTCCGGGGGCAGCTCGGCCTGCACGAAGAGCACGAGCGCCGTGTCCGGCGCGAGCTCGACCCCCGCCTTCACGTCCTCGCCGTCGGCGCGCAGGAGCTCGACCGAGCGCGCGTCCATGCTCTCCACCGCGCGCACGTCGACCCCCAGCGGGTCCTCGGCGCTCCAGGTGCGGCGCGAGGCGCTGCGCAGGGCGGCCACGAGCTCGAGCCCGCGGCCGGCGTCCTGGAAGGGCACCAGGCAGGTGACCACCTGCGGCGGGTTCGAGACCACCCGCAGCCGCACCTCGACCAGGACCCCCAGGGTCCCCTCGGCGCCGACGAAGAGGTCGACCAGGTCCATGCCCGGCTCGGCGTGATACCCCGCCGAGCGCTTGGGCACGTCGGGCATGGTGTAGCTCGGCACCGGCACCCGCACCTCGCCGGCGGAGGTCTCGATCACGAACTCGCCGTCGGCGGCGCGCACCTCGCCGCGCCGCAGCTCGAGCACGTCCCCCGAGGCGAGCACCACCGTCACGCCCCGGACCCAGGGCCGGGTCGAGCCATACTTCCAGGTCGCCGCGCCCGCCGCGTTGGTGCTCACCGCGCCCCCCACCAGGGCCCCGGTGTAGGTCGGGATCGGCGGGTAGTAGGCGCCGTGCTCGGCGAGGAACGCCTCCAGCTCGAGCAGCGAGACCCCCGCCCCGACCACGGCCTCGTCGCCTTCGAGGCGCAGGGTCGTGAGCTGCGACGTGTCCAGGAGCTGACCGCCGCGGGGGGTCGCGCCCCCGGTCAAGGACGACTGAGCGCCGATCGGGAGCAGCGCGGTGGCCTCGCGCACCGCGTAGGCCACCTCCCCCAGCGTCCGCGGCGAGACCAGCGTGCTGGCGTGCCCGCCGGGGAACCGCGAGGCGTCGGTCAGCCGGGTGGCCAGGGCCTCGCCGTCCCGGACGGGCGCCGGGGCGAGGTCCGGCGCGGGGCGCGCCACCGCGCGGTTGCTGCTGGACACGAGGCCTCCTCTGCGGCTGTCGAGCGCGCCCGGGGAGCTTATCAGCCCGCTCGCCCGGCGCTCACGCGAGCGCGTGGGGTCCGTCAGGGTTGATTTCAGCGGCGATCGCGCCGCAATCGTCGTCCCTGGCTAGCAGCCCGTTGAAATGCGCTCCGGCAAGGCGCGAGGAGCG
>JAWKSZ010000018.1:0-120594 GCA_041402045.1 Planctomycetota bacterium | reverse complement strand
GGTCGCTCCCAGGCTCGTGGCGCAGGGCGCGCAGCGCGCGGCGCTCCTCGAGGTTCGAGCCGCCCGCGCCGAGCAACGCGCCGGCGACGTCGTCCCCGCTGAGGATCACGTCGGGGACGTTCATGACCCCGGTCAGTCCGCCGGTCTCCTCGCCGTCGCCGTCGAGGGGCAGGTCGTCGATCTCCTTGAGCAGGTCGTCCATGAGGACGTCGCCGTCGAGGTCGAGGAACAGGGAGGCGTCGTCCGGGGCGGCCGCGGCCACCTCCTGGGGGCTCGGCGGCTCGGAGTCGACGTCGTCGAGCAGCGCGGGCCCGCTGAGGTCCAGGTCGCTGTCGTCGTCGGCCACGTCGACGCTGGCGGGCTCCGCCGCGGCCACGACCGACGGCTCGAGCGCGGCCGCAGGCGCGGCCAAGGGGGTCTCGGCGGGGTCGGGCAAGCAGGCCTCCAGCGCCTGGCGCAAGCGGGCGAGGTCCGCGCGCTCCTCCGCGTCCTCGGCGAAGCGCGCGCGGGCGTCGGGCGGCAGGCACTCGAGGATCAGCGCGCGCACGGCGAACGCGTCGCGGGCGAAGGTCGCCTCGGGGGTGCCCTCGGGGAGGAACGCCGCGTCGGCCGGGCGCGCCTCGAGGAACGCGCGGAACTGCTCGGGCTCCAGTCGCTGCGCGACCGGGAGGTGCCCGCAGTCGCTGAGGACGACACCGTACTTCGGGTCGAGGAGCACGTTCTGCGGCTTGATCCAGCCGTGGGCGCGCCCGCGGGCGTGCAGCGCGTCCACGGTGTCGAGGACTGGGAGCAGGATCTGCGCGCACTCGGTCAGCTCGAGGGGGCCCTCGCTCAGGCGCGCGGCGAGGGAGCGCTCGTAGTGCTTGCCGGCGAGCAGGTAGCCGTGGCCGTCCTCGAGGAAGACCCGCTCGAAGCCGCGCAGCCGCGCGGTGTCCATGGCGTTGACGTGGGTCTCGCCGTAGCGGGTCTTGAGCAGGTAGGCGTAGTCCTCCGTGTCGAGGACCTTGAGCACCACCTGTCGCCCTGCGGTGCCGCGGCGCGCGCGGAAGGTGCGCCCGAGGACGCCCTGACCGAGCTCCTCCTCGAGTACGAACTCACCACCGACCCGCGTCCCGACCTTCACCGATCCTCCCCGCCCGCGACCCTTGGGGGTCACGGGTTCGACCCCGGCGCGGAGCGGTCCTCACGCGCGGGGTCACAGGCACTATAGAGCCCTGCTTCGCCTTGCGCTCGTGTGGGATCAGCCCCCGAGGAGCCGCCGCTTGGCCCGGGTGAACTCGTCCTCGGTGAGGGCGCCGCTCTCGCGCAGCTTGCCCAGCTTCTCGAGCTCCTTGAGCAGGGCTTCGCCGCCCACGGGCTCGCTCTCGCGGCGTTCGCCGAGGGTCTTGGGCGAGATCTCGCGGCTCTCCTCCAGGCCTGGGACCACCGGGCCCGAGCCCGCGTCGCCGATCGTCTTCTGCCCCCGCGGCTGCACGCGGATCTCGAGGTCCAGCGGCGCGGGCTCGGGGCGGGGGGCGGCGTTCTGCTCGGCCTCCCAGGCCGCGACCGCCTCGGCCGAGGCCGCGGCGCCCGCGCTGGGAGGGGCGCTGGGTGGGGCCACGCTCGGGGCAGGACCCACGGCGGGCTTCTCGTCCAAGACCTCGCGGTAGGCGGCCTTCACCGCCTGCGCGCGCTCGAGGGCGGCCTGGGTCTGCTGCAGGTCGGCCTGCTTCTCGGCGAGCTGCCGGCGGACCTCGAGCAGCTCGGTCTCGTGGGTCAGGGCCTTGGTCGTGGCGGCGTGGGCGGCGCTGGCCTGCACCAGGGCGGCGAGCTCGGCCTCGCGACGCTGGAGCCGCTCGATCTGCTTCTCGAGCACGCGCAGGTGCGCCTTGAGCGTGACCAGGTTCTCGTCGAGCTTGTCCTGGGAGCCGCCGAGGCCGCGCACGAGGGGATCCGGGTCGGCGCGCAGGCGGTTGACGTTCGACTTGACCATGCGTTTGAAGCGGTTCCACATGGCCATGGGGGCAGCTCCTCGAGGCGACGCGCCCCTGCGCGGGGCGCCAGGGGTGCCCTTACTATAGCCCTGGTCGTGCAGGTATGCTGAGCGCAAGGAGGGACGGAGCGTGCAGACCTCGGGACCCGGACACCCCTCAGGCTCCGGCCGCGTCGACCTGACCGCCCCTCAGCCGGGGCCGATCGCGATCGGGCGGAACATCGCGGGCTACGAGCTGATCAAGAAGCTCGGTCCCTCGCAGAGCACGGTGTTCCTCGCCCGCAGCCCGCAGGGCACGGCGGTCGCGCTCAAGATCCTGCCCCAGCAGGTGGTGCAACGCTCGCCGAGCGCCGGCAAGCGCTTCCTGCGCGAGGCCCGCGCGCTGTTCGGGCTCAGCCACCCGAACGTCGTGCGTCTGCTCGACGCCGGCGAGGAGCTCGGGACCTACTACCTGGCCATGGCCTACTTCGACGGGCCGACCCTCAAGGAGGTGCTCGCGCAGCGCGGGCGCCTGGACGAGGCCCAGACCCTGCGGCTCGGCGCGCAGCTCGCGCGCGGGCTGGCCTACCTCCACGAGCAGGGCCTCGTGCACCGCAACGTCAAGCCGGAGCACCTCCTGGTCAACGCCCAGGGTGAGGTCAAGCTGATCGGGCTCGGGCTCCTGCGCGAGAGCGAGGACGAGGGGCCGAACCGCGTGACGATGAAGGGCGCGATCCTGGGCTCGCCGCAGTACATGGCCCCCGAGCAGGCGCGGGGCCTCGACCTCGACCACCGCGCCGACCTCTACAGCCTGGGGGTGACCCTCTACGAGCTGGCCAGCGGCACGGTCCCGTTCCCCGACAAGTCCGCGGCGCGGGTGCTGCAGCGCCTGGCGACGGACCTGCCGCCGCCGCTGCGCGACCGCAACCCCACGCTCTCGGCGGCGATCGAGGCGGTGGTCGGTCGGCTGCTGGCCAAGGACCCCGGCGACCGCTACCCCGACGCGGAGCGCCTGGCCGAGGACCTCGAGGCCCTCGGGCGGGGGGCCACGGCCCAGCACCTGGAGAAGCTGACCGGCGGCCGGACCTCCGGCGAGGGCGGCGGGATCGCGCCCACTTCCGGCCCTGTGGGCGGCGATCGGGTGCTCTCGGCGCTCGTGCTCGTGCTGATCGTGCTCGTGGCGGTGCTGATCGCCCGGGGCGCGTGAGCCCGCGGGCACGTTACACGCCTGTGACCAACGCGCCGCGGCAGGGCGCGTAACGCCCCTATGCGCACCCGCAGCCTGTATCTGACCGGGGCGCTCGTCGTCGCTGGCGTCGCGGCGTGGGCGCTGTCGGGGGTGTTCGCCGAGGACCCCGGCCACGCCACCCGTCTGGACGGCGCCCACGCTCCGGCAGGGGCCAGCTACGCCCGATCCACGCCGAGGCCGAGGACGCCGCCCGCCCTGGGCGGCGGAGGCGTCGCCCGCGAGGTCGAGGCCACGGCCGAGCCGACGCGGAAGGTGGCGCCGCGCGACCCGACGCGGAGGCCGCGCCGGAGCCGGCGTCGCGGACCCTCGTGCGCGGGGTCGTGCTCGGCGCCGACGGGGTGCCGCGCGCCGGGGCCCAGGTGTGGCTGACGGTGCCCTCGCGCCGGAGGCGACCGACCCGGCTGGAGCTGAGCACCGACGCCCTGGGCCGCTTCCAAGGCGAGGTCCGCCCGGGGCAGCTCTGACCGAGATCCGCGCCAGCGACCACGTGCGCAGCCAGCGCGGCCGAGGTCGCGGGCGCCGTGCACGACCTGGGCGAGCTGCGCCTCGAGCGCGGCGCGCGCCTCGTCGGCAAGGTCACCGACCCCGCCGGGCGCCCGCTGGCCGGGGCCCGGGTGCGCGTCGCCGGCGACCGACGCGGCGGCGGCGGGGGCGCGGAGAGCGACGCCCAGGGCGCGTTCGCGCTGAACCTGCGCGAGGGCGTCTACCGGGTGAGCGCCGAGGCCCAGGGCTTCGTGCGCACCGAGCTGGAGCAGGTCGTGGTCACCGAGGCCCAGGGGGGCGAGGTCGCCCTCGCGCTCCAGCGCGGCGGGCGCCTGAGCGGGACCGTCTACCAGCCCGACGGCGCGGCCCAGGCCGGCGCGCAGCTCTTCGTCTACCGCGGGGGCGAGCGCCTGGGCGAGACCCGCGCCGACGAGCAAGGGGCCTACGGGCTCGACGGCCTCGCGCCGGGGCCGGTCGAGGTCTTCGTGCGCAGCGGAGACCGCGGGCTGAGCTGCCGGGTCCCGCTGCAGATCTCGGCCCGCGAGCAGCGCCAGGACTTCGTGCTGCACGAGGCGGCCCGGATCGAGGGGCGGCTCACGACCCCCGACGGCGAGCCGCTGGCCGGCCTGCGGGTGCGCGCGGTCGAGCTCCAGGGCGACGTGCGCCGCGACGCCGAGAGCGACGCCGACGGCCGCTTCGCCGTGGCCAACCTCTACCCCGGGGTCTACCGCCTCGAGGTCCTGCGCCGCGGACAGCGGCCGCCTTCCTCGAGGGCGGCAGGGCCGAGGTCGCGCGCGGGTCGACCCAGGACGTATCGTGCCCCGCGGCGCCCAGGTCAGCGGTCGGGTCGAGGGCCCACGGGGGAGCCCCCGTGAACGCCGGGGTGTTCATGATCAAGCGCGGCGACTACCTGGGGCAGACCCAGACCGACGACGCCGGCCTTCTGCCCTCGGCGACCTGCCGGCCGGGAGCTACCGCCTGTTCCGGCGCGGCCGCGGAGGACGGGCTGGTGGTGCGCCCGGCCCTGGAGCTCGGCCCCGACACGACCTCGAGGGGCTGTCCCTCGTGGGCCTCGCGCTCCCGCGACCCTGCACGGCAAGGTCGTGGGGCCGAGCGGCGAGGGGCTGGCGGGATCGTGGTCCGCCTGCGGGCGATCGACGCGCCCGTCGACCGGCGCGCGCGCACCAGCTGATGGGAGCTTGAGCCCGGGCCTCGATGACGGGCACTACGAGGGCGAGCCCTCGGGGGACGCGCTGGAGCTGCTCGGCCAAGCTCGGGCGCGAGCTCGAGGCGCCGGAGGTCGAGCCCACGATCCAGAACGCGACGCCGAGCAGTAGGTGGTGCGCCAGTCGCCGGCGCCCGGCGGCTCGACCTCACCTGCGCCTCGCTCGTCGGCGCCGCCTTCGCAGGCCGCGTCCGGCTCCTCGACCTCGAGGTCGAGCTCCAGCGGAAACCGCCCCGCGTGCAGCCGGAGCAGGAGCTCGTCGCGCTCTGCGCGCGAGAGCGGTGCTGCTGCCGAACTCGAGAAGCCGCGCTCGCGGAGCCGAGCCGCGCAGCGTGGCGATCTGGAGCACGACGCCGTCCAGCGCGATCGCGAGCTGACGGCCCTTCGCCGCGCGGGTGAGCTCACTCAGCCGCTCCGCGCCGGCGTCGTCGAAGCGGAGGGTCACCTGCCGGCCCTCCGCCGTGACCTCGCTCAGCGGCGCCCGAGACCCCGGGGGCCTCCAGGAGCACGGCCGCCCTCCGGGGTGACCGCGACCTGGTGGGACGCGTCGGGGTCCTCCGCGCGGGTCGCCGCGGCAGCGAGGGCACGCTCGAGCTCCGCGCCCGCCAAGGGTGAGACGAGCTCGAAGCGCAGGTCACCGCGCGTCAGGAGCAGCGGCTGCGCGTGCGCCGAGTCCTCGAGGGGGAGCTGCACGACGAGCCGGCCGTCGGCGCGGACGTCGACGCTGCTGAGCTGACCGACACCCGCAGCGTCGAGCCGCGCGCGCAGCGCGGCGGCGGTCGCCTCGAGCTCCTCGGGCGAGGCCCCGCCGCGCGGCGCCAGCACGACGGACTGCAGCGACCCTTCAGCGACCAGTGCCGTAGCGGACGCCGCGTCGCGCCGCAGCGCGCGGAGCTGGAACACGTAGAACGCGACGCCTCCAGCCACGATCAGGACCATGAGCCCCGCACAGGAGATCGCGAGGACGGGCCACAGCGAGCCTTGGCCCTCCCCCACTTCGCTACTCAACTACTCACCCACGTCCTGGCTCTCGAGGTCGAGGTCGACCGGGAGCTTGCCCGAGCGGAGCACCGTCACCAGCCGCTCCTGCTCCTCGGTGGTGAAGCCGCCGGGGTTGTTGAGGATCCCCGAGCCTTGGATCTCGGCCAGGATCGTGGGGGTGTCGCGCACGACGCCGTCGAGCACGATCGCGAGGTTGCGCTGCAGGTTCTCGCCGGTGAGCTTGCGGAAGCGCTCGCGCCCGGCCTCGCCGAAGGTGAACCCGATCGCGGGGTTGCCGTCGCCGTCGACCGACTTGGTGACCTCGGTCAGCAAGTAGCCCGGGACCCCCGGGTTCTCCATGAGCACGGCCTCGCCGGTGCGCGAGTGGCCGACGTCGAAGGGCGCGGTCTCGGGGTCGTAGGTCCCCGCCGCCTTGGCGGCCTCGACCTCGGCCACGGCCTCGTCCCGCGCCGCGCCAGCGAGGGTCGAGACCAGCTTGAACTGCAGGTCGCCCCCGGCGAGCAAGAGGTCGATCGCCGACTCCAGGCCCTCGCCCGGAAGCTGGATCTGGAGCTTGAGGTCCGCGCGCACGCCGACCTCGCCCTCGATCCCCGCCAGGCGCAGGCGCTCGCGCAGGACGTCGGCGGTGGCCTGCACCTGGCCGCGATCGGCCTGCCGCGCCGCCAGGAGCAAGGTCACCCGCGAGGCCTCCTGCTCGGCCTGGAACGCCTCCCGCGCGCGCTCGGCCTCGACCCGCGCCTGCTCCATTCGGATCGTCGCGCGCCGGCTCTGGGCGGTGAACAGGGCCATGCCGGCGGTGAGCGCGCCCACGACCAGGAACAGCCCCATGCAGGAGAGCCCGATCGCGAGCCCGAGCATTCCCGCGGGCTTGGCGTAGTTCGGTTGCGGCAGGTCGTCCATGAGCTCCCCTCGCAGGGAGGATAGCAGAGCGCTCGGCGTCCCCTGCGCGACGCAGTGCAGCGCGGTGCCCGGGGCGGTAACTGCTGGGCCGGGACTGGATAGCGCCCGTCGGGGCCCGGGGCTACAGTGGTCGAGGATGGTTAGCGAAAGCGACAGGTTGTTCGCCCAGATCGCGCTCAAGTGGGGTTGGCTCTCGGAAGAGGAGGTCAACCACGCGACGCAGCTGCAGATCCACAACGACCCGCACACCCCGCTGAGCCAGATCTTCTTGGACTACGAGATCCTCACCGAGGCGCAGGTCGGGCACATCACCCAGCGTCAGCGTGAGATCGCGCAGCACCGCATGCAGGCCTCGGCCCGCTTCCGCAACCCGCCGACGAACCCCGGCGGCGCCGCCCACGCGATCTACCCGACCGGGGCCGCGCAGCTCGGCCGCGGCAACAACGGCGCCGGCGTCGCGGTGGCCATGGGCCCCTCGCCCAACCCCGACGAGGACCCGCTGATCGGCCAGGCCCTGGGCGGTTGCCTGATCCAGGCCAGGATCGGCGGCGGCGCCATGGCCAACGTCTACCTGGCGCGCCACGAGTCGCTGCGGCGCGAGGTGGTGGTCAAGGTCCTGACCCGGGAGAGCGCCGCCAAGGAGCGCACCGTCCGCCGCTTCTTCCGCGAGGCCCGCGCGGCCGCGCGCATGGAGCACCCGAACCTGGTCATGGTCCACGACGTGGGGACGCGCGACGAGTCGACCCACTACATGGTCATGCAGTACGTCGACGGCGAGGACCTGGAGAAGTTCGTCCAGCGCCGGGGGCGGATCCCGTTCGAGGAGGCCACGCGGATCGTGATCTCGGTGGCCCAGGCGCTGCAGGTCGCCCACGCCTCGCAGGTCGTGCACCGCGACGTGAAGGCCGAGAACATCCTGATCACCCGCGACGGGAAGGTGAAGCTCACCGACTTCGGCCTCGCCAAGGACTACACCGTCGAGTCCATGACCTACGAGGGCGCGTTCGTGGGCACCCCGCTCTACATGGCCCACGAGATCGGGCGGATCGACCGGATCGACGGGCGGGCGGACGTGTTCTCCCTGGGCATGGTGTTCTACTACCTGGTCACCGGGACCCAGGGCTTCCGCGAGTTCACCGGGATCGAGATCCTCAAGGGCGAGGCCCACTCGCGGCTGCGCGACCCCCGCGAGCACTACCCCGAGCTCTCCGACCGCGTGCGCCGGGTGCTGGGCAAAATGCTCGAGAAGCACCGCGACAAGCGCTACGCCGACTGCGACGCGCTGATCCGCGACCTCGAGGCGCTGCTGCGCGACCTGCCCCTCGACGCCCCTGAGGTCACGCTCTGGGACCGCGACTCCGACTCCGGCAAGATCTCGGGCGAGGTCGCCGGCGACGCGCCCCCGGACGTGTTCTCGGTCGACGACCCGGAGGACATGGCCTCCCCCGCGCTCGTGGTGGCGGTGGCGGTGGCGATCGTGCTCGTGGTCGTGCTCGTGATCGTGTTCCTCCTGCTCTTGCTGTGAGTCCGATCCGGCGCCCGCGCCGGTCCTACTCCTCGGTCCAGGGGCGGAGCAGCGGGTCCTGGCGCGCGCGCTCGCGCAGCCCAGGGGCGGCCTCCAGGGCGCGGCGCAGCTGCACCCGCGCCGCGAGGGGGTCGCCGAGGCGGACCTCGAAGTGCGCGCGCAGCAGGCGCAGGTCGGGCGGCGGCTGCCGCACCTCGCGCAGCACCGCCAGCGCTTGCTCCCCGCGGCCGACCCGCTCGAGGAGCCCGACGAGCTGGCGGATCGCCGGGTGCAGCTCGCGCGGTACGGTGGCCACGCAGGCGTCGAGCCGCGCGAGCAGCTCCTGCGGTCGCCCGCGCTCGAAGGCGAGCTGCGCCGCGAGGAGGTCGGTCTCCCAGGTGCGCCCGCCGCGCTCGGCCAGCGTGAGGTAGCTCGCGGCCAGCTCCCAGCGTCCGGCGCTGAGCGCGCTCTGCAGCGCGAGCAGGGCCAGCTCCGGCGGGGCCGCGACCTCGAGCCCGCGCTGGCAGAACATGAGCGCGAGCTCGGCGTCGCCGAGCCGCAGCGTGCTGCCCGCGGCGAGCTGGAGCGCCTCGAGGCTGCGCGGCTGCCGCGCGAGGGCGCGCAGCGCGTGGGTCTGCGCGCGCGGGATCTCCCCCGCCGCCAGCGCGCGCTGGCCGAGGTGCAGCTCCACGGTGACCTCCTGGCTGCGCGCGGCCTGGGCGCGCAGGAGCGCGCTCGCGGCGGCGCGCTCGCCGCGCCGGTCGAGGAGCTCCGCGGTCACGAGCGCGGGGAAGTCGGCGTCGGGGTCCTCGTCCCGGGCCTCGGCCACGAGCTGCTCGGCGCGCTCGAGGTTCCCTGCGGCGGCCTCGAGCCGCGCGACCTGGGCCAGGGCGAAGGGGTGCCGGGGGTCGACCTCGAGCACCTGACGCCACAGGCGCTCGCTCGAGGACCAGGTCGGGATCTGGGCCCCCGAGAGCGCGACCCCCGCGGCGGCGGCCGCGAGCAGCGCCGCGCGGCGCCCGCGCCCGCCCCGGGTGGCCCAGGCGCCGAGGAGCGCGGCGATCCCGACGGAGGGCAGGAGCAGGTAGCGGTCGTTGACGTAGCCCAGCGGGATCACGTTGGCCACGAGCACGAGCCCGAGCACGAACCATCCCCCCGCCCACAGCGCGAGCGGGCGCAGCCCGCGGTCCCGCGCCAGGGCCCACCCGCCCAGGATCCCGGCCAGCCCCCAGCCCAGGTTCACGGCCCACTCGGCGAAGGCCGGGCGCGGGTAGTAGTGCACGGCGAGCTCGCTCGGCCAGAGCACGAGGCGCACGTAGTGGCCGTAGGAGCGGAGCACGAACAGCCCGCGCTCGAGCGGCCCCTGCGCGCTGACCCGGCCCAGGGGGACCGGGTAGCGCAGCTGGAGCGCGTACCAGCCGACCGAGAGCAGCGCGCCCAGGACCAGCGCCGGGCCGCCCCAGCGCCACGCCGCGCGCACGCGCGCGCGGAGCCCGCCGCCCTCGCGGAGCAGGCCCTCGAGGGCGAGGCAGGCTCCGAGGGGCGCGGCGGAGAGCTTGGCGCCCAGGGCCAGGGCCAGGAGCCCTCCGCCCAGGAGGTGCAGCCCCAGCCGGCGCCGCGGGCTGCCGGCCTGCGGCAGGTGGCGATACGCGAGGTAGCTCGCGATCCCCAGCGCGCAGGCCAGGAGGTCCTTGCGGTCGCCGAGCCAGGCGTAGCTCTCCACGTGGACCGGGTGCACGGCGAACAGGAGCCCGGCCAGGAACCCGGCCTCGGCGGCGCCCTTGTTCGCGCCCCAGCTCGCCCACAGGGTCTGGGTCAGCCAGGCGACGAGGGCGCAGCACAGGGCGTAGAGCGCGACGTTGACCCCGTGGAACGCGGCGACGGAGTCGCCGAACACGGCGTAGTCCAGCGCGTGGGAGGCGTAGGTCGTGGGCTGGAACTGGTAGCCGTTGCCCGGGCGGCTGATCAGGGTCCAGAGGTCGCTCAGGTCGCGCAGGTAGAGGTTGCCGCGGGCGTAGTAGGTCTCGTCGTAGCCGACCCACCCCAGGCGCACGCAGGGCCACCCGACCGCCACGCCGGCCAGCCCGGCCAAGGGCGCCGCGAGGGTGCCTCGCGTCGCGCGGCGTGCGATCCAACTCAGAGCGGCCTCTCCCTGTGCGGGTTGTGCTCTCACGAGCACGGCTCTAGTCTACCGCGGGGGACGGGGCGCCAGGATCCAATGAACGAGCACGTGGTGGTTACCGGCGGCGCCGGGTTCATTGGCTCGAACCTCACCCGCGCGCTGCTCGCGCGGGGCTCGCGGGTCACGGTCCTCGACGACCTGAGCGAGGGCGAGGCGGAGAACCTGGCCGAGCTCGAGGACCACGCCGCGTATCGCTTCGTGCGCGCGGACGTGCGCGACGAGGCCGCGGTGCGCGCGGCCTGCGCCGACGCGGACAAGGTCGTGCACCTCGCCGCGCGCAAGATCCCGCGCTACGGCAACGCCCTGGCGACCCTCGACGTGAACGCCACCGGCTCCCGGGTCGTGCTCGAGGCCGCGGCGGAGGTCGGAGCCAAGATCGCGGTCGCCTCGACCTCGGACGTCTACGGCAAGAACCCGGACGTCCCCTTCCGCGAGCAGAGCTCGCCCAGCGTGATCGGCTCGCCCAAGGTTCGCCGCTGGGCCTACGCCGTGTCCAAGATGTACGAGGAGCAGGTCGCCTTCGCGCTGCACGAGGAGCGCGGGCTGCAGGTGACCGTGCTGCGCTACTTCGGCGGCTACGGCCCGTTCCAGCACAAGGGCTGGCTCGGCGGCCCGCAGTCGGTGTTCTTCGAGAAGGCCCACCGGGGCGAGCCGCTCTCGATCCACCATGATGCACCCAGCGCCGGACCTTCACCCACGTGGACGACATGGTGCGCGGCACACTCCTGGCCCCAGACGCCGAGCGCGCCGTGGGCATGGTCTATGAACATTAAGGGGACCCGCGAGTTTCCGATCACGAGCTCGCCCAGCTCTGCTGGGGATCGCGCGAGACGACGCGCCCCAGCTCGAGTTCCAACCCAACGCCTCCCTCGGCGGCAACTACGAGGACGTGCAGCGGCGCGTCCCGACCCGAGCCTGGCCCGCGAGCACCCGGGCTTCTCGGCGGAGGTCGACGTGGAGGACGGGCTGCGCCGGACCTGGGACTGGCTCCTGGAGCGCGCCGGCTCGCGTGAGCGGCTCGACGCCAGGTTCTCGTGGTCCCGGCGCTGAACGAGGCCGAGAACCTGCCGCGCATGGCCCGCGGGCTGGCGGCGGCCGTCGCGCCCAGCTCGAGGAGCTGTTCCACCTGGTCGTGGTCGACGACGGAGCAGCGACGGGACTGGCGAGGCCGCGCTGGCTACCGCTCCCGGGCGCTGCACCGTGCTGCGCCACGCGGTGAACCAGGGGCCCGGGGCGGCCATGCGCACCGGCTTCGCCCACGTGGTCGAGGTCGCGGGGCCCGACGACCGGGTGGTGACCCTCGAGGCCGACGGGACCAGCGACCTCACGATCCTCCCCGCGCTCACGACCCTGACCCGGGTCGGGTTCGACGTGGCCCTGGCCTCGCCCCACGCGGTGGGCGGCGGGATCGAGGGCACGACCTGGACCCGGATCGGGATCTCGAGCAGCGCGAATCTGCTCTGCCGGCTGGTGCTCGGGATCCGCGGGGTCAGCACCTACTCCAGCTTCTACCGCGTGCACACCGTGGCGATCCTGCGCGAGCTGTTCGCGCGCTACGGCGAGGCCACGATCCAGGAGACCGGGTTCAGCTACGCGGTGGAAATGCTCGCCAAGCTGCAGCGGATCGACGCGCGGGTGTGCGAGGTGCCCATGCGCCTCGACGCCACCCAGCGGATCGGCAAGAGCCGCATGAAGATCCTGCCCACGACCCTGGGGTACCTGCGCCTGTTCCGCCGGCTCGGGCCCTGGCGCCGCACGCCGTGAAGGTCACCGCCGTCGTCGGCGCGCGCCCGCAGTTCGTGAAGGCCGCCCCGGTCTCCGCCGCCCTGGCCGCGGCGGGGCACGTCGAGCGCCTGGTGCACACCGGCCAGCACTACGACCCCGCGCTCTCCGCCGATCAGTTCAAGGTCCTGGGGCTCAGGGATCCCGACCTGAACCTCGCCGTCGGCCCGGGCTCGATCCCGGCCCAGACCGCGCGCATGCTCGAGGGCCTGGCCGACGACTTCAGCCGCGAGCGCCCGGACTGGGTCGTGGTCTACGGCGACACGACCTCGACCCTCGCCGCGGCGCTGGCGGCCTCGCAGCTCCGGATCCCGCTGGCCCACGTCGAGGCCGGGCTGCGCTCCTTCGACCGCGACATGCCCGAGGAGCGCAACCGGGTGCTCACCGACCAGCTCGCGGAGCTCCTGCTCTGCCCAGGCCCCGCGGCCGCGGCGCAGCTCGCCCGCGAGGGCGTGCCCGGGCGGGCGGCGGTGGTCGGCGACGTCATGCTCGACGCCGTGCGGGTCTACCTGCCCCACGCCGGCCCCGCGCCGCTCGAGCGCCTGGGCCTCCAGCCCGGCGGCTACTGCCTGGCGACGCTCCACCGCGCGAGCAACACCGACGACCCCGCGCGGCTCGTCGCCTGGTTCGAGGCGCTGGCCGCGCTGCCCCTGGAGGTCGTGCTGCCCCTGCACCCGCGCACCCGGGCGGCCCTCGAGCGCGCCCGCCCCGCGTGGCTCCAGCAGGCCCCCGCCGGGCTGCGACTGATCCCGCCCCTGACCTACGTCGAGACCCTGGGCCTGGCCCAGCGCGCGGCGCGGGTGCTCACCGACTCCGGCGGGCTGCAGAAGGAGGCCTACTTCCTCGGCGTCCCCTGCGTGACCTTGCGCCGGCAGACCGAGTGGGTCGAGACCGTGGAGCACGGCTGGAACGCGCTGGCCGAGCCCTGGAGACCCTCGCGGCCAAGGTCGCGAGCGAGCCCTGAGAGCCGCCCGCCGCTCTACGGCGACGCGCCGCCGCGGCCTACAGGTCGTGGCCGAGCTGGAGGAGCAAGGCCCGGCGCCGCCGCCGCCGGGGGCGCTACCCTGACCCGCGTGGCGGAGCAGATCGGACCTTACGTCATGTTCGACGAGATCAGCCGGGGGCACGGCGATCGTCTACCGGGCCTACCAGACCGCGCAGGGGACGCAGGTCGCGCTCAAGCGTCTTGCACGACGTCGGGCTGAACACGCCGCCCGTCCGCGAGCGCTTCGAGCGCGAGGCGGAGGCCCTGAGCCGGATCGCGCACCCGGGGGTGGTGCGGGTCCTCGACTGGGGGATCGAGGGCGACTACCCCTACCTGACCCTGGAGCTGATCCACGGCCGGTCCCTGGCGGACCTGATCGCGGCGGGGCCGCTCGAGCCCGTGCTCGCCGTGCGCTACGCCCACGCCCTGGCCCAGGCGCTGACCCACGTGCACGCCGCGGGGGTCGTGCACCGCGACCTCAAGCCCGAGAACGTGCTCGTGACCGCGCGGGGGCGGGTCGTGCTCACCGACTTCGGCCTGGCCCGCGACGACGACAGCCTGCGCAGTCGCCTGAGCGAGGAGGGCAACTTCATGGGCAGCCCCGGGTTCTGGGCCCCGGAGCAGGCCCGCGGCGACCTCGACGCGATCGGGATCCACACCGACGTCTACGGGCTCGGGGCCACGCTCTACGCGCTCCTCACCGCGCGCCCGCCCCTGGACGTGCGCTCGCTCCCCGAGAACCTCATGCTCACCGAGCTCGAGCCGCCGCCGCCGCCCTCGCGCCACGTGCCGGAGCTCGACCCAGCCCTCGACAAGCTCGTGCTCTGCGCCCTGGCCAAGGACCCGCGCGAGCGCCCGCGGGACATGGCGACCTACGCCGAGCTCCTCGAGCAGTGGCTGCGGGGCTCCATGTCGTTCTACTCCCTGCGCGCGGTGGTCGGCGACCGCCGGCTGTGGGGGGCGGGGCTCCTGGCGGGGAGCGGGGTCGTCGCGCTGGGCACGGCGCTGGTGTGGCTGCACGCGGGGGCCCCGGCGACGGAGCCCGGCGCCGACGCCCCCGCGACCGCGCCCGCCGAGCCCGCCCGGGACCCACGCCTGGCGCAGGTCCAGGAGCTCATGGAGGCCTACCCCGCGCGGGCCGAGGCGCTGTGCACCGAACTCCTCGCCGAGCGCCCGTCCGCCGAGGCCTACTTCTACCGCGGGGTGATCCGCTTCGAGTCCGAGCGCCTGGAGCAGGCCCTCGAGGACTTCGAGCGCGGGCTGGACTTGAACCCGCTGCGGGCGAGCCTGCACGCCAACCGCGGCTACGTGCTCTACAACCTGGGGCGGACCGACGAGGCGATCCAGGCCCTGGACCGCGCGCTGGAGCTCGACCCCGAGGACCTCGTGGTGATCCGGCACCGCGGCGACGCCCACGAGGCCCGCGGAGCCCTGCTCGAGTCCCTGGCCGACCGGCAGCGCTACGTCGAGCTCGCCCCCGAGGACGCGACGGGCTGGGAGCGCCTGGAGGTCGTGCTGCGCGCCCTGGGCCGCGACGCCGCGGCGGAGGAGGCCTGGGCGCGCTACCTCGAGCTCGTGCCCGACCCCTCGCCGGCCTTCGTGCGCCGCGCCCGCGTGGCCTACGTGCGCGGCGACTTCGAGCGGACCCGCGCGCTCCTCGACCAGGCCCTCGTCGCCAACGAGAAGAACCCCGAGGCCCTCGCCGAGCGCGGCACCCTCGACATGGTCCAGGGGCGCTTCGAGCAGGCGGTCGACTACCTCAACCGCGCCCTCGCCCTGGACCCGCAGCTGCCCAAAGCGCTGCGCTCGCGCGGGATCAGCCTGCGCGCCCTGGCGCGCTTCCAGGCCTCGGACTCCGACCTGAGCCAGGTCCTCGACCGCGACCCCCACGACGTCCTGGCGCGCTACCACCGCGCGCTCAACGCCCTCGATCAGAACCTGCCCACGGTGGCGCTGCGCGACCTGGACGCGCTGCTCGAGGTAGACCCGACCTACGTGGCGGGTCTGGCGACCCGTGCCAACGCCCACCGCCGGCTGGGGGCGCTGGACGAGGCCGAGGCCGACGTCGCCCGCGCGCTCGAGCTCGCCCCGGACGAGGCCCTGCCCTACGCCGCCCGCGCCGCCCTGCGCTACGACCAGCGCCAGCTCGAGGCGTCGCTGGCCGACTGGCGCCGCGCCCTCGAGCGCGCCCAGACCCTCGCCGAGAAGCAGCTCGCCGAGCGCAAGATCCGCGAGCTGACCCGTTGAGCGGGGGAGAAGGAGGCGAGTCGCTCTCGGCCAGGCCCGACATCCTAGGGCGAGCGAACCTGCTCCTCCCGGAGCGTCGCTTCTGGCAGGTGATTGGCGCGTCCGTTCCAGCGGGCGACTGGTCCGGAATCTGCGCAGGTAGAGCTGCTCGAAGCTGGACTCGACGAGCTCAGCCGGAGGAGGAGTTCACGGTTCTGCGGCCACTTCTGGTTGAAGCATGCGGGCGCGTACCGCAACGATCTCTGGGCCGTGGCCTACACGGTCCTCGGTGGGTGCAGCGACGACTGCTTCGCGGACTTCCGGACCTGGCTGGTCGGGTGCGGAAGGGACCGCTACGAGCGTGCGCCGCGGCAGCCCGACTCACTGTGCGAGGCGTTCAGGGAGATCCCAGCCGGCGAGATACCCCTGTTGGAGTGGTTCCTTCACGTCCCCTTCGACCGACGCTTTGGGGAGGGTAGTTGCGACCAGGCATACGCTGCATTTGGCTTCGGTCTCGAGCAGCTGCTGGATCCCGAGCATGCATGGAGTCATGAGGACGAAGGCTCGATCTCCGTGCTCTGCCCTGGAGTGTTCAGCGAGTTCTGGGGAAACGGGCGCTTCTAGCGAGCGACCCTACCCCGAATAGATCTGCCACTTGTAGGCCCAGCACAGGAGCCACAGGAGCAGGGTCCCGGCCACGATCCGGCCCCAGGGCCAGCGGTCGGTGGCCTCGAGCCAGCTCACCTGCTTGAGCACGGCGACGGCGCCCAGGGGCAGGCTCGCGACCGCGCCCAGGAACAGCAAGAACCCGAAGGGCTGGTTCACGAAGGCGGTGAGCAGGTGGCCGTGGGCGGCGAGGGTGAAGGTCGTGGTGAACCCGCAGGAGGGGCAGGGGCCGCCGAACAGGGGAATGAACCCGCACTCGGGCAGGCCGAGCTGCTGGTGGGTCCCGACCCCGCTGGGGTCGGCGTCGAGGACGAGCGCCACGATGAGGATCCCGAGGGTCGCCACGAACTGGCCGGCCCAGGCGATCCGCTCGAGCAGCGTGGCCCGGGGCCAGGTGCGGCCGAAGGCCGAGACGGTGGCCGGGGCATAGCGCGCAGGCGCGACAGGAGCAGCAGGGGGCGGGGCGTCCACCCGCTCAGGGTAACCGACGGGCGCCGGCCTCAGCCGGGGTGATCGCTGAGCTCGCCCAGGAGCGAGAGCCCCGACTGCAGCACGTAGGCCGGGGTCAGGAGCCGCATGCAGCGGAAGTCGATCGGGCAGGTCTTGAGGTGGCAGGGCCAGCACTCGACCTCGGCGCAGAGGATCCGGTAGCGGTCGTAGTCGACGTGGGTGTAGTCGGGGTGGGTCCCGCCCACGAGCACGATCACCGGCGTCCCCGCCGCGACGCCGAAGTGCCGAGGGCCGGAGTCGGTGGAGACCATGAGCTCGACGCCCTGGAGGAACGCCGTCAGCCCGTCCAAGGGGATCAACGTGTCGGCGCCGGGCACGGGCTCGCCGCCGGCCGCGGCCACGACCTCGTCCCGCAGCTCCTCCTCGCCCGGACCCCAGAGCAGGTAGGGCACGATCCCCTCGCCGCGCAGGAGCTGGATCAGCTGTCCGCCCTGGTGCGGGACCCAGCGCTTGGTCTTCCAGGCGCCGCCGAAGTTGAGCGCCCACACCCGCGCGTCGGGGGCGATCCCCGCCGCGCGGCGCAGCTCCGCGGCGCGGGCGGCCTGCTCGGGGGTCACGGTGAGCTGCGGCCGGCGGGGGATCCCCGCGGTGTCGATCCCCAGGGCTTCGAGCATGGCGAGGTAGTAGTCGACCATGGGGATCGGCCGCAGCCGCCCGACCTTCTGCACTGGCAGCGCCCGGGTCAGGAGCGGCGAGCGCCCGTTGAGCCCGTAGCCCACGCGCTCCCGGGCCCCGACCAGCCGCGCGACGACCGCCGAGGAGAAGCTGTTGGGCAGGATCAGCGCCAGGTCGAAGGGGCCCGCCTCGCGCCGCACCCGCTGACCCTCGCGCACCGGCCAGAGCTTGCCCGGCTTCTCGAGGGGCAGGGCCCGGTCCCAGAGCCCTTCGTCGGCCACGAGCTCGAGGGTGTGGCCCTTGCCGTGGACGGTGAGCTTTGCGTCGGGATAGCCCCGCCGCAGCGCACGCAGGAAGGGCGTCGCCAGGAGCACGTCGCCCACCCAGTTGGGCAGGCGCACGTAGATCGACTCGGGCGCGGCGGCGGTTACGGGAACACCTCGCTCTCGCGATCCTAATCCAGACGCCCCGGGGCTCCCCAGCGCCGCGGGGAATTCCTCCCGGCTGCTATCCTCGGGCTTCCCCGACCAGGAGCCCGCCATGCGCCTCGCCCACACCATGATCCGCGTCAAGGACCTCGACGAGACCCTCGCCTTCTACACCGAGTTCCTGGGGCTGAAGAAGGTGCGCGAGGGCAAGATCG
Source organism: Planctomycetota bacterium (assembly GCA_041402045.1). Taxonomy (GTDB): domain Bacteria; phylum Planctomycetota; class J058; order J058; family J058; genus JAGQRJ01. The sequence goes on along the minus strand of JAWKSZ010000018.1, from coordinate 102,671 downwards.
GCGACGAGGCGGTGCTCGTGTTCCTCACCGACGAGAGCGAGCGCTATCACCTGGAGCTCACCTACAACACCGACGGCCGGGACTACGAGCTCGGCGATCAGTTCGGGCACCTCGCGTTCCACGTCGACGAGCTCGAGCCGATCGTCAAGGAGGTCGAGCGCCGCGGCTGGTGGTATCGCCGCAGCAAGCCCGGGCGCACGCCGTATCTTCGTCAAGGACCCCAACGGCTACGACATCGAGATCCTGGAGGCGAAGCGATAGCGTCAAGGGCTGCCAGAGACGGCGAAGGTCAGGGCACGAGGTTGTCCGACGTCTCCGCTGATCTTCAGGGCCTGAGCAGCGCGCGAGGGTTGGTCTGGGGCCACGCTCGGGTTCCACAGCCCAATGCTGAACAACTCGGCGTTGGCCCCAGTCGAGGACATTGAACTCCAGAACACCCGACCGCCAAGTCGCGCGGTCGCGACCGCAGCGAAGCTTAGGCTCGTGGTCACGTACTCCGTTTTGTACAGGCCGGCGACCGCTCCCTGCGCCAAGCCGACCTGGCCAATGCCGCGTGCGCCTCGGTTCACGAAGTAGACGCGATCTTGCCCGGGCTGGCCCATGGGATACGGGACCGAGGCACCCCATACCGCGTCGGTTCGCACGAACGACTGCCACCCGGGAGCCAGCCCGACCCGCCGGCCCAGAAAGAACTGGCCGGGAGCTCCGGGCCCCATGCGATCCGGCCGCTCCGCGGTCCAGATCAGGTCGGGGTCCGGGGGCAGGGCCCCGGTCTGGGCGTACGCGCAGGTGAGGGCGATGGGAGCGGAATGAAGAACGAGCGCCTTGGGTAGGGGGGCGGTGCTTCCGTCAATGAGCACGCAGCTCAGGGTGGAGGTGGCGTTGCCCGCGACATAGACGCGGTCTCTGTAGACCAGGAGGCCGTGTACGCGGTCGCCGAGGCCCGAAGCGATCCGAGTTGGTGTTCCTCCCGAGAGCGGTGCCGTGTAGAGGTTGCCCGAGGACGTCGCCCACACGAGAACCCCCGGCTTCATGGGGGAGCGGAGCGGCTCCTGTTTCAGGCTTGGGTCGTCGGCGTTTCCGGAGTAGGCGAGCGCGGTGACGACGCCGCCGTCCCCTTGGGCGCTCCTGGGCGCGCCGACGGTCCACGTGCCGGCCTCGGGATCCGTGCCGGCCAAGGTCGCCACGACGACCTCCGCGCCGCGATTCCAGGCGAGGTGAAATGAGTAAGCCACGCGCGCTCCCGTCGTGTCCGTGGGTTGCACTGGATTCGGACGCCGTTGCACCGGAGTGCCCAGCCCCCTTTCGTAGCGGCGCCCACCGACAACTCGGACTCCCAATGAACCTTTCCATTCCCGCTGCCGATAGGTCGGGTGGGGAGAACGGTATGGGGGACGAAGACTACGAGGTGGAGACCTGCACCGCGGGCACCTACAGCCGCCGTCGCGTCGAGGGTGGCTATGTGATCGCGGAGGTCCGCACCGGGCCCTGGGGCGAACCCCCCTGGGTCGAGTTGACCTTCGTGCGCGACAGCGAAGGCTGATCGCGCGCTCGCCCTCACGGGCGAGCGTCCCACGCGCACGGGCCGCCGTCGGGCAAGGACGGTGGGCCCTGCAAGGAGACGGCCCGCTTCCGGGGGGAGGCGGGCCGACACAGGAACGGATTCACGCGGCTGGCGAGTGGCCCTTCGGGGCCGCCCGCCAGTCGCGTGGGCCTTGGTTACGACTTGTTGGCCGTGGGCTGCTCCTGAGGCGCCGCGCTCGCGCTCGCGCCGGCGACCTGGGGCTCCGCCGGCTGGGGCGTGGCGAAGTCGGGCACCCGGATCCCGCGGAGGCGCAGGGCGTAGAACAGCACGAGGAACGAGATCACCGCGGCGTTGAGGTTGACCGCGATCGTGACCGCCGTCGTGCCGACGACGAACAGCATGTCGATCCAGGCCACGTCCTTCATGAGCGCGGTGGCCGGGGGCACCTTGCCCAGGGCCTTGCGCCCGCTGGCCACCAGGGGGCCCCAGTCCATGACGTCGTAGCCGACCTTGATCAGCACCCCCGAGAACACCGCCGAGGGGATCAGCGCGATCAGGTCCTGGAAGGCGAGCATTTCGATCAGCACGAAGGCGCCGACCGCCACGCCGGCGAGCCGCATCGTCGCCCCCTCCTTGAGGATCAGCACCGAGCGGATCGTGGCCTGGGCCCCGGGGATCCCGCCGATCAGACCCGCGGCGGCGTTGGCCAGGCCCTGGGCCGCGAGCTCCTTGTTCTGCTTCGTCTGCTCCTCGACGCCGAGGTCCTGCTCCATGAGCTTGTCGACGACGAGGGCGGTGAGCAGGGTGTCGAGGTAGGCCAGGAGCACGAGGTTCAGCGCGTAGTAGCCGGCCAGCGACACGATCGGGAAGGACCAGTCGGTGGGGAACTGGCTGCGCAGGTGCTCGAGCAGGGACTGGTCGGAGGCGCCCATTTTCACCCGGGCCGCCTCGCCGAAGCCGAGGTGGACCACGAGGGTCATGAGCGCGATCGCGATCAGGGTCGCCGGGAGGTAGTGGCCCATGGGGCCTACGCGCCGCAGGAGCTTGGGCAGGGTGAAGCACAGGGCCAGGGTCACGAGCGCGATCCCCAGGTTCAGCGCGACGCCGCCGGCGAGCACCGACTTCCCGCCGAGGCCGAACAGCTTCTTGACCTCGCCCACCCAGATCAGGACCGCGATCCCGTTCATGAAGCCGGAGATCACGACCTTGGGCACGTAGGAAATGAACCTGCCCAGGCGGAACACCGCGAGCAGCGCGAGCATGGCCCCGGTCAGGATCAGGGTCACGTTTATGAAGTGGTCGGGGTTCGCTCCAGGGATCGCCTTGGCCAAGCCGGCCGGGTCCTGGGCGAAGGCCACGACCACGACCACGACCGCGGTCATGGGCGCGGTGGGCCCCGAGCACTGGATCCGGGTGCCGCCGAAGAGCGCCGTCAGGAACGCGATCACCCCGGCAGAGAGGATCCCTGCCGTGGCGCCGCGGCCGCTGAGCTCGCCGAAGGCGGCGCCGAGGCTGATCGCCACGAAGCTCACGGTCAGGCCGGCGACCAGGTTGCGGAACAGGTCCTTGCCGCTGAAGGAAGAGGAGGCGGGGGCCTCGTCGGGGACGGGGGTGTAGGGGGTGTCGGTCATGGAGGAGATCGCTCGCGCCCGGGGGCGCGTGAGGGGCTGACGAAGAGGGGTCGGGACGCAGGACCCGCGCGCGTCGCCTGCGGGAGGTGAGGGGCACACGGTCAGGGAGCGCGAGCGCGGGGGCGCTCGGTCGACGTCCGGACGGGCTAGGTCAGCAGGGGGAGGAACGCGCCTCGGGCCCGGCGCTCGCCGGCGAAGTGCCGGGCAGCGAAGGCCCGCGGGAGCGCGCGCGGCGCAGGCGCGGGCGGGGCGAGCTCCTCGTGGAGCGGCGGGGTCGCGGCGGGGAGCTCATGCTCCTCGAACCACGCCTCGGCCTCCTCGCCCTCGAGCTCGACGTCCTCCGCCGGGTTCAGATCCTGAGCGAACGCCGTGTTCAGTCCGTGACCGCAAGTGCCCAGGCATAGGAGCGCCAGGAACGCGATCACCACCCAGCGGTGCATGAGCTCGAATCCGCCACCGTGCATGCGTCCGAGTATATACGTGGGCGCCGCCCGAGGTCACGGAGCAGCCTCAGGGGCCGGCTGGGTCAGACCTTACGCGCCTTGCTCCGAGGGCCGTGGGCGTCGAAGGCGAGCAGCGCCAGGGCGTCCGAGTGGTCGCGGGCCGGACGCGAGAGCCGACGCGCGAGGTCCCTGGGCACCGGGCTGCGCCGCCAGGCCGCGCGGGCGAAGGCGCTCGCCGCCGCGCGCTGCCCCAGGCGCCCGACCTCGTAGTCGACGGCCTCGACCGCGTCCTCCAGCCGGCTGAAGTGCGCCTGCTTCCGCCCGTCGACGCGCACGTGGTTGCGGTCGCCGCGCCGCGCGCCGCGGGCGAGCACCAGGTACTCCACGATCCGCCCGGGGCGGCGCTCGACGTGGAGCGCGACGCCCTTGCTCCCCAGGCTCGACCAGGCGAACCCCGAGATCGCCGCGACCTCGGGGTCGACCCGCAGCGTGAGCGGGTCGAAGGCCGCGGCCCGGCGCTGGATCTCGCCCAGGGTGATCGTGTCCGGGTCGAGCTCGAGCCCCGGCGCCATGGCGAGCGCCTGCTCCCAGGTGCGGGCGGCCTCGCTCGCGCTGCGCCCCTCGAAGTCGACCTGCCGCGGGAGCCCGAACAGGGTGGGCAGGGTCTCGAGGGGCACGCTCGACACGTCGACGAAGTCGAGCACGAGGCAGTCGGCCTTGCCCGGCGCCGGGCGCATGCCGCGGCCCACGCACTGGGCGTAGAGCCCGGACGAGCGCGTCGGGCGCGCCATGGCCACGCAGGAGACCTCGGGGTCGTCGAAGCCCTCGGTCAGGACGCCCACGTTGGTGACCGCGGCGAGCTCGCCCCGGCGGAACAGGCGCAGGACCTCGGCCCGGTCGTCGGGCTTCTGCTCGCCGTGCACGACGCCGGTGGGCACGCCTACCGCGCGCAGCGCCTCGGCCAGGCGGTAGGCGTGGGCCACGGTCACGCAGAAGGCCAGGGTCCGCCGGTCGCGGGCCAGCTCCTGGATCGAGCGCGCGACGAGGGCGTTGCGGCCCTCGACGTCCACCGCCTCCGCCAGCTCGTCGACGACGAAGTCGAGCTGGCCCTGCTTGAGCTGGGTCAGGTCGGCGGCGGTCGCGATCCGGAACCCGCGCACGTCGACCAGGAACCCGTCCTCGATCATGGCCGTGAGCCCGCGGCGGTAGACGATCTCTTCGAACACCCGGTCGAGGCCGACCCCGTCGGCGCGGACCGGGGTCGCGGTGAACCCGAGCAGCGTGCCCTCCCACGCGGGGTCGAAGGCGCCCAGGGTACGCAGCACGCGCTGGTTGTCCTCGGCCACCGCGTGGTGGCACTCGTCGTAGATCACGAGCCCGAACCGGCGCTCGGCGAGCACCCGCGCCAGGCGCGCGTCGTGGAGCGAGCGCAAGGACGCGACCACGACCTTGACCCCCGGAGGCGCCGAGCGCTCGGCCTGCTCGATCCCCACGAGGGACGCGTCGCCCAGCGCGCGCCCGAGCTTGTCCCGCGCCTGCTCGAGCAGCTCCGCGCGGTGCGCGAGCACGAGCACCGGCCGCTTCGCGATCCGCGCCAGGTGCGAGAAGATCACGGTCTTGCCCGCGCCGGTGGGCAGGCACACCACCTGCCGGCGCACCCCGCGCTTGCGCGCGGCGATCACCGCCTGGACGGCGTCGCGTTGGTAGGGGCGGAGCGTCGGGCCGGGCATGGTTCGGGTCCTGGTCGGGTCAGGATACCCGCGGGGGAGGACAGGCCGGAGGCGCACCGTGCCCCGCAGGTCACGACGGGCCAGCGCTGATCGCTCCGCGCAATTGCCCAGAGCCCTTTTCCTGCGGAAGCGGGCCGACGCCCGCGGGCGGGGATAAACCCACAGGTGTTCGGCACGGTCTTCGCCATCGAGGCTCGAATCGGCTGTGCCTCTCCAATCCGGCGCGTGTGCCCTCACAGGGCAGGGCGGGTCGTCCCACAGGTGTTCGGCATGGTCTTCGCCACCGAGGCTCGATTCCGCTGTGCCTTCCAATCCGGCGCGGTGTGCTCTCACAGGGGCAGGGGCGGGTTTACCCCGCCCTGGCGTCGGCCCGCTCCGCGAAGCGCAGGGCAAGCCCGTCCCCGCCCGGCATGTGCGTCCCTCGAGCCTGTGGCGCGGAGCTCCGGACAGCGCCGCGAGTAGGCCCTCCACTCCGAAGGGTGAGACGACAGGCCGGGCGGGGACAAGCCCCTGCCCCTACGTTGTGAGAGCAACGCCTTCGCAGGAGAGCCCGCGCTGTCCAGCGCGCAACACACCTGGCCCACGCCGCGTGCCGAACACCTTGGGTCGTCCTCGCCCGGGTATGCGTCCTCGGGAGGCCTTCCGTGGCGGCGGAGCTCCGAGCAGGCGCTGCGGGTAGGGCCTCCTCCACTCCGAAGGGTGGAGGGACGTTCATACCGGCGGGGACAAGCCGTAAGCCCGGACAAGCCCCGCCCTCACCAGGTGCGAGCAACGCCACCGCAGAAGAGCTCCGCGCTGGCCAGCGCGCCACGCGCCCCGGCGCACGCTGCGTGCCGAACACCTCGGGATAAACCCGGATAAACCCCGCCCCTACCCCGTGAGGGCACACGCGCCGGATTGAGAGGCTCTGCCGATCCGCACCCACGCAGGTCCGCGCCGCCCCGTCGACAACGAGAACACGGGGCTTAGGTGGCCCGCCGGGGTGGGGTCGACCCACCCCTGGACCCCTGCTTCCATGGTCCGGGATGGGTCGACCCACCGACCATAAACAGGGTGCCCACCCACTCGACCCCAGAGCGTGAACCCTGTTCCATGGTTCACCCCCCCACTGACCCAGGGGTGAACCCTGTTCTCAGTGGTCTGCCCCCCACTCGACCCAGGGGTGAACCCTGTTCTAGGGTCCGCCCCCCGACTCGACCTGGGGGGTGAGCCATGGAACAGGGTGCACCCCCCCGGTCGACCCGGTCCCTGGGCCCACTCGGAGGGGTTTCGGCGGCGCTCGGCACGCGTCGAGCGCCTGCGCGGGGGGAGCGCGGCTGGTAGAACGCCGAGGTGACCTCGGCCCCCTGGACGATCGAGCTCCTCGGCGTGCTGCGCCTTTCGCGCGGCGAGGAGGCGATCACGCGCTTCCGCACCCAGAAGACCGCGGGGCTGCTCGGCTACCTCGCCTACCACCTCGGGCGCCCCCACCCGCGTGAGGTGCTGTGCGGGCTGTTCTGGCCCGAGCTGTCGCCGGCGGCTGCGCGGAACAACCTCTCTCGCGCGGTGTCCGCGCTGCGGCGCCAGCTCGAGCCCGGCGACGGGTCGCGGGGGGCGGTGCTCGTCGCGACCCGACAGGACCTGGCCCTCGAGCCGGGCGCGATCGCGACCGACGTGCAGGCGCTGCTCCAGGCCTGCGACGCCGGGGACCTCGACGCCGCCCTCGCGCGCTATCGGGGACCGCTGCTCGAGGGGCACTTCGAGGACTGGGTCGGCCCGGCGCGGGCGCTGGTCCAAGGGCGCCTGACCGGCGCCGTCCTCGCGGGCCTCGACGGCGTCGAGCCCGAGCAGGCGCTGCGCTGGCTGCGGCGTGCGGTCGCGATCGACCCGCTGTGCGAGGCCGCGCACCGCGAGCTGATCCGGCTCACGGCGGCGCAGGGGGAGACCGCCAAGGCGATCCTCCTGGGCGACGCGCTGGCCGAGCTCCTCGAGCGGGAGCTCGGGGTCGCGCCCGCGCCCGAGACCCAGGCGGTGATCGACGCCGCCCACGACCAAGCGCAGGTCGCGCGTCCGCGACGCGCGCCCCCCGCCGCGCCCCCCGCCCCCGCGGCCCCGGACCCGGGGAAACCGCCCCTCCCGCTCCAGCTCGAGCCGCTCTTCGGTCGCGAGCAGGAACTCGCCGCGCTGCGCGAGGTCCTGCTCGGTCCCCCGCCGCGGCTGGTCTCCCTGCTCGGGCCCGGCGGCGTGGGCAAGACGCGCCTGGGCCTCGAGCTCGCTGGGTCGCTGTCGGAGGCCGAGGTCGGCGCGGTGACCTTCGTGCAGCTCGAGCCGACGGAGGACGCGGCGGACGTCGACCGCGCCCTGGCCCAGGCCCTCGGCGTCGAGCCCGAGCCCCCGGCGGACCTGCCCCGGCGCCTGGGCGCAGCCCTGCGCGCGCGCCCGACGCTGCTCGTACTCGACGCCTGCGAGCACGTGCGCGGGGCCGTCGCCGCGCGGCTGGGCGGGCTCCTCGCCGACGTGCCCTCCTTGCGCTGCCTGGCGACCTCGCGGCGCGCGCTGGGCTTGCCCGGGGAGCGCAGCGTCGCGCTCCCGCCCCTCGCGCTCCCCGAGGCCACCGAGCGCGAGCCGGCGCAGCTCGCGCAGAACGCCGCGGTGCAGCTCTTCCTCAGCCGCGCGCGCTCGGTGCTCCCGGACTTCGAGCTCACGGCCCACAACGCCCCCGCCGTGGCCGCGCTGGTCGCGAAGCTCGAGGGGATCCCCCTCGCGCTGTGCCTGGCCGCGGGGTGGGTGCACGTGCTCGACCCGGCGCGGATCCTGGCGCGGCTGGCCGACTCGCGGCAGCTCCTCGCGCGGCGCGGGCCCGCGGACCCCCGGCACCAGACCCTGGACGCGACCCTCGCCGCCAGCGAGCGCCTGCTCGACCCCGAGACCGTGGCGCTGTTCCGCTCCCTGGCCGTGTTCCGCGGCGGGTTCAGCGTCGAGGCCGCGGAGGCCCTCGGCGACGACCCGCTGACCCTCGACCGCCTGGCCGAGCTGCGCGACGTGTCCCTGCTCAGCCCCGCGCCCCAGGGCGAGCGCCTGTGCCTGCTCGAGCTCGTGCGCGGCTACGCCCGCGCGCAGCTCGCCCCCGAGCGCTGGCAGGCGCTCAGCGCACGCCACGCGGCCTACTTCCGCGGCTTCGCCGAGGAGGCCAAGGCGGCGCTCCAGGGGCCCGACCAGGCGGCGGCGCTGGCGAGCCTCGACGCCGAGGACGCCAACCTGCGCGCGGCCTTGACCTGGTGCCTGGAGCACGACCTCGAGACCGGGGTCGCCCTGGCCTCGGCCTGCACCCACGGCTGGGCGCTGCGCGGGCGCTACGGCGAGGGGCGGACCTGGCTCGAGGGCTTCCTCGCGCGGCGGCCCGCCGCGGACCTGAAGAGCGCCGGGGCGCGCATGGGCGCCAGCGCTCTCGCCTACCGCCAGGGGGACTTCGCCCAGGCCCGGACGCACCTGGACGCTGCGGTCGCGCTCTACACGACCCTCGAGGAGCCGGGGGGCCTGCTGCGCGCGCGCAGCAACCAGGGCATGGTCGCCTTCGCCCAGGGGGACCTGCCCGCGGCCCGCGACGCGTTCTCTGAGCTCGTGGTCCTCGCGCGCGAGCGCGACGACCGGCCCTTGCTCGCGGGGACGCTCCACAACCTGGGGGTGATCCTCAAGGACCTGGGCGAGCTCCACGCCGCGGGCCCCGCGTTCGAGGAGGCGATCGCGCTGCACGACGCCCAAGGCAACCGCCTGGCCGCCACCCGCAGCCGGCGCATGCGGGCGTCGCTCCACGGGCTCCAGGGCGAGCTCCCCGCGGCCGAGGCCCTGGCGCGGGCCTCCCTCGACGAGGCGCGGGCCCTCGACGCCCCCGAGGCGATCGCGCGCTCGCTGCTCTCCCTGGCGCAGGTCGACTTCCTCGCCGGGCGCGCGGCCGAGGCCCAGGCGCGGTTCGAGGAGGCGCTGGCGCAGGTGCGGGCCTCCGGGGACCGCGAGGCCGAGGGCTACGCGCTCCTGGGCCTGGCGCGCCTGGCGCTCGCGACTTCGCCCACCGAGGCCCAGGCCCACGCCGACGCCGCCGCTCGGGTGTTCGAGGACGGCGACCGCACCGGCGCCTGCCGCGCGGCGCTGGTCTCCGCCGAGGTCGCGCTCGCGCGGGGCGATCGCGACGCGGCGGCGACCGCGGTCGCCGCCGCCCGCCGCGGGCCAGGGGCACGGGCACCTGGCCCAGGTCCTCGAGCTCGAGGCGCGACTCGCGTTCCCTGCGGACCCCGCCCGCGCCGCGCGCTGCCTCGCCGGCGCCCACGCGCTGCGCGAGCGCCTGGGCACACCGCCCGAGCCTGGTCGTGAGCCGGCGCTGCGGGCGCTCGCCGAGCAACTCGGCGCGCCCTACCGGGCGCGGGTGGCGGAGCTCGCGGAGGCCGCGATCGAGGCCCTGACGGCGCTGACGGACCCTGCCTAAGCGCCGGGCAGCGCCCTCACGACGGCGGCCCGCCCCTGCCCTACCATGGGCGCATGCCACGGCTGGTCGTGATCGAAGGACCCAACCGCGGGGCGGTGCACAGCCTGCTCCCCGAGCGCAGCCGGCTGGGCCGCGACCCGCAGAACGAGGTGGTCGTGCTCAGCGATCGGGTCTCGCGCCTGCACGCGGAGCTTGAGGTGGGCGCGGAGGTCACCCTCCACGACCGCGGCAGCCGCAACGGCACCTGGGTCAACGGCGTGCGCTGCGAGGCGCCGGTGACCCTGCGTCCGGGGGACGAGCTGCAGTTGGCCGAGGTCCGCTTCGTGTTCGTCGACGACGACGCCCCCGCGCCCGGCGCCCTCGTTGGGCGCTCGACCCTGCGCTTGCCCCTCGGGGGCGACGAGGCTGCGGGGGAGGGCGCGTGGCCGGTGCCGCCCAGCCCGCGCTACCTGCTCGGCGAGTCGGCGGTCATGCGCGTCCTCTCGCGTCAGCTCGCGACGGCCGCCCGTGCCGAGGCGCCGGTCCTGCTCCAGGGCGAGAGCGGCACCGGCAAGGAGCTCGCCGCGTCGGCGATCCACGGGCTCAGCCCGCGGCGGGGCGGCCCCTTCGTGGTGGTGAACGCGGCCACGCTGCGGGGTGACCTCCTGAGCAGCGAGTTGTTCGGCCACGAGAAGGGCGCGTTCACTGGAGCGCTCGCCCGGCGCAAGGGCGCGTTCGAGCTCGCCGACGGCGGCACCCTGTTCCTCGACGAGGTCGCCGAGCTGCCGCTCGAGAGCCAGGCCACGCTGCTGCGCGTGGTCGAGGGCAAGGGCTTCCGCCGCGTGGGCGGCGGGAGTGAGCTCCGCCCCAGCGTGCGGCTCGTGGCCGCCACGCACCAGGACCTGCGCGCGGCGGCCGACGACGGCCGCTTCCGCCAGGACCTCTATTACCGCCTGGCGGTGGTCGAGGTCACGCTGCCGCCGCTGCGCGAGCGCCGGGGCGACGCGCTGGTGCTCGCGTCCCGGTTCCTCGCCGAGCTCAGCGGAGGGCGGCTGCGCGGGTTCGAGCCCGAGGCGGCGGCGGCGCTCGAGGCCTACGCCTTCCCGGGGAACGTGCGCGAGCTGAGGAACGCCGTCGAGCACGCCGCGATCTTCGCCCAGGGCGAGCAGGTGGCCCTGGTCGACCTCCCGCAGCGGCTGCAGGGGAGCGCCCCGGCCCCCCTAGGCGCCGACGGCGCCTTCCCCACCCTGCGTGAGGTCGAGGCCGCCCACGTCGCGCGCGCGCTGAGCGAGGCCGAGGGCAACAAGACCTTGGCCGCGAAGCTCCTGGGGATCGACCGCGCCACGCTCTACGCGCGGCTCAAGCGCGACGGGGGCGAGGGGTGATCGGGGAGCGGCTCGGCCCCTGGCGGCTGCTGGCCAAGCTGGGGAAGGGCGGCATGGGGGCGGTCTACCTCGCGGAAGACCCCCAAGGCACCCGCGCGGCGGTGAAGGTGATCGACGGGAGCCTCGCCGTCGAGCCGGACGCGCTGCGCCGCTTCGGCAACGAGGTCGAGCTCCTCGGGCGCCTCGAGCACCCGGGGGTCGTGCGCGCCCTCGGCGGCCTCGAGCGCGACGGCGAGCGCACCTACTACGCAATGGAGTACGTGCGCGGCCCGAACCTCGCGCAGCTCCTGGGGGAGGTGGGGCGCCTGGAACCCGCGCGCGCGATCGCGCTCGGGCTCGAGGTCTTGGACGCGCTGGACGCGACCCACGCCGCCGGGATCGTGCACCGGGACCTCAAGAGCGCGAACCTCCTGCTCGACGCCGAGGGGCACGCCAGGGTGTGCGACTTCGGGCTCGCCCGCGCGGTGGACTTGACCCGGCTGACCCTCAGCGGGCACGTGGTCGGGACCCCGGCCTACCTCGCCCCAGAGCAGGCCCGCGGGGAGGACGGGGTTCCCGCCAGCGACCTCTACGCCCTGGGCGTCGTGCTCTACGAGGCGCTCACCGGGCGGCTCCCGTTCCAGGCCGACCGCCCGCTCGTGCTCCTGAACATGCACCTGCACCAGGCGCCGGAGCCGCCCTCGGCCCACCGCCCCGAGCTCTCTCCCGCGCTCGACGCCGTGGTGCTGCGCGCGCTGGCCAAGGCGCCGGACGAGCGCTACGCCGACGCGACCGACATGGCGCGGGCCTTGCGTGAGGTCGACGCGGACGCCCCCGACCCGGGGCAGGCGGCCTTCCTCACGACCACGATCCAGCGCTTCATTGCCCGCGAGACCCAGGCCCTCGGGCCCGCGCTGGGGGAGACCGTGCTCGTGTCCCGCGCGGCGCCCCGGCGTCGACTCGGCTGGGTCCTGGGCGGGGTCACTGCGTTCGCCGCGCTGGGGGGCGGGCTGCGGGTCGCCCTCGGCCCGCCGCCGCCGCCCGCCGAGCCGCGGGCCGCGCCCCGAGCGCGGGTGTCGCTGTGGGGCGACGACCCGGCGTTGGAGCACGTCGAGGTGCTCGAGATCGCGGGCGGGACGCTACGGGTGCGCCTGCCCGACGGGTCCACTCGCGCGATCCCTCGCGGGGACGTGCGCGAGATCGAGTACGACGAGCGGCGCTAGCAGCGCCAACGGGCGCCGCTGGAATCGGCCCGGACCGGGCACTAGGCTGTCGTGATCTTCAACGGTTGGGCGGCCGAGGGCGTGGGGGATTTCCCCGTCCCGGGTCCAAGGCCCCAGCCCCGGAGGGGTTTGAGCAGAGGCCCCGGTCTTGCGGAGGGGAGCGGCGAAGGAGTTCACCCCATGATTCGACCCGCCGTCCTGTCCTGCCTCGCCCTGCTCGCGCTCAGGCCCGCCCTCGCCGACGAAGGGCGGGTGAAGATCGCCCTCCGCGACGGGAGCGCCGTCGAAGGCACCCTGCTCGACAAGCGCGGGGCCTACCGCGTGCGCCTCGACGACGGAAGCGTGCGCGAGCTCGCCGAGGCCGACGTGCGCCGCGTGACCTTCGCGGGCGAGCCGCTGCGCGACCTGACCGAGCTCGTGCCCCCCGACGACGTCCTGGGGGCGCACGTGCGCCGCCGGACCCAGCACCTGTTCACGACCCCCGAGCAGGTGCGGAAGGGGTTCGCCGGCCGCGAGGAGTGGGCGGCCCCCGAGTTCGCCAGCACGCGCCAGTTCCTGTGGGCGAACTTCATGGCCCAGGACGACGTGTGGGTCGCGGCCCTCGAGCTGCCCAGCGCGGACGCCGCGCGCGCGGTCTACGACGGGATCCTGGGGGAGAAGCTGCTGCGACGTCCGGCCCACCGGCGCGACACCCGGCTCGAGCTGTTCCGCGCAGGGGCCGGGGTCGTGACCTTGGGCGCGGAGCGAAAGGGCACCCACGCCACGCGCCGGGTGTTCCGGGAGTGGCTCCTCGCGCGGCTCGAGCGCGCCGGGATCGACCAGCGCGGGGTCGTCGCGTTCGAGCGCGACGTGGAGGCCGCGCTCCTGGAAGTGCCCGCCTGGGCCCGGCGCGGCGGTGGGGAGGCGACGCGCGAGCGCCTGGAGGGCCTCGACCTGATCGGGATCGAGCGCGCCTACGCCTGGCGCTACGTCGACCCGGAGCTCGCAGCTCAGGGCTACCTGTTCGCCGACGCGACCTCCGCCGAGCGCGGGCTCCCCGCCGTCGCGGCGCGCACGCCCGAGGGCGCGCAGGTCCTGCGCTGCGGGCGCGCCGTGCTCTGGGCCGCGGGCCCCGATCCGGCGGTCGACGAGCTCCTGAGCTTCGTGCGCGCGGAGCTCGCGGACTGCGAGCGGGCGACCCCGGTCCTGCGGGCGACCGTCGGCGAGCTCGCCGACCCGAGCGCCCTCGAACTCCACACTCGCGTGTGCGTCGGAGCGCGCAGCCTGCTGGCGGAGGTGCGCGCAGGCGGGGCCTTGCCCGCCGCGGAGCGCCGCGTCCTGCAGGTCAAGCTTGCCCGGCTGGAGGAGCCGCGCTGGGAGCGGCGAAACACGGCGAGCATGACGACCTCCGACCTCCCGGCGGTCGCGACGCTCCTGGCCCACGACCCCGCGTGGCGTTCGCTCCAGGTCGCGGGGGTGGACTGGGTGCCCGAGGTCGCGCGGAGCGGGCCGGACCGGTTCCTCGCGAAGGACTCGCGCTACACCGTGCGCCTCGAGCGCGAAGGGTTCGAGCTCTACCTCGACGACGGGCTGCGGCTCACCGGGCTGGGCTGCCCGGCCGAGGTCTACGAACGACAAGCCCTGAGTCCGGACGCCGCGGCGGCCAAGGCCGTGCTGACGCGCCTCGTCGCCGAGCTCAGGAGTGAGGAAGGCCTCGGCGCGACGCGCCCCTGGCTGCGTTTCCCGATCGAGCTCGACGGGCGGGCGGCGGGCGCCGACGCCGTGACGCAGCTCGAGACCCCGGAGGGCCTGGCGCCGGTGGCGCGGGCGCTGCGTTCGGCCTCGGAGGTGAGCGTGCAGGTCGTGCGCGACGACCGCGGCGGCTGGCGCGGTTTCGTGAGCCCTGACGACCAGCCGGGACGCGGCCTCGTCGAGCTCTACCTCGACGGCGAATTCGGGCTCGTGCGGGGGGTCGTGCTCGAGCGAGAGCTGGCGCCCGAGCCGGCCGAGGAGCAGCGGCCCAAGCAGCCTGAGGACCCGGCGCTCGAGGCGTTGCGCCAACAGGCGGCGCTGCGAGGTCGGACCACGCTGCGCCTGAATGCGCTGGAGCCCGCCTGGGAGCGGTTCAAGGCTGACGTCGGCCGCTCCCCAGGGCGACTGGCCGAGCTGCTCGAGGCGCCGGCCCAGGCTCCCGGCTGGGCCGGCCCCTACCTGGCGGGCGGCGAGTCCGCACTGCAGGACGCGTGGGGCCGGCCCTTTCACGCCGAGGTCGAGGGGGAGTTCCTCTACGTCTACAGCTTGGGCGCGGACGGCGCGACCCGGGACGAGCTCGGACACCCGCTGGCCTGGGTGTATCTCCTGCGCTGACGAAGGTAAGAGGCTCGTTGGCCGTGGCTTACCGCGTGCGGGGGGCGCACCTGCGGGCGGTCAGAGTTCTGCCAGAGTGCCTCTCTACCTTCTCGGGGTCCTTCCAACCCACCGACCCTTCGGAGGTCCCCATGCACCCCCACCGTTCGAGCTGGCTCCTGGCCGGCTGCCTCCTGCTCGCCGTCCCTGCCTTCGGGCAGTCCTGGTCCCTGGACCGCGTGACCCCCACCCGCGGCGCCGCCGGCGACGTCGTGGCGATCGCCTTCCGGGCCACCGCCCCCCGCGAGGTCGAGGTCGACTTCGCCGGGACCCAAGCTCTCTCCACCCTGCACGGCTCGGGCGACCAGCGCTTCGTGCTGGCGGTCGTCCCCAGCGGCGTGCGCTCGGGGAGCCTGCGGCTCTCGGTCGACGGGCAGCGCCGTCGGGTCGCCTGGTTCTCGGTCAGCGGCAGCGCCGCGGCTGCGCCGGGGTGGACCGCACCCCGGGTGGTCTCCATGCGCCCGCTCCTGGGCGAGCCTGGCGACCCGGTGACCCTCGAGCTCGAGGGCGGGCCGGGTCCGGTGCGGGTCGACTTCGGCGGCACCCCCGCCGTCGCGACCGCCGCCGGCCAAGGCCGCTCCCTGGTGGTCACGACCACCGTCCCCTGGGGCGCGCAGTCGAGCCAGGTCTCCGTCGAGCTCGGCGGGGCGCGCCTCTCCGCCGGCGTGTTCCAGGTGATCGGCTCGCCCCTGCCCCCGGCGCCGAACCCGACCCCCGGCCCGACCCCGCTGCCCCCGGCGCCGAACCCGACCCCCGGCCCGACCCCGCTGCCCCCCGCGCCGAACCCGACCCCCGGGCCGAACCCGCTGCCCCCCGCGCCGAACCCGACCCCGGGCAGCGTGGCCGTGCTGGGCATGAGCCCCTCGGCGGGCCCGGTGGACACGATCGTGGCGGTGGTGCTCCGCACCTCAGGCGGGCCGATCACCCTCGACTTCGACGGCGTCCCCGCGGTGACCCGCGTCTACGGCATGAACGGGCAGGTGTCGGCGATCGCCCGGGTCCCGGCGGGCGCGAGCAGCGGCACGCTCTACGTCACCGCCGACGGCGTGCGCGTCCCCGCGGGCTACTTCGTCGTCCAGTAGCGCGCCCTGCGAGGGCCCCGACGCGCGCCGCGCGTCGGGGCTCGCGGCGTGTACGGACGCGCGCAGGCAGCCCGCGATCAGGACCAGGGTCACCGCCCCGTAGGCGCTGAGCGCGGGGGACGGCCGCTCGAGGTCGCTGAGCGCGAACGCCAGCTCCGCCGCGAGCGCGGCGAAGGAGCCAGGGACGACCCCGTCGACCGCGCCGCGCAGGACCTCGCGTCAGGGCCCGCCGATCGCCCACACGGTGGCGAAGATCCAGGCCTGGACCAGGGCGCCCAGCGTCAGCACGAACAGCGCGATCACCCCGGGCGCGAACGGTTCCGCCACGCTGCGCCGTCGCGGGCTCTCCGACTCCTCCCTCCGAGGCGGGCGGCGCGAGGTCGCACGGCGGAGCCTTGGCGCCTCTTGGCGGCCTTGGCGGTTGAACTCTTCTCCGAGCACGCGCTGGCGCACGCAGCGGGCGGCGCGAGGTCGCACGGCGGAGCTTCGGCGGTGGGTCTTCTCTCTGCGCTCTCTGCCCGCGCCCGCGGAGGGCGCCGACGCGCTACCGCACCCAGCTCGTGGGCCGGTGACGCTCGAGCAGGAAGAAGTTCGACGGCACCCGCGAGGGGCCGAGGGCCAGGTAGGCCTTGCCCAGCAGCAGGTCGTCCGAGTCCGGGTCGACGCGCACCAGGTAGTCGCGCAGGACCTTGCTCGCGTCGAGCAGCGGGTTGCGCCCGCGGCCGTAGTCGAGGAGCAGGGCGTCGAGGTGCACGTTGTCCTTGCTCGCGGGGTCGACGTCGGCGACGAGGTAGAACCCGAAGCGCTTGGGGTCCTCGTCCGAGGGCTTGGCCAGCCAGGGCTGCTCCAGGCCGTTCTGGCGCTGGGGAATGTTGTAGCCCCAGGTCTGGCCCGCGGCGTCCTGGTAGAAGCCCTTCACGAACTTGAGGATCGGCGACCGCTTCGCCCACCAGGCGACGTTGCGCCCGCGGAACTCCCAGCCCTGGAGCGCGGTCGGGTCGGGCTTGGTGCCGCGGCGGAAGATCGCCTCGAGCTCGGCCTTGCTCTTCTCGCCGAGCTCGAGGTAGCGCGCGCTGGCGAGGCCGTGGTTGGTGGGGGCGTCGAGGTTCTGGACTCCCATTGCGGGCTCCTGCCTAGACCCCGGCCGGCACCGCGAAGCGATCCAGGAGGTGGATCGCGCAGCGCGTGGCGAGGGTCATGATGGTTTCCATAGGGTTCACGCCGATCGGCGTGGGGAACAGGCTGGCGTCGGCGACGGTCAGCCCGGCGTAGTCGTAGACCCGGCCGTAGCTGTCGCACACGTGGCGGGTGGGGTCGTCGCCCATGGCGAGGGTGCCCATGATGTGCACCGTCACGACCTCCATGGCGGCCTTGGGGACGTCGGTCTCGCGCAGGCGCTGCACGTCGGCCATGGACAGGAGGTCCGGGACCCCGGCGAAGGGGAGCACGATCCGCTTGGCGCCGGCGGCGAACAGGACCTCGCACAGGATCGCGGTCCCGCGAACGATCCGGTGCCGGTCCTCCTCGGTGATCTGATACGTGGTCACCGGGAGCCCGGCCACCGAGCGCACGCGGCCGGTGGTCGTGTCCTCGATCAGCACGCCGCCGATCACGGTCTGGTTGTACTGATCGAGGAGCTCGATCATGTCCCGCCCGTAGTAGGGCAGAGTCATGGCGACCAGCGACGGCGGAATGTTGACCGCCGCCATGACGAACCCGTCGCCCTCGAACTCGCGCACCTGATACGCCTGGTGCACGCCCTTCCAGCCCTCGACGTCCTCGTCGAACAGGGCCACGACCTTGGTGTTCGGGTGCAGGGTCAGCCCGTGGCCGATCTTGCCCGAGGGCGAGCGCAGCCCCGCGCGCAAGAGCAGGTTCGGGCTCTGGACCGCGCCGCAGGCGATCACGGTCTCCTTGGCGTGGACCCGGAAGCGGCGGGTCTTGCCGCTGGGGTCGGCCAGGCTGCCCTCGACGCCTTGGACCTGCTTGCGCTGGCGCAGGATCCCGTCGACCCGGCAGTGGGTCAGGATCCGCGCGCCGAAGTGCAGCGCCCGGGGGAGGTAGGTCAGGAGCGTGGACTGCTTGGCGCCGGTCGGGCAGCCGAAGGCGCAGTTGTTGCTGCCCGGGCAGTGGAGCTGGTTGCGAATGTTGCTGACGGTCTCGTAGCCCAGGGCGTCGGCGCCCTCCTTCAAGAGCGCGTTGTCGCGGCCGATCGACTCGGGGTCCTGGGTCTTGGCTGAGAGGAAGCCCTCGACCCGCTCGAAGTGCGGGAGCAGCGCGTGGGCGTCGAAGTCGTGCACGCCGTGGTCCTCGCGCCAGCGCCGGATCACGTGCTCGGGGGTGCGCCAGGTCATGCCCCCGTTGATCACGGTCGAGCCGCCCACGCAGCGCCCCTCGGCGAAGGTCACCGGCGGCGTGCCCAGGGCCATTTGCGCCCCGCCGTCGCGGTAGAGGTTGGCCAGGGCCTCGGTCACGTCGGCGTTGAAGTCCTCGGTGGCGTAGTAGCCGCCCTCCTCCAGGACCACGACGTCGAGGCCGCCCTCGGCGAGCTCGGCGGCGATCACCGCGCCGCCGGCGCCGGAGCCGACCACGACCACGTCGCAGCTCAGCTCGTAGAGGTCGCCCTGGAAGCGCCGGCGCCGGGTGCGCACCCCCGGGATCTGGGGCCAGTCGGCGCGGGAGTAGACGTTGTGCGGGCTCACGAGCGCGCCTCCGCCACCGGCAGCCGGCGCACGGGGTCCGGGGTCACGACCTTCTCGGCGTGCTGGGCGATCACCTCGTGGTGCTGCTCGATCCGCTTGCGGCGCATTTGCGCGAGGTAGGCCTCGGGGTCGTAGCCGATCCGCTCGCGGACCTTGGGGTGCTCATAGAACGCGAAGCTCACGAACATTTTCAGCGCGCGCACGAGCTGGTGCGTGGGCCCGGGCAGCCGCCACCACAGGTCGAACGCGCGCTGCGCGCGCTCGGGGCTCAGCCTGGAGAAGCTGCGGCCCAGGTTCCGCGGGTCGGCCAAGGGCGTGAACTCGAGCGTCCACAGTCCGGCCAGGATCCCCTTCTGCAGGTGCGCAGGCAGGGTGCCCAGGAAGCGCTCCACGCCCCGGGCGACCTCGTCCACGATCCCCATGCGTCGCGCCTCCTCGGTGCACACCACGGGCACCAGGGCGCGGACGGTCGCCTGCAGGCGCGCAGGCAGCTCGAACTCTCTCATGGGCGCCGATCTTACGGAGTCTCCGCCAACGTCTGGCGGATATTCCCAGATCCCGGACGGCCCCGGCGACGGGGGAGCTTGAGGTTGGACCGAGGGTCGTGCGCACCCGCGGCCTGGTGCACGCGGCGTGCCGAGGAGGACGCGCATGCGGACGAAGCGCGGAGCGCGTCGCACGAGGTGGGGGCGGGGCTCGTCCCAGGGGTGTTCGGCACGGCATGGGTGTCGCCTTGCTGGGTGCGCGCTGTCTGGGGTAGGGGCGGGGCTTCGGGCTTGCCCGGGTATGTGCGTCCCTTGTGCCTTCGTGGCGGCGGAGCTCCGAGCAGGGCTAGGTAACGATCCGTGGCGCCGCGGGTATGCCCTCACACTACGAAGGGTGGAGGGACGCACATACCGGGCGGGGACAAGCCCCGCCCCTACACAGTGTGTGGACACCGTCTCTCCAGAAGAGCTCCGCGCTGGCCAGGCGCGTCGATCCAGGACTCGTGACCGGCGACGCACGCGGAGTGCCGAGCACTGCTGGGACGAGCCCCGCCCCTACGCAGTGTGGGAGCAACGCCTCTGCCGGAGCGCTCCGCTCGGTCGAGATCGCGCGGCCCTACTTCGGCTGCAGCGGCGAGAGCCGGTTCAGCGCGCGGGGGCCGGTGCTGGGGAGCCAGCCGCGGGCGCGCGCGCGGCGGCAGAAGTCGGCGAAGGCGTCCGCCGCAAACCCGGGCGCGTCCGGGTCGAAGTAGTCGATCGCGGTCACGAGCTTCCCCGCGCGGCGGTAGGCGTCGATCGCGGGCACGCGCTCGACCTCGGGGTCGAGGTGGTTGTTGGCCTCGGCGTCGCCTCGATAGAACACGTCCTCGACGCTCAGCCAGTCCACCGCGGCGAGCAGGGCCTCGCGCTCCTTAGCGCTCAGCGGGCGCTCGAGGTCCGGGCTCAGGAGCGCCTCGCCGTTCTGCTGGCACACCACGAACTCGGGGCGCGCGCGGCGCGCGTGGGCGGCGAGGGCGACCACGAACGCGGCCATGTCCCGGGCGGCGCTCGGGCGCTCGCCGTTGCCGCCGTCGCCCTTGGGCCCCCAGTGCTCGAAGGCGTCGACCACGTCGAGGAACACCCCGTCGAAGCCCGCGGCCAGGATCCGGTCGAGGCAGCTCGGGGCGTCGCCGAGCACCGGGTGCTTGCCCGGGTTCGCGATCACCAGCGCCTGCCAGCTCGGGTCCCAGTAGCGCACCTTGAAGTTCCCCGGCCAGTCGGGGTTCTCGGGGCCGAGCCAGGCCGGCGGGCGCGCGGCCCAATCGGCGCCGGGCGTTCCTCGGTCCAGCCCCCAGTAGGCGCGGTAGTCCTCGGCCTCTCCCAGGCTGAGGTAGGCGATCACGCGGCGCCCGCCCTGCTGCAGGCGCGCGATCCGCTCGCGGCCGAAGGTCGTGTCGCCGCTCCCGTCCTGGGCCACGTCGATCACGACCAGCTCGGGGCCCTGCGTGGCGAGCACGTCGAGGTCCGGGTCCTGGATCCAGTAGGCCCAGCGGGCCACGGCCTGGAGCCGCGGGTGCGCGACGGGGGGCAGCGACGCAGGCGGCGGCGGGACGTCCTGCGCCCAGGCGGCGCCCACGAGCAGCAGTCCCACGAGTCCGCGCATGCGCTCTCCCTCGGGGGGAGTGTAGCCGCGCCTCCTGGGGGCGGCCTCGGAGCCTCGGAGGGTCATGAACCCAATGCAGGGCGGGCAGACGCTCTTGAACCGCCGAGGCGCAGAGAGCGCCGAGGATCCGCAGAGGCTGGCGGCCGAACGCGGAGCCGTGTGCGCCGTTGCGCTCGCCCAGGGCACTTGGACAGCAGGAGATCGAAGGGTG
This sequence comes from Planctomycetota bacterium, assembly GCA_041402045.1. GTDB lineage: Bacteria > Planctomycetota > J058 > J058 > J058 > JAGQRJ01. The sequence continues at coordinate 81,810 of JAWKSZ010000018.1, read as the reverse complement.
CTCCGCCCTCGCCGGATCGAGGCGGAGAGGGCCAGCAAGCCCGCGCGCTCGGTCCCCGGTGGGCTATCCTGGGCGCCTCGAGAGGAGGCCCCCGTGCGCCTGTCCGTCGCCCTGACCCTGGCCCTCGCCGTCCCCGCCCTCGCGCAAGAGACGCCCCACCTCCCGCTCAACGACCTGGAGCGGGTCGAGGCGGGCCTCGACTGGTCGAGCACCCTGCGCCAGCGGGTGACCAAGCTCGCGCGCCTCGCGGGAGGCAAGACCTTGGCCCCGCCGACCACCGGGACCCTGCGCCTGGGGGTGGTCCTGGTCGAGTTCCCCGACCAGAAGCGGCCGGCGGCCTTCGCGGCCCCCCGCAACTGGGAGGACGCGTTCTTCTCCCAGGGGAGCTACACCCAGACCGCGACCGGCGAGCGCGCCCACGGCAGCCTGCGCGACTTCTACCGCGAGAACTCGGGGCACCTGGACGTCCAGGGCCGCGTGTTCGACTGGGTCGAGGTCGAGACCACGCGCCAGTCCCTGGTCGAGCAGCCGCTCGTGACTCCTGGGGTGCGCGACCGGCTGTTCTCCGCCGCCGTCGACCGCGTGCTCGCCCGTGACGGGAAGGACGCCCTGGCCGACGTCGACGCGCTGGTGTTCGTGTGCGCGGGCGCGAGCCGGCTCGAAGGCTCCTCGGTCACCCGCGGCTCGATCCTCTGGCCGCACTCGACGCTGTTCACCCACGGCGGCAGGCCTGTCGCTACCACGATCGAGAGCGGGTTGAAGTGGTTCGAGCCGATCGGCGTGCACTGCCACGAGCTGGGCCACGTGCTCGGGATCTACGACAGGATGCCGGATCGGGAGCGACACCGGCATGGGGCAGTGGTGCCTCATGGCCAGCGGCGCCCACGGCCGCGGCGCCGCGGCGGTCGCTGGACACCGAGCTCAAGCGCCCCGGGGAGACCCTGCGCCGCGTGATCGAGACCAGCTCCAGCAAGGCCAGGACATGCTCCGCCGGCTGCTGCGCCCGCGGGCGCCGGACCGTCCGGCGGACGGCACCGACCAGCCGCTGCACTTCTGCGCGGGTGCAAGACGCGGCTGGGCTGGAGCGACCCGGTCACCGTCGACCGGCGCCGCGGGCAGCGCGCCTACTTGACCCCGATCGAGGACGACCCCGATCAGGTGCTGCGCGTGCTGCTCGACGCCCGCGGGCGCGAGTCGCTCTACCTGGAGTACCGCGCGCCCCGCGGGTTCGACGCGCGCCTCGGCCGCGGCGGGCTGGTGGTGTGGCGGGTGGGGAGCCCGGGCTCCTTCCTGCGCACCCTGGTCCTGCTCGAGGCGGTCGAGCTGATCCCCGCCCACGGGCAGGACACGACCGACGCCGCGCTGCGCGACCCGAGCTCGATCCCGTTCCCCCTGGGGACGACCGACTCGGTCACCGTGCGCGGCAAGGGCCGCGACGCCTGGGCGGTCACGCTGTCCGGAATCGTGGAGCGCGACGGGAAGCTGTTCCTCGAGGTCAAGGCCGCCGAGTAGCGCGGGCGCGGAGGAAGGCCGCGGTCCAGCGAGAGGTCAGCCAGCTCAGGACCATGGGCGCGACCATGACCCCGCCCAACCAGCGATCGGGCAGGTCGAGCACGCGGAACAAGACGCCGCAGAGCACGAGGTAGGGGAGCCAGGCGAGGATCCCCGCCACCGCGCCCCACATGTGCGCGCGCCCGGAGGCGTAGTCGAGGTCGTGCCGCGCCTGGGCCGTGCGCCGCTCGGGCAGGACCCCGGCGCCGCACAGCGAGCAGCCGCGGGTCGCGGACTCGCCGAGGCAGCCCAAGTGGAAGCGCGCGCGGCAGCGGTTGCAGCGGTAGGCCTCCTCGCCCACGTCCTCCAGGCAGTGCGGGCAGCGCGAGCCGGGCCGCGCCTGAGGGTCGAGGCCGAGCTCGAGGCGCGGCTCGACGGCGGCAGGACGCGGCTTCTCCCGCTCCTGCTCCTTCACTTCCCGGTGCGCCCGCCCTGGGTCCACTGCAGCCAGTAGAGCCGGCCGACCAGCAAGAGCCCCAGCAGGTTCGACTTGTCTTCGGGGAAGCCCGGGCGCGACGGCGCGCGCAGGGCGGGCGAGTGCGCGCCGCTGACCTCCTCCGCGCGGTCGGCGCGGCGCAGGAGCGTCTTGACCAGGGTCAGCCAGTTCTGCGACTTGAGCCCGGTCTCGGGGCCGACCCGGATCGTGCGCAGGGCGTCGCGCTGGAGGAGGGTCGGCGTCGAGTCCTGGGGGCTGTAGACGAACAGGCCCGGGTCCCGGGCCAGGACCTCGCGGCTGTGCATGCTGCGGGTGGCGCGGGTGCCGCGGTAGCCGCCGTGCATGCCACCGGAGCTCGAGTAGCTCGTGGTGATCCGGGTGTCGTGCTTGCGGCTGACGTTGAACACCGAGGCGCCCATGGCCAAGAACGGCGCGTCGAGGGGGGTCGTGGTCGCGACGCCCTGGGCGTCGACGCAGGCCAACGCGTCCGGGAGCAGCTCGACCTTCTCGACGTCGCGGGCCTGGAGCGGGTGCAGCAGGTCCTGGAGCAGGACCGCCTGGCCCGAGAGCCCCGCCCGCGCGAGCTCGGCCACGACCTGGTCCGCCGCCATGCGACTGCTCGTGCGCACGAGGGGCTCGGGGAACTGCGAGTTCAGCCGCAGTCGGGCGTCGAAGGCGGTGTGCTGCGGGCCGAGCACGTCCGCCACCGCCTGGGCGGCGCGGGGCGAGTTCGCGATCGCCCGCGGCGGGGCGTGCAGGCACACCACCGCGGCCGACCCCGAGAGCTGCGCGTTCCCGAACTCCTGGCCCAGGAGCTGCGCCAGGCGCCCGAGCCGCGGCAGCGGCCAGCGCTCGAGGTCCGCGGCCAGGCTCTGCCCGCAGCCCGGGATCGCGCAGGCCCCGAACACCGCGGCGCAGTCCTCGTGGTAGCGCGCGCCGCAGGCGCAGCTCACGGCGACCCGGCCCAGGGCGTCGTGGCAGTAAACACAGGTCGCGCCCTGAGTGGCGCCGCCGATTCGAATCGTCATGCCCCGAGCCTACCTGGGCGCCGCGCGCTTGGGGTCGAGTCAGCGGGCGCTGGCGCGGAGCCGCAGGGGGGTCGAGACCCGCCGAAGCTGGAGACTGCCACGCGGAGCGAGACCTGGACCATGAGCCCGCGCGTCGCGTTCCGCGTCCGACCCAACGGGTCCGCGGGGCTGGGGTAGGCTGTGCGCCCACGCCGGAGGACCCAGTGGACGCGACCCCCGAGCACGACTTCGCCTACACGGACGGCACGCTCCACGCCGAGTGCGTGGACCTCGAGGCCCTGGCGGAGGCCCACGGCACGCCGCTCTTCGTCTACAGCCACGGGACGCTGGTGCGCCGCTTCCGCCGGCTGCGGGACGCGCTGGCGCCCCTCGAGCCGTTGATCGCCTACTCGGTCAAGGCCAACCCCGCGCTGGCGGTGATCCAGAGCCTGGCCCTCGAGGGCGCGGGGGCCGACGTGGTCTCGGTGGGCGAGCTCCAGCGCGCGCTCAAGGCCGGGGTCCCCGCCGAGCGGATCGTGTTCTCCGGCGTCGGCAAGCGCCGGGACGAGCTCGAGGCCGGGCTCGAGGCCGGGATCCGCTGCTTCAACGTCGAGGTCGACGCCGAGCTCGAGCTCCTGAGCGAGCTGGCCCAGGCCCGGGGCGTGGTGGCCCCGATCGCCTTCCGCGTGAACCCCGACGTCGACGCCAAGACCCACCGGCATATCACGGTCGGGCGCAAGGTCGACAAGTTCGGCGTGCCCTTCGAGACCGCCCGCGCGCTCTACGCCCGGGCCCAGGAGCTGCCGGGCGTCGACCCCCGCGGGATCGACTGCCACATTGGGAGCCAGCTCACCCAGCTCTCGCCCTTCCGCCAGGCGCTGGAGCGGATCGGCGGGCTGGTCGAGACCCTGCGCCAGGACGGGCTCACGATCGACTGGGTCGACGTCGGCGGCGGGCTCGGGGTCCGGTATCGGGACGAGACCCCGCCCACGATCGAGGCCTACGCCGAGGTCGTGCGCGAGGCCGTGAGCGCGCTCGGCTGCCAGCCGATCCTCGAGCCGGGGCGGATCCTGGCCGCCTCGCGGGCGTGCTGCTCTCCACCGTGCTCTACCGCAAGCAGGTCGGCGAGAAGCGCTTCGTGATCGTGGACGCCGCCATGACCGACCTCCCGCGCCCCGCGCTCTACGACGCGCCACGACGTGTGGGCCGTGCGCGCGGGCACGGACCTCGTGCAGGGCGACGTCGTCGGCCCCGTGTGCGAGTCCGGCGACTTCCTCGCCCGCGAGGAGCAGGTCCCCGACGCCCAGCCCGGCGAGCGGATCTGCATTCTCGGCGCCGGCGCCTACTGCCACTCCATGACCAGCACCTACAACTCCCGCCCCGCGCGGCCGAGGTGCTCGTGCGCGGCGACCAGGCGCACCTGATCCAGCGCCGCGAGACCCTCGACGAGCTCTGGGCCCGCGAGCGCGTCCCCGAGTTCCTCCGCGCGCGGGTGTGAGGCTCCGCCGGGACCCTGCTCGGCGGCGGTCCTGGAGAGGACCACGGAGGACACGGAGGACACGGAAGGCTGGCCCCGGCCGCGCGACCGCACCTCACGCCGCCGACACGGAAGCTCCGCCCCCAGGGAGGGTCACGGCGCGTGGCGTGGCTCTGGCGTGAGCGCCATGGTGAGGCGGACCCCTCGCCACCGCGCCCGCGCAGGCACGCCCATGCCCCTTCCTCGACCACTGACCGCGCTTGTGCGCACGCGGCGCTTCTGGACCGACCTCCTGGCAGACCGAGGTCGACGCCGGGTATCCGGAGCTCCAGGGGTGCACCGTGGAGCTCCCGGTGGGAGGGGCTACGGCGTCCGGCTGTCCCTGGAGCCTGACCTCGACGGGGTCACGCTGAGCCTGCGGGCGCCCGGGCACGACGACCAGGAGATCGGCTATTGCAGTCAGGCAGGGGGGCAGCCCGACGCGCTGCGCTGGGAGGAGCTGGAGCTGATCTGCCGAGCCGCGGCCCTGCAGGACCCCGGGTTCGTTCACCCCGGGCCCGCGCTGCTGCTGCTCTCCCGCTTTGTGCCGATCTGCCGTGGGGACGACCTCGACTGGATCGTGCCCCTGCTGGAGTCCGCGTGGGGGTGCGTCGGCGGCTTCTCCCGGAGCGAGGTCGCTGCGTTCGTCGAAGGCGCAGACGCCCGGGACGCTGGGTTCGAGTGGCGCCAAGGCGAGGGCACGGAGCGTTGGCTCCTCGGCCGAGAGGCGGGGGCGCGTCGAGGGCGCGGGCTCTACACCTTGCGCCACCCGGAGAACGACGAGTTCCCCTTCGCCACCCTGGACGCGCTGCTCGAGGCGGCGCGCGACACGCTCCGGGCCGCCGCGGGAGTCGGCGTGGAGGTCGCGCGGACCTTCGCGGACACGGGGGACCTCAGCCTGGGGCCCGGCGTGGCCCGTGCGCTCGAAGGAGACGCGGCCCGATCTGGGTTGGCGCGAGCCCTCGGAGACGCGCCCGACAGAGTGCGCCTGGCGTGGGTGTGTGAGGTGATCCTGGGCTCTCCGCCCGGGGAGGTGCTCCGTCGCCGTGCGACGAGGGAGAGCTACCCGCGGGAGAAGCACCTGCTGCTGCTCGACCTCCCGTTGCAGGACGGAGCGCGACCCTTGGCGGAGCCCGTGGACATGCTGCTGCAGGACAGCCTGGTCCAGCTCCTCGGCGATCGAGGTCTGGGGAGCGCGAGCGCGGGGGGCGCCATGATCCTCGCGTCCGAGGACGACGCGAGGGTGACCGTCAGCCAAACCCTGACCCTCGTGCTCAAGGGAGACCTTGGACCAGGGATCGCGCTGGTCCGGGAGTGCTTGTGGTGGCTGAGAGCCCCTTCGTCGACGCGGTTGCGCCGATTGTTCGGGGACGCGCTGCCCCTCGACCTCGACCGCGATCCGGGGGCGGTTCAGAGCCGCACCCTCGAGCTATCGGCGGTCGAGTCGGTGTTCCTGGGACCCGACCAGGGGTATCGCTTCGATCGACCTCCGCTCTCGTCGGCGCGCCGCCAGGCCCTGCAGAGGAGCCTCGCCGCCGCGGGCGCGCAGGGGCCCGACGAGGACGGCTGGTTCGCGCTCCTCACCACGGACGGTGGGGCGGTGCGGGTCTGCCTGCGGCGCCTGGACGAAGATCCCGACTTGTGCGGCGCGTCGCTGGACGTCGAGCGACTGACGCTCGGGGCCGCGGACGTGGTGTGGCGTCTCGCGCACGACGCCCAGCTCCTGATCTTGCCCGCAGCGCTGGCCACGTCCCGCGAGGTCGCGGAGCAGGTCGCGGGACCCTGGCCCCGCGTTCGAGTGCTCGACGGTCCCCACGAGCTCTTCGAGGTGCTGGCGGCCGGCCCCTATGCCTGGTGGGGTTCCGCTGAACCTGGCGGCGCGCCGCCTCGTCCTTCGGAGTGAGGCGAGTGCAGTGAAGCTGCGTAACGGCCAAGTTCTCCTTGAACTGAGCGATCTGATCCGACTGAACGCGCTCGTCCGCGGCGGCGTGGACTGGGACGGCTTCGAGGCGTGGAACTCCGAGTTGACAGAACAGGAGTCCCGAGCGCTGCTGGTCGAGGTGCTCTACTGTGCGAGCCAGGCAGGGCTAAGTGAAGGCGTCGTCGAGGACGCGACCAGGTGCGCTGGATTCGCTGAAGACGACGCGTTCGTGCTGGACGCGAACGTGCACCTACGGTCGGGTGCATGGTCGGAGTGGGCCGACCGACTGAGCGAGGGCGTGCAGATCCTCCGGGGGCTTCGCTGGTCCGTTCACGTCTTCGGGGCTGCCGAGGCCCAGGTGCTCGCGGGGGAGACCCCCGAGTCGTGCAATCACTGGTGGCATCGCGACCTGCTCGACGAGCGAGTGGTCGCTGCCTTACTACGCGATCCCCAGTTCTGGAAGACCTCCATGCGAGACGACGCTGCGATCAAGGGCGCCTGAGCGCCAGATCCCGGCTGGCGAGTCCCACCTGCGCGGTCTGGCGTCCCCCAACACGCGGACTCCGCCCAACCGGGGGAGGGGCGGCGCGCCTGCCTCGACGCGCCGACCCCTGATGGGTCCTCCCCTTCCCAGGAGGAGCGGCTAGCGCGCGAACAAGGGGCCGAGGCGCGGGTCGAGGTTCGCCTGGGCGGACTCGAGGACGAGCTGGTAGCTGCAGACGCGGCTCTCTTGCTCGAAGGGCTCGTCGGCGGCGGGGACGCGGGCGCTGGCCACGATCCCGGCCTGCTGACGGGTGGGGACGCCCTGCAGGATCCCGTCCGCGGCGTTGAGCCGGGCCAGGGTCTCGGCGGGCCAGAAGCGGCGGCCGTAGTAGAACTCGACGTCCTCGAAGTAGAGCTGGGTCGTGAGCTCGCGGAAGCCGCGGCGCGCGATCTTGGCGTGCACGTGGGGCGGGCGGATCCAGGTGTCGCTGGCCTTGTAGGCCCCGGGCACGATCGTGCGGAACAGGAAGCGGCCCTCGGCGTCGGTGGTCGCCTTGCCCCAGTACTGGAAGTTGGGGTCGAGCCACTCGCGGTCGTTGGGGTCGTTGCGATGGTTGTAGCGCCCGGAGACGCAGGCCTGCCAGATCTCGACCTGGGCCCCCTCGATCGGCGCGTCCTGCTCGTCGAGGACCTGACCCTGGAGGTAGACGACCTGGCCGTAGGCGCTCCCGGGCTCGTCTTGCACGAAGGTCAGGTCGCTGTCCTGGTCGAGGTAGGGCAGGATCCGGCGGTCGACGACGGTCCCGTCGAGGCGCAGGGCCTGGGGGTGGAAGGGCCCTTGGGTCTGCTGCGCGCTGGGCTCACCGGCCTCGGCCACGCGGCTGGCGAGGAGCCCGGCGGCCCCGGTCAGGGAGAGCTTGAGCATGTTGCGGCGGGAGACGGACTGGGGAGCGTTCACGGGGTCACCTGCTTGGCCTTCTCGTTGGCCTGAAGCTAGGGCCTCCGCGGAATAAAGAGAATAGAATCTCTCGCTACTCGATTGTTTCCCAGGAGGACGCAAGGGTGGCGAGCCCCGACCCCGAGTCCCTGCGCTGCTTCCTCGAGGCGGCGCGCCGGCTGAACTTCCGCGAGGCCGCGCAGGCGGTGCACCTCACGCCGGCCGCCCTCGGCAAGCGGATCCAACAGCTCGAGCGTGAGCTCGGGGTCGAGCTGTTCCTGCGCACCACGCGGCGGGTGGAGCTGACCACCGCGGGGTTGAGCCTCGTGGAGCCCGCGCGCGTGGCCCTCGCCGCCGGAGAGGCCTGCGTGCGCGCGGCCCGCGGCGAAGGGGGGCCGGCGCCCCTGGAGCTCGTGCTCGGCACGCGGCATGAGCTGGGCATGAGCTGGATCCTGCCCATGCTCGGCAAGCTCGAGCGCGCGCTCCCGCACCTGACGCTGCACCTCTACGTGAGCTCGGGCCCGGACCTCGAGCTGCGCGTGCGCGGGAGCGAGATCGACTGCGCGGTCTCCTCGCGCCAGGTCTCGGACCCCAAGCTCGACGCGCTGCCTTTGCACCAGGAGGACTACGCCTTCGTCGCCGCGCCGAAGGCCCTGGCCCGGCACCCGCTCTCGCGCGCGGCCCACGCCCTCGAGCACACCCTGATCGACGCGCACCGCAGCCTGCCCCTGTTCGGCTACTGGCAGAGCGCTGCGCCCGAGCGCGTGCGCTTCGGGCGAGTGCTCGTCATGGGCACGATCGCCGCGATCCGCTGGCTCGTGGTCCGCGGGCGCGGGGTCGCGGTGCTCCCGCGCTACCAGGTCGCGCCGGACCTCGCCGCCGGCCGGCTGGTCGAGGTGTTCACGAAGGTCACCCCCCGCGCCGACACGTTCCGCCTGCTGTTCCGCGCCGAGGACCCGCGGATCGCGGTGTTCCAGGAGCTGGCCCGCCACATGCGCGCGCAGCCCCTGCGCTAGTCTCCGTCAGGACCCGCTCGGCTGGACGGCGTCCGCGGTCCGGGCTAGGGTGCTCCTGGGGTGGCATACGGGGCAACCCGGGGCGTGCTTCCTTCTCTGTTCAACGGTAGTGCGCCCGCTCCCCACCCCGTCCCTCGAGGCCCGGCCCATGCACGCCCTCCGCGCTCTGTTCCTCCGGCGTGAGCGGCGCGTGTTCTTGCCCGACCCGGGGCCGGGCGTGCCCAGCGTGGCCTGGGACGCGGCGACGCGGGAAGGGCGCCTGCTCGAGCTGGGGTTCGTGTTGGCGGCGCCCCTGGTCGCCGCCTGGCGCGCGCTGCCCCACGCCCAGGCCGAGGCCCTGGGGGTGGAGCTGCACGAGGCGCTGTCCGCCGAGGTCGGCGCGCACCGTCAGCACGGCCCGCTCTACGCGGCGTTCCCTGCGGCGACGCCGCAGCTCGCGCCCCTGCGCACCAAGGAGCGCGTGCTGGCCTGGCTCGCCCGCGAGCCGCTGCAGCCCTGCCTCGTGTGCGGCGAGAAGCGGCGGGTCGAGGTGCTCGATCCCTGCGGGCACCTGGTGTGTCGCGACTGCTGGGACGACGCCGGCGCCTGCGCCGCGTGCGGGCAGCGCCTCGCCGCCGAGGCGCCCTTCGCGGGCCGTCCTCAGGGGACGAAGCGCCCGCTGCCGCCCCTGAGCCTGACGCTCCTCCAGCTCGGCGACTCCCCCGACGCCGCCGCAGAGCGGCTGGTGCGCCAGCTCCTCGCGCGCGCGACCCCGCTCTCGCCGCAGGACCGGGCCGACCTGGCGGCGACCCTCACCGCGGTCGGACCCCGAGCGCTGGGCTGGTTCCCGGCGCGGATCGCGGTCAAGGAGAGCGCGGCAGTGGCTGGGGCGAGCCTGCTCGAGGCCGCGCCGACCGAGGCCGCCGCGACCCTCGCCGCCCTCGCGTCGCACCTGCGCACGGCGACCGACGTGCTAGCGCCTGCTGACCGCGCTCGAGGCCAGGACCCGGGGCTCGTGGGGCCGGTGCACACCTTCCCTCCTGCCCCGGCTCTGCGGCGCGGACTGCTCGAGCTCCTCGGGCGGCAGGCGCCGGCGGCGTTGATCGAGGACCTGCGCCGGCACCCCGAGCGCTGGAAGCGCGCGGGGGAGACCCTGCACCCCTTCGAGCGCCAGCGCCAGCTCCCCCAGGTGGCCCTGGCCTTCGCGGTGGTGCGGCGCACGCCGCTGCGCGGCGCCCTCGGTGAGCGCCTGCGCGCGAGCGCGGCGGAGGTGCCCGGGGTCGAGGAGCGCGACGGACGGCTCGTCTACCGCGGGTGGGGGCACCGGGTGGAGGAGGCCCTGCGTCGGGGCGAGTTGGAGGCGGCGCTGGAGGCGCTCGCGGCGCGGCCGGGGGAGCTCTTGCGCCGCGCCGACCACCTCCTGCGCCGCGTGCTCCACGAGCAGCCCGCGCTCGAGCCGCGGCTGCTCGAGGCCCTCGGCGCGGCCGCGGCGCGGGCGGCAGGGCCCCTCGTGCTCGGGGTGTGGGCGGCCCTCGGTCCGCGCACGGCGCCCTTCCCGCGGCGCGTGTTCTTCCCCAAGGGTCAGGCGTCGGTGGTGTGGTCCCAGGCGGACGACCGGCCGCTGTTGACGGCGGACGCGATCGCTCGAGCGCGGGCGGTGCTCGCCGCGGAGCTGGTGCGGCGCGCGAGCGCGGGCCCCCCGCTGGCCGGCGCGGTGCTCGACGCCGGGCTGCGTGACCTGCTGCTCCCGCTGAGCGAGCGCAGCGCCGCGCGGGCGCTGGTCGACGTGCCGCGGGGCAGCGAGCTGGACGTGCCCGGCGACCGCTTCCGCGCGTTCCTGCACTGGTGTCAGCCCGAGAACCGTCGCGTCGACCTCGACCTGTCCCTCGCGCTCTACGACCGGGACTGGTGCTTCGTCGGGCTCTGCGACTACACCCAGCTGCGGCTGGGGGACGCCGCGGTGCACTCCGGCGACTTCACCAGCGCGCCGCCGCCCAAGGGGGCGTCGGAGTTCCTCGACCTCGACCTCGAGGCGCTGGCCGAGCAGCGCGCGCGCTACGCGCTGCTGGTCGTGCTCTCGTTCAACGACGTGGCCTTCGACGCGCTGGAGGAGGCCTTCGCCGGGCTGCTGGCGCTCCACGGCGAGACCGAGCAGGCCTTCGACCCGCGGGGGGTGGTCCAGCGCTTCGACCTCCGCGGGCAGACGAAGGTCGCGCTGCCGGTGCTGATCGACCTCGAGCGCCGGCGCCTGCGCTGGCTGGGGCTGAACCTCGCGCCGGAGTCGCAGATCCACTCGGTGCGCGGGCACCGCGGCAAGCTGGCCCAGCTCGGGCGCGACCTCGAGGCCTACTTCGGCGTCGGGGCGCGGCCCACGCTGTGGGACGTGGCCACGCTCTCCGCGCTGCGCGCGGCGCAGGTCCAGGTCCTGCGCCCCAGCGGCGAGGTGACCCGCTACGCGCGCCGGGCCGACGAGGCGCCCCTCGCGTTCTGGGAGCGCCTGCGCAGCGACGGCCCGGACGACGGCTCCCTGGGCGAGGTCGAGCCGCCCGGGGGGCCGCTCCTCGTCGCCGGACGCGAGGACGACCTGTGCTCGCCGCCCCCGGGGAGCGAGGTCTACGCCCTGTGGTGGCAGCAGAACCTCCCGGCCGGCGTGACCCGCCTCGCGGCCTCGGACCTCACCGCGCGCGTGCTGGCGCACGGGTCGAGCTCCGCCGAGTCGGGACCGTTGCCGTAGGGGATGGGCGCAGCTCGTCTGCGCCCATCCCCCAAGGCGCGGTCCCGACTCGGCGGAGCCATTCCGCGACGTCGCCTGCACGGTGGCAGAGGTTCGCGAACTGAGTCGGTCGCGACGTCGCGAACTCCTGCCTTCCAGGTACTCCTTCAATGCTCCGCTTCGTGCGCAGCCGTGCCCCTCCAGCCCGCTCGAGATCTCGGGTCCCGAGCAGCTCCTGCCCGCACTCGTGAGGCGGAGCGTCTGAGTAGTAACTGAAGAGCGCGAGTTCGAGTGCTCGCGGTGCTGAGATCCGTAGCGTGAACGCGGAGCGCGAGCACTCGGAATCGCGCCTCTTCAGTTAGGAGCTGCAGCTGACCGCGATCCCGCGCTGGTCGGGGGCGGGGGCGGCGGAGTAGGCGCAGAACTCGGGGGCGTCGACGAAGGGGTCGCGCAGCGCGCGCGCCAGGCGCGCGAGCTCGCTGGGGTCGCCGGCCTCGGCGGCCTCGATCGCGCGCTGCGCGAGGTGGTTGCGCAGCACGCGGGCGGGGTTGACCGCGCGCATGGCGGCCTGGCGCTCGCGCGCGCCCTCGCCGGTCGCGCGGCCCTCGCGGGCCTGGCGCTGCCAGTAGCCGCCGAGCCAGGCGTCGAGGTGCTCGCGGTGCCCGACGAACTCCTGGGCCAGGGGCCCGGGGTCGTCGGGGGTCGCCTGCCCCAGGGCGCGGAAGGTGCGGGTGTAGTCGGCGCCGGACGCCTGCAGCAGGTCGTAGAGCTCGCCCACGAGCTCGTCGTCCGCGGCGGGGGCCTCGCGCAGCCCGAGCTTCGCGCCCAGGAGCGCGAGGGTCCGCTCGAGGTAGCGCGCGCCGTAGCCGTCGAGGGCGGCCTGGGCGTCCTCGAGCTCGAGGGTCACCGCCGCGGCGGGGTCCTCGCGCTCCGGGGGCAGGCGACGCAGGGCCTGAGCCAGCCGGCCCAGGTTCCAGAGCCCGACCTCGGGCTGGCGCTCGTAGCGGTAGCGGCCGAGGTGGTCCGAGTGGTTGCACACGTGGGCCAGGTCGAAGCCGTCGAGGAAGCCGTAGGGCCCGTAGTCGAGGGTCAGCCCGAGGAGCGAGAGGTTGTCGGTGTTGAGCACGCCGTGGCAGAACCCGACCGCCTGCCACTGGGCGACGAGGTCTGCGGTGCGCCGGGCGACCTCCTCCAGCAGGGCCCGGGTGCGCGCGGGCCCGGGCTCGAGGGCCTCGAGCTCGGGGAAGTGCCAGGCCACCGCGCGCTCGAGGAGCGCGGGCAGGTGCTCGCGGCGCGCGTAGGCGGCGAACTCCACCGTCCCGAAGCGCAGGTGGCTGGGGGCGACGCGGAGCAGCGTGGCTCCGGTCTCGGGCTGCTCGCGGTAGACCGGGGTCTGAGAGCGCGCCAGCGCCAGGGCGCGGGTGGTGGGGATCCCCAGCCCGTGGAGCGCGATCCCCGCCAGATACTCGCGCACCGTCGAGCGCAGCACCGCGCGCCCGTCGCCCCCCCGGGAATACTCCGTCGGCCCCGCGCCCTTGAGGTGCAGGTCCCACACCTCGGCGCCGACCTCGACCTGCGCCAGGAGGATCGCGCGCCCGTCCCCCAGCCGGGGGACGTAGACCCCGAACTGGTGCCCGCTGTAGGCCTGGGCCAGGGGCTCCGCGCCCGGGAGCGTGGCCGCGCCGGCGAGGAGCGCGGTCAGCTCGGCGCGGTCGAGGCGCGCGGGGTCGAGGCCCAGCGTGCGGGCCACGTCCTCGTCCACGTGCAGGAGCTCGGCGCCGGCCAGGGGGCGCGGGCGCACCCGGGAGTAGAGGTCGGAGGGCAGGGTGGCGTAGCGCGCGACGACGCGCAGGTCCGCCAGGGAGGAGGGGCTCACGCGCTCATGATCGACGCCGCCGGTCGGGGGTCAACCCTGGGACGGCGGAGGCTACACTCTCCCGGTGAACGAGCCCGCCGACGACGCGACCCCGCGCCTGCGCCGCCCGTCGTGGGTGGACGGGGTCAAGCCCCTGCGCTTCCTGGAGCTGTTCGAGAAGTACCGCCGGCTGGTGGTGCACCGCGAGACCCAGCTCCCCTTCGACCCCAGCCGGCCCCGGGCCAACCCGCTCACGATCGAGTCCCTCGCGTTCCAGACCGGCTGGGGCCTGCGCCTGAGCCTCAAGGTCTTCCTCCCGGTGTGCGCGGCGCTGTTCCTGTTCAGCTTCTACTGGGACTTCGAGGCCGAGCTGATCCGCTCCTGCGCGGTGGCGGGGATCATTGGGTTCGGCACCAACTGGGTCGCGATCAAGATGCTGTTCTGGCCGCGGGAGCCGCGCCCGGTGTTCGGCCAGGGCCTGATCCCGTCCCAGCGCGACCAGTTGATCCAGAAGGTCGCCGACGAGGTGCTCAAGAACCTGATCAACGAAGAGCTGATCGAGCAGAAGATCGTCGAGTCGCGGGTCGTGCACCGCTTCACCGACGGCCTGATCGAGAAGCTGCGCTACGTGGTCAAGCAGGCGGAGTTCCGCCAGGACCTGGAGTCCATGCTCCTGACCTACGTGGGCGACCTGACCGCCGACGCCGCGTTCCGCGAACGCGCCGCGCGGCGCGCCGAGCGCTCGCTGGAGGACCTGGGCGGGACCGCGTTCAAGAGCTGGGTGGTCAAGAAGCTCAAGCGCACCTGGCAGGCGCCGTTGATCGAGCTCTTGAATCGCGAGATCGAGGAGCTGCCCGAGTCGGTGCGCGCCGCGCTGGGCGAGGCCGACGGCGTGCTGAGCCGGCTGCCGCGGACCCTCGAGGAGCGCCAGGAGGCGATCGACCGCGTGCTCTCGACCATGCTCATGGGCCTCGTGCGCGAGGTCGACGTGCGCGCGATCGTGCTCGAGCAGTTGAGCACCGTGACCGCCGACGAGCTGGAGACCGGCTTCCGCGAGTTCTCCGACGACAAGCTCTCGTTCATTACCCTGCTGGGCGGACTCCTGGGCCTCGTCGGAGGCACGGTGATCGTGTGGCCCTGGCAGTCGATCGTGGTCCTGACCCTGCTCGCCGTGCTCGCGGTGTTGGTCGACCTCGCGGTCTACCCGCTGGTCAAGGACCGCACGACCCAGGACGCGCTCGCGCCTCCGGCCGAGCCCGCGGAGTAGTCAGTCGGCCGGCGGCTCCTCGGCCGGGGGCGTCTGGTTCAGGAGCTCGCGCAGCGCGGCGCGCGCCGCGTCGGTCCCGATCGCCGCGAGGTGGTCGTCGGCCGCGAGCACGAAGGTCGAGGCGGGGTTGGGCTCGAGGTGCGCCCCGCGGAGCACCCCCACCACCGAGGCCCCGGTCGCGCTGCGCACGGCGCTCGCCGCCAGGCTCTGCCCGACCAGCGGGCTGTGGGCGGGGACTGGCAGCCACTCCACGCCGAACTGCAGCTCGGCGGCGCGCATGGAGTGCAGGGTGCGGTAGCGCGCGGGGTCGACCGAGCACAGGGCCACCCGGTCGCGCATGGCGTCGGCCTGGCGCTGGATCTCGGGGACCGGCACCTCCAGGTGCAGGAGCGCCTGGCGCAGCATTTCAATGCTCGCCTCGAGCTCCGGGAGCACGACCTCGGTGACCTGCAGCTCACGGAACACGGGCACGTGCTCGACCTCCGCCGCGCGGGCGACCACGTCCAAGTCCGGGTTCAGCCGACGGGCGTGGGCCACGATCGAGCGCGCGACCACGACGCCGGGGGTCGTGACCAGGAGCAGGCAGGCGTGCTCGATCTGCGCCGCCTCGAGCACGACCTCCTGGCTGGCGTCCCCGTAGACCACCGGCAGCCCCGCGGCCTTGGCCAGCTCGACCCTGCGGTGGTCGAGCTCCACCACCACGAAGCGCAGCCCGAGGCCGCGCAGGGCCTCGGCCAGGCGCTGGCCGACGCGCCCCCCGCCGGCCAGGACCACGTGGTCGCGCAGCCCGTCGGGGGGCAGGTTCAGGGTCTCCAGCGGCTCGTGCTGGAACAGGCGCCGGCGCAGCGCGTAGAGCCGCGCGGTCTGCCCCGAGACCAGGGGGGTGAGCACCATGGTCAGGACCGCGGTGGTGAGCACGAGCGAGTAGAGCTCGTGGGAGATCGAGCGCGTGTCGACCCCGACCTTCGCCAACACGAAGCTGAACTCGCCTACCTGGAACAGCCCGAGCCCCACCGCCAGCGGGATCACGTTGCGGTAGCCGAAGGCCCAGGCGAGGCCGGCGAAGATCAGGCCCTTGCCCAGGGAGGTCGCCACCAGGAGCACGAGCACGGCGCCCAGGTTCTCGAACAGGAACGCGGGGTCGAGGAGCATGCCCACCGAGGCGAAGAACAGGAGCCCGAACAGGTCGCGGACCGGGACGATATCGCTGAGCGCCTGGTGCCCGTAGTCCGACTCGCTGAGCACCATGCCGGCCACGAACGCGCCGAAGGCGAAGGACAGCCCCAACTGGTAGGTGAGCAGCCCGACCCCGAGCCCGATCGCGGTGATCGCGAGCACGAACAGCTCGCGGGAGTTGACCCGGGCGATCGCGGCCATGAGCGCGGGGAGCAGGCGCGTCCCCAGGAGCACCATGCCCAGGAGGAACCCGCCGGCCTTGAGCGCGGCGAAGCCCAGCGCGGGGATCCCGACCGCCGGGTCGTTGAGCTGGGGGAGCACGACCATGAGCGGGACCACGGCCAGGTCTTGGACCACGAGCATGCCGATCATGACCTTGCTCGAGAGGGTCCCCAGCCAGCCCTGATTCATGAGGGTCTTGAGGATCACCATGGTGCTGGAGAGCGCGATCAGCGCGCCCAGCCAGAGCGAGGAGCGCCAGTCGAGGTCCAGCGCGCGCCCGATCCCCACCCCGAGCGCGATCGTGAGCCCCATTTGGAGGGGGGTCCCGAGCAGCGCGATCCGCTTCACGGGCTGGAGGTCCTTGAGCGAGAACTCGAGGCCCAGCGCGAACAGCAGCAGCGCGACCCCGATCTCCGCCAGGAGCTCGATCTGGTGCACGTCGGAGACGGTCACGCCGCCGGTGTGCGGGCCGAGGGCGACCCCGGCGGCGATATAGCCCAGGATCAAGGGCTGACCCAGGCGCTGCATGAGCAGACCGCCGCCGAACGCGGCGATCACCAGGAACACGATGTCGGTCGCGATCCCCATGGGCCCCCTCCGAGCCTCGGTGTCCGAGGCTCGGAGGCGACGTTACCCGGGAACGCGGGCGCGGGATCGGGTCACGTCGAAGAAGCCGACCCGCGCAGCGCTCAGTGCTTGAAGATCATGAGCGCGAGCGCGATCACGCCGAGGACGACGGAGATCACGAGCGGGCTCCAGAGCACGAGCACGGTCACGATCAGCCCGAGCTCGGGCTTCCCCGAGTTCTCCTCCGGGGCGGCGGTCGGGGCGGGGCGGGTCAGGGTCTGAGGGACGTTGGGTTGGGTCATGGTGCCTCCAGGGCGGGGGGCTGCCCCGCGGCGAAGCGTTGGGTGCGGTCGGGGCCCCGGCCGAGGGCCCCCGCGAGGCGGGGCGCGAGCTCGGTGGGGCGGCGCGGGAGCACGTGCTCGGGCGCGGCCGTTCAGGACGGGAGGAGGCGCAGGGCGCCCCGAGGGAGCGTCCGCTCAGCGGGGACGGGAGGCCGGCTTAGAGCCGGGGGCCGACCGGGCGTCGCGGAGGGGAAGCGCTCAGGCCGCGGGCGGCGCGCGCGGGAGGGCGGGGCGGCGGGCGCCGTGGGGCGCCTGAGGCGGCTGGGCGACCCCGGCGGTCCAGCGCGGAGCGCAGGGCGCCGGAGCGAGCCGATCCGCGGCGAGGCCGGCGAGCCGGTCCTCGACGTCGAGGTCGTCCTCGAGGAGCGTCTGCTCCCAGCCCAGGGGCTCGGTGGGCTGGAGTCGTTCGCCCGGGTCGCCGCGGTGCGGCGGGGCGAGGGTCACGCGGGGCGCGCTGGCGACGGGCCCGCGCGCGGTGGCGGCGGGGACGCCGGTCGAGGTCCCGAAGAAGGTGAGCAGGGTCAGCGCCAGAGCGACGAGGCTCGGCAGCGTCAGGGTCCAGGCACGGCGTGCGGACGTGTTCACCAGGAGCAACGTGACACGCCGGCGCCTCCTCCGCCAGCCTCACGTCGCGACGGGAGTACATGCGTCGGCGCGCGCCGGACCAGGCCGACGCGCGCCGCGAGGGGGGGAGGCTGGACTAACGGCCGAGGGCGGCCCAGGTCTGGGGGCCGACGACGCCGTCGACGGCCAGCCCGCGGGCGGACTGGAAGCGGCGCACGGCGGCGAGGGTGGCCGGGCCGAAGCTGCCGTCGCTGGGACCCGGATCGAAGCCCTTGGAGCGCAGCGCGTTCTGCAGGCGGACCACGTCATTGCCGCGCGCCCCGAGGCGCAGCACCGGACCGGTCATGGGGGTCGGGGCAGGCGCCGGGGCGGCGCTCCCGCCGCTGCGCAGGGCGCCCCAGGTCTGGGGGCCGACGATCCCGTCGACCGTCAGGCCGCGGGCGGACTGGAAGCGGCGCACGGCGGCGAGGGTGGCGGGGCCGAAGCTGCCGTCGCTGGGGCCGGGGTCGAAGCCGCGGGTGCGCAGCAGGTTCTGCAGCGTCGTGACCGCGGGGCCGCGGGCGCCGACGCGCAGGGTGGGGTCACCCGCCGGCGCCGGGGCGGGGGCCGGAGCCGGGGCGGGGGCCGGGGCCGCGCCGCCCGAGCGCAGGGCGCCCCAGGTCTGAGGCCCGACGACGCCGTCGACGGTCAGGCCGCGGGCGGATTGGAAGCGACGCACGGCGGAGAGGGTGGCGGGGCCGAAGCTGCCGTCGCTGGGACCCGGGTCGAAGCCGCGGGAGCGCAGCAGGTTCTGCAGGGTGGTGACCGCGGCGCCGCGGGAGCCGACGCGCAGCACGGGGTCGCCCGACGGGGCGGGCGCCGGGGCCGGCGCCGGGGCGCTGCCCTGGCCGAGGGCGCCCCAGGTCTGGGGTCCGACGATCCCGTCGACGGTCAGCCCGCGGCTCGCCTGGAACGCGCGGACCTTGGCCGCGGTGTTGGGGCCGAACACGCCGTCGCTGGGGCCCGGGTCGAAGCCCTTGGCGCGCAGCTTGTTCTGCAGCTCGGCCACCGCGGGGCCGCGGTCGCCCTGGCGCAGGGTCGGCTGGCCGACCGGGCCCGGGTTCGAGGGCGGCGCGGTGCCGTTGGAGTAAGCGCGGATCAGGTTCAGGTAGTGGGTCCAGTTCCAGTGGCGCCCCGGGTCGGTGTGCCGGCTGGAGCCGCCGAACACCCCGGCCAGCCGGGGGTGCGGGACCTCGGAGTGGCCGATCAGGTGCGCGCGGTCGATCGGAATCCGGTAGCGCGAGCAGAGGTAGGCGGTGAGCCGGGCCGAGTTGCGGTACTGGGCGTCGGTGGTGTCGGCGCGCTCGGCGAAGCCGCCGTGCTCGATCCCGATCGAGGCGCGGTTGATCGCGGAGTTGCCCGCGTGCCAGGCGATGTCGTCGTCCTGCACGCTCTGGTAGATCGCGCCGCTCTGGTGCACGTCGTAGTGCGCGCTGGCGTTGGCCGCGGGGTTCGCGAACCAGCCCGAGGCGTTGGCGCCCTGCGCCTTGTGGATCACGACCTTGTTTATGAACGAGCGGCTGGACGGGGTGTAGTTCCCGCGCGCCGCCGGGCGCTGGTAGATCGTGGGCCGCGGCGCGGCGAGGGCGCTCGGGGCGAGGAGCAGCGACGCGGCCGCAGCGACGAAGCACGGGAGCAAACGGGGGGGCACCATGGGCCTTCCTTCCTGCAATCGAAACGTCGGTCGTGCCTCCAGCGCGCTCACTCGGCGTGATCGCGCTGCATCGACCGGTGGTGGACGAGGTCCGCGCGCGCGCGCAGGATCCGGACCGGGTCGGTCTCCCCTGCGCCGAGGGCACGGCGATAGTCGAGGACCTGCTGCTGCAGGTCCCGGTGGTTCAGGACGGCGGGGGCGCTGGCCAGCCGCGCCAGCACGGCGTCGGCGTCGCCGCGCGCCACCTGCAGCGCGGTGGCCAGGGCCGCCCGCGCGGCGTCGGCGTCGGCCTCGCGCTCGAGGGTCCGCTCGAGGGCAGCGAGCACGCGCGCGCGCCCGCTGGCGTCGCTGTCCGCGAGGGCCGCGGCCGCGGCCGCGCGCACCCCGGCGTCGCCGTCGTCGAGGTGCCGCGCGATCGCCTCCAGCTCGCTCGCGCTGGCGCCGTGACTGGTGACGGTCCCGAGCGCGGTGGCGCGCTGCGCCGCGTCGCCCGCGCCCTCCGCGCCCGCGAGCAGCGCGGCGCGCAGCGGCGCGCGCAGGTCCTCGCGGCTCGCGGCCAGCGCGCACAGCGCGTCGAGGGCCACGCCGCGCAGCCCGCGGTCGGCGTCGCGCCCCGCCAGCTCGCCCAGGGTCTCGACCGCGCCGGCGTCGGCGGCGGGGGAGCTGCTCAGGAGCTCGAGGGCCAGGACCCGCCGCCCCTCCTCCAGGCTGGGGTCGGCGGCCAGGGCGCGCAGCCCCTCGATCAGCTCCGGCGCGCAGAGGTTGGCCGGGGCCTCGACCAGCTCGCCGCTGATCCAGGCCAGGGCGTCGCGGTCGCCGCTGCGCAGGGCCGCGAGGGTCGCGGCCGGGCCCCGCGCCACGAGCTCACGCGCGGTGAGCAGCTGCTCGTCGAACGCGTCGCATTCGCTGTCGGCGACCGGGGCGCGGCGGCGGTCGGCTCCGCCTCCTCGCAGCCCTGCGCGTCCTCGTGCGCGCGGGGCTCGGATCGCGACGGGCTCGCGGGGCGCGACGCGCGCGGCGCTGGGCGCGACCCGCGCCGCGCCGCTCGGCGCGTCCGCGAGCTCGGGCGCCGGCTCGAGCGCGCGCCCGCTCACCAGGCCGAGGCCGAAGGCCAGCGCCACCCCGGCGCCCAACGCGCCCAGCGCCTGCCAGGACGCGGGGGCGACGCGGGGGGCGACGTCGGCGCGAGCCTGAGAGCGGTGCGTGCGAGCGCGGCGGGTCACGGTTCCTCCTCGTGTCGCCAATAGCCCCGCCTCTCTGCGGTTCGTGCGAGCAAGTTCGAGAAGAAACCAAGAAGAGCCGTAAGGCGGCGTTGCGTGCGAGTTGCGCGTCTCAGCGCCCACGCCGCGCGCGGCGGCGAGACGCAACGCCCGCGAGTTCGTGCGCGCGCCGCACGCCGTGAAGCGACCGCGAAAGAGACCGAGCGTGCGCGTGCGCTGCGCGCACACTGCGCCTCGAGAGGCGCGCGTCACCGCCGCGCGAGGCGGGCAAATGCTCTTTACCGCAGAGGGCGCGACGCACCTGCACGCCTCGAGGGTTCGAGACCCTCGCTCCGCCTCCGCACCGCCGCCACAGGGTCCGCCGCGCACCGCCGCGACAGGGTCGCTCGCGCCGGCCAGGTGTCTGGCGACCGACGGGCGCGGCTCAGTACGGCCACGCGTCGGCCGGCGCGAAGCGCAGCCACGCGAAGGCGCCGAGGGCGAGCAGCCACACCCCCGTGATCGCCGCGAGGCGCAGGCGGAACGAGCGCTTCTGCGTCTTGTGGCGCACGAGGGACATGCTCGCCCACGCCCCGGGCCAGCCGCCGAGGAGCGCCGCGCCGAGGAGCGTGCGCTCCGAGACGCGCCAGCGCTGCAGGCGCGCGGCGCGCTTGTCCCACGCGTAGAGCGCGGCGGTCGCCAGGTTCAGCGCGAGGGCGGCCAGGGCGAGGGCGGTGGCGGGGCGCACTCAGCCCTCGAAGGCGGGGAGCGCGAGGAACACGGTGGTCCCGCGTCCGGGGTGCGACTCGAGCCAGGCCTCGCCTCCGTGGGCCTCGGCGACTCGGCGCACCGTGGGCAGCCCCAGGCCGCTGCCGGGGATCGCCTCCGGGGTGTGCAGGCGGCGGAAGGGCTCGAACACCTCGGCCTGGAACTCGGGCTCGATCCCCAGGCCCTCGTCGGCGACGGCCACGACCCAGCGCGCGCCGTCGCGGGTCGCGCTCACGTGCGCTCGCGGGGGGGCGTCGCCAGCGTAGGCCAGGACGTTGTGGATCAGGGCCAGGAACGCCACCTGCAGCGCGTCCCCGTCGCCCACGACGCTCGGCAGCGGGTCGTAGGTGACCTCTGCCTGGGCCCGAGCGATCGCGTCGCGCAGTTCATGGGTGACCCGCAGCAGGCAGTGCTCGAGGTTCACCTCGACCTGCGCCAACTCCTTGGCGCCCAGCCGCGAGTAGCTGAGCAGGTCACGCACCAGGGTCTGCATGCGGGTGGAGGCCTGCTGCATGAAGCCGAGCCAGGTCTGCGCGGTGGCGTCGAGCCGGTCGCCGTAGCGCTCGGAGAGGAGCTTGGAGAACGAGCTCACCGTGCGCAGCGGCGCCTGGAGGTCGTGGGCGGCGACCAGGGCGAAGCGCTCCAGCTCGCGGTTGGAGGCGTCCAGCGCGCGCGACGTGCGCTCGAGGGAGGTCGTGGCCCCCGCGACCCGGTCCTCGAGGTCCCGCGCCTCGAGGCTGGCCTCGACCAGGGAGGCCAGGATCCGCACCAGGCAGCACTCGGCCTCGCTCCAGGCCTCGTCCCGCGCGGCGCGCGCCGAGAAGTTGAGGGTCCCGTAGGCGCGCCGCGCACCGTGAGCGGGATCCCGATGAGCCGTCTCCAGCGCGTGGTCGGCGTAGCAGGGGTGCGTGGCGTGGGGTCCCTGACCCATGGCGTGGATCGAGACCAGGTCCCCGGCCTCGAGGGTCAGCGAGCAGTAGGTGCGGCCCAGGGTGAAGCGCATGCCGGGGGTGAGCCCCGCACCGCCGGCGCAATGCTGGACCTCGTAGACCTCGCCCTCGATCCGGCTCACGATCCCGAACTCGGTTCCGAACAGCAGGTTGGCCTGCTCGAGGAACGCGGCGAAACGGTCGTCCCCCTGACCGCGCAGCGCGGCCGCGACGTCGCGCAAGTGACCGAAGGCCGTCTCTCGAGGTGTGTAGGACACGACGGATTCCTCCAAGCCGTAAGGTAGCGACCGCGGTGGACGGTGCCACGGGGACGTCGCGAACGACAGGCAGGGGCCGGCGGGGGTCGAGGAGGGAGGCCGGGCGCGGTTCGCGCGCCATGGCTACGCTGCTCATGGCCCGTGGGACTTCGGTGGGACTTCCGAACAACGCCTCTGAAGCTTTGCTAGCTGGTCGCACCTCTCCTCCCGGGCCGCTTTCCGAGGGCTCGAAGAGCCCTCGGAAAGCGGTCCGGCAGCTGTGTTTTCAGGGGGTCTGTCCCAGACCCCTCGCCCTCGGGGCAAAGCCCCTCGGGCTCACCCCCAAGGGGCTCGCGGCCGGCTTCGCCGGCCGCGCGCGCTCGCGGCTGCGCCGCTCGCCGGACGTGCCGCGTGGGAGGAGGGGGGCGCCCGCATGACGAAGACGCTGCCAGACCCCCTCGCCCTCGGGGCAAAGCCCCCGGGCTCACCCCCAAGGGGCTCGCGGCCGGCTTCGCCGGCAGCTGCGCGCGCTCGCGGCTGCGCCGCTCGCCGGGCGCGCCGCGTGGGAGGAGGGGGGGCGCCCGCATGACGAAGACGCTGCTGCAGAGCCCTCACCCCAAGGGCTCGCGCGCCCGGCTGCGCCGCTCGCCGGACGCGCCGCGTGGGAGAGAGGGGGGGCCCCGCATGACGAAGACGCTGCTGGACGCGTTAGGCCCCGGGGCTGAGCCCGTGGTGGGATGTGCCCCACAGGTGTTCGGCACGATCTTCGCCACCGAGGCTCGAATCGGCAGAGCCTCCCAAACCCGGCGCGTGGGCCCACACAGGGGTAGGGGCGGGGTTTATCCCCGCCCGCGGGAGCCGGGCCGTGTCCGCCGGAGAAGGGAACGACGCATGGTTTTCCGAGCCGCGGAGCGGTCAGCGCTGGCAGCAGGTTCGCTCTGGGGAGAGACGGGGCTCGGGGGCGAGCGCCTGCGCGAGGCGCCGGGCGTGAAGGAGGGACGCACGTGAAGGCCGAGGAGGGACGCACGCGGCGGGTGGCCCGGGAGGACCTCGTGCAGTTCGTGAACGCCTGCTTCGCCTGCACGCGGCAGGACGAGTTCTACAGCGACGTGCACGGGCAGGCGGTCTCGATCCGCTTCCTGCACGAGTACATCCTGGGCAACTACCGCCGGCTGTACGCGCGGGTGCTCGCGGTGGGGATCAACCACTTCAACCAGGCGCAGATCGTGTTCAACCTGCTGGGGAGCGGGCGCGACACGCCGGCCGACTTCCGCGCGGAGGAGAACGCGCTGATCCGCGCCTGCCTGCGCGGGCTGCCGCCGCAGCGGGTGCTGCGCCTGTTCGCGCGCCTGCGTCGCGAGCGGGTCAACAACCGCCGCACCCGAGCCACGATCCGCGACTACCTCGCCGGGCGCCCGGACCCGGCCTTCGACGCGGTCAAGTACCGGGCCAAGGTCAACGCCGCCGCCGCCCACGCGCACCTCGACCTCGAGGACGAGCTGCGCGCGTTCGTGTTCCGGCGCGGGCAGCCGGCGGCGTACCAAAACCCGCTGCTCGACGCCTACCGCCGCGCGCACTACAGCCAGCAGGCGCTCTACGAGCTGCCCTACACCGTGGCCGAGGGCCTGGCCCAGAAGCACGGCGTGCCGCGGGCCACGTTCCTGGCCAAGATCGAGCCGCGTCTGACCCAGGCCGAGCGCCTGCGCCTGCAACAGGCCCAGGCCCGCAGCGGAGGGCGCCTCGAGGTCGACCTGACCCGGGCGCCGCTGACCAAGCTCGCGCTCTACCTGCTCTCGCGGCCCCACGCCGAGCGCGAGGCGCGGCGGGCGGAGTTCGCAGACGCCCTGCACGCGGCGGCCGGGCGCGCGCTGAACAAGGCGCCGGCTCGGCTGGGGCGCGTGGCGGCGGTCCTCGACCGCAGCTACAGCAGCTCGGGCAGCAGCGCCAAGCGCCGCCGCCCGCTGGGGGTCGCCCTCGCGGCGAGCGCGCTCTTGCGCCGGGCGTCGAACGAGTATCGCGAGTTCTGGACGCTGCCCTGCGAGGACGCCCTGCTCGTCGAGCCCCGGGGGGCGACGAACCTCGCCGACCCCCTGCTCGAGGCCCTGGCCTGGGAGCCCGAGCTGGTCGTGATCGTCTCCGACGGGTTCGAGAACGACCCGCCGGGGGCCGCGGCGCGCCTGCTCGACGCCTTCCGCGCGCGGATCGACCCCGAGCACCGCGTGTCCGTGGTCCACGTGAACCCGGTGTTCGACGCCGACGACTACGAGCCCCGGACCCTGGGGCCCGAGCTCCCGACCGTGGGCGTGCGCGACGCCGAGGACCTGCCCACGCTCCTGGGCTTCGCGCGCTTCGTCGACGGCTCGGCGCCCCTGGCGGAGCTCGAGGCCTACCTCGCCGCCCGGGCCCGGGCCTTCGTGGGGGAGGGCGCGTGAGCAGCAAGCGGACGACCCTCGACCTCGCCGCGCTCCAGGGCCTGACCCCGGGCGCCCCCCAGGTCCTGGGCGCGATCCGGCTCGTGCCGCTCCTGCGCGCCGAGGTGCGCGAGGACCTGCGCCTCGGGCTCCAGCGCTACGGGGAGGAGGCCGCGGTGGTCGACCTCGGCGGCGGCAAGGGCAACGCCGCCCGCGCGGTCTACTGCAGCTACGTGCCCCACGGCCTGGTCGTGTCCTGGGGCACGTCCGGACAAGCCGCGGCGGTCTACGGCGGGCGGCTCTCGCGCCGCGACGGCAAGCGCTTCGACCTGGGGGCGTGCTCGGTGCGGGTCATGGCGCGCATGGTGCGCCGCGACGACGCCCAGCGCCTGCGCTTCTTGCCCCTGCACCTGGCCCTCGAGGGCTACCTGGCGCTGCAGTTCAACGGCCCCGACCGCGCGTGGAGCGAGTACTCGGACCACGCTCTGCGCCGAGGGCTGACCCCGCGCCGCGAGCGCGTGACCCCCGGCCGTGTGGTGGAGGGGCTCGCGGACGCGCTGCGCGGGTTCGAGATCCACCCCGGACAGTGCGGGGTCCTGGTGTTCGTGGCCGACGCCCTGGCCTCGGCCTTCGTGGTCCCGCACCCCGAGGACTACCGCCGCCTGCACCGCTCGCTGCTCGAGGACGTCTACGGCGACCTGATCGCGCGCTACGCCGGGCTCTACGACCAGGCGGGGGACCTCACGCCGCCCTGGAGCCTGGACGGGGTCGAGACCCTGGACGGGCTGCGGAGCGCCCTGGCCGAGGTGCGCGCGGCCTGGGCCACCCAGGGCCGCGAGCTCGCGGGGGGCTTGTTCCGGCTGCCCCTCGAGGCCCAGCGGATCTACCGCCTGGGGGCCTTCGAGCTCCTGCGCTTCCTCCCCACCTTCGCCCTCGACGGCGAGGCCCACGTGGGCGAGTGCATTCTGCGCGACGACGGGACCCTCGAGTACCTCAAGACCTTCCGCCTGACCGCGGCCCAGACCCGACGCGCGTTCCTCCTGCGCCAGCTCGCCGAGCACCGCTGGGACCTCGAGGCCACCGCCGCCGGGCTGGGCACGACCCACGCCGAGCTCGTGCTGCGCCTCGAGCGCGCGGGCTTCGGCTACCTGCTCAAGCCTCACGTGCTCGAGGCCGCGCGTCGACGCCGTTAAGCGGCGCGCAACGAGGGCGGCACGCCAGCGACGCGCTCGGCCCCGACGCAGGTCCAGGTCCTTCCGTCCGAGACCGGGGTCCAACGGCACGAGCGACGAGCCGATCGTCCAGGACGAGGGTCGACCCCCAGCAAGGACGAGCTCGGCTCGTCTCGCTGGGGGTCGAACGCCACGAGGACGAGTTCGGCTCGTCCCCCGGGGGGTGGCGCGCAGAGGGCTGAGGTCCTCTGCGCGCGGGTGCGGCAGCGGAGGGCGTCGGGAGACGCGCTCTGCGGCCGCGGAAGGGTGCGGCGGCGGAGGGCGTCGGGAGACGCGCTCTGCGGCCGCGGGGCCAGCGAGGTCCGGCTGGCGGCGGAGTCGCGATCGGGTCGTCGGCGGTGGAGGAGCCTCCGAGGCTGCCCTACGGCCGGCAGATCGCTGGGGCGCGGTCCGGGGTGCGTCGGCGGGGGAGCTTCGGTGGCTGCCCTGCGGACGCGGGGACCGCGTAGGTCGTTGGGTGGAGGACCCCCGGCGCGGGGGCCCCTGTCATCCGCGGCGACGACCGCCGCGGCGAGCGCCGCCGAAGCTCGGGGTCGCGGCGCCGCTGCGCTCACCCCCGGTCCGGGCCGGCTCCTCCGGGCGCACCGCGCCGGTGCCGCGCCGGCGCCGCCGGGGACGGCGCGCGCCGTCCGCAGCCTCGCCGCCGCGCCCCCGCGGAGGACCGCCGCGGCCGCGACCGCCGCCGGAGCGCTGGCCGCCGGAGCGTTGGCCGCCGCCCGAGCGACCGCCGCCCGAGCGCTGCTGGCGCTCATGCCGCGGCGCGAGCCGCGGGCTTGAGCCGGCATGGCCGCCTCGCAGTGGTAGGCGTGCTCGGTGACCACCGGAATGTCCTGGCCGGTCAGCTTCTCGATATCCCGAGGCATCTCGCCCTCGCTCGTGTCGCAGAACGCGATCGCGATCCCGTCGCGCCCGGCGCGGCCGGTGCGCCCGATCCGGTGCACGTAGACCTCGGGCTCGTTGGGCAGGTCGAAGTTGAAGACGTGGGTCACCTCGTCGATATCGAGCCCGCGGGACGCGAGGTCGGTGGCGACGAGCAGGCGCACCTTGCCCTCGCGGAAGCCCTCGAGCGCGCGCTCGCGGGCGCCCTGGGACTTGTTGCCGTGGATCGGCGCGGACTCGATCCCCGCCTTCACGAGTTGCTTGGTCAGGCGGTTGGCGCCGTGCTTGGTGCGGGTGAACACGATCGCGCGGTCCACACCGAGGGACTCGACGAGGTCCACCAGCAGGTGGCGCTTGTCGCCCTTGTCGGTGAAGTAGACGCGCTGCTCGATCTTCTCCACGGTCGAGGACTGCGGGGTGACCTCGATCTGCACGGGGTCGGTGAGGAAGCTCTGGGCGAGGTCCACGACCTTGGCGGGCATGGTCGCCGAGAACAGCAGGTTCTGGCGCTCGCGGGGCAGGCGCGCCAGGACCTTCTTCACGTCGTGAATGAAGCCCATGTCGAGCATGCGGTCGGCCTCGTCGAGCACGAAGAACTCGACGTGGCGCAGGTCCACGTGCCCGCGGCCCTCGAGGTCGAGCAGCCGGCCGGGGGTGGCGACGAGCACGTCCACGCCGCGGCGCAGGGCGTCGATCTGGGCGCCTTCCTTGACCCCGCCGAAGATCACCTTGGTCTTGAGCGGGAGGTTGGCGCCGTAGTCGCTGAAGCAGGCGTCGATCTGGGAGGCGAGCTCGCGGGTCGGGGTCAGGACCAGGGCCCGGATCGGGCGGGGCCCGCGGCGGTGCTTGCCCGCGGCCAGGTGCTGGAGCACCGGGAGCGCGAAGGCCGCGGTCTTGCCGGTGCCGGTCTGGGCGCAGCCGAGGACGTCGCGCCCGTCGAGCAGCGGCGGGATCGCCTGGGCCTGGATCGGGGTGGGGGAGGTGTAGCCGACGTGCGCGATCGCACGCTGGAGGGGCTCGATCAAGTCGAGGTCACGAAAGGTCGTCAATGGGATTCCTGGTCGAGCCGCGTCGCCGGTGTGTCGGGGGGCTCGGTCGTCTGGGGCGCGCCGCACGCGGGCTCGCGGGAGGTAAGGTCGGGATCGCCGAGACTGCGTGCTGGCCAAGGCTGGCCGGTCTCGTGAAGGCGCGGGGCTATGAGCCTCCGGCCGCTGACCGCGACCTGCTCAGTGGAGCACGCCCGGCCCCGTACGCAAACAGGTAATTATTTATCCTGCGGCATGGCACCACCGCGCTTCGAGATCCTGGACTACCTCGACACCCCCCTGGGCCCGCTCTGCCTGCGCCGTCGCGACGTGCTCGGGCGGCCGGGGACGCAGGTGACCGAGGTCACCCTCGACCACGAGCTGCTCATGAGCAGCCTCAACGTGGCCTCGGAGGAGGCCCTCGCCAGCCGAGCCCTGGACTGGCACGGGGGCGGGGAGGCGCTGCGGGTGCTCGTGGGCGGGCTGGGCCTGGGCTACACCGCTCACGCCGCGCTCCAGGACCCGCGGGTGGCGCGGGTCGAGGTGGTCGAGGCCCTGCCCGACGTGATCCGCTGGCTGCGCGACGGCCTGATCCCGCTCTCCGAGGCCTTGAACCAGGACCCGCGCTGCGGCGTGCGCGAGGCCGACGTCTACGCCCTGCTCCTGGGCCCCGCCGAGGAGGCTTGGGACTCGATCCAGATCGACGTGGACCACTCGCCGTCGGAGCCCTTGGGCCCCACCAGCGCGCCGTTCTACACCCCGGCCGGGCTGGAGGCGGTCGCCCAGCACCTGAGCCCGGGGGGGGTGCTCGCGGTGTGGAGCGCGGGGAGCGGCGAGGACCTGTGGTTCCTCGACGCCCTGCGCCAGGTGTTCCCCGAGGCCGAGGCCCAGGAGGTCCCCTGGACCAACCGCCTGGTGGACGAGGGTCAGGAGACCGCGGACACCCTGTTCCTCGCGCGGAAGGGCTAGCTGGTCGACGCCGTGCGCTGCACGAGCAGCGGGGTCGGGCAGCGGCGGATCACCTTCTCGGTGACCGAGCCCATGACCCACTTCTCGAGGCCGGACTGGCCGTGGGTCCCGATCACCACCAGGTCGATCTGCTCGTCCTCGACGGCGGTCAGGATCTCCTTGGCGGGGTCGCCGTAGTCGGCGCGCACGCGCGCGTTCGCGCCGGCGTCGGCGAGCTTCTGCTGCAGGCGCTCGAGGTAGTCGACCATGCCGTCGTTGACCGGGTTGTCGACGGGGGTCGCGCCCACGGCGTGGAGCACGAGCTCGGCCTGGTGCGCGGTGGCGAACTGCTGCGCCAGGGGCAGGACCTGGGCCGAGCGGGTGGAGCCGTCCAGCGGCACGAGCACGCGCTTGAACAGCACGCCCTCGGCGGCCTCCTCCTTGGCGCTGGGGTTGAGGACCAGCACCGGGACCCCGCTGTGCTGCAGCAGGCGCTGGGTCACGCTCCCGCGCAGCCAGAGGCTCGGCCCGCTGCGGCCGTGGGTCGCGACCGCGATCAGGCTGGCCTGGATCTCCTCGGCGCGGCGCAGGATCGAGTCGCTGGCGTGGCCGCGCTCGACCCGCGCGTGGGCGGTGAGCCCCGCGTCGCGCAGGGTCTGGGCCAGGGCCTCCAGGTGGCGCTCGGCCTCCTGCAGGCGCAGGGTCGGGTGCCGCTCGTCGCGGTCCTTGCGGTCGTCGTGGCGTTCGCGCCAGCTCTCGAGGATCGGGACCACCGCGGTGAACAGCTCGATCTCCGACTGCTCGGCCAGGGCCAGGCGCTTGACCTGCCACACGATCTGGGCGGAGTGGTCGGAGCCGTCGAGCGGAACCAGGATCTTGGAGAACACGGGCACACCTCCTGGGGGTCGGGCTGCGAACACCGTACCCGATCGGGGAGGCCAGAGGGGCGCGCAAGCCCCGTGGCGGCGGCGCGCCCGTCTCCGGAACGCGACGGCGCCGCGCCCGGGTCCCGGCGGTGTGACCCTACTCCGCGGCCCGCGGCCCGGACTCGGCCTCGGCGGCGAGGGCCTGGGCCTGCTCCAGGTAGGGCGCGAAGGGCAGGTTCGCGCACTCGGTGACGGCCCAATAGAACTGCAACATGCCCCAGGCGATCAGCACGTGCATGACCTCGTGCCCCTCGATCACGCCGGGCCAGATCTCGGGCCACTTGAGCGCGTCGCACACCCCGCCCAGGGTGCTCGTGAGCCCGGCGCGCATGACGCCCATGGCGAACTTCAGGCCCTGGGTGCGCACGAGCTGAAAGAAGGGGAACAGCCCGTACCAGCCCATGCCCACGTAGAGCATGGGGCTGACCCACATGCTGAGCCCGTCGAGGGTCAACTGCTCGAGGGTGCAGCCGGTGATCGCGAGCGCCCACACCACGTAGCCGCGCCAGCCCAGCGCGATCCCGGCCAGGACCTGCACCGCCGAGATCGTGCCCGCGATCGTGCACCAGATCATGGCGTGGTCCAGGCGCCAGAACAGGTCGCGGTGCGGGCTCTCGTTGTCGAGGAAGTGGTAGGTCCCGCTGGCCACGAACATGCCGCCGACGCCGAACAGGTAGAGCCACACCGCGCGCCGGCGGCGGCGGTCGGGGCCGGCCTTCTCCAGGAGCCGCGACGCGAGGAGCGCGACCACGATCGCGCTGGCGAGGTGACTCAACGAGCTCACGGGCTCGGAGACGGAGAGCCAGGGGAGGATCGCGCGCTCTTCCATGGGGCTCAAGGCTACCCCACCCGAGGGACGCATGCGCGCGCCCCCGTGGATTCGCCCGTGCGGGAGCCGCTCGTGGGCGGCGTGGGCGGCGTGGCGACGGCGGGCGGTGGCGCGGCGTGGCGAGGGCGGGCGGTGGCGCGGCGTGGCGAGGGCGGGCGGATGCCTCTTTAACCGCCGAGGCGCCGAGAGCGCCGAGGGTACGCAGAGGCAGGCGAGACGAAGGCCCACCGATTGAGGGGAGCCAAGGTAGCTCCGCCCGCGCCGGTCCTGCTCGGGTGCAACCCGGCACCTGCTGACGAACTGGGGGGCCGGTCCGGTTCGGGCGTCGCTCGGCCTCGCACGGGCGCCGTTCGGGTCGCTCTGTCCAAGCGGAGCTACCCTCCTTCTGCTCCCCGCGCCGAGGGCCAGTTCACGCCTCCAGGGTCCTCTGCGTATCCTCGGCGCTCTCGGCGCCTCTGCGGTTCAAGAGCATCTGCCCGCTTTGGCCCGCCGCGCGTCTGCCCGCTTTGGCCCGCCGCGCGCCTGTCCGCTTTGGCCCGCCGCGTGCCGGCTGTCGGCGAGCCGTCCGGGGTGTCTAATGCGCGCGGCCGCGGTCCGCGGCGAGGAGGTCTCATGCTGCGAACCGGGTGCTGGGCCCTGGTCCTGTTCTGCGCGGCGGGCGCCGTCGACGCCGCGCCCGAGCCGCGCGCCGACCACGTGGTCCTGGTCTCGATCGACGGGCTGCGCCCGGAGTTCTACCGCGACCCGAGCTGGCCGGCGCCGGTGCTGCAGCAGCTCGCGCGGGAGGGCGTGTTCGCCGAGGCCGTGCGCGGCGTGTTCCCCTCGGTGACCTACCCGTCGCATACGACCCTGATCACCGGGGCGCTCCCGGCGCGGCACGGGATCGTGAACAACGAGCCCTTCGAGCCCGGGGGGCAGACCGGGCGCTGGTACTGGGACGCGCGGGAGATCCAGGTGCCCACGCTGTGGGACGCCGTGCGCGCCGCGGGGCGCGAGAGCGCTTCGATCAGCTGGCCGGTCTCGGTGGGCGCGCCGGTGACGCGGAACCTGCCCGAGGTGTGGTCGCTCGCGGACGGCGTCGAGGGCACCGCGCCGATCCGCTCGGCGAGCACCCCGCCGGGGCTCATGGAGGAGGTCGAGCGCGAGGCCACCGGGGCCCTGCGCGGGGGGAACTACTCCATGAACCTCATGACCCGCGACCTGCGGGTGGGGCTCGCGGCGGGCTACCTCCTGCGCACCTACAAGCCCGCCCTGCTCACCGTGCACCTCACCGGTCCCGACCACGTCATGCACGGCGTCGGGCGCAGCGGCCCCGAGGTCGCCCAGGCGGTGGCCCTCGCCGACGCCGCGCTGGCGACCCTGATCGAGGACGCGCGCCGGGCGGGGATCCTCGAGCGGACCGCGTTCGTGGTCACCGGCGACCACGGCTTCGTCGACACCCACACCCGGGTGTGCCCGAACGTGTGGCTGGCCGCCGCCGGCTTGCAGACCGCGGCCGCCGACCGCGGCGACTGGCGCGCGACCTTCCACTGCTCCGGCGGCTCGGCGCTCCTGCGCCTGCGCCAGCCGGGCGACGCGGCGGCGGTGGACGCCGTGCGCGCGCTCCTGGCGGAGCTCCCTCCCGGGGAGCAGCGCACGTTCCGCGTGATCGAGCCCGCGGAGCTGCGCGCGATCGGCGCGGACCCCGACGCCGTGCTCGCGCTCAGCGCTCACGAGGGCTACCGCTTCTCGGCCTCGGCCCGCGGGCAGGCGCTCAAGAGCGGCCGCGGCGGGACCCACGGCTACTTCCCGGATCTGCCGCGGGTGAAGACCGGCTTCGTGGGCTGGGGCGCCGGCTTCGCGCCGGGGACCGTGGCCCCCGAGCTCGGGCTCGAGGACGTGGCGCCGGTGGTCGCAGAGCTCCTGGGGGTCGAGTTCGCCGCCCCCGACGGGGTCTTGCCCGCGGGCCTGCTCTCCGCGCAGTAGCGGCTACTTGGGGTCGAGGCGGGCGTAGCTGGCGCGGACCCGCTCGATCCGCGGGCGGTGGCCGAGGCGGTCCGCGGCCGCGGCGGAGGCGAGGAAGGCCCGGCCCTCCTCCAGGGTCGGGCAGCCCTGGCGGCCGCCATGGAGCAGGGCCAGCTCGGCCAGGGTCAGCTCGAGGTCCGCGCGCAGGTCGCCGTCGGTGGCCAGGTCCAGGCCTCGACGTCCGAGGGCGGTGGCGCGCAGCGGGTCGGGCTCCAGGGGCCAGCCCGGGCGCCCGGAGGTGTAGAGCTTGGCCAGCGCGTTCAGCGCCGAGGGGTCGGGGTGCTCGGCCTCCGCCGCTCCCCACAGGCAGGCCAGGGTCGGGCCCTCGAGGCGCTCGGGGTCGATCCCGAAGGTCCCGGGCGCGTCCTGGAGCATGCCTCCGAGCTCGTACCAGGCGCGGCCCTCGACGTCGCCCACCTCGCAGAAGCAGGCCGCGGCCTCGCGGTAGCGGCGCGCGTCCTTGAACAGGAGCCCCCAGCGCAGCGGCCGATGCGCCTCGGGGTAGACCTCGACCTGGAGCACCTGGGCGGGGGAGAACTCGTGGGCGGGGTCCTCGACCCGCGCGTCCGCGACCCGGGCGCGGAGCTCGGCCCGCGCCCGCGAGAACAGCGAGGGCGCTGCGGCGCGGATCACGCGCAGCTCCTCCACCGAGGGTCCCAGGTGCTCGTAGCGCGCGGCGGACTCCAGGGCCTCCAGGGCGCTGGGCGCGTCGGGGTGATCCCGTCTGGCGCGGGCGAAGGCGATCAGGCCGAAGTGCACGTCGCGGCGCACCTGGTCGGCCCGGGGGGGGTCGAAGGCCTCGATCCGCGCGGCGAGCTCGAGGGCGCGGCGGTAGTCGGCGCGCGCCTGCTTCAGGTCGAGCGGCAGCAAGCTGCCGTCCCCCGACCAGCGCACCTCGGCCAACTGCAGCGCGCAGTGGGTCGACCCCTCCGCGACCC
Source organism: Planctomycetota bacterium (assembly GCA_041402045.1). Classification (GTDB taxonomy): domain Bacteria; phylum Planctomycetota; class J058; order J058; family J058; genus JAGQRJ01. The sequence continues at coordinate 48,221 of JAWKSZ010000018.1, read as the reverse complement.
CGCGCTCGAGGCAGGCGAGGTAGGCGGCCGGGCGGTCCTCCAGGCCGAGGTCGGAGAAGCCGATCTGCCGGGCGAGGCGGGCCCAGCAGTCGACGTCTCCGTCGCGGATCGCCGCCAGGTAGTAGGCGGCTGCCTGACGGGGGTCGTCCTTGCGCAGGGAGTCCCCCACGCTGCGCAGGCCGGAGATCCCAGCGATCACCCCCATGACCGTCCCCGTCCCGTCCTCGTGGCGGGGGTCCGGCCTCGGGAGCGCGTCGAGGACGGCCTGGAGCACGTCCGGGGCGGAGGGGGTGTCGGGAGGGGCGGAGGCCGGGGGGGCCCGGTCGGGGGTCGTCGCTTGGCGGGGAGGCGTCGCGGCAGGCCCGCGGCGCCCGCGCAGCCAGAGCGCGGCGCTGACGCCGCACACACCGATCAGCGCCGCGGCGAGGGCCAGGCGCAGCGTCCACGAGCCGGAGAGCGCGTCGGGGTGCTCGAGGGCGTGGGCGACCGCCCGCGCGCTGGGGTAGCGCCGGCGGGGGTCCCGCGCGGTCGCCTTGAGGCACACCCGCACGAGCTCGGGCGGCGCGCTGGGGTTCGTGTCCGCCGGCGACTGCATGCCGCGGAACACCGCGGCCTCCGGCGGGATCCCGGTCAGCATGTGGTAGAGGATCGCGCCCAGCCCGTAGATATCGGCGCGCACGTCGGCGGGCTGGCCCAGGGCCTGCTCCGGCGCCATGTAGCTCAGGGTGCCCACCAGCTGGCCGCTGCGGGTCAGGGCGTCGTGGTCCTCGCCGCGCACGACGCCGAAGTCGGTGAGCAGCGCGCGGCCGTCCTCGGCGAAGAGCACGTTCTGCGGCTTGAGGTCGCGGTGCAGGAATCCGTGGGCGTGCACGTGGCCCAGCCCCGCCGCGAGCTCGACCAGGATCCGCCGCGCCTCGCTGGGGCCGAGCGGCCCCTGCTCCAGGCGCTGGGCCAGGTCGCCGCCGGGGGCGTAGTCGAGCACGACGTAGGGTCGCCCCTGGGCGTGGCCGGCGGCGTGGACCCGGACCACGTTGGGGTGCCCGTCGACCCGGGTCAGGGCGTCGACCTCCCGCGCGAAGCGCGCGTCGGTGGTGGCGCTGGCGCTGGGGAGCAGGGTCTTGATCGCGCGCGCGTGGCCCGAGCGCAGGTCGTGGGCCAGCCACACCTCGCCCATGCCGCCGGCGCCCAGGCGGCGCTCGAGGCGGTAGTCGCCGATCCGTCCGCCCTCGCTCCAGGACTCGGCCAAGGCGCTGGCGAGCAGCTCCTCGACCTCGGTCGCGCGCAGGAGCCCCGCCTCCACCAGCCAGCGGGCGAGGGCCGGGCGCGGGCCGCCGAGGGCCTCGAACGCCCGGAGCTGCTCGGCGGGCAGGCGCCCGCTCGCGAGCAGGCGCTGCGCCAGGGCGCGGTCGTGGGAGGCGTCGTCCAGCACACCTCGAGGATACGCAGCTCGCCCGGAGAAGTCCCGTGGTCGGCGGGCGTGAAGGAACAGGGCTGCGTAAAGTACCGGCGTGCAGCGCGACGCGGACGGTGCGGGGGGGTGGAGGGTCGGGGCGGTGCTCGCCGGGCACCGCTTGCTCGAGTCGCTGGGCGCGGGCGCCGGCGGGCAGGTGTGGCGGGCCCTGCACCTGGAGACCGGGGGGGAGCGCGCGCTGAAGCTCCTCGCGCCGGAGGCGGGGGTCGAGGATCGCGTGCGCTTCGCGCGGGAGGCGGAGGCCCTGGCGCGACTCGACGGGCACCCGCACCTGCTGCGGATCCACGGGGTCGAGGGCGGGCCCGAGCAGCCGATCCTGATCCTGGACCTCGCCCGGGGGGACCTGGCCGCGCGGCTCAAGGCGGGGCCGCTCTCCACGGAGGAGGCGCGGCGGATCGCGCGAGAGCTGGCGACGGGCCTGGCCTACGTGCACGCCCACGGGTTCCTGCACCGCGACCTCAAGCCGCAGAACGTGCTCTTCGCCGACGACGGCCGCGCGCTGCTCGGGGACTTCGGGCTGGTCCGGCGCGCGGGCGGGAGCTCCCTGACCCAGACCGGCGCCGTCGTCGGGACCCCGGCGTTCATGGCCCCCGAGCAGGCGCTGAGCACGCCGCCCGACGAGCGCACCGACGTCTACGGCCTGGGCGCGGTGCTCTACGCCATGCTCACCGGGCAGCCTCCGTTCACCGGCGCCAGCGCGCTGCAGCTCATGACCGAGGTGTGCACCCGGGATCCGGCGCCGCCGTCGAGCGTCGCCCCGGAGGTGGACCCGGGGCTCGAGGCGGTGTGCCTGCGCGCGCTGCAGCGGGACCCCGCGCGGCGCTACCCCTCGGCCCGGGCGTTCGCGGAGGCCCTGGACGTGGAGCCCCTCGTCCCCCGGCGGGGGAGGGGCGCGGTGGCCCTGGGCGTCGTCGGGGCGCTGGCGCTGGTGGCGGGGCTCGGGCTCCTGATCCCGCGGGACGAGGGGCGGGAGGCGCCCGCCGCTGCGCCCGTCGAGCCGCTGCCTCCTGCGACCTGGGCTCGGCTGGGGGCGGCCCTCCAGGCGGACGGCGCGGCGTCGGTGCTGCGGGACCTGTGGAGCGTGGCGTCGGAGGGCGACGCCCACGCCTGCTGGCGGCTGGCGCAGGACCTGCCGGCGGCGCTCGAGGCCGAGCTCCCCGGGGCGCGGCGGCTGTGCCTCGAGCGCGGCGCTCGGGAGGGCAGCCCGCGCTGCGAGGTGGCGCTGGGGGACGCGGAGTCGGAGACCGCGCCCGCGGTCGAGCGCTACACGCGCGCCCTGCGCTTGCAGCCGGTCGCGGAGGACCCGGGGCCCGACCCGCGGCAGCGCGCGCGCGTGCGGCTGGTGGCGCTGTGCGCCGCCGACCCCGACGGGTTCCCGGCCGAGCTGGAGCTGGCGCTGCGCGCGGCGCAGGAGGCCTACCCCACGGCCGTGGACCCGCTGGCGCTGGAGCGCGACTGGCTGGTGCTCTCGGAGCGCGTGGTCCAGGCGTTCCTCGACGCGCTCCCCGAGCCGCGGCCTCCGAGCCACCACGCCGAGGGCGAGACCAGCGCGGCGCGGAGCTACGGCTACGCCGCTCGCTACGTCGCGCAGACGGCCCGGGAGGACGGAGACCTGGAGCAGGCCTTCGCCTGGTCGGGCTACGCCGCGACCCTCGAGGTCGGGGCCGAGCCCGAGAGCTACGTCGACATGGCCAACTGGCTCAACGGCGAGGACCCGCGGGCGCTGGAGTTCGTGGACCTCGAGCCCTGTCGCCTGGCCGCGCTCCGGCGCGGGCTCGCCGAGCGCGCCGCGCGCGCGGGCCAGTTCCGCGCCTTGGAGTTCCTGGGGTGGAGCGCGCGCAAGGGCGCGCCCGGGCTGCTCGTGCCCTACGACCTGGAGCGCGCGGTCGAGCTCTGGACCCGCGCGCTGGCGGTGCCCTCGCCCTCCGAGCGCCCAGCCTCGGTGCACCTCGCCCTCGCGGACCTGGCCACCGACCCGGCGGCGGCGGGGGTGCTGACCCGCGAGCAGGGGCTGGCGCACCTGGCCCGGGTCCAGCAGCTGAGCGTCGGGGTGTGGGAGGGCGACTGGTGCCGGGTCGTGCGCCGCGCGTACGAGGTGGACTGAGCCCGACGCGCCTTGGGGTGGAGCGTCACCGCGCCGCGCGCGCGTCGGCGCTCCCCCACGGGGCTCGGGACCCGAGAGCGGCTGCGCACGAGGCGGAGCCCTTGAAGGAGCACCTGGAAGGCAGGAGTTCGCGACGTCGCGACCGATTCAGTTCGTGAACCGCTGCCACCGTGCGGGCCACGTCGCGGAGTCGTGCCCTGCCCTTTAGGCGTAGTGGATGCGCGTGCGCGCCACGATCTGGCGCAGGGCCTCGGCCGCGCCCTTGGTCTCGGGGTGCTTGACCAGGACCCAGCCCTCGCCCTCGTAGTGCGAGGAACGGGGCATGCCCGGGCGGGGCAGGCGGTGCTCGACGACCACGTCGCCCAGGTCGCGCAGGACCTCCTCCAGGCCCTCGACCTTGGCCACGGTGCGGCCCGGGCCCGAGCCGCGCAGGAACGCGGAGCCCGCGGCCCACTTGCGGGGGCCGATCTCGAAGGTCTCGTGGACCATGAGCCGGGCCCACAGGGTCCACATGTCGGTCTCGTGGGCCAGGCTGTTGATCGCCATGATGTTCACCCCGGGCGGGCGGGCGGCGACCTCGGAGATCACGCGCTTGCCGCTGGGGGTCAGGAACCACTCCATGTGGGAGAGCCCGGTGTGCATGCCGAGGGCCGAGAGGGAGCGGGCGTTGATCTCGACGAAGGGCTCGGAGTGCGGGCCGTATTGCTCCTTGGGCAGGAGCACGCAGTATTGGATCCAGGGGCTCTCCACCACCTCGAGCGGCCCCGGGAGGTAGTAGGTCGAGCTCGACCACACCGGCTTGCCGCGAATGCTCACGGTCTCGAAGGTGTGCTCCGAGCCGCGCACGAACTCCTCGGCCTGCGCCGGGCGCGAGGGGGTGGGCAGGAGCTGGTTGAGCGCGGAGTAGAGCTCGGCGTGGTCGCCGGCGCGGAAGGTGTCCTTGGTGCCCAGGCCGTCCAGGGGCTTGAGGATGATCGGGAACCCGACCTGCTCCACGAAGCGCTCGGCGTCCTTGAGCCCCTTGATCCGCGCCTGGCGCGCGACGGGGAGCCCCGCCTGGGCGAGGACCGCCTTCATGCAGTTCTTGTCGCGGAAGTTGCGCGCGGCCTCGGAGTGCATGCCCGGGATCCCCAGGGTCTCGCGGGCCTCGGCCAGGGGGAGCTGGAGCTGCTCCAGGTAGCACATGAGCCGGTCGACCCGGCCCCACTCGCGCTGGAACCCGCGCGCCGCCACCACGAGCTGGCCCACGTCGAGGGTGTTCGGCACGCGGAAGTGCCCGGCGATCTTGTCGCGCAGGCCCGGAGGCAGGTGCTCTTGCGGTTGCTGCGAGATCACGCCGAGCTTCACGTCCTCGAGGGAGGCGATCTCGGCCAGGCACTTGAGGATCGTGCCGCCGTAGTAGGGGGCGACGAAGACGACGTGGACCATGAACGGGCCCTCCAGCGGGCGCCGAGTCTACCCTGGGGTCTGGCGGCTGGCGCTCGGCGCTGCAAAGGAATTGCAAACCTCCCAGGGGGGAAGGTGCAGGGCCGTGGCTGGGCTCGGAGCGGGGGCTGGGCGACCCTTGGAGGCGAACCCGAGATCCCCTGGAGGAGCCCATGGACCGTTCGAACTGGATCTGGCTCGGCGCCGTCGCCGCGCTGACCGCCGCCGCCGCCGCGGAGCCGGGCGCGCTGACCCTCGACACCGAGCGCGTGGTCGTGTTCAAGGACGGCCACGGGCTGGTGGTCAAGACCGCCCGCGGCGTGGTGGCTCCCGACGGGACCCTGTTCACCGAGGAGGTCCCGGACTCGGCGGTGCTCGGCTGCTTCTGGGCCAGCGCCAGCGACGGCACGACCCTGGGCATGCGCGCCGGCTGGCACGCGCGGCGCGAGGAGCTGCAGGCGACGACGCCCTGCCTGAGCGTGGTCGAGCTGCTGCGGGCCAACGTGGGCAAGACCCCTGACCCTGATCCGGACCGAGGCCGAGCCCTCGAGGGGCGGATCGTGGAGCTCTTGGAAGCTCCGGCGTCCCCGGGGACGCCCCGAGGAGCTGCGCGTCGCGTCGGCGGGCAGCCCGCTGGTGGTCGTGGACCGGGGGAACCTGGGGCGGATCGCGCTCCCGGCCGCGCAGGTCGTGTCCCTCAGCGGGCCCGAGCTGGTGACCACGATCGAGCGCCGGCGGGTGGTCACGAGCAAGCGCAAGCGCCTGAGCTTCGCCTGCGGCCCCGAGCGCGCGGGGAGGCCTTCGAGCTGCGCCTGATCTACTTCAGCGAAGGCCTGCGCTGGATCCCGACCTACCGCGTGGACCTGGCCGAGGACGACCGGGCGCGGGTCTCGCTCCAGGGCGAGGTGCTCAACGAGCTCGAGGACCTCGAGGACGTGCAGCCGAGCTCGTCGTCGGGGTGCCCAACTTCCGCTTCAAGGGCGCGGTCTCGCCCCTGGTGCTCGAGGGCTGCTGCGCGGGCTGCTGCAGCAGGCGGCGCCGGGGCTGCAGAGTCAGACCTTCAGTAACGCGATGTACACCGCGCGCGCAGGCGAGCAGGTCGGCCACGGCGGCGGCGCAGAGCTGGCGCCGGAGCTGGCCGGGGCCGACGGGCAGCAGGACCTGTTCGTGTACCGCGTCGGCGCCTTCAGCCTGGCGCGCGGCGCGCGGGCCAGCGTCCCGCTCTGGGATCAGGACGTGGCTACCGCCACGTCTACACCCTGGACGTGCAGGTCGCGCGCAACGCGCGCTCGGGGGGCTGGTCGGTGAGCGGCCGGGACGCCTCGCCGCTGCAGCTGGCCAAGAGCGAGGTGTGGCACCAGATCGAGCTCGAGAACCACTCGCGGGTTCCGTGGACGACCGGGGCCGCGCTGGTCACCCGGGGCGGCGTGCCCCTCGGCCAGGAGCTCTTGACCTACACCTCCGTCGGGGGCTGCACCTTGCTCCCGATCACCGTCGCGGTCGACCTGCGCGCGCGCTACCAGGAGGAGGAGCTGGACCGCGAGCCCAACGCGCTCACCTGGTCCGGGCACAGCTACGGGCGGATCCACAAGCGGGGGACGATCGAGCTCACGAGCTACAGCGAGCACCCGGCGACCCTGGCGCGTGCGGCTGAGCCTGGGCGGGAAGATCACCCAGGCCAGCGGAGAGGGCAGCACGCGGCTCAACGACTACCGGCCCGAGGACTGGGCCGACTCGGGCTACGGCACGGTCAACAACCACTCCGACCGCACCTGGGAGCTCGAGCTCCCCGCGGGAGGTCGGGAGACCCTCTCCGCCGAGTTCGAGTTCTACCTCTACTGAGCGCGGCGGACGGGCGCGAAGAACACCTCGCGCCCGTCCTCCCAGGCCACGAGCGCGCGGTCGTCGAGCTCGGCGCGCCAACGCCGGGGCCCCGCGCCGAAGCGCACTCGGGCGGGGTCGCCGTGCTCGACCTGGGGGCCCAGGTGACGCGCGCGGGCCTGAGCCAGCGCCGCCGTGACCCAGGAGCAGGTCAGCTCCACCTCGGCTCCCCGGTCGTCTGCTGCGCGGACGAGGGCGGTCAGGGTTTCGTTCTCCGCGGCGAACCAGGCCGCGCGCTCGCGGGCGGGGAAGCGCACCCGGTAGGCGTGGCTCGTCCACACCGCGTTGAGCCCCAGCGCGAGCGCCAGGCCGAGGCCCGCGAGGCGCGGGGTGGCGCCGCCGCGGACGCGAGCCCAGCCCAGGAGCGCGCGCCGCCCAGCGCGCCGAGGAGCGCCCATAGTGGAGCACCCCCAGGGTGCGCAGGGGGTTGGGGGCGTCGACGGTCAGCGCGCCGGGCAGGGTAGAGCGCGAGCCACAGCAAGAGGAAGCGCGCGCGGGGTCGGGAGGCGCCGCGCGAGGCGCGCGAGGCCGAGGAGGATCAAGGGCGCGCTGGTCCACAGCAGCGGGGTCACCCCTCGGCCCAGAACCCGCGCCCCCGAGCTGCCGCTGAGCAGCGCGCGCGGGGCGAAGGCGAGGGCGTAGCCGCGGAGGAAGCGCGCGCCCAGCGCGAGGGGGCCGCCGTCCTGGTGGGTCAACGAGACCTCGCTCAGGCGCGCGCTGCCGTCGCCGGCGAGGGTCCACGGCAGCGCGGCGAGGAAGGCCAGCGTGACCAGGCCCAGGGCCAGGGCCGGGGCCCAGGGGGCGCGGCGCGCGCGCGGGCGGTAGGCCAGGACCCAGGCGGCGAGCAGGAGCGGGACCCAGGCGCGCATGGGGGTGTAGGTCCAGAGCGCGAGGCTGGCCAGGGCGCCCGCCAGCGCGCCGCGAGCGGCGTCGCGCGCGGGGGCGCGCGGGGGGGCGAGGAGCAGGACCAGGGCGCCGGCGACCAGGGGCGGCGTGAGGCTCGCGCGCAGCCCGACTCGGCTGTAGTGCACGGCCAGGGGCTCGACGGCGAGCAGCGCTGCGGCGATCCAGCCCGCCCGAGGCGCGACCAGCCGGCGCGCGAGGAGCGCGGCGAGGGGGATCAGCGCGGTCCCGGCCAACGCGGCGGGGAGCCGGGTCTGGACCGCGAGGGACAGCGGCAAGCCCTGGGCCAGGGCCACCAGCCACACGTAGGTCCCCTCGACCCAGAACCGCCCGTGCATGCAGAAGGTCAGGGGCCAGGCGCGCCCGTCGCTCGCGGCGCCCAGGCCGCGCAGGCAGGAGGCCTCGAAGGCGTTGGCGGCCTCGTCGGGGTGGAGCCCCGGAGGCGCGAGGTCGAGCCCCCACAGCCGGAGCGCGCCGCCGAGGAGCGTCGCGAGGGCCACGAGCAGGAGGTCGCGGCGCAGACGCCGCGCCAGTGGGCGGCCCGGCGCCGAGGGCAGGGCGGTCATGGGGGGGAGTCTACCTGCAGCGCCCGCGCCCGAGGCCGGAGCCGATCGTGCCCCGGGCCTTGGGAGGGGCGAGCGTCGGACCGCCGGAATGGGCCAGGAACGCGAGCGCTGTGGGTGAGGCCGGCGTGAGCCCGCCGCACCGGACCCAGCAGCCCGTTGAACTCCGCCCCGGTCTTCGGGGGGTCGGCTGCGCCGACCCCCTCGATCGTCGGGAGTTGCTGCGCAACTCCTGACGACTACGTTGCTCGTCGCTCACGATGCGGACGGCGTGAGCCCTCCGCACCGGACCTAGTGGTCCGTCAGGGTTGATTTCAGCGGTGATCGCGCCGCAATCGTCGTTCCTGGCTAGGCGCGAGGAGCGAGCAATGCGGGCCATTGTGACCGACGAGCAACGACGCCAGGGGCGACGAGGGCAAGCGAACGCCGCTGGAATCAGCCCTGACGGGCCACTAGTCCCAGCGCGGCTCGCGGCTGAGCTCCAGGCGGCGGCGGATCCCTCGGCGCACGCGGTCGGCGGCCCTGTCGACCGCGGTCAGGGGGTCCGGGTCCCGGGCCTCGCCGAGCACGGGGTCGCCCCCCACGCACAGCCGCGCCCGCACCCGGCAGTGCGCGTCCCGGGCGTCTGGGGCGTCCTCGAGGGTCACCGACACCCGCTCGATCGCGGTCTGCAGGCGCCCGAGGGCCAGGCGCAGGCTGCGGTCGCAGCGCTGTCGCAGCTCGCGGCCGGTCGCGAAGCCATGCACTTTGCACTCAATCCGCATGGGTGCCTCGCTGGGCCTGCCCGCCGAGCACGGCGCCGGCGGGCAGGCGGTAGACCCCGGGGGGCGGGGACGCGACGCGATCGAGCTGGACCACGTGGCGGTGGTTCGGGTCGGCCACCACCAGGAACGCGCGCACCGGGACCCCGTGGGCGTCGCGCTCGGTGGCCCAGTAGCTCCCCGCGCGCAGGGAGATCTCGGGGCTGTCGGCGTGGACCTTGCCGACGGGGCGGGGCTCCCCGCCGTCGACCGAGAAGAGCTCGACCCAGTGCGGGGCCTCCAGGCCAGCGACGGTCAGCACGCAGGGGGCGTCGGACCTCGGGAGCAGCTCCGGGTCGGCGTCCAGGGACTTCAGGTCGTGGCGCAGCGCCTCCGCCAGCGACCACTCGCCGCGGCGCTCGGCGTAGGCGACCCGCGCCCGCTCGACCCGGGCCAGCGCGGTGCGCAGGATCGGGTCCTGGGGCGACTCGTGGAAGGCCTCCTTGGTCGAGAGCATGGCCTGGAGGAAGGTGCGGTCGGCCTGGGGGTAGTCGCCGCGGGCGGCGAAGGCCTCGGCCTCCTCCAGGAGCCGCAGGCCGACGGCCGAGCGCTCGTGGCGGTCGACGCGGGCGGCGAGGGTGCTCACGGTCTGGAGCGCGGCGGCGCCGGCGAGGGCGGCGCACACGACCGTGGCGCTGAGGTAGGGGTGGCCGCGTACGGAGCGCCAGGCCCGCGTCAGCGGTCCCGGGAGTCGGGCAGAGACCCGCCCTGCCCCGAGGAAGCGCTCGAGGTCGTCGGCCAGGAGGTCGGCGCTGGCGTAGCGATCGGCGGGGTCGCGGGCGAGGGCCTTGGCGCACACCCGGTCGAGGGCCGCCGGCGCCTGGGGGAGCACGTCCTGGAGCCGCGGCGCGTCCCGGTGCAAGAGGTCGCGCAGGACCTTGATCGCCGACTCCCCGGGGCGCGGGGGCTGGCCGCTGACCAGGAAGAACAGCATGCCGCCCAGGCCGTAGACGTCGATCCGGTGGTCCAGGGGCTTCCCTGGCGGGGAGACCTGCTCCGGGGCGAGGTAGGTCGGCGTTCCCAGGATCTCGCCGGTCTCGGTCAGGCGCGGGTCGCGGGTGAGGTGCTTGGCCAGGCCGAAGTCCAGGATCAGGGGGCCGCGGGTGGGGTGCAGCACGACGTTGCTGGGCTTGAGGTCGCGGTGCACGACGCCCTGGTCGTGGGCTGCCTGCAGCGCGCGCGCGATCTGGATCATCGTCCGCGCGGCCTCCTGCGGCGGGAGCGGGCCCTGGGCCTCGACGTACTCCTCGAGGGTCGGGCCCTCGACCACGGGCATGCTGATGTAGGCCGCCCCCGAGACCTCGCCGTAGGCCTTGGTGCACACGATCTGGGGATGGTTCAGGCGCGAGGCGACCCGCGCCTCGCGGCGGAAGCGCTGCAGGTGTCGCGGGTCCTCGACCAGCCCGCGGTGCAGGAGCTTGAGCGCGACCTCCTCCTCGTGCTCGGTGTCCCAGGCGCGGTAGACGGTGGCCATGCCGCCGCTGCCCAGGCAGGCGCGGATCTCGAACGCGGCGAAGCGCGCGCCGGGCTCGAGCAGCACGGGCTCGGCGTCGAAGCGCGGGTCGCTCTCGACCTCGAAGTCGACGAGGCCGGTCTCGCGCCCGTCGAAGGCCTCCGCCGCGGCGGCGAACGCCTCGAGGGACCCGGTCGACGTGTCGTCGCCGGCGGCGAGCCAGGCGTTCCACTGCGCGAGGGAGTCCTGAGTCGGTTCGTCGTCGGCGCTCATGGACCCTCCCCCGTCGAGGATACGGACGCCCGGCGCGGGCAGGGTGCGAAAACGCGGCTCATGGCAGCAACCCGGGGCCCCGAGGTGTGGCACCCAGCGCCGTGGCGTAAGCACCCACCGCGATCCAGTAGTCGCGCAGGGCCTCGACCCGCTTGAGCTCGGCCTGGGCCGCGGCGGCCTCGCGCAGGTTCAGCCGGAGCACGGTGGAGTCGCCCAGCTCGAAGCGGTCCCGCTCGGCCTGGGACACGCGCTCGGCGAGCTCGGCGGCGACGCGCACGCGGGCCTCGCGCTCGTGGGCGGCCTGGAGCGCGGAGAACGCGTCGCGCACCTCGACCGTGACCTGGTCGCGCAGGAAGCGCAGCTCGGTGCGCAGGACCTCGAGCTTGGCCTCGGCTTCGGCGCGCTTGCCCCGCGCCTTGCGGTTCTGCAGGGGGAAGCCGAACTCGAGGCCCGCGACCAGCTCGAACTCTCCCTTGGTCGGCGAGGGGCGACGGCGATCGAGGTCCTGGGACGCGAGCACGGTCAGGTCGAGGGTCGGCAGCAGCTGGTTCTCGGCCTCGTCCAGCACCACCTGCGCCTGGGCCAGGAGGTGCTCGGCGACCTGCACGTCCGGGCGCGCGCGCAGCGCGCGCTCCACGTCCTCCTCCAGGAGCGCCGCCGTCGGCGCCGGGCCCGGGGGCAGCCCGCCTGGGAGCGCGCTGGCGTCGGGGAGCAGGGGTCGCCCACCCGGGTCGCGGAGGAACAGGCTCAGGGCGAGGCTGGCCTTCTCCAGCTCGCGGCGGGCCTTGACCTCGAGGGCCTCGCGCTCGGCCACCAGCCGCTGGTTGTCCAGGACCTCGATCTCGGCGATCGCGCCCCGCGCGAAGCCTTCGGCGAGCCCGCGCTGGCGGTCGTCCGCGAGCTGGCGCAGCGCGCGCGCGATCCGCCGACGGCGGCCCGCCGCGACCCACTCGAAGTAGACCGCCGCGGCGAGCTGGGCGTAGGTCAAGCGCCGCTCGGCCAGGCTCGCGGCGGCGACCTCGCGCGCGACCTCGGCCACGCGCAGGTCGCGTCGAGCGGGGTCGATCGCGCCCCCGCGCAGCAGGGGCAGCGACGCGCCTGCGCTGAACTCGCCGCCGTGGTTGATCCGGCGCTTTCCGTCCCAGGTCAGGTCGAAGTCGCCGGCGCCCACGCGATAGCCGCCGCGCAGGCGCAGCCCGTAGAGGCCCGTGGCCTGCTCCAGGCCGACCCCGGCGGTGTGGTTCTCGTAGAAGCCCTCGACGTTCCACTGGGCCTTGCCGCTCAGCTCGAGGTCGAAGGCGCCCAGGGCCTGCAGCTCCTGCGCTTGGGCCACCGCGCGCTTCCACTCGGCGACGGTCAGGAGCGGGTAGCTCGTCTCGACGGCTTCCAGGACGTGCTCGAGCTGGAGCGGTTGGCCGGGGCCCCAGGGGAGCGGGGCCTGTGCGGCGGGGACGCCCAGGGCCGTGGGCTCGAGGGCCAAGGGCGTCGGGGGGGGCACGTCGTCGGGGCCGGCCGCGGGGAGCAGCCACACGCCGTCCCGCGGCGGCGCCGCGCAGCCCAGCGCGACGGCGTTGGCGGCCAGGAGCCCCCACAGCGCTGCGCGCCGGCTCACTTGCCCACCTTGATCTTGGCCTTCTGCTTGGGCTCGGAAGGCGCGACCACCGGAGGGAACCCGTTGATCTGGCGCCAGAACTCGAAGCCGAGGGAGACCTCCTCCAGCAGGACCCAGCCGCGGGTGCGCACGCCCTGGCGCAGGTAGGCGCCGGTCGGCCACGAGCCCGGGTCGTCGGGGGTCACCACCAGCCGGAAGCGGCCGCTGCCGTCGTCGCTGGCGTCGACGAACTGGACGACCCCGCCGAAGGTGCCGACGGCCACGCTCGGCCAGCCGGCGAACTGCACCGCCGGCCAGCCCTCGAACTGCAGGCGCACCGGGCGCCCGGCGGCGATCAGCGGCATGTCGTTGCCGTCGACCCAGAGCTCGACGGCGAGGGAGGTGGTGTCGGGCACGAGCACGGCGACCGGATCGCCGGCCTTGACCATTTCGCCGCCGCGGTTGGCGTTCAGGCGCAGCACGGTGCCGGAGACCGGCGCCGTGACGCGCTGGTTGGCCTGGCGCGCGATCTTGACGTCGATCTCGGCGAGGACCGAGCGCGCGCTGGCCGCCTCGGAAGCCGCCTCCTCGCGCTGCGCGCGCGCGGAGCGAATGTCCGCGGTGTATTCCGCGGCCTTGGAGCCGCGGGCCGCTTCGAGGGCGGCGCGGTCGCTGCGGGCGGCCTCGAGGCTCGCCTGCTCCCGGGCGAGCTGCAGCTCGGCCTCGCGCAGCTCCAGCCGCGCCAGCTCGAACTCGCGCTCGGAGACGAGCCCGCTCGCCTTGAGCTGGGAGCGGCGCTCGTAGTTCAGCTCGGCGGTCTGCGCCGCGATCTCCGCGGCGTCGACCGCGCGCTCGGCGGCGGTGACCCGCTGTCCAGCCATCAGGATCTTCTGCTGCGCGACCTCGAGCTCGAGCTCCAGCCCTTGCTCCTTGGCGGTGATCTTCTCGGCGTAGGCGGCGAGCTTCGCGTCCGCCGCCGCGAGCTTGGCCTCGTAGGCGGAGCGCTGCTCGCTGAGCCGGGTCAGCAGGTTGGGGTCGTTGTCGCTGATCTCGAACAGGAGCTGGCCCGCGGTGACCTGGCTGCCCTCCACGACCCACCACTCGGTCACGCGGCCGTCGATCGGCGCCTCCACCGCCTGCTGGCGCTCGAGGGGCGCGTAGGCCACGACCCGTCCGTCGCCGCGCACGTTCTGCCGCCAGGGGAGGAGCATGAAGGCCGGCGGCAGCAGGAGCAGGCCCAGCCCCAGGATCTGCGCCAGGCGCCAGAACCAGGCCGGGGTCTGCGCGGCGCGCAGCGCGCTGGCGCGGGAGACGTCCGCGCGGCCGAGGGTGGACTCGGTCATGAGCTGGCTCCTTGGGCGACGAGGCGGCCCTCGACGTCGAGGTTCAGGACGCGTTGGCAGAGGTCGGCGACGTCGGGGCGCTGGGTGGCGACCACGACGGTGCAGGGGACGGCGTGCTGCAGGTGCTCGAGCACCTTGCCCGCGGCCTCGAGCGCGAGGCCGTCGAGGATCCCGTCCAGGAGTACGAGCCGGGGGCGGGTCAGCAGCACCCGAGCCAGGACCAGGAGGTCCGCCTGGCGCGAGGAGAGCGGGCGCCCGAAGCTCGCCAGCGGCGTCTCGAGCCCGGCGGGCAGGCGTTGGATCGCGTCCCACAGGCCGACGCCCTCGAGGGCCTGGCGCAGGCGGTCGAGGTCCAGGCTCGGGTCGCCCAGGCGCAGGTTCTGGGCCACGGTGCCCGAGACGACCTCGCCGCTGCGGGCCAGGGCGACCTGGGCGCGCAGTCCGGCGGTGCGCAGCGAGCGCAGGTCGACGCCGTCGAGGTCGATGCGTCCGCCGGTGCAGCGCCGCAGCCCCTGGAGCAGCTCCAGGAGCGTCGACTTGCCCGCGCCGCTCGGGCCGAGCAGCGCCACCCGCTCGCCCGGGGCGAGCTCGGCGCTGACCTCGCGCGGGACACAGCGGCCGCCGGGCCAGGCGTGGCTGACGTGGAGCAGGCTCACCCGCGCGGGGCCCTCCTGCGGCGGGAGCGCTTCTCCTGCCTCCAGCTCCAGGGGGAGGTCGAACAGGTAGCCGAGCTTGTCGACCGCCGCGAGGAGGTCGTAGACGCTCTCGAGCTGGCGGCCGAGCTTCGCCACCGCGGCGAGCACGATGCTCACGATCAGCCAGGAGGCCACGAGCTGACCCAGGCTGAGCTGGCCGACCTTGACCAGCCAGCCCCCCAGCCCGAGCAGGAGCGCGCTCGTCACCACCTGCAGCGCGAGGGCGCTGAGCAGCTGGCGCAGCACCACGCGGTAGTGGGTCGCGCGCCGCTCGAGGTAGGTCGTGGCCAGGGTGTCCGCGTGGTCGAGGGCGACCTCGCGGCCCGCGGCCAGCTGGAACGCCAGGGGGTGCCGCACCAACTCCTGGAGCCAGTCGGCGACGGCATACTTGGCGCTGGACTCCTTGATCGCCGTGCGCTGCCCGCCGCGGCCCAGCACGAGGATCACGAAGGAGAGCGCCGCGAGCAGGAACACGTCGAAGGCCAGAAGCAGCGGGTGGTAGAAGGCGAGGACCAGGAGCCCGACCCCCGCCGAGAGCACGACCGCCAGGCCGTCCAGCAAGAGCTTGGCGCCGACCTTCTGCAGGGTCGCCACGTCGAAGAAGCGGTTGACGAGCTCCGGACCGTGGGCGTTGTCGAGCCCCTCGTGCCGCACTCGCGGCAGGCGCCAGGCCAGGTCCATCGCGACCCGGGCGAAGGTGCGACGCTGGATCAGCTCCACGGTGAACGCCTCGAGCGCCTGGACCACGGCGGCGAAGCCGAGGCAGGCCGCGAGCGCGAGGGTCAGGACCACGATCGGCTGCAGCAGGCCCACGAAGGCCACGGTGTTGACCAGCGCCTCCACGGTGACGGGGATCGCGAGGTTCAGGGCTCCCACGATCACGGCGAACACGACGAGGGCCTTGAGGTCGCGCGCCTCGGGCGCGACCAGGTAGCGCAGGCGGGCGGTGGGGCTCGGGCGCTCCAGGGGCGCGAGCACGGGGGCCGCGGGCGCCAGCGCGTGCAGGACGCCGCAGGTCAGGGAGCGCTCCGGGTCCCCGCCGAGTTCGCGCAGCACCGCGTCGGGGGACAGGGTCCGCTGTTGGCCGTCGGACGCGCGGGTGACTTCGACCCCGCCGGTGGTGTCCTCGCGCAGCACGAGCCAGCCCGCAGCGTCGCGCAGGATCACGGGACCCACGCTCAGCAGCTCGCTGCGCACCGCGCTCCAGGTGCGCTCGAGGGTGACGCCCCGGAAGCCGACGAGCTCCGCGGCTTCGGAGAACCAGCGCCAGGGCTCAGCCCAGGGAACGGCGCGGGCCGCGGACCACACCGCGACCTTGAGCTGCTCGGTCTCGGGGGGCGGGCTCTCCCGCGGGGCGGCCAGCTGGAGCAAGGCGACCAGCTCCGCGGCCTTGTCGGGGGCGGGGCGCGGAGGAGCTTCCTGAGGAGGACTGGAGGGCGAAACACTGTTCGTCATGTGACCCACCGTAGCGGCGCTTGCGGTGCGCGAAAGGCGAATGGAAGGAATTTGTGATTCGAAAAAACCGAATGTTCTTTGAGTCGGGGTCGCGTGCGCTCCAGAGGGCGCTGGCGCGGAGGATACCCGCTCCAACGCAGGTTGTGGGGCTCCGGGCTGCCCCCCCGCTGGCGCTCGGTCAGCGACGCGAGGTCAGCGACAGCGCCTCGCTCAGCGGACCCTCGCGCGCAGCCCGGGCGGCCCGTCGGGATCCGCCCCGGTCTGCGGGATCGGCTTCGCCGATCCTCCGACCGGCCGGTGTGGTTCCGCACCTGCGGACGACCACGTCGCTCGTCGCGTACGACGCGGGCGTCGCGTCGCTCGCTCGACGGTGGGCCCTCGGTCAGCGCGACCCTCCGCGCGTGCGGAGCCTGGCTCCGTCGGGGTCCGGGCGCCGCGAACCAACGGCGACGCCCGCAGCGAGGTGCTGCGGGCGCGATAGCGGCAACTGGACTTGAACCAGTGACCTACGGCTTATGAAGCCGTCGCTCTAACCGACTGAGCTATGCCGCCAGTCCGCGCATGGTAGCGAGAGGCACCGGGGGCGGTCAACGCCCAGCAGGGCGTCATTTGCGTCCGGCGAGGGGCCGCCCGTAGAGGCTCTTCTTGGCCGCGGCCTTGGGCGCGCCCAGGCCCAGGACCCGGGGGCTGGCCCGGCGGGCCGGGGCGCCAGCGGCCTTGGGGGCGGGGGGCGCCGGGGTCGGCTCGGGCTCGGCCTCCGGCGGCGGCGGGAGCTCGTGGGGCTCGCTGCGCACGGGGTCCCAGATCAAGTCCGCGGGCAGCTCGTAGAGGAAGCGGCTGGGCCGGCGGCGCTCCTGAGAGCGCAGACGAGCCGGGCGGCTGCTGGCGTAGGTGATCGTGAGCTGGCGGCGGGCGCGGGTGAACGCCACGTAGGCCAGGCGGCGCTCCTCCTCCTCGGCGCCCTCCTGGATCGCGCGCTCGTGGGGGAAGGTGCCCTCCTCCACCGCCACGCAGAACACGTGGGCGAACTCGAGGCCCTTGGCGGCGTGGACCGTGGTCACGAGCACGCGGTCGTTGCCGTGCTCGTCCTTCTCGGAGGCCGAGAGCAGGGCCAGGCGATCGAGGAACTCACGCGCCCGCTGGTGGAAGGGCTGCTTCGCCTTGCGGCGGTCCTGGTCGCGGGCGGCGTCCATGAGCAGGTTCAGGCTGCCCTGGCGGTCGGGGCCCCCGGGCTCGGCGGGCTCGCCCGCCGGGTGCTTGTCGATCGCGGCGGAGACCAGGTGTTCGACCGCGGTCGCGGCGCCGCCCAGCCCCGCGACCCAGCCGCTGAAGCCCTCGAGCTCGCGGCGCTGAGCCGGTGTCAGGCCTGCGACCTGGGCCGCGTCGCGGCAGGCGTCGACCAGCGAGCCCGCGTGGCTGCGCTGGTGCTCGGTCAGGCGCTCGAGGGCGCGCTTGCCGACCCCGCGGGTCAGCTTCAGCGCGCGCATGGCGGCGAGGTCGTCCGCGGGGTTCAGGGCCAGGCGCACCAGGCACAGGGCGTCGCGGACCTCCTTGCGGTCGGTGAACGCGGTCCCGCCCGACGTGGTCGCGGGGATGTTGCGCTTGAGCAGCGCCTCCTCGTAGCCGCGCGCGAGGATCCCGGTGCGCACGATCACCGCGATCTCCCGGGCGGGGACGCCCTGCGCGAGCAGCTTCTCGATCCGCTCGACGACGTAGCGCGCCTCGAGCTCGCCGTCGAGGCAGCGGCGCACGAACACCGGCGAGCCCTCGCCTGCGGTGGCGCGGAGCTGCTTGTCCTTGCGCTCGGTGTTGTGGGCGATCAGGGCGTTGGCGGCGTTGAGGATCGTGGCCGTGGAGCGGTAGTTCTCCTCGAGGAGCACGACCGCGGCGCCGGGGAAGTCGGCCTCGAAGCGCAGGATGTTCCCCATGTCGGCGCCGCGCCAGCCGTAGATCGACTGATCGGGGTCGCCGCACACCGCGAGGTTCTGCGCCTCCCCCGCCAGCAGCCGGGCCAGGCGGTACTGGGCGTGGTTCGTGTCCTGATACTCGTCGACGAGCACGTAGTCGATCTCGGAGAGCACGGTCCGGCGCACGTCCGGGTGCTCCTCGAGCAGCTGCACCGCGCCGGCCACCAGGTCCTCGAAGTCCATGCCCCCGCGTTGGCGCTGGAGCGCGCGGTAGCGGGGGAGGGTCTTGGCGACGGCGACCTTGAAGTCGGTGTCCGCCGCCGCGGCGTAGGCGCGGTCGTCGAGCATCTCCTTGGCGCGGCCGATCCCGTGGGCCAGGTCGGGGGCCGACGTGCGCTTGACGTCGATCCCGGCGGCGAGGGCCGCCTCGCGGATCAGGGCCAGGTGGTCGTCGCGGTCGAGGATCGAGAACGCGCGGGGGAAGCCCAGGCGCTCCGCGAAGCGGCGCAGGAGCCGCACCGCGAAGGCGTGGAAGGTCTGCACCCGGGGGAGCGCGCAGTCGCGGTCGAGGAGGTCCTCGATCCGCTCGCTCATTTCGCCCGCGGCCTTGTTGGTGAAGGTGATCGCCACGATCGCCTCGGGGTCGACCCCGCGGTCGATCAGGGCGGCGATCCGCCGGGTGATCACCCGGGTCTTGCCCGAGCCGGCGCCGGCCAGGATCAGGAGCGGGCCGTGCTGGTGGAGCACGGCGTCACGTTGGGCCGGGTTGAGGCCTTCGAGCAGCGCGGGACGAACCATCCCCCGGAGTATCCCCTCCGCCCCCGACAGGGCTTGGGCCGCAGCCTGGTAAGTCCTGCGACCGGAGGCCACAGTGGCGCCATGGGCATGCTCTCCTCGTCCGAGCGTTGGCAGCAGCTGTTCACGCGCCCCAACCGGTTGGAGGACCGGGAGGACGACGAGGCGTCGTGGCAGGCGGTGCGGCGCTGGCTCGCGGCGCGGCGCACCCCGAGCGTGCGCCGCAGGATCCTGCTGCGCCCGCGCCCCGACGCGCCCCGGGAGCCTGGGCGGCCCTGCCCCGAGTGCTACGCGGTGGTGGACACCTGGCAGCCCTTGATCGCCTGCAGCGAGTGCCTGACGGTGTATCACGCGGCCTGCGCCGCCCTCAGCGACCCCTGCCCCGGCTGCGGGGTGCCTGGCGATCCGCCCCTGCCGCCGGTCCTGCCCTGGGCGGCCCGCTAGTCGACGGCCTGATCGGGTCCGTGCTCGAGGCACACCGCGCACAGGAGGTAGCCGGCGACCTCGACCCAGCGACCGCCCACCGGCCGTGACCAGCCGGGGACGGTGGCCAGGAAGGCGTCGTCGCCCGCGGGCTCGAGGGTCACCTGCTCGAACTCGAGGAAGCGCTGGGTGAGCGGATATTGCGCCTTGTAGACCGCCTCCTTGGCGCAGAAGGCCCGGCGCAGCCACAGCCCGCCCGCGCTCCAAGGCGCGCGCGCGCGCTCCTCGGGGGTCAGGATCATGCGCGCCAGGCGCTCCTTCAGGGGCTGGGCGGGCTCGACGTCGAGGCCCACCCCCGCCGGGCTGCCCGCGCGGGCCGCGGCGGCGAGCGCCCAGGCGCCGGAGTGGGCGATCGAGCCGACCACGCCGGCGGGCCACAGCGGGTCCCGCCTGGGGCTGGGGATCAGCGGCGCCGCCGGCACCCCGAGGGCGGCCAGGGCCGCGTGGGCCGCGCGGCGCCCGGCGCTGAACTCCGCGCGGCGCTTGGCGACGGCGCCCTCCAGGCCCTGGCCTTCGAGCGGGAACGGCGGGTTCAGGCGCTCGAGGTCGACCGGCGCGACCTCCGCCGCCACCGACGGTGGGAGCAGGCCGCGCAGGGCCGCGGCCAGGGCGTGGCGATCGCTCATGAAGCGCGGCGGGCTACTTGCCGGGGTCGCGCACGAGGCGGGTGTAGACGCGGTCGAGGCCGCGGGAGTCGACCGCGCTGGGACGGCTGCCCAAGCGGGTGACGACCTTGGACGTCTTCAGCAGGCCCCGGGCGACCTCGACCCACTCGCACGCGCTCTCCTGGAGACCGTCGAAGTCGTTCAGTAGGCCTAGCTCCGCCAGGCCTTCGAAGGCGATTCGCTCCTGAGGCGTGGGGAGTCGCGCGCCGTTGGCCGCGGCGAGCTCCCTTGCCACGGTGAAGCTCAGGAGCGCAGGGGACGTGGGCCCCTGGCCGATCTGATACTTCATGAACTTCTCGCTCTCCAGGAGCGTGCGGACTTCTTCCCTCACCTTCCCCTTGAGCGACCGGGCGTCGAGCGCCTTGCGCGCGAACTGAATGAAGTCGCGCCACGTCACGACGCGGCCGCTGATCGAGGTTCCAGGCCGGATCCCCGAGGCCGCCATGCTGGCGTCGATCTCGGGGGTGATCCAGCGGAAGTCGGGCCGCCAGTTCGGACCTCCTACCGCTTCGGTGTCGGTTCCGGTCTCGGTGTCGGTGCCGGTCTCGGTGCCGGTCTCGGTGCCGGTCTCGGTTTCGGTGCCGGTCTCGTTGCCGGTTTCGTTGCCAGTCTCGGAGCCGGTCTCGGTCTCGGTCTCGGTTTCGTTGCCGGTCTCGTTGCCAGTCTCGGAGCCGGTCTCGGTCTCGGTCTCGGTTTCGTTGCCGGTCTCGTTGCCAGTCTCGGAGCCGGTCTCGGTCTCGGTCTCGGTTTCGTTGCCGGTCTCGTTGCCAGTCTCGGTGCCGGTCTCGGTCTCGGTGCCGGTCTCGGTCTCGGTGCCAGTCTCGGTCTCGGTGCCAGTCTCGGTGCCAGTGCCGGTCTCGGTGCCGGTCTCGGTGCCGGTCTCGGTCTCGGTGCCAGTCTCGGTGCCGGTCTCGGTCTCGGTGCCAGTCTCGGTGCCAGTCTCGGTCCCGGTGCCGGTCTCGGTGCCGGTCTCAGTCTCGGTGCCGGTCTCGGTCCCGGTGCCGGTCTCGGTCCCGGTGCCGGTCTCGGTCTCGGTCTCGGTGCCGGTACCTGTGACCGTCCCGCCCCCGTCAGGATTCGGCAGGTCGGCGACGGGATCCTCGCTGGAGCGGGCGACGACGTAGATCAGTCCGCCGGTGCCGAACAAGAGCACGATCAGCACGCCGAGCACGAGCACCGCGGCGCCGGTCGAGGTCCCGCCCGTGCTCACGCCTGTGCTCGTCGCGCGGAGGGGTTGCCGAGTCTCCAGCGCGCCGGCCGGGCTCGCGATGCCGGTGCGGCCGGAGGTCGTGCGGTTGCGCCGGCCCGGGAGTCGAAGTCCCAGAGAGTCGATGGCGTGAATGAACTCGTCTGCGGTCTGGAAGCGGTCGTCCTTCTCCTTGGAGATCGCGCGAGTCACGATCGCCTCGACCTCGGGCGGGATCGCCGCCTCGGGGGAGCGCTCACGGACCGGGGTCGGCACGCGGGTGATCTGGGCGCGCAGGATCTGCAGCGCGCTCTGAGCCTGGAACATCTTCGAGCCCGTGAGCAGCTCGTAGAGCATGGCGCCCAGGGCGTAGATGTCCGTGCGGTGGTCGATGGACTCGCCGCCGGCCTGCTCGGGCGACATGTAGTGCGGGGTCCCGATCGCCTGGGCGCCGGTGAGGCTCTCTTCGCCTTCGCCGGCCGGCGTGTCGAGGATCTTGGCCAGGCCGAAGTCGCACACCCGCACGAAGTCTTCGCCGCTCTCGTCGACCTCGATCATCATGTTCTCGGGCTTGAGGTCGCGGTGCACGATGTTCTTGGCGTGGGCCTCGCTCAGGCACAGCAGCGCCTGGCGCACGATCCCCAGGGCGCGCTCGATGTCCAGGCGGCCGTTGTCGACCAGGATCTGGCGCAGGCTCCGGCCCGGCGAGTAGTCGAGCACGATGTAGAGCAGACCGCCCGGGGCTTCGCGACAGGCGCGGGTGGGGATCGAGTTCGGGTGCACGAACTCGAGGGCCGCGCGCGCCTCGCGCTTGAAGCGCGCGCGCACCTGGGCGTTCTGCGCCAGCGCGGGGTGCATGACCTTGAGCGCGAACAACTGCCCCAGGACCTTGTCGCGGGCGCGGAACACCGCGCCCATGCCGCCCTCGCCGAGCTTGGCCTCGATCGCGTAGTCGCCGAGCTCCCGGCCCTCGAGCCCGTCGTAGAACGCGCCGGTGGCGCCGGTGCTGTAACTCACGGAGACCGGGGTGTTCCCCGCGGGGCGCGTGGGTTGGACCACGGTGGCCTGGGCCCCGGGCTCGGGCTCGGGCAGGAGCTTGACCGCCGCCGCGAACTCCGCCGCCGTCTGGTAGCGATCGGCCGGCTCCTTGGCCATGGCCTTGGTGATCGCCTCGCTGACCTGGACCCCAAGCTCCGGTCGCAGCTCCCGGGGATCGGGGACGGGGGCGGAGCGGTGTAGCTCCATGATGTCCACGGCGCTGTTGCCCAGGAACGGCAGGCGGCCGGTGAGCATTTGGTAGAGCATGCAGCCGACGGCGTAAAGGTCCGTGCGGTTGTCCACCGGCGCGGCGACCACCTGCTCGGGAGCCATGTAGGCCACCGTGCCGATCACCTGGCCGGGCTGGGTCAGGGCCGCCTCGCTCGGGTCCTTGGCCACGCCGAAGTCGAGGAGCTTCACCAGGTCTTGCGGACCGACGATGATGTTCTGGGGCTTGAGGTCGCGGTGCACGATCCCCACCGAGTGGGCGGCGTTCAGCGCGTCGAGGATCTGGAGCAGGATCGCCTTCGCCCGCGCGACGGAGAGCTGCCCCGCCTCGCGGATCACGTCGCGCAGCTCCTGGCCGTCGGCCATCTCCATGGCGAGGTAGAGGATGCCCTCCGATTCGCCGAAGCCGTAGACCGTGACCGCGTTCGCGTGGCGCAGGCGCGCGGCGAGCCGGGCCTCGCGGTTGAAGCGCGCGACGAACTCTTCGTTCTTGCCCAGGTCGGGGCGGACGACCTTGATCGCGACCTTCCGCTGCAGGCTGGTGTCGAGCGCCGCGTAGACGGCTCCCATGCCACCCTGACCCAGTCGATCCTGGAGCAGGTACTGCCCTGCCAGGGTGCGCCCGATCAGCGGGTCGTTGCGGGTCTGATTGCTCACGCGAAACCTCGGGTTTCAGTATAGATCCCGGAACCTGCTAGCGCTCGCCGGGACTTACGGTCTCGAAGAGACCGCGCACGGTGGGGCCGGGATTCACCAAAATCCGAGGTCGGGCGATTGCGCCCCATTGTGGGAGAGTCTGAGCCCTGGGCCGGGGGAACACCCGGCGAGCGGCGAAGCCGCGAGTGCGCAGCGCGCGCAGCGCGCGAGCCCCTTGGGGGTGAGCCCGAGGGGCTTTGCCCCGAGGGCGAGGGGGTCTGGGACAGACCCCCTAAAGCAGGGCGAGGGGGTCTGGGACAGACCCCCTAAACTAGAGGAACCCGCGGAACACGTGCAGGGTCCCGCTCTTGAGCTTCTCCCAGAAGCCGAGCTTCTTCACCTGCACCCGATCGCAGCGCGGGATGTCCGGCAGGAAGATCTCGCGGTTGAGCTTGCCGGCGAAGCGCGGCTCCGGCAGGAACAGGTTCGCCTCGGCGAGGAAGTGCAAGGCGATCGGGTCGAGGTTGGCGCTGCCGAGGGTGGCGACCTGTCCGTCGAAGGTCGCGACCTTGGCGTGGACCATGCGCCCGGGATACTTGAGCAGCACGATCCCGGAGCGGACCACGTCGTTCTGCACGAAGCGGAACGCGTCGCGCACGAGCTTCACGTCGTGGTCGCGGTCGTTGGGGATGATCACGACCACGTAGACGCCGCGGCGCACGGCGGCCTGCAGGGCGTCTATGATGTCGTCGTCGAGGAAGTAGGCCATCTCGATCATGATCTCGCGCTGGGCGCGGTTGATCTCGAGCAGGTAGCGCTCCTTGATCGCGCGGGAGATCCCGGGGAGCGAGGTCACGACCTCGACCGCGAGCTGCCCGGCGCGGCCCTCGAGGATGTCGCTCGGGCGCAGGTCCGCGCAGGGCTCGCCCTGGCCGCCCGCGGCGCGCCAGCGGTCGAAGAACAGCGCCTCGAGCTCGCGGGTGGCGGGGCCGACGACCCGCGAGTGCACGTCGTGCCAGACGTGCTCGTACTCGTGGGCCAGGTTCATGCCGCCGATGTAGGCCGCGCGACCGTCGATCACGGTGATCTTGCGGTGGTCGTGGTTGAGGATCCCGCGGCGCTCGCGGGGCTTGGGCTTGCCGCCGCCGAACAGGCGGCGGAAGGCGTTGCCGATCCCGCGGCCGAAGTCCTTGAGGGTGTTGCCCGCGCCCCGGAGGATCGTGTGCTGGAGGATCAGCTCGACCTTCGAGTGCTCGAAGCGGCGCTTCATGTCCCCCAGGCGGTTCCCCGCGCCGTCGACGAGCACGCGCACCTTCACGCCCTGCTCGGCCTTGGCCACGAGCAGCTCCTCGATCGAGCGCCCGGTGGCGTCGTCGGTGAAGATGAAGCTCTGCACGTTGATCGAGTGCTGGGCCTGGGCGATGTCCGAGCGCAGCTGCGCGAAGAAGCCGGCGCCGTCCACGTAGAGGTCCACGTGGTTCTCGTGGCCGGGCCGCACCGGGACCAGGCGCTCGTAGGAGAGGCGCTGCTTGTAGCGCACGTAGCCCTGGAGGGCGCTCCCGCTGACGCCTGCGTAGCGGGCGTGGAGCGGCTCGGACTCGAGCGGGATCCCGGCGAGCTGGTGCCGGACCGACTCGCCCGCGTTGGGCTCGAGCCACAGCCGTCCGTCCCGCAGCTCTCCGCGACCCTGGGTCCATTGCGGGGCCTGGTCGACCAGCTCCGCGCGGGCCCAGGCGAAGCCACCCGGGCGCGGGGTCAGGCGCAGGGCTCCTTGATAGCGCTCCCCGTTGGCCCGTCGTCCCAGGAGGACCCAGTCCCGCGGGAGCTCTTGGGCACCCAGAGGGAGCGCGAGGAGGATCAACAGCCCAGCAAAACGTCGCATGATCACTCCATTTGCAAACGCCAGTCCGTCAGCTGGCGCATTTTTAAAGAACTTGCGGGGCGTTCGTCACACTTCGGTATCAGCCATCGCCGAACCCCCGACAGTTGGGTTCTTGCTTGCACCGAATGCGTTACACTCCCGACCCGTCCCGGAGGGACTATGAAGCGCACGATCGTCCTCGCCTTGAGCTTGGCGTGCCTGGGGAGCGCCTGGGCAGGTCCCAAGAAGCCCCCGCGCCCGGCCTGGCCCGTCGCCAACCCGGGGTTCGGCACCCCCGATTTCAGCCCCAGCACCCGCAGCCGCCTGATCAGCGGAATCTTCGGGCCCCGACTCAAGTGGGGCGACGGGCGCTACGACCACCACGAGGGCTTCGACTTCTACGCCTTCTACGACCCCGCCTACAGCGACGGGCACCACCCGGTGACCGCGATCTTCGACGGGGTGGTCAGCGACGTGATCGACCCGCCGAATCCAGAGCGGACCGAGACCGGGCGCAAGGTCGTGGTGACCCACGACATTCCCTGGAGCGCCTTCGGCGCGCCGCGCTCCTGGGGTCCGGTCAAGAGCGGCTACCTGCACCTGACCTCGATCGCGGTCAAGGTCGGGCAGAAGCTCTCGCAGGGCGACCTGATCGGCCAGGCCGGTGAGACGGGCTACACCTCCACCGTGCACCTGCACCTGAACCTCTACCGCGCCGGCGGGCGCGACGTGAACGTGAACCCCGCGCGGGTGTTCCAGCCCGAACTGTTCCCCGGCGTGGTGCTCCCGATCCACAAGCGCACGGTGGAGGTGCAGTGGCTCGAGCGCGACGTCGAGGCGGGCACGGCGGTGGCGCGCGTGTTCCTCCCCTACAACTGCTACACCCTCGACGGGTTCGTGTTCGAGGTCGACGGCAACGCGCAGCGCGCCGTCTCCTTCGAGCACGTGTCCGCCGAGCAGCGCGACCGGCGCGATCGCGGCGACCAGGACCTGTTCCCGGGGCTGAGGCTCTACCCGCTGCGCTACAACGGCGGCGGGAGCGTGGACTCGGTCAACGCCAGCAACGTCCCTCGGGGGTGGCCCCTCAGCCGGCACCCCGTGCCGGGAGGCCTCGGTGTGCGCCTGGGGTTCGACGTGATGGCCACCGACGTCCCCAAGGACGCCAAGAAGTTCGAGCTGACCGTGTTCGGCGTGGACGGCGAGAAGGTCAAGGTCAAGGCGCGAGGCTTCGAGACCACGCGCTGACGGTCGCCGCCGGGGGCGGCGCTGTCAGGATGGCAGCCGCCGCCGGGCCAGCGCGCGCCAACTCCTTGCGTCTTCGAGCCAGGCACGTTTGGAACGGGTCATGCGTTCGGGTGGGTCGTTCGTCAACCCCCGACTCCCCGAGGAGCGCCATGACCTACCCCGTCTCTTGCCGGCTCCCCGCCGGCTCCACCAGCTTCGATCAGTTCTTCAACACCGTGTTCAAGGGCCTCGAGTCCGGCCAGCAGCCGCGCACCCGCAGCCTGCCGGTGCACGTGCGCGAGAGCGAGTCCCACTACGTGCTCGCGGCCGAGGTGCCCGGCGTCACCGCGGAGGGGATCTCGCTGACCGTGACGCAGGACACGCTGAAGCTCGAGGTCGAGAAGCAGGCCCCCGCCCTCGCCGAAGGCGAGCAGGCGCTGCTCAGCGAGCACCGCTTCGGCACCTTCGCCCGCACCCTCAGCTTCCGCGACTCCGTCGACCCCGACGCCACCGAGGCCAAGCTGGAGCACGGCGTGCTCACGATCCGCGTGCCCAAGGTGCGCGAGGCGCAGCCGCGCAAGATCCAGATCACCCAGGGCTGAGCCGCCAGGCGCCCCGCCTGCCGGGCGAGTCGTCCTGCCCCGTGCACGCGCCGTGAGAGCCCTCGCGGCGCGTGCTCGCGTGTGGGCCGCCGGCCTTGAACGCACCAGGCCCCCCGGTGAACATGTGCGCCCGAGGAGACCCCATGAGCGAGCTGACCCCCACCGCCTGCACGATCCTGAGCGAAGAGGAGGCCGCGTTCCGCGACGCCGTGCGCGAGTTCGCCGAGTCGACGCTGCAGCCGCAGGCGGCGGCCATGGACCAGCAGCAGTCCATGAACCCCGAGGTGATCGAGGCCTGCTTCGAGATGGGCCTCATGGGGATCGAGGTCCCCGAGGAGTTCGGCGGCCAGGGGGGCACGTTCTTCCAGGCGGTGCTCGCCGTGGAGGAGCTGGCTCGCGTCGACCCCGCGGTGGCCGTCATGGTCGACGTGCAGACCACGCTGTTCGAGAACATGCTGCTCAACTACGGCAGCGACGCGCTCAAGGCCGAGATCCTCCCGCAGGTGTGCGAGAACACCGTCGCCGCCTACTGCCTGAGCGAGGCGGGGTCGGGCTCCGACGCCTTCGCCTTGGCCTGCGAGGCCCGGGAGGACGGCGACGACTTCGTGCTCGACGGGCACAAGCTGTGGATCACCAACGCTCAGGAGGCCGGCGTGTTCGCCGTGTTCGCCACGGTCGACAAGGCCGCCGGGCACCGCGGGATCACCTGCTTCCTCGTCGACCGGGACCAGGACGGCTTCTCGGTGAGCAAGAAGGAGGACAAGCTCGGGATCCGCGCCTCCTCCACCTGCGAGATCCTGCTCGAGGGCGTGCGTGTGCCGAAGTCGCGGATCCTCGGCGAGATCGGCAAGGGCTACAAGGTCGCGATCGAGACGCTCAACGAGGGCCGGATCGGGATCGGGGCGCAGATGGTCGGCCTGGCCAGCGGCGCGTTCAAGCTCGCCCTCGACTACACCGGGGAGCGCAAGCAGTTCGGCAAGGCGATCCGCGACAACCAGGGCGTCCAGTTCCAGCTCGCGGAGATGGCCACGCGGATCCACGCGTCGCGGCTGTTCGTCTACAACGCCGCGCGCCTGCGTGACGCCGGGCTGCCGTTCCAGACCGAGGCGGCCTACGCCAAGCTCTACGCCTCGCGCACCGCGGAGTTCGTGGCCTCGGAGGCCGTGAACCTCTACGGCGGCTACGGGTTCACCAAGGAATACCCCGTCGAGAAGTTCTACCGCGACGCGAAGATCGGGCAGATCTACGAGGGCACGAGCAACATGCAGCTCCAGACGATCGCCAAGGCCCTGATCCGCGGGGACCACCGCCCGTAGGAGCCGCCGCGTTCCGCCTGGGCTTAAGCCGCCCGCGCGGGCCAGCCAGCGCGGATCTGGGCGAAGCGCTCGGGGTGCTCGACCAGCTCGCCCCTGAGCCCGCCGGCCCAGCGCACCACCACCTGCCCGTGCTCTCGCCCCGGCTCGCGGGCGCTGGTGCGGCGGAACGGGGTGCCTGCGTGATAGAAGACGCTCGTCACGCGACGCCCGTCGTCCACCAACAGGACTCCGGTGCTCCGCGCCCGCCCCAGCGCGCGCCCCAGCAGCGGGAGCAGCGGCGCCGGGAGCTCCGCCGAGAAGCTCAGGTCGCCGCGGGACCCAGGGATCGCCTCCAGGCGCTCCAGGGTCGCTCCGCTCAGCCAGAACGAGCCGCCGCTCGGCGGCGGCACGCGCTCCGGGAAGGTGTCGAAGCGCGTCTGCGACCAGGCGCACACCCGCTCCAGGAGCTTCTCGCCGCGCAGGCGCAGCTTGCTGCGTCGGTGCGGGTCGACCTCGGGCAACGGGAAGTGCACCCGGTCGCCCTCGAACACGAGCAGGGCTTGCTCCCGCTCGTCGGCTCGCCGCAGCCGGACCGTGCCCTGGAAGCGCAGGCGCTTCAGGACGCGGATCAGGCTGGGGAGCTGCAGGTTCCCCAACCTGCCTGAGAACTTCACGTCCCCGTCTCCTCGGTTCGTCTCCTGCCTCACAGAACCGGACGGGAGACGGAGTGTACGCCTTGCGCACATTTTGCCGTTCCAGGGCAGGGGGCACCGGAGCGCGAATGGCGCGGCGCGTCAGTCCCAGGCGAGCTCGAGGGCGTTGGCGCGGTAGAAGCGGCCGAGGGCGCTGCTGGTGGCCACGAGGGTGGCCACGACCACCACGGACACGAGGAGCACGCCCAGGGCGTGGGCGGGGAGCGGGGGGAGGGAGCCGTAGAGCGCGCCAATGCCCGCGGTGAAGCCCACGAACACGACGACGTCGGCCAGGAGGAACAGCGCGACCAGGATCGCGTAGTTCAGCGGCGCGCAGAGGATCGAGCGCAGGAGGAAGGGGACGTGGAGCGCGGCGTAGGCGCTGCGCAGCTTGGAGGCGGCCAGGAAGGCCATGGGGAACAGGACCAGCCAGCCCAGGAACAGGACCCTGGCCACGATCCCGGCGCCGTTGACCTCGCGAGGCAGGACGAGGTTCAGCATGCGGAACAACGCCGCCTTGCGCAGGTCACGGGCCATCTCGGCCGGCGCCTGGACCGGGGCGGCGGGGTCCGGAGAGCCGACCGCGGCCTCGAGGATCGTGAGCACGCGGCGACCGATCGCCGCGGACTCCTCCTCGTCGAGGACCGCGGCGGGGTTGTCCTTGGCCACCGCGTCGCCCGGGTGCAGCATGGCGCTCACCCGCCCCTGGACCGAGGTCGGGCGCTTGGCGTCGAGGGCCCCGTCGACGCTCAGGAGCCCGAGGACCACGGCCGGGAGCAAGAGCACGAGCACGCCCGGGAAGGCGGCGACCGCGGCGAACCACTCGCCCCACTCCGGCCAGCGGACCTCGTCCTTGCCCGCGGCTTCGTCGCGCACGCACTTCATGCGCAGCGCGGTGAGCTGGATCGCGGCGATCGCCATGGCGGCGAAGCCGATCGCCGAGAGCTCGAGGAACACCAGCGAGATCCACAGCAGGCCCGCGCAGCCGAGGACGCTGGGCAGGTTCGCCCCGCGGAAGGGGGTCACGAAGGCCCCCGGGAGCTCGCTCACGAAGCTCGCCGGCGCGGGGTGCGAGCCGACGCCGAGGGTCTCGGTGGTGCGATCGAGGGCGGGGGAGCGCTGGAAGATCTGGCTGATCCCGCTGCCCGCGCCGTGCTTCTGGCGGCGGGAGGCCGCCAGGGTGCGCTCGAGGGCCCCGCGTCCCGCGGCTTCGCCGATCCGGGTCGCGCCCTCGGCGAGGCGCTGGGTCAACGACCCGCGGCGCTCGTAGGCCTGGCGATCGCCGGGCTCGGCCTTGTCCTTGTCCTTCTCCGCCAGGTCCGAGCGCAGCTTCTGCAGCGTGGGGTCGTGCTCGAACTCGTCCGCGATCCGCGGGGGCACCGACGCCCCCGGCATGTGGGTCACGAAGATCAAGGAGTCGTCGCTGGGGGGCGCGTCGATCGGCGACGGCGCAGGCGGGGTGGGAGGGGGAGCGCGGCGCGGGGGCGGGGGGCGGCGGCCGGTGGGCGCCCGGCGGACGCCCGAGCGGCGCATGCCGCCACGGGACGGGCGCCTCCCCGGTCCATGCGAAGGGGGGCGCCGACGTCCGGATTGCGAGCCGTCACTCATTGCGCTGTAGCCTCGCTCCTGGAGCGAGTCCGCACAACCCCCTCAGGGTCCGTAGGTCAGGACCTGACCGCCGCCGAGGCTGGGCGAGGGGAAGTTGATCGTGCCGATGAAGTCGGCGAAGGCGCTTCCCCGCGAGCGGAAGTGGACGTCGTGAATGCCGGGGGCGACGACCAGGCGCGAGGAGGTCTGGGGCTGGACGTCCGCGATCTCACGCCCGTCGATCAGCACGTGGATCGTGGCCCCGGTGTTGTTCACGACCTCCAGGTTGTGGAGGCCAGGCTGGTAGTCGATCCGCAGGATCTGGTCGTTGAAGAAGGTGTAGGTCCCGAAGTAGATCAGGTTCCCCGCGTCCTCCTGCAGGTGGACGGTGCGGGTCCCGCCGAACACGTTGAAGCTGTTGAGGACCCCGGGGGGGACGGTCCCGAGGCGATCGCCGTCGACGTAGACCCCGAGGTTGGTCGAGCCGTTGTTCATGACCGCCAGGTCGGCCGAGTAGCTGCCGTTGGGGACCTGGCTCCCGCTCTTGCTGTTGCAGCCGGCGGTGGTGAGGCTCGCGGCGACGACGCCGAGCAGGGTTCCGATCAGGATCGCGTAGCGCACGGGCGCGCTGCGGTGGACGTGCATGGGAGTCACCCCCGGTTCGTTTCGCCTGAGACGGCCAGCGGCGTCCGGCATTCAAAGACAGAGGGTCCCCCTTGCGCGACAGGAAGGCAACACCGAACGTGGCCCTGCAGCGAACTGCGGAGCACCCCATGCGCCTGATCACGATCTGCTGGTTGGCCCTCGGCGTCGGGCTCGCGGTTGCCCAGGAAACCCCGCCGGGACACGACTTACGCGCGATCTACCGCTACCGGGCGGGAGACAAGGTGCGGATCACCGAGCGCCGGGACCAGCGCCAGGAGGTCCGCGTGCGCCGGGGGACCCAGGTCGAGGAGCGCGACGGGGCGCGGGAAGGGCTCGAGCAGCGCTACGTGCTCGAGGTCCTCGAAGCCACCGAGGGCGGCGACCTGGTGCGGGCGGTGCGTAGCTACGAGGCGCTGCGCCTGCTCGGGGACCAGCCCCGGGAGGTCCCGGTCGAGGGGCTGCGCGTGCTGCTCACCCGCAAGGACGACGGGCTGAAGGCGGTGCCGGAGCACGGCGTAGAGCTCCCCCCGGAGCTGGAGGCGCTCCTGGCCGAGATCGGGGACGGCTCCGCCGCGATCGAACACACCGCGGTGCTGTTCCCCGAGGCGCCCCAGGCCGAGGGGGGGACGTGGACCTGCGACCCCGCCGACGTCGCCGCGGCCCTCGACCTGGGCTTCGGGCGCCTCGAGCCGGAGAGCCGCGCCCAGGGGACCTTGCGCTCGGTGACGCCCCGCCCGGGCCAGGCGCCGCTCCTGCGCTCCGAGGTCGAGGTCGCGCTGCGCGCGCGCGAGTTCAACGGGCTCCACGCCACGCAGCCGTTCACCTGCGACCTGCGCTGCACCCTCGAGCGCCCGGCCGACGGGGGAGACCCCGCCCAGTCGGTGCGCGTCGCGGGGTCGCTGCGCGGCAAGGCGCCCTCGCCCGCCGGCGACGGGACGACCCTCGAGCTCGAGGTCGACCTCGAGCTCTCGATCACCCGCGAGGTCCTCGAATGAAGCCCCTGTTCGACCCCCAGAGCCTCGGCTCGCCCTACCTCGTCCCCTTCGACGGCAGCTTCGACCTCGCCCAGGCCCCCACGCGCATGGCGGACGAGCCCACGAAGAAGGCGAGCAAGAAGGCGCTCGGCGAGGCCGTCGAGCGCCTGGAAGAGCTCCAGCGCAAGCTCTACGCCGACGACCGCTACTCGCTCCTGCTCGTGTTCCAGGCCATGGACGCCGCGGGCAAGGACAGCACGATCCGCAACGTGCTGACCGGGGTCAACCCCGCGGGCTGCCAGGTCTTCAGCTTCAAGCAGCCCTCGGCCGAGGAGCTCGACCACGACTTCCTCTGGAGGACCTATCGGCGGCTGCCCGAGCGCGGGCGGATCGGCGTGTTCAACCGCAGCCACTACGAGGAGGTGCTCGTGGTGCGGGTGCACCCCGAATACCTCGAGGGCCAGCGCCTGCCGCGGGGCGCGCGCGACGACCTCGCGGCCCTGTGGCGCGCGCGCTACGCCTCGATCCGCTCCATGGAGGAGCACCTCGCGCGCAACGGGACCGTGGTGATCAAGTTCTGGCTGAACGTGTCGCTCGAGGAGCAGCGCAAGCGCTTCCTCGACCGCCTCGACGACCCCAGCAAGAACTGGAAGTTCTCGGCGGGGGACCTCGTCGAGCGCGGGCTCTGGCCGCGCTACATGGAGGCCTACCAGGACGCGCTGAACGCGACCTCACGGCCCTGGGCCCCGTGGTACGCGATCCCCGCCGACGACAAGCCCGCCATGCGCGCCGCCGTGGCCCGGATCGTGTGCGAGACCCTCGAGGGCCTCGACCTGCACTACCCCGCGCTCAGCGAGAAGGAGCAGGCCCAGCTCGCCAACCACCGCGCCCGACTCCAGGCCGAGGGCAAGCAGGGCAAGAAGGCCAAGAAGGGCAAGGGCAAGTAGAGCCTAGTCGACCCAGGGGCGGGCCTGCTTGATCGCGAGGCGCCCTGCGCGGCTGATCTTGAACTCGACGTCCATGGCGAAGCCGCTGTCGTTCTGGGCGCCGTAGGCCTGCTTGAAGTGGCGCTGGATCCGGTCGAGGGCGCGGGTCAGCTCGCTGACCTGCTCGGGGCTGAGCACCGTCTGCTGGCCCTGAGGGAGCTGGTTCGAGCGCTGGATGTACTGCACCTCGTACTCGTTGTTCGGCCCCAGGCGCGCGATCAGGAACTCGTCGGGGGTCGCGCCGGCGTCGGGGTTCGTGACCAGCGACTCGTCGACCTGCACGTTGACGTAGAACCCGGCCCAGTTGGGGTCGTAAATGTTCTTGGTCACCGCCACGCCGTTGGCGCGCTCCTCGTCGAAGTTGGGGTGCACGAGCACGCCCATGGCCGCCTGGAAGTGGTCGATCCGGTACCAGGAGCGCTCCTCGAAGGCGCGGAAGTTCCAGAGGCTGGACCACACCTGGCGCACGGTGTTCTCGAGGTGCCCCTCGTCCGGGCGGTGGGTGTAGCTGTCGTAGAGCCCGGCGCCGTTGAAGCCCTGGAGGTCCTCGTTGTTGGTGCTCGAGCGGCAGCGCAGGGGCTGGGTGCTGGGGAACTGCTGCTGCAGCGCGCCGATCGCGTCGCGCAGGTCCGCGGGGACCGGGGCGTCGCGGATCCGGCGGCGGAAGGCGCGCAGCTGGCGGTCGCGCTCGGCGGCGTCGCCGCCGACCTCCTGGAACGCGGGGTCCGCGAGCATTTGGCGCGCCTCGTCGTAGAGCCCGTTGGCGCGCATGAAGCGGTCGTAGAAGCTGAAGGGGATCGCGAAGCCGTCGGGGATCATGCTCGCGGGCAGGATCTTGCGCAGCTCGGCCACCCCGGCGGCCTTGGCCCCGACCCGGGCCACGTCGCCCAGCCCCAGGTCGTCCAGGTCGCGGACGTCGGTCAGCGACAGGTCGCGCGCCGGCGTCTGCGGGTCGGGGCGCAGCGCGTCCAGGCGCTGCATGGCCTCGGCCTCGCTGATCTCGGTGACCTCGAACCCGTCGGCGTCGACCTCGAGCTTGACCCAGCGCCCGAACAGGGGCTGCAGCCGCGCGTCGGTGGCCGCGTCCTTGACGTAGGCGTTCGGCGTGTCGTTCTGCTTGGCCTTGAGGTTTATGTGCGAGAGCGGGGTCTGGGGCTGCGCGGTGATCACGCCCGCCACGTGGCTCAGGTCGTTGGGGATCGTCTGGAACACGACCACGTCGCGCACCGTGGGCGGCGGGCCCGAGCCGTCCATGAGCCGCAGCCGGCCGTAGCCCACGCCGGGGTTCAGCGCGGAGAAGGTCACGTTCCCGAACAGCTCGCGGGTCCCGAGCACGCGGATCTGGCGCTGGTCGAACTCGGCGCGCTCCTCCGCGTAGAGCCGCTCGTGGGTCTCCCCCGCGGGGTGGTAGTAGACGTGCTCGCTGGCGAAGGGCATGCCCGCCACGACCTGGTCGAAGGCGACCTCGACCTTGTCGACCTTGACCGGGTCGGTGGGCCAGAACTCGACGGTGTAGACCCCCTGGCCGCCGTCGGGGCGCTCGAAGGCGTCGTGGGCAATGATCGACCCCGCGAGGAACGAGCGCTGGTCCGTGAAGTAGGTGCGCGCGTTGAAGTCCTGCAGGCTGAGGTTCAGGCCCAGGCCGCGGGTCGCGAAGTCGTAGTGGAAGCTGAAGCGCTGGGTGTCTATGAAGTGCAGCCGCGGGGTCGCGCCGTCGACCCCGGTCACGAGGAACTTCACCTCGCGCACGCCCATGGCGCCCGGGACGTTGTCGCGGCGGCTGAGCCGCTCGAAGGTGGCGCGGTCGGGGACGACCAGCGCGAACGCCTGCGCGTCGAGCTCCCCGGTCTCGTAGAACGACCAGCGCTGGCTGCCGCGGCGGAGGGTGATCCAGCCGCGCACGCGCGATCCCGTGAAGCGGAAGGTCCCGCGCGCGGTGTAGCCCTGCCCGAACAGGTCCAAGGAGTCGGAGAGGCCGGAGCTGAACTCGAAGCTCAGGCGGTCGCCGGAGGCGTCGTAGCGCCCGCGCCCGCGGAGGGTCGTGGTCTGGCCCTGGGAGGTGGTGGAGTGCTCGACCTCGAAGCTCCCGTCCGCGGCGGCCCGCAGCGCGAGGGTGCCCGGTCGCGCCGCGCCCGGGCCGTAGGGGCGCATGCTGATGGCGTAGGCCCCCTCCTGAGGGGCGTCGGCGAGGGCCGCGGAGGCCGCGAGGGCGAGCGAGAAGGCGAGAGTCCAGCGCATGGCGACCTCCGAAGCGCGGTGAGCGTACCATGGACGCACCTGCGCGAGTCGACCTTGCGGTCAAAGCATGCGTCGCTCCAGCGGCCTCCGCCGCACACAAACGCTTTGAGCTCGCGCGTCGTGCCTGAGCGGAGGTTGGTTTCGTTTCGGGTGCGGCTCGATCACAGCAAGCGCCAACCGGCGGGCTGCACCTGCGGGGGGAGTCCGTCGCGGTGGGTGCGCAGCCACTCCCGCCACGCGGGGAAGTCGGCGCCGAGGTCGGCGCCGGTGAGGCGCGGGAGCGTCGCCGCCGCGAGCTTCTTCTGGGCCTCGAGGAACGGCTCGAACCCGCTCCCGTGCTGGAGCTCGAGCTTGGCGAGCACGTCCTTGGCCGCGTCCAGGTGGCGCTGGCTGTCGAGCATGGCGATCAGGCTCTCGATCACCAGGGGCGCCGAGAGCTCGACCAGCGCGGCGAACACCGCCCGATCGACCTCGTTCTCCGGGGGCGGCGGGGACGGCTGGGTCGAGAACTGCACCCGCACCCGGCCGAGGTCGAGGGGGACGCCCTCGCGGAACAAC
Organism: Planctomycetota bacterium; assembly: GCA_041402045.1. Lineage (GTDB taxonomy): Bacteria > Planctomycetota > J058 > J058 > J058 > JAGQRJ01. Next base: position 12,664 of record JAWKSZ010000018.1, on the reverse strand, counting down.
CCCAGGTCCTGGCGCAGCCCGCGCACCGAGATCCCCATGCGGCTCCCCAGGTCTTGGAAGGCGTAGCGCTGGATCAGGCGGTGGATCCGCAGGTGGAAGCGCGAGAGCGAGCCGTCGCCCACGCTGATCTCGTTCTGCAGCGAGCGCCCCAGGACCCAGGACTCCTGGTCGCTGAGCACGACCCGGCGCGGGGCCTCGTCCGGGACCTCGATCGTGACCGCGCCCACGGGGCGGCCCAGCGGGCCGCACACCTGGCGCGCGAAGCGGGCGCGGGCCCCGAACCACCAGGCGAGCCACGCGGAGAGGTCGCGCCCCAGGTTCTCGTGGGTCACGACGAACAGCTGGTCCGAGATCCAGTCGAGGCGCAGCTTCAGCAGCTCCTCGGCGTGCTCGAGGATCTGAGCGACCTGCGCCTCGGAGACGCCGCAGCGCCGCAGCGCGGCGCCGGAGTCCTGGAGCGCGCGCTGCCCGGCCTCGACGTCGAGGCTCTCGATACACGTGAGCAGGCACACCGGGTGGGCCATGTCCTCGAGCGCCGCGAGCAGGAGCCCGGGGATCGGCAGCGGCGCCAGCGCGTCCTGGGGCTCCACGCGCTCGAGCTTGGTGAAGCTCCCGCTGCGGGAGGCCTCGCGGGAGGAGCGCTTGGAGAGGTTCCCCGCGCGGTACACGAGGGAGAAGCTCCCGACCTGGATCCGGTCGTGGTCCTTGAGCACCACCTCGCGGCGCAGCTCGACGCCGTTGAGCAGGGCCGGCGCCTTGAGCGGGTCGAGGGGGTTCAGGAGCACGCCGGTCGGCGTGCGCCGCAGCAGGAGGTGTGCCGGCGCGACGTCGGGGCCGGCGAGGGTGAAGTCGGTGTGCGGGGAGCTCCCGAGGGTCAGGTCGCTGCGGCTCGAGAGCGGGAACGAGTCTCCCGGCGCGACGCCCACGCACTCGAGCCGGGGCAGGTTGGGCTGGGTCCCGCGCAGCACGCGGTTCAGGTCGTCCACCAGCAGCTTGGCCGAGGGGGTGCGGTAGCTCCGGTCGCGCTCGAGGAGCTGGGCCACCAGCCGGCACACGCCCAGAGGCGGGGGCTGCGACAGGCGCTCCAGCGGCGGGTACTCCCCGGCCTGGATCCGGATCGCGTACTCCGCCACGGTGCGCCCGTGGAACGGGGTCACCCCGGCGAGGAGCGTGTAATAGAGCACCCCCAGCGAGAACAGGTCGGCCCGCGCGTCGACGGTGTGGTCGCCCCACTGCTCGGGGGCGATGTAGGCCGGGGAGCCCACGATCGCGCCCGCGTGGGTCGAGGTCGAGTCGGCGTGGGAGCTCTTGGCGATCCCGAAGTCGCAGAGCTTGAGCGTGCCGTCGCTGGCCAGGAGCACGTTGTGCGGCTTGACGTCGCGGTGCACGACGCCGCGCTCGTGGACGGCGGCGAGCGCGGTGGCGATCTGCCGCAGGGCGCGGGTCGCGCCCTCCCAGGTGAAGCGCTTGCGCTGCTCGAGCAGCTCCTGGAGCGAGGGGCCGTCGACGCGCTCGAGGATCAGGTAGGCGACGGAGCCCTCGCCCCCCGCCTCGAGCACGCGCACGATGTTCGGGTGCTGGAGCTCGGCCATCAGTCGGCCCTCGCGCCGGAAGCGCTGGAGCGCCTCGGGGTCGACGGAGCTGAACACCTTGATCACGAAGGGCGCGGTCCCGCCGTCGGGCCGCCGCGCCTGGTAGACGCGGCCCATGCCGCCCTGGCCGATCAGCGGGCCGGCCACGAACCCGCCGAAGGTCTGGCCGAGCAGGGGGTCGCGCTCGTCGCTGGGCGCGACGAGGTCGGTCTCCACCGCGCGCAGGAGGCTCCCGTACTCGTCGGCGTCGATCGCCCCCGCCACGTGCAGGTAGGTCACGAAGGCGCTGGCGATCACCACCGGGCTCTGAGAGGAGGGGGCGCGCTCGGACCAGCTCTCGCGGTGCTGCGCGAGGGCCTGCTCGTCGAAGCCCTGCTCTCGCAGCAAGTCGCAGATGTGGTCGATCGCCTGCACGGGTCCCCGGGAGGAGCATGACCCGTCGGGTCGCGGGTCGCAACCTGCGGAAGGTGGTGCACTCTGGGCCAGCGGGGGTCGTTCGGGTAGGCTCGGGTGCATGGACATCGAAGCCGAGATGGAGCGCCTGAGCCGCGAGGCGCGGGCCAAGCTCGACGCCGAGGCACCGCGCGCCGCAGGCGACGACGAGCGCATCGACGCCGAGCTCGCGGAGCTCGAGCGCGAGGTCGGGACCGCGGCCCGAGCGCGCCCGGCGCCCGCCGACGCCGCCGCGCAGGAGGAGGCCGAGCGGCTGGCCGAGGAGGGGAGCTTCCCCTGGGAGAAGGTGCTGCTCGTCGTCGGCGCGGTCGTCGTGCTCTCGGTGGTGTGGGCGATCGTGCAGAAGCTCCTGGCCATGCTCCCCCTGATCCTGGTGGTCGGCGTCGTGGGCTGGATCGCCTGGAAGCTGCTGGGCAAGCGGCGCGCGCCCGAGCCCTGAGTCGGCCGTGAAGCGCAGCGAGCTCAAGGCGCTCCTCGAGCGCGCCGGGATCACGCCGTCCAAGGCGCGCGGTCAGAACTTCCTGATCGAGGACAGCCTCGCCGAGGCGATCGTGCGCGACGCCGAGGTCGACGCCCACAGCGCGGTGTGGGAGGTCGGGACCGGGCTCTGCGTGTTGACCCTGCCCCTGGCCCGGGTCGCCGGCGCGGTGGTCACCCGTCGAGCTCGACGCCGCGGTGGCGGCGCTGGCGCGCGAACTCCTCGCCCCGCACCCCCACGTGCGCTTGATCGAGGGCGACGTGCTCGAGAGCAAGCGCGCGCTGAACCCGGCGGTGCTCGACGCGCTCCAGGGCCTGACCGCCGAGCGCCTGCTGTTCGTGGCCAACCTGCCCTACGCGGTCGCCACCCCCCTGGTCGTGCGCGCGCTGTCGGCGCCGCTCCCGGCGCTGGCGCGGGTCGTGGTCATGGTCCAGTGGGAGATGGCCGAGCGCGCGGTGGCGGGCCCGGGGGACCCGGCCTACGGGGCCGTGTCCGTGCTCGTGCGCGCGCTGACCGAGGAGGCGCGGATCCTGCGCAAGGTCCCGCGGGAGGTCTTCCACCCCCGACCCAAGGTGACCTCGGCCATCCTCAGCCTGACCCCGCGCCCCGAGCGCTGGCAGGGCTTCGCGACCCTCGAGGCGGTGGTGCGCGCGCTGTTCGTGTACCGCCGCAAGTCGCTGGCGAACGCCGTAAAGCACGCCGCGGCCAGGGATTCGTGCCTGGAGTGGCTCCCCGAGGCCCTCCACGCCTCGGGGCTCGACCCCGAAGGCCGGCTGGACCGCCTGGACGTCCCGGAGTTTAGGCGCCTCGTCGAGTCGGCGCCCGGGCATGCCGTTTGCTAAACCTGAAAACTTCCTTGGCTTACGTATACGACCCTTGCGGATGTGACGCGGCGCGCTTACAACGCAGCGTTTGTACGGGGCTACATGGGGCGGTTCTCTCAAAGCACGCGGGAGCGCATCCGCGAGCGTATCGACATGGTCCAGCTGGTCTCGGAGTACGTCCAGCTGGAGCAGCGAGGCTCGCAGGACTTCTGGGGTCGCTGCCCGTTCCATGACGAGAAGAGCGCATCGTTCCACGTGCTCCCGGGTCGCGGGATCTTCAAGTGCTTCGGCTGTGGCAAGGGCGGAGACATCTTCAGCTTCGTGAGCGAGATCGAGGGCGTGGGCTTCGCCGACACGGTGCGCCTGCTCGCGCAGCGCGCGAACGTCGAGCTCGAGGAGGCGTCTCCTCAAGAGCGCGCCCGCGCTGCGCGTAAGCAGGAGCTGCAGCGCGCGACCAACCTCGCCTGCGACTTCTTCGCCTCGGTGCTCTGGAGCGACACGCCGGCCGGGGCCCGGGCCCGCGCCTACCTCCAAGAGCGCGGGATCACCGAGGAGACCGCGCGCACCTTCCGCCTGGGCGTCGCCCCGCCCGAGTGGGACGCCCTCGTGCAGCACGCCGCCCACCACCGCGTGCCCTTCGACGCCCTGGCCGAGGCAGGCCTCGCCCGGCAGCGCGACGGCCGCGGGGCCTACGACTTCTTCCGCGATCGGCTGATGTTCCCGATCTGCGACGTGCAGGGCCGGGTGGTCGCCTTCGGCGGGCGCACGCTCTGCGACGACGAGCGCAAGTACATGAACTCGCCCGAGGTGCCCGGGCTCTACGAGAAGCGCAAGCTGCTCTACGGGCTCGACCAGGCCAAGAAGGCGCGCCCCAAGCGCCTGGTGGTCGTCGAGGGCTACATGGACGTGGTGATCCCGCACCAGGCGGGGCGCAGCGAGTTCGTGGCCGCCCTCGGCACGGCCTTCACCCCGGAGCAGGCCAAGCTCGCCGGGCGCTACGTGGAGGAGGTCGTGCTCCTGTTCGACGGCGACGAGGCCGGCGCGCAGGCGACGCTGCGCGCGCTGGCCAAGCTGGTCGGGCAGACCGGGATCACGATCCGGATCGCGCGCCTGCCCGCGGGGATCGACCCCGACGAGGCCGTGCGCCAGGACCCGGCGCTGCTCGAGGCGGCGCTCGAGGGCGCGGACGACGTGGTCGGGTTCCTCGTGGGCGAGGCCCTGCGCGGCTTCGACCGCAGCTCGCCGGCGGGCCGCGAGCGGGTGATCAAGGCGGCGCTGAAGCTCCTGGCCCCGATCCCCGACCCGATCCGGCTCTCGGCGGAGCTGAACACCGTCGCCGAGCGCTTCGGCGTCCCCGAGCGCGTGCTGCGCGACGAGCTCGCGGCGGCGCGTCAGCCCAAGCGCCTGCGCCGCGGCGGCGGCCGCGCCGAGCGTGCGCCCGAGCCCGTCGCCGGCGACGACGTGGTCGGGATCGAGGAGGCGCTGCTCGAGGCGCTGCTCGCCGTCCCCGACGGCGCGGCGCGGGTGCGGGCCGAGGGGATCGGCCCCGAGCTGTTCAGCCCCGGCGCCGCCCGCGCGGTGGCGGCGGCGATCTTCGCCGCGAGCGAGCAGGGGCCGGTCGCGCCCACGGCGGTCCTCGACCGCCTCGAGGGCGCGCCGCGCGGGCTGGTCGGCGCCCTGATCGGGAAGATCGACCCCGCCAAGGACTATGAGGGAGAGCTGGCTGGCGTCGCACGCCTCGTGCAACGCGTCACGCGCTCCCGGCTGGAACACGTGCGACAGCAATTGAGCCAGCGACCCGACCCCGAGACCGAGCGCCGCCTGTTGGAGGAGTGGACAGCACTCAACAGCCGCTTGAAACGAGCCGGGTCCGCGTCCAAGGCCGCGCTGTCTTGAGGACTTAGAGGAGAGGTAATGGCTGCCAAGCGCCAGACCAAGAAGAAGACCAACGCCAAGCGTTCGAGCAAGAAGGCCGCCGCCGAGGAGGCGGCCGTCGCCACCGCCGATGAGGAGGGGCTCGAAGAAGAGGAAGAGCTCGATGGCGAGGAGGACGAGGACGACGAGGACCTCGACGCCGACGATCTGAGCGACGACGACGGAGAGCTCGCCGACGACGACGGCGAGCTCGCCGACGGCGAGGAGGACGGCGAGGAGGACGTCGAGGGCGGCGGCGCCAAGGCCGAGGCGGAGTCCGAGGAGGAGGAAGAGGAGGACGAGGACGACCTCGACGCCGACGACTTCGACGACGACGACGACGAGGAGATGGGTGAGCTCGCCGAGGAGCTCGCCGATCAGAACGAGAAGATCGACGACCCGGTCCGGATGTATCTCACCCAGATGGGCGAGATCCCCCTGCTCACCCGCGAGAAGGAGCTGACCCTCGCCAAGCAGATCGAGGTCTACCGCAAGCGCTTCCGCTACCTGCTGATCTCGAACCACGAGATGATGACCCGCTCGGTGGACGTGCTGGAGAAGGTGCTCAGCAACGAGCTGGCCTTCGACCGCACGCTGAAGATCGCGGGCACCGACGAGACCGGCGCCACCAAGCCCAAGCTGACCAAGCGCCTGGTGGGGGTGATCCGCGACGCCAAGGAGATCATTCGCCAGACCTACAAGATGTACCTCCGCCTGCGGGAGAAGCGCCTGCCGCAGAAGGAGCGCGAGGACCTCCTGCGCCAGATCAAGGTCCGGCGCCGGCGCGGCACCGAGCTGCTCGAGGAGTGCGGGATCCAGATCAAGATCGTGCGCCCCTGGCTCGACGCCATGCGCGCCGACTTCCGCGACATGAAGTACATGCGCCGCCTGGCTCGCTCCGAGACCCCCAAGGGCAAGGAGTCGGGTCGCAAGCTGCGCCTGCTCGAGGACCGCTACGGCGAGGAGTTCGACTTCGAGAGCAGCCTCGGCCAATACAGCAAGACCTGGACCGACGCCAAGGCGAACAAGCAGGCGCTGTATCCCATGACCTTCTCCAAGCGCATGCGCCAGAACGACCGGCGCTTCAACGCCTACGAGAAGGCCAAGCGCGAGCTCTCCGGCGGCAACCTGCGCCTGGTGGTCTCGATCGCCAAGAAGTACCGCAACCGCGGGCTGAGCTTCCTGGACCTGATCCAGGAGGGGAACACCGGCCTCATGAAGGCGGTGGAGAAGTACGAGTACCGCCGCGGCTACAAGTTCTCGACCTACGCCACGTGGTGGATCCGGCAGGCGATCACGCGCTCGATCGCCGACCAGGCGCGCACGATCCGGATTCCGGTGCACATGATCGAGACCATGAGCAAGTACCGGAACGTGCAGAAGCGGCTGGTGCAGCAAATGGGCCGCGAGCCCGAGGTCGAGGAGGTCGCCTCGGAGATGGGGATCCCCGTCGCCGAGTGCCGGCGGATCATGAAGATCAGCAAGCAGCCGATCTCGCTCGACCGCCCGATCGGCGACAGCGAGGACGGGCAGTTCGGCGACTTCATCGAGGACAAGGGCGCCGAGAGCCCGGTCAACGCCGCGACCTACGAGATGCTCAAGGACAAGCTGGAGCGGGTGCTCGAGACCCTGACCTTCCGCGAGCGCGAGATCATAAAGCTCCGCTACGGGATCGGCGACGGCTACACCTACACCCTCGAGGAGGTGGGCCGGATCTTCAAGGTCACCCGCGAGCGCGTGCGCCAGATCGAGGCCAAGGCCGTGCGCAAGCTGCAGCACCCCGTGCGCAGCCGGATGCTCGAGGGCTTCCTCGAGGCCGTCCCCCGGTGAGCGACTTCGACCTCGGCAAGATCCAGGCGCTGGGCACGATCGACCGCAAGATCCTCAGCGCCGAGCGGCGCCTCGCCCGCGCCCCGAGCCTCGCCGCGCCCCAGCAGGCGCGGGTGGCCGAGGCGCAGAAGGCGCTGGACGAGCTCAAGGCCAAGAACACCCAGGCCGTGCTGACGATGAAGCAGCTCGAGGCCACGGTGAAGAGCAAGGAGGAGGAGGTCGGCAAGACCAACGTCGCGCTGAACACCGCCAAGAACAACGACGAGTATCAGACCCTGCTGCGCAAGATCGAGCGCCTCAAGCAGGAGATCTCGGACGCCGAGACCCAGATCCTCGAGGGCCTCGAGGGCCAGGACGCCCGCGACGCCGAGGTCAAGCGCTACCAGGCTCGACTCCAGGAGCAGCAGGGCGAGCTGAAGCAAGCCCTCGGGCGCGTGGCCGAGGAGGAGGCCGCGATCAACGGCGAGCTCAGCGGGCTGCGCGCCGAGCGCGAGCAGGCCGCCGCCGAGCTCCAGCAAGAGCACCTCGACCTCTACGACAAGGTGCTCCTGCGCACCAAGGACACCCGCGATCGCCCAGATCGTGAACGAGAACTGCAACGCCTGCGGGATCAGGTCCGCCCCGACCAGATCTCGCGCGCGCGCGGCAGGAAGCTCGTCGTGCCCTGCACGAGCTGCGGGCGGATCCTGCACCTCTGAGGTGCGAGCGGCCGGTGGGCCGCGCAGCGCACCGGCCTTTCGCACCCGCAGAGGTGGCGTGTTTCTAAGGGGCCTGTCCCCGGGCCCCCTCGGGCTCGGGGCAAAGCCCCTCGCCCTCACCCACAGGAGCCTCGCGGGCTGCGCGCCGGCGGCCCCGCAGACGGGGGCTCGTCCCGCGTTGCGCGCGGGACATTCGCGACTTCGCCCGCTCATGCTGCGCCCTCACAGCTAGCGCGCGCGCTTGGGGGGGGCGCGGTTTTCTTCGGGATCCCTTCCCGCCGGAAGGTGGAGGGCCTGACAGACCCGGGCGGGGGTAAACCCGCCCTACCTCTGGCTGGGCGACCGTCGTCGAAGGAAGCCGTCAGGAAAGGCGCTGGTTGCTGGTTGCTGGTTGCTGGTTGCTGGTTGCTGGTTGCTGGTTGCTGGTTGCTGGTTGCTGGTTGCTGGTTGCTGGTTGCTGGTTGCTGGTTGCTGGTTGCTGGTTGCTGGTTGCTGGTTGCTGGTTGCTGGTTGCTGGTTGCTGGTTGCTGGTTGCTGGTTGCTGGTTGCTGGTTCGGTGGGACTGGTTGCTGGTTCGTGGGGATCCACCGCCTCTCGGTGTGCCTGCTCCACGTCGGACGTGCTTATAATCGGAGACGCGGGCCTCTCACGCCCCACTGGGGCAACGGTCGCCAACCAAGGGTAGGGAGCAGGGGTTTATCCCCGCCCGGGTCTGTCAGGCCTTCGACCTCCGAATCGGCGGAGCGGGCTGCCTAGGAAGGCGGGAAGGCAGGAAGGCTAGGAACGCTAGGAACGTTACGGACGCCAGGCCCACCGCGACGCGCAGCCATGTGGATCGATCGTTCTCCGCCCACCCAGTGCGGGCTCCAGCTTCGTCCAGGGGTGAGGAGGCTCGCACTGGGGCGGGCTCCGGGAACGATCCGGACGATCCATGGCTGGCCTCCCCACCAACGACTCCACGCCTTCGAGAAAGCCCGACGTCGCGCGGTGGGTCCACCAAGTCCGGGACAAGATCCCCGCAGATCCTCCGCAGACAACTCACCCGCGCAACCGAGAGCGTCGCCCTCAACCTCGCCGAAGGCGCAGGCAGCAGCGGAGGCAACCGACGACGACACTTCCAACTCGCCTACGGCTCCGCCGCCGAAGCCCACGCAGCCACCGCACTCCTCGCAGCCTACGGCCTCCCAGGAAGCACACAGACCCAAGAAACCCTCCAACGCCTCGGAGCCATGATCAGCAGCCTCGCCCGGCGAAGCTGAAGCTCACCAGGAGCCCCGCGAGGGGCTCCGAAACCGCGCCGCGGCGTCCTACCCCGCGGGGGGCCCCCTCAGGCTGAGGCGCAGCGGCTGCGAACGAGGCGCCGCTGGATCCGCGACGAGGCGCGGCGCGCTGGGACGTGGCGGGGCCTCGCGGGCTGGCGCTTCCCGTTCGACCCTCGCAGGCTCGGGCGCCGCGGCCTTGCGGGCGCGGCGCCGCTTGCGCAGCCGCGTGGCCGAGGCCTTCTGCGCCTGCACGGCAGCCAGGGCGTCGCGCAGGGCCTCGGCCTCGGTCGCGTCCTCGCAGAGCGTCTGCTGCGCGAGGAGCAGGAGCACCAGCCGGCGCAGGGCCTGGTGCCCGGCGTCGCGGGCGGCGGCGACCTCGGCGAAGGGGCGCGCCTTGGCAGGACGCTCGAGGGTCTCGGCGAAGCGCGCGACCACGTCGCGGAGGCGGTCCGTGAGGATCGTGGCCCCCAGGTCGTCCACGGCCTCGCGCAGGCCGGGCTCCTCCTCCAGACGCTGCAGGCAGACCTGGACGTCGCTCGCCTGCTGCACGTAGGGCTGGCGCAGGAGGGGGCCCACCCCCAGGGGGAGCAGCCGCGCCTCGACCCAGGCGGCGCGTCGACCCTGGGGCGCGTCACCGAAGGAGCTGCGCAGGCTGCGCAGGAACCCGGCCAGGGCCGAGAGCGCTCGGGTGAGGTCGGCGGCGAGCGATCGGGCCCCGGGCGCGTGCTGGGCGCGCCGGGCCGGGGCCCAGGACAGCTCGAGGTCGGAGGTGGCCTCGTCGGCCTCGATCGCGCGCGCGGCCTCGCGGCGCAGGGCCTCGAGCCCCGCGCCCGCGAGCAGGTCGTGCACCTCGCGCAGCGCATACAGCCGTCGCCCGGTCGTCAGGCGCAGCAGCGGCACGAAGTCGTCGAGGGGCGCGGTCATGGGTGCCTCGGGGACGGTGGACTCACCCTTCACACAGCGGACTAGCCCGTGTGGGGGTGGGCGGGCCCGGCGTTTTCGATCCCTGACCGTCGACGCCGCGCCTAAACCCCGCCGCCGACGCTCCTCGACCTTCCGCAGCGGCGTAGAACCCGAGCGCGGACGGTCCGACACCCTGCGCAGGGGTCGCGCGCCCGAGCGCCGGAGGCGATCCCGCGTCCGCGAGCCCCCCGGGGCGTAGCGCCGGAGGGATCGACCCGGACCCGCTACACTGACCCGGGGAGGGGACCGTGAGCATTCCGCACCTGTTCGCCGCCGCGGGCGCCGTCTGGGCCTGGAACGAGCTCGCCTGGCAGCGCTACGGGGTCGAGCCCGCCGCCGACGAGGTGCACCGGGTCGAGACCCCCGACGGCTGGCGGCTGGCGCTCAGCCGCTACCGGGCGCAGGGGCGCCAGCCGCTGGCCCACCCCGTGCTCCTCGTGCCGGGGCTGGCGTGCAACCGCGTGGCTTACGACCTCGACCCCCAGCGCTCGCTCGCGCGCTGGCTCGCGGCCCAGGGCGCGGACGTGTGGGTGCTCGAGCTGCGGGCCCACGGGCTCAGCCAGCGCCCGCGCTGGCGCAGCCCCCAGCGCTACGGCTACGGCTTCGACACCCACGCCACCCTCGACCTCCCCGCGGGGATCGAGGGCGTGCTCGCGCGCACCGGCGCCGACGGGCTGCACGCCCTGGGGCACAGCCTGGGCGGCATGCTGCTCTACGCCAGCCTCAGCCGCGGCGAGGCCCGGCTGCGCAGCCTGATCACCGTGGCCTCGGCCCTCGATCACTCGGACGCGCCCAGCGACTTCCACGGCCTGATCGCCGCGGCGCCGCTGGTCGAGCTGCTGCCGGTGACCCCGATCGGCGCGGCGCTGCGCCTGACCTCGCCGCTCCTGGGGCGGCTGCCGCGCACCCGGGTCGAGGCCTTCAACTTCTGGCCGCCGAACGTCGAGCCCGAGCTGCAGCGCCGCCTGCACGCCTCGGCGTTCCACCCGGTCTCGACCCCGGTGCTCGTGCAGCTCGAGACCGCCTTCGAGCCCGGCGGGCTGCGCCACGCCGACGGCGTGACCGCCTACCTGCCGCCGCTGGCGCGGGCCACGACCCCCACCCTCGCGGTGGCGGGGACCCGGGACCTGCAATGCAGCCCCCAAGCCGCGGAGACGACCCTCCGCGCGCTGGGCTCGCGGCGCAAGCGCCTCGAGACCCTCGAGGACTACGGGCACTTCGACCTCCTGATCGGCGATCGCGCCCGCGAGGAGGTCTACCCCAAGCTCCTGGCCTGGATCCGCGAGGCCGACTAGGCCTCGCTCGCGACCGCGCCCAGGTGGGATCGGTGCACACGAACTCCGCCCCAACGACGACGGCCGTGGTGCCGGTAGCTCCAGGGAGCGGTTCAGCAACGCTCACGCACTCGGAGGTAGGGGCGCAGCTCGACTGCGCCCACCCCACCCCCGCGACGGCTTCGATTCGAACGGCTGAAGCTCCCGCCGACGGCCTCAGTCCGGGAGCTGGTCGAGGTCGCTCTCGAACTTGCGCCGCTTGCGCTTGGGCGGGTCGGCCTTGAGCTTCTCCGCCAGCGAGCCCGCGCCGCCGCGGGGACGCGCGGGGGCGGGGGCGGGGGCGGGGACCTCGAGGTCGTCGGCCACGGTGCGCTCGAGGCGATCCACCTCGGGGACCTCGAGCTCGTCGACCACGGTGCGCTCGAGGCGGTCGACCTCGTCCGTGTCGACCACGGTGCGCTCGAGGCGATCGACCTCGGCGAAGTCGAGCACCGTGCGCTCGAGCCGGTCGACCTCGCCGTCCTCGAGCACGGTGCGCTCGAGGCGATCGACCTCGTCGACGTCGATCAGCGTGCGCTCGAGGCGATCGACCTCGTCGGGCTCAGGGGTCATGGGCGGGCCTCGGCGCAGGGGGCGATCGCTACATGTCCTTCTGGACGGCAGGCACCGGGCCCTGGGTGAGGAAGCGCTTGAAGAAGCTGTCCTCGCCGGGCGCGCCCACGGGGATCGCGGTCAGCGCGCCGTTGAGCCCGGCCGCGGCGGCCGGCGCTGCGGCGACCGGGGCTGCGCCGCCGCCGACCTCCGCGGGGGTGATCCCCGCGTCGCGCACGCGGCGGTAGTAGTCGCGCACGATCTCCATGAACTCGTCGGAGGTGCAGCTCTTGGGGTCGCTCTGGATCGGGAACACCGTCATGCCGGTGTGCCCGCGCACCGTAGCCATGCCCGCGTCGTTGCCGACGTCGCTGGTGACCACGACCAGCAGGTTCCCCATGCGGTCGAGGGGCAGCAGCTGGTGCTCGGTGGCCAGGCTCTCGGGGAGCAGGGCCACGGTCTCGAGGGGGATCTTGGTGTTCTTGGCGTTGATCCGCGGGATCCGCAGCTTGGCGAGCAGCGGGTAGATCAGGTCCTCTTCCCGGGGGAACCCGGCCTTGAGCAGGGCCTTGCCCAAGACGCTCGCGCCCTTCCCCTGGCGATCCAGCTCGGCCTGGAGCAGCTCCTGGGTGACGGGACCTCCCGCCAGGAGCGAGCGACCAATGCGGAGCTTGTCGGGTGGGATGCGCGACATAGAAGTGGAGACCCCCCGCTCTCGCCGAGCGTTGCAGGATCATGGGATATCAGATCCCCGGGGGCCGGGCAAGCACGCCAGGGTCCGTGGT
>JAWKSZ010000017.1:0-125860 GCA_041402045.1 Planctomycetota bacterium | reverse complement strand
CGCTCTCGACCGCGCTCTGGATCGGGTCCCGCGGCGCCCCGCCAACGGGGTCGGCGCTGGGCTCGCGCGACCCCGACACGCCGCGCGCGCCCGCCGTGGGGCAGGTCGAGGACCCCGCCCCCGACCTCGGCCCCGCCGTCGACCTCGTCCCGAGGTCGACGGTCGCTCGCGCGCCCGCGCACCACGAGTTCTGGGACGCGGTCCTCGACGACGAGCGGGTCCACGTCTACGCGCTGGATTCCCTCAAGCGCGGCCAGCTCGCGACGTTTCCCCCGGCGGCGCTCGAGGACACCCTGCCTGCGGAGCGGGTGGAGCCGACCGCGACGGTCGGACCCCTCGGCGGGCTCGCCTGGGGCGCAGCAGAGTTCGCCTTCGGCGCGGGGCCCAAGCTCGTCGTCCAGGGCTACGGCGCCGGTCGGTTGACCCTCGAACTCCCGCCGGCCAGCGGGCGGCTGAGCGCGTTGTCCTGGGGCGCCGACGGCGCCCTGTGGGTGGGGACCGACGCCGGCCAGCTCTGGCGTCTCCCCGCGGACCGGGAGCGCCTGACGCAGGTCGGGGCCGTGGACGGGGTCGTCGAGCAGGTCGTGGCCTCCGATCCGGAGCGCAGGGTCGTGCGGATCGTCCAATCGACGCCTCGAGGACCGCGCAGCGCCTGGCTCGCCCTCGAGGGGGGCTCCGCGCGCCCGCTGTGGGAGGCCGACGACGACCGGGCGACCTCCGGCGCGGCGGACGTCGACGGGGTCCTGGTGTGGGGAACGGCCGAAGGGCACGTCTATCTGCGCCGCGCCGGGACGACCGCGCTGTGTGAGGAGGTCTCCCCCCACGGGCGCGTCGTGGACGTCGCGCTCGCCGGGCCCTGGGTGGTAGGGGTGCTGCGCCAGGACGAAGGGCTGGGTGAGCTGCGCGTGTGGGACGCTCGCTCCCTCGCGCTGCGGGCGCGGGCGCCGATCTCGGGGACGCCGCGCGCGGTCGACGTCCAGGTTCGCGGCGAGCGGGTGAGGCTCCTGGTCACCTGCTTCGAGACCCTCACGGAGTGGGACCTCGGGGTCGGCGTGCGCTAAACCAGAGTTCACGATTCTGAGCGGGCGAGAGTGGCTCCCATGTCGTCAGCGATCGGCGCTCGCTCGCCCGCTCAGGATCGTGACTCTGGTTTCTAGTAGAGGCTTCGCTTGGCCGTGACGTGTCCTGCAGCGCCGAGTCTCCCGAACGCTAGCGCCCAGGCAGAGCTTCCAGTAGCTACACGGAAGGCGCAGGTCGGTGGGAGGTCAGCACGTGGTCTCAGTGCTGACCCTCAGAATCGCGCACTTCCGTTAGACGGGCAACGAGCGTGACCTCCGAGCGCAGGTCGATCACTCCTGAAGGGCGCTCTCGGGGCAGAACACGCCGGCCAGCAGCGCCGGCGACAAGAGCTCCTCGGCGAGGCTGGGGTCGGCGCGCACCCGGAGAGCGAAGGCCTCGGCGACGCGTGGGGGCAGCGTCCAGGGGAAGGTGGCGCGGGCCCAGGTGAAGCCGGCGACGAGCTCAACGGTGTGTGCAGCCATGGCGCCTCCAGGGGCGGTCGCGAGTACTTACGCCACGGCGCTGGGCACCCCCCGACGGTCGGGAGGGCGGAGCCCAGCGCCGCGCCTGCCCGTCAGAGAAGAGAGAGAGAGGAGGGAAGAGTACGGGCCAGTCCGCCGCTGGACCCCAGAAACGTGTTCAGCCGCCGAGGACCTGCTTGGCGCGCTCGTAGTAGGCCAGGCGTCGGGCGAGGTCCGCGGCGGGGCCGTGCAGTACCAGCACCACCTGGCGGAGGTCGTCGAGGTCCGCCTGCTGGTTCGCGCCCTTGGAGGTCCAGTAGCAGGTCGCGATCCGAATCCCTAGGGAAGGGCTCGAGTCGAGCGCGAGCCGATCGAGGCTCACCCCGACGAGGCTCGCCATGCGCTCGAAGGCGGCGTTGGCCCCGCGCGGACCCGGCTCCCCCGACGCACCGAACAGGCCGAGCTCCTGGCTGTCGCAGGCGAGGTTCGCGAGGAAGGCGGCGCGTCGGAGCGGGGTGTTCACCGCGGCGCTCTGCATGGACTGGTTCAGGTAGGGGGTGAACAGACCCGCGGCGCGGACCGAAAGCGAGGGCATGATCTGGCGCAGCTGCTCCGGGGTGACTCCGCCCGGGTCGTCGACGCTGCAGGGCGCGAGGGTCTGGGGCTGAGGCCCGGGGACGCTGTCGTTGGACGAGGGCGCGGTCCTGGACCGAGAGGCTTGGCGCGTCGAGCGCGCGTCGCGACGTCGGCGACGCGAGCTCGCGGGTCGGGGGCCGGTGCGCTGCTCGCGCTCCAGCGCGGCGACGAGGCCCGTGGAGTCCTCGCTCCCTGGCTGGGTCACGCCCTTGGCGTAGTAGCGCTCGAACAGCGCGCGCACGTTCAGGCGACGGGCGTAGCGGTCGCTGTTGAATACGTGCCGCAAGTAGACCTGACGGTCGTAGTTCTGACTGCTGTCGTTGTAGGCGGTGGCCGTACGAAACCCCGTTGAGCTGAGCAGACGATCGATCGCCGCCTGGCTCAAGCCCTTGCGGCGCAGGGCGGCCTCGAGGGCGCGCGTGTCGCGCGCCAGGGCGATCGCCTGCCGCGCGCGCTGGAGCTGCTGCGGCGTGCGCGCGCGGTTGATCGAGCCGTTGCTTACCGGCTCGTACTGCTTGCGTCCGAGGATCACGCCCGGGATCGAGCGGCCCCGCGCCATGTAGGTCCCGGGGCTCAAGGCTCCCGAGCGCAGGAGCGCGACGCGGTTGAGCACGGAGCGCGCGACCAGGGCCTGGCCGAGCAGGCCTTCACTGTTGGCCTCGGCGACCACGAGCTTCTCGAGCAGCGCCTGGTCCCTCGCGTCCAGGTCCTGCGCCTGAGCCGTCGCCGTGGCGCAGGCGACCAGTGCTGCGGTGAGCGCCAGAGCGCGGGTGAGCGGTGAGTTGAGCATGGTGAGTTCCTCCGCGCTGCCCAATCGCAACGGAGGAGCCAATCGCGATCGTGCCGCTTGCGTATCGGATCCCTGCAGGCGCGCTTCAGCGCGGGGTGGGTGCGGGGATCCGTGGGTCGGGGCGGCGCGGAAGCCCTTCAGAGCCGCGCAGTCTGTCTAACTCCAGGCCGGGCACAGGCGCGGGCAGCGGCTTCGAGGGACCGTTTCGCGGCGAGCGACGACCGGGGCCGTCAGCGTTGAGGCTGCAGGCCACGGGCCGACGAGAGGTGCGGCGGCTTGGCGGGGGGGGACCCGTTGGCGAAGGGGGAGACGTTCTGCACACCGGGTGAGAGCAGGAACAGGTAGACCTCCGAGAGGTCGCGGTACCCCGTCGGGCGCACGGAGCGCACGAAAGCGAGCTCTCGACCCCAGGTGACCCGCGCGAAGCTGTCGAGGCCCATGATCCGCACGTAGGACGCGCCGGCGGCGTCCTCGTAGTCCCTCGCCTGGGTGCCCCCGACCTGAGTCAGCGCCAGGACCTGCCCGCTGCGGACCGAGCCCAGGCGGGGGCGCGCGAGGGGGTCGTCGCCGGGGGTCCGGCGCACGTTCAACGCGTCTTCCGACGACGCGGTGACCACTCCGATCCATGCCTCACCGCGGTAGTCCTGCAGGCCGTCTTCGGGAACCCATGCCTCCCCGGCTTGCCAGGCGATCGGCGTCCAGCCCGCCACGGCCTGCCCCAGCTTCAGGTGCGGGGCGTGCAAGATCGGTTCCCCCAGGACCGCGCCCCACGGCCTCGAGAAGGCCAGGGCCCCGGCTCGCGCGGCGACCAGGGTGTGGGGTGGACGCAGTCCGCGCAGGCGTGCGTCCGCGCCCGTCAGCGGCAGCTCGAGCCACCCGCAGAGGGAGCGGGTCGGGTCGGCGTAGGTCTCCTTCTCGCCGCGGTCGAGGTAGAAGTCTGCGTCGTCGACTCCGTTGCACGCGATCAAGAGCCCCTCGAACACCGCGCGCGCGCCGACGTCGGAGCCGCCAGGGTCCGCGAGCTGGCACACCTTGCTGTCCGGCGGCGGCTCGGCGACCTCCGCCAGCTCCACCGGGAGCAGCGCGGCCCAGTCGTCGGGACGCCCGAGGACCGCGCCCTCGAACGCGCCCGGACCGATCACCACGAGGTTCAGCCGCGGCGTGTCGCTTCGTGCGTCCACCGGCAGCGCGAGCAGGTCGCGCAGCAGGCGCCGCAGCGGCTCCCCGGCGAAGGAGCCGGCCAGGGTCAGCAACGGGGCTTGCTCAGCGCTCGCCACGATCCCGGGGCCGGCGGTCCCGACCACCCGGTTGCGCGAGTCGAAGCGGAGCACGGTGGGGCCCCCGCACAGCCGCGCGCAGAGGCGCACCTGGAGGTCCGGCGACTCGGGGCGCGGACGCAGGTAGCGCGCGGGGGCTCGCCCGTCGTAGGTGCGTACCGCGCGCGGGATCCAGGTCCAGGTCCACGCACCGCTGGGGTCGTAGTCGATCGCGCTGTGGGCGAGCAGGGTCAGCGCCACGTCGCGGCGGCAGAGCGTCAGGCTCATGCTCCGTCCGTCGAGGCGCTGGACCCAGGCAGGCGCGGAGCGAGGGGGAGCCGACTCGGGGAGCTGGGGTTCCTCTTCCGCGCGGGGCTTGGGCGGGTCGGCCGGGGGTAGCGGACCTGCAGCGCCCGAGCCCAGGACCCGCGCCGCCAGCGTCACGCTCAGGCCGACGACGACGGCGCAGATCAGCGGGACCAGCAGGGGCGCCCAGGAGGTGCGCGGGGCCTCCGACGGGCTGGGTCCTAGCCCGCGCAGGCCGCGCGCGAGCTCGGCGGCGCTGGGGCGGTCGTCGGGCTCCTTTGCCAGGGCGCGGCGGCAGAGCGCGTCCACCTCCGCGGGCAACCCAGGGACGAGCTCGCTGGGGGGCGGGGGGACCTGAGTCACGACCTTGTCCAGGGTCTCCATGAGCGAGAACCCGGCCTCGATCGGGGGGCGCCCGGTGAGGGTCAGGTAGAGCAGCGCGCCCAGGGCGTAGACGTCGGCGGCGGGGCCGGTGCGCTTGCCGTCGATCACCTGCTCGGGGGCCATGTAGAGCGGCGTCCCCAGGAGCTCCCCGGTCCGGGTCATACGGCTCGCGTCGCCTGCGCGCGCGAGGCCGAAGTCGGTGAGCACGGGCTCGCCGTCGGCGTCGAAGAGCACGTTGGTCGGCTTGATGTCCCGGTGCAGGATCCGCTTGGCGTGAGCGTGGGCGACCCCGTCGGCGAGCTTGCCTACGAGGTCGGCGGCCTGAGCCCAGGGCAGCGGGCCGCGCTGCATACGCTCGCGCAGGGTCCCACCCGGGTAGAGGTCGAGCACCAGGTAGCGCAGGGGAGGCTCGAGCTGCGCGCTGCGGATCCGGGCCACGTGGGGGTGGTTCAGCTGCGCCATGGCGTGGGCTTCGCGCTGGAAGCGGGCCAGGGTGTCGGCGTCCAGGGCGTCGGGGAGGATCACCTTCAGCGCGTAGCGCGCGCCGGTGCGCTCGTCCTGGACCTCGAGCACCGCGCCCATGGCGCCGGTCCCCAGCTCGCGCACGCGGTGGTAGGGCCCGAAGCGGGCGGGTCCGAAGTCGCTCTCCTGCAGGAGCTCGTTCACCTGTGGAGGATACCTGGGCGGCGCGGTCCAAGGGGCCGTTCAGCGCCCGTTGGAGCGCGGGAGCTCGGGGAGCGCGTCGAGGCTGAACTCGGGAGGAGCGGGTCGGAACGGGCGCAGGAGGCAGAGGAAGAGGTCGTAGGCCCCCTGCTCGTCCCCGTATTCGCTGGCTCGCACCTGGGCGACGCCCTCGCCCCAGCTGACCTCGATCCAGGCGCCAAGGATCGGGACCGAGGTGCCGGGGATCACCGGTGAGAACATGGTGTCGCCGGTGTGACGTACGGCGACCCGTTGGCCGTGGCGCAAGAGCCCGAGCTGCCGGCGCGCGGAGCCCCTTCCCCGGAGCACCGGCAGCGCCCGGGGGCCGCTGCAGATCACCGCGATCCAGAAGGGGTTCTCGCCGGGCGCACCTCGCTCGGCGCGCTCGCTTCGCACCCACGCGACCCCCGCCTTCCAGCCGACCGCGGTCCACCCGCCGGAGGTCCCGTGGACGAGGTAGCCCACCCCGGAGGGGCCGGGCAACGACAGGCGACCCAGGGGGGATCCCCAGGGCCGCGAGTAGACCCGGGGACGCTCCCGCGAGACGAGGGTCTGGAAGGGCATTTGAGGGGGCGAGAGCTCCTCGGGGACCTCGAGCAGCTCGAACTCACCGAGCTCCTCGAGGGTCGTCGCGTTCGCGGCCGCGAGCTCGCCGTCGAGGCAGTTCGCGGTCTGCGCCTCGGGGTCGTGGAGGTTGACCGTGGTCGCGCCGCGAGGCGAGGTGACTCCGGCGCGGCCCGCGCGTACGGTCTGCAGCGCGACGTCCCCCCAGGGTCTGCCCGCGACCAGGCCCAGGAGACCCTCGCGGTGCGCCATGACTCGGAAGCCTCGCACCAACGAGCTCCCTCGCTGCTGGGGGAGCGAGAGCAGCTCGGCGAAGAGCGCGCGCAACGGCTCTGCGCGCAGCTCGTTCCAGGCGAGGTTGGCCAGGGTGTCCGCTTCCGGTTCGGACAGCGTGTCGAGCGGCGACTCGGCGCGCTCGCCCAGGCTCCCCCAGCGGTCGAAGGTCACCACGAAGGGCGCCTGGAACAGCTCCGCCGCCAGGCTGGAGTCCACCTCCGCCAGCTCCCCGAGGCGCGGCGGGGGGCCTCTACCGCGGTCGGCGCGCGCGCGCCGCGGGGTGAGCGTCCAGACCGTGCCCCCCTCGGCGAGTGGGGCGAGCTCGCTCGTCGCGAGCACCGCCAGCGCCCGGTCCTCGCTCACGAGGCTCAGGAGCACGCAGCGCCCGTCGAGGTCCTGGACCCAGCTCGGGGGCGGCATGCTCGGGATCGCGGGCTCGGCGGGCGCGCTCGGAAGGGGCAGCGGGGCGGGGGCGTCCTCGGCGCGCCGCAGGCCCCAGGCCAGAGCCGCGCAGAGGACGGCCAGGAGCCCGATCGCGGCGACGGCCCCCGCCGGCGCGAGGCGGGCCCGGCGCGACGCGCCGGGCGTTCGCAGCGCCGCGGCCAGCTCGGCCGCGCTGGGTCGAGCCCGAGGCGACCGCTGCAGCGCCCACAGGCAGACCCGCTCCAGCTCGACGGGGACCTCCGGACGCAGCGAACGCGGCGCGGGCGGCGTCGCGGTGTGCACCTGAGCCAGGGTCGCGAGCACGGTGCTCTGCCCGAGGAAGGGGGGGCGGCCGGTGAGCAGGTGGTAGAGCACGGCGCCCAGGCCGTAGACGTCGGCCGGCGGCCCCGCCTCCTTGGCGTCGGTCACCTGCTCGGGGGCCATGTAGAGCGGCGAGCCCAGGACCTCACCGGTGAGGGTCAGGCGCTCCGCTCCGGCCTGGCGGCTGAGGCCGAAGTCCGCGAGCACGGGACGCCCGTGGTCGTCGAGCAACACGTTCTCCGGCTTGACGTCGCGGTGGATCACGCCCTGGGCGTGAGCGTGGGCCAGGCCGTCGGCGAGCTGGGCCACCACCTCCCGCGCCTCCTCGGGGTCGAAGCTGCGCGCCTTGAGCTGCTGCGCCAGGTCGCCGCCGGGGTAGAGGTCGATGACCAGGTAGCACTGGGGCGGGTCGAAGCTCGCGGCGTGGATCCGGGCCACGTTTGCGTGCGCGGCGCGGGCCATGGCCTCCGCCTCGCGGCGCAGGCGGGCCAGGGCGTCCGGGTCTAGGGCGTCGGCCGGGATCACCTTCAGCGCGCAGCGCGCGCCGGTGTGCGCGTCCTCGGCCTCGTAGACGCTGCCCATGCCGCCGCTGCCGAGCCGGCGCAGCGGGCGGTAGGGGCCGAAGGCAGGCGGGAGGGGCGAGCTCAGCGCGGGGGCTCCAGGCAGCGGGGGAGGGGGGGCAGCCGGACTATGGACCCCGGGCGCCGCGGCGCGCAACCCGGGGTCAGGACGCGGCGCGGTCCTCGAGGGCCGCGGCGAAGCGGCGCACGACCTCGCCCGCGGGCTCGACGCCCTCGATCCCGCCCACGCTCTTGCCGGCCTGCCAGTAGTCCTTGTAGGTCGCGCCCTTGAGGGACGCGCGCTTCAGCTGCCACACCGACTTCAGCGAGTAGTACATCCGCGCGTAGTGCTTGAGCTTGGGGTGGCGCAGCATGCGCCGCGCGATCCAGCCGGCCTTCGTCCCGACCTTCTCGATGTACGGGGTGTTGATCACCGCGACGGGGACCCCCGAGATCTTGTCGGTGAGCACGATGTCCTCGGGCGTCGCGTTCACGATCGCGCGCTTGTAGTCCTCGTGGGCGTGGCACTCGGTGGTCGCAATGAAGCGCGTGCCGAGCTGGCAGGCGGCGTAGCCCAGGTCCAGGGCCGCGCGGAAGTCCGCTGGAGAGCCGATCCCGCCGGCGCACACCAGGGGCACCCCGAGGTCGGCGAGCTCGGCGAACAGCGCCTCGGCCGGGCGCTGGCCCGCGTGGCCACCCGCGCGCTGGTTGACGCAGATCAACCCGTCGACGCCGTGGCTCAGGGCCTTGTCCGCCCACTTACGCTCGGTGACGTCGTGGTAGACCACGCCGCCGACCGCGTGCACCTCGTCCACCACCCAGCGCGGGTTGCCCAGCGCGGTCACGAAGAAGCGCACCCCCTCCTCGAGCGCGATCGCGACCCAGCGGCGCATGCGGTCCTCGTAGAGCTTCGAGGACTGCTCGACGAGCGCGTTGAACCCGATCGGGTTTGGGGTCAGGCGCCGGATCAGGCGCAGACCCTCGCGCAGGTCGTGGCCGTGCACGAACTTCATGGAGATCGGCTGCACGACCCCGATCCCCCCGGCGGCGGAGACCGCGGCCACGAGCTCGGGGTTGGAGCAGGGGTACATGGCCCCGCAGATCAAGGGGACCTCGATCCCCACGTGCTTGGTGAAGGCCGTCTCCAAGGCGCGTCGCTAGCCGCGGGTGGTGGCGGTGGCGCTGAACTGCCAGCGCGGCGTGTGCCGGGGCAGGCTCGCGCGCACGCGCTCGGCGATCCCCTCGGCGTCCAGCCCAGCGTCGCGGAGCTGGAGCTCGCGGGCGCCGTGGTGCACGAAGGCGTCGGGGACCCCCGCCAGGCGCAGCTTGCCGGTGTGCTGCGGGTGGGCGGCGATCGTCGCCTCGAGGCAGGCCGAGCCGAAGCCGCCGACCTGGGTGTGCTCCTCGAGGGTGTGCACGACCTCGTGGCTCTCGAGGAGCGAGGTCAGGAGCGCCTGGTCCAGGGGCTTGGCGAAGCGGGCGTTGGCCACGGTGACCGAGATCCCCTCGGCCGCGAGCAGCTCGCGCGCCTCGAGGGCCAGCTCGACCATGGAGCCGTAGGCGAGGAGCGCCACGCTCCCGTCGCCCTCGGTCAACACCTGGCCGCGGCCGAGCTCGATCGGGCGCGGGCTGGCGCTGACGGTGGCGGGGGCGTTGGCCCGCGGCCAGCGCAGGGCCGCGACCTTCCCGCTGGCCAGCGCCCAGCGCAGCATGGCGTGCAGCTCGGCCTCGTCGGCCGGGGCCATGAGCACGATCCCGGGAATGCAGCGCAGGTAGCTGATGTCGAACAGGCCCTGGTGGGTCACGCCGTCGGCGCCCACGAGGCCCGCCCGGTCCATGGCGATCACGACCGGGTTCTGCTGCAGGCAGACGTCGTGCAGCACCTGGTCGTAGCAGCGCTGGAGGAAGGTCGAGTAGACGGTCAGCACCGGGCGCACGCCCGCATAGGCCAGGCCGGAGGCGAAGCCGGCGCCGTGCTGCTCGCAGATCCCCACATCGTAGAAGCGCTCGGGGTGGCGCTCGGCGAAGGTCTTGAGGCCCGTGCCGCCGGGCATGGCCGCGGTGATCGCGGTGACCTGCGGGTCCTCCGCCGCGGCGGCGAGCATGGCGTCCGAGAACACCTGGGTCCAGGACTTGGGCGCGGGCTTGGCCGGCGCGGAGGGCTTGGTCGGCGCGGGGGGGTAGAAGTCCTTGGCGGCGTGCCAGGCGACGGGATCGACCAGCGCCGGGGCCCAGCCCTGGCCCTTGCGGGTGTGAATGTGCAGGAGCACGGGCCCGGTGCGCTGCTTGAGCTCGGCGCAGGCCTCGATCAGGGCCTCCACGTCGTGGCCGTCGACGGGGCCCACGTAGTCCAGGCCGAGGTGGGTGAAGAACTGCTCGACCCGCGCCGCGCTGTGGTCGCGGTTCTCGGCCTTGCGCGCCTCGACGGCGTCGGCGCTCTCGCCGGACTCCAGCTCGGGCACGCTGGCCCAGGGGCGCAGCTCCTGGAAGGTGTTGTGCAGCCCGCCGGTCGGGTAGTCGATGCTCATGCCGTTGTCGTTGAACACGACCAGATAGCGCGCCTCGTCCAGCCAGCCGGAGTGGTTGAGCGCCTCGAGGGTCATGCCCGACTGCAACGACGCGTCGCCGACCACGGCGACGGTGTGGTCGTCGCTGCCCTGGGCGTGCTTGGCCCGGGCGATCCCCAGGCCGATCGAGACCGCGGTCCCGGCGTGCCCGGCGAAGGCGGTGTCGTGCTCGCTCTCGCCCTTGTGACAGAACCCGCTGAGCCCGCCGTAGGTGCGCAGGGTCTCGAAGGCGTCCTGGCGCCCCGTGAGCAGCTTGTGCGGGTAGCACTGGTGGCTCGTGTCGAACACGATCCGGTCCTGGGGCGAATCGAACACCGTGTGCAGCGCCACGGTGAGCTCGACGACGCCCATGTTCGCGCCGAAGTGACCGCCCCGCTCGGACACGACCTCACAGATCCTCTCGCGCAGCTCCCGGATCAGGATCTGGCGCTCGGCCGCGCTCAGTCCCTTCAGGTCATGGGGGCCGTTGATCCGAGTGAGGACGGGAGAGGGGCTCATTCGTGACTCCAGTTCAACCGGTGATCTTAGTGAGGTGCGGGCGCCGCACCAGGGGACCTGGGACGATGCGTCATAAGAAATGAAGCGGAGGCAAAAAGGGCATTAGAAAGCGCACACTGCAGCCTGCTCACACCCTCGCTCGAGGCGAGCGGCGCGCGATCAGGCCTTGACGCGTTGCACGAAGCGCCCGTCGCGCGTGTCGACCCGCACCTTCTCGCCCTGCTCCAGGTAGTCCGGGACGTGGATCTCCAGCCCGGTCTCCAGGATCGCGATCTTGGTCTTGTTGCCCGAGGTGCCGCCCTTGATCGGGGGCGGGCACTCGGTGACCAGGAGCTCGACGTGGGCCGGGAGCTCGATCCCCAGCACCCGCTCCTCGTGGAGCAGCGCCTTGGCCTCCATGGACTCGGTCATGTAGCCGAGCTGGTCCCCGAGCTCCTCGCGGCTGAGCGCGAACTGCTCGTAGCTCTCCTGGTCCATGAAGTGGTAGTGCGTGCCGTCCGCGTAGAGGTACTGCACCGGCCGCTGGGCGACCTGGGGCTCGTTGACCTTGTCGCCGCCCTTGAAGGTCACGTCCTGCACGTTGCCGGTCTCGGGGTGGCGCAGCCGCACCTTGACCAGCATGGACGCCCCTCGGGCCGAGGGCATTTGCTTGTGCACGTCGAGGACCAGCCAGGGGCCCTCGAGGTATTCGATCCACATGCCGCGTTTGAAGTCGGTCGCCGCGATCACTGCTCGCTCCTGGTCGTGCGGTATCTTAGCCGGCATGAACGGTAACCCGGAAGGCGGGGGGGGCGCCAAGCTCCCGGCGATCGTGGGGCTGCTGGCGCTCGTCGGCCTGGGCGGGCTGGGCTGGTGGTTCAGCCGGCCGCGGCTGGTGGATCAGCTCGCGGTGGCCGAGCAGGCGACCTTCGCGCGGCAGAAGCTCTTGGAGCAGGGCCCCGCCGCGGTCGACGACCTGCTGGCCGTGGCGCAGGACCCGACCCACCTCGGGCGGGCCGACGCGATCGAGCTCCTGGGCCGAATCCGCGACCCCCGGGCGGTCCCGGTGCTCCTCGCGGTCGACGACCCGAACCTGGCCGAGGTGCGGATCCGGGCCCTGGGCCAGATCGAGGACGAGCGCACCTTGGGGCCGGCCCTGGACGCGCTGCACGGACCTCGCGCCGAGCTCTCGCTGGCGGCGCTGTTCTGGCTGGTCAAGCGCGAGGACACCCCGATCGACGAGCTGGTGCCGCTCCTGGCCTCGGGGCGCGCGGGCGAGCGGGCGCTGGCCGCCGAGGGCATGGGCTTTCGCCGGCACCTGCCCGCCCTCGACACGCTGATCGAAATGCTCCAGGACGAGGAGGCGCACGTCCGCGAGGCGGCGGGGCGCGCCCTGCTCCAGCTCGGCGACCCCCGCGGGAACGCCGCCGTGGACCGCGCCGTCGAGCGCGGCGCCGTGACCTTCGCCGAGTGATCGTCTTCGCCTGCGACGTCGGCGGGACCAACGCCCGGCTCTCCCTCGTCGAGCTCAGCGGCCGCCCGCGGGTGGTCGCCCGGGAGGTGGTCCACGTGGCCGAGCATTCGGGGCTCCTGCCGCCGCTCTCCGCCTTCCTCGCGCGGCACGACGCCTCGCCGTCGCGCGGCTGCGTTGCGCTGGCGGGCACGGTGCAGGACCCCCGGCGGGTGCAGGGGCTGAACCTCCCCTGGGCGGTCGACGCGGAGGAGCTGGAGCGGGACTGCGGCTTCGAGCGCGTGCGCCTGATCAACGACTTCGAGGCCGCGGCGCGCGGGATCGACGCGCTGGGCCCCGAGGACCTGCTCCAGGTGCAGGGGCGGCCGGACCCGGCGGGTCGGCGCGCGGTGCTCGGCGCGGGGACGGGGCTCGGCCAGGCGTTCCTGCTCCCCGGGAGGGACGGAGCTCAGGTGGTGTCGACCGAGGGCGGGCACCGCGACTTCGCGCCGACGTCCCCTGAGCAGGACCGCTTGCTGGCCCACCTGCGCGCGATCCACGGCCGGGTCTCCACCGAGCGCGTGCTCTCGGGGCCAGGGCTCGCCGCGATCTACGCCTGGCTGCTGACCGAGGGCGAGCCCGCCTGCGACGGCGTCGACCCCGCTCGCGACCGGCCGGCGGCGATCGCCGCCTCGGCGCACCCGACGTGCAGGCGCGCGGTCTCCTTGTTCGTGGACGTCTACGGGGCCGAGGCGGGGAACGTGGCGTTGACCGTGCTCGCCACGGGCGGCGTGTTCCTCGCGGGAGGGATCGCGCCGAAGCTGTTCGCGGGGTCCCCCGCGCTCCAGGCGCAGCTGCGCGAGCGCTTCGCGGCCAAGGGCCGCTTCCGCGAGCTCTTGGCCGGGCTCCCCCTCGCGGTGGTGGTCCAGCCGAACCTCGGACTCCTGGGCGCCGCGCTCTGCGCGACCGAGTTGGACTGAGTCTCCACACACAACCCGAGTAAAATGAGGCGGTTCGAGACCATTTTCAGCTAGCCCATGGACGAATGATGGCCCCGGCCCTAGTATGGTTCTTGGAAGCGGCAGAGTTCGGTGACCGGCGCGTCGGAGTGCCCGTCTCCTGACTCCGCCGCGGTCCTCTGTACGGGCCTCCCGCGCCATCCCCTCGATCCTTCCTCCCCGGCAGCGCGCGAACGTGACCTCGAGTCCGCCCCGCGCGCGTCGCTGAACGCAGCCTGAGGCACTCCGGAGGGCCATGGAGACCGTCGCCTGCTCGCCTTGCCGCTGCTCCTGGTGCTGGCGGCCTGCCAGTCTGACCCCCTTCCCCAGAGCCACAGCCCACGGCTCCGGCGCCCGTCGTCCCCGCGCCGGGGCCCGACCTGGAGCTGGGCGACGACCCCCTCGCGGCGGACCCCGTGTTGCTCACCGGGAGCCCCGGCGGCGCCTACTACGCGATCGCGCGGCACCTGCAGCAGGTGGTGCGCGCGCAAGGCGGCGCGCTGGAGGTGCTGCCCACCCGCGGCGCCGTGGAGTCGCTCTACCTGCTGGCCTGGGGCCACGGCGACTTCGCGATCGTGCAGGGCGACGTGCTGGAGTCGCCGCGCCACCGCCACGCGCGCGCGGCGGTGGAGGTCGTCGGTCCGCTGATCAGCGAGGAGTTGCACGTGCTCGTGCGCCAGAGCGGGGAGGTCGCCGAGCTCGCCGACCTCCGCGGGCGCAAGGTGGCGACCGGGCCCTTGGGGTCTGGCACCGCCATGACCGTGGCCGACGTGCTGCGGGTAGGCGGCGTGGAGGACGTGGAGCTCGTGCACCTGGGCCTGACGCCGGGGCTCGAGGCGCTCGCGGCCGGGCAGGTCGACGCGTTGCTCTACGTGGGGGCGACGCCGCTGCCCGCCCTCGCGGATCGCGACGGGCTCGCCTGGATCTCGCTGCGCGAAGAGGTGTTCGAGCGCTTCCCGCTGGAGAACAGCCCCTATCTGCGCACGACCCAGGAGGCGCCCTACGGCTGGGGGGCGGGCGAGGTGGAGACGCTGGGCGTCCAGGCCTACCTGGTGCGGCGCAAGGAGGTGGATCCCCGGCCGCTGACCCGGGCCGTGCTCGCGGCCGCCGACCCCGAGTCGCCCCACGCGTGTCCGCTGCTCGAGGGGGTGGTGGTCGACGAGGAGCCGCCCGCCCCGGCGGAGCTGGGCGCGCTCCCGCCAGCCCCGCAGCGGGACGTCCTGCGCTTGCTGAGCGGGCCCGCGGGCGGGAGCTACGCGGCGTGCGGTGAGGACCTGGGCCAGCTCAGCGATCGGGTGCGCGTGATCGAGACGGAAGGCTCGCTGCGCAACCTGATCCTGGTCGCGGCGGGGGAGGCCGACCTGGCCATCGTCCAGGCCGACGTGATCGAGGAGGGGCTCCTGGCCGAGAGCACCCGCGACCACGTCGGGTCGCTGCGCCTGGTGCTCCCGCTCTACGAGGAGACCTTGCACGTGGTGGCCCGAGGGGACGGCGAGCTCGAGTCCGTGGACCAGCTCGTGGGCCTCAGGGTCGCGATCGGCGAGACCGGCTCCGGGACTCAGGTCACGGCTCGGCGCCTGGTGCGTCGCCTGGGCTGGGCGCGCGGGAGCCTCGTCACTCGCGCGGTGGGGGGCGACCTCGCCTGGGAGGCGGTCCAGCGCGGGCAGCTCGACGCGGCGTTCTACGTGGGGGGGCAGCCGATCACGCGCTTCGGGGAGGACGCCGGGTTCCTCGCCGTCGAGGGCGCTGAGGGACGGATCGAGCCGGGGAGCTACCCTTGGCTCACTCGATCCGTTCCAGCGGTGTCGGTGCAGGCGCTCCTGGTGGCACGCAGTGATGCGGATCCGGAGGTGATCCGTGAGGTCGTGGTCGCCTACTTCGCGCGGCGCGAGGAGCTGCTCGCGCGCAACCCTCGCTGGGAGGGGATCGACCTAGACAAGGTCAGGAATTACGCGGGCGTGCTGCCCCTGCACGCGGGGCTCTCACAGGCCTTGGAGAGCGAATTGCGATAAGGGGCTGTCGACGGTCTGAGGTGTTCGATTTCACCCCCCATGATTCAAAAACATTCCATTTTCGTATCGGCGCACAGTATGAATCCCGGGTTCGTCTCACTGGAATTCGTTGGAAACGATGGAGTCCATGGAGTCAACTTGGGGGTCGGGTCGGGGGACGGCCCTTCGCGTCGTAACGGGAACCAAGAGTTGAGCCTATAGATGAAGAAGACCCTGATATTGGGCGCGGCCGCGCTCACCACCTGCGGAACGCTGTTCTGCTTGCCGGCCGAGGGCGATCCCATCGCGGACGTCCTGCCGACCCTGGATTCGCCGATCCAGTACGAGAACGAGTTCGCGACCTACCAGGACAAAGCGCCGTTCGTGAAGTCGATCAAGTGGGATCACCCGCTGGTGAAGGCGGCTGGCGCTGCCTTCGGCATGACCGACGGCGCGCTGAGCGGCGTGGCCAAGGAGGGCGGCGCGACCGTCCGTAAGGCCATGGACTCGAGCAGCGCGACGGTGGCCCAGGTCGCCGCGGGCGAGGCGATCAAGATCGTGCGCCCGGTGGGCAGCTACTACGCCGTGAACGTCGACGGCGAAGAGGGCTACGTCCACATTCGCGAGGTGACCCCCAACGTCGGTGGTTCGCGCTCGGCCATGAGCTACAGCGATCACCTGAGCATCTATCGCCTCGACCGCGACAACGACTGGGGCGGCCGCAAGGACTACTACGAGTTCCTCAGCGGCTTCCGCGACGCGGAGAGCGCCAAGCGCGGGATCGAGGAGGAGCGCAAGGAGGCCGAGGCCGAGCACGCCGGCACCCAGGTCGCCCAGCTGCTCAAGACCCAGTGCGCCCAGTGCCACACCAACGGGCAGAACTCCTTCAACTTCGCCATGGACGACGACGACGAGGACATCCTGGGCGAGGCCAACAGCTACGCCACCACCTGGGGTGACGACGACTCGAAGAAGCGCTCGCAGATCCTGCGCGCGCCCGCTGGCGACGCGCCCCACCCGAAGACCCTCGACGAGGGCAGCGCCGACTTCGCGCTGCTGAGCAAGTGGGTCCTGGGCGGCGCGCCCGACGACACGATCACCGACTACATCTACGAGAAGACCCTGCGCGGCCTCGACGAGAAGTTGGCGCAGATCAACGAGGCCGAGGAGCTCGGCGAGTCGGGTCGCGAGGCCAAGCTCGACCAGATCGACCTCATGGTGGCCCGCGGCAACTACGAGAACTTCGTCAAGACCCTCATGGGTGAGTTCCGCGACTACCCCTACATGATCAAGGTCAAGCTCGAGATCATGGGTCAGCACACCCCGGTCAACAAGCCGGGTGAGCAGTTCGACCCGGTCGATCAGGCCTTCCTGTTCGACGACCTGAGCGGCGACGGCTACAACCGCCTCAAGCACATCATGAACACGGTCTACGGCGACCGTCAGGACGAGCTGAACCCGACCTCGAGCCGGTTCAACTACGCCTGGAACCAGGTCACCTCGGGCTGCCACCGCGTGGACAACTCGGTGCCCGCCTTCACCCACGCCGAGCTGCGCTACATGTACAAGGTGTGGATGCAGGACCCGCACCACATCGCCAAGGCGGGCGAGACCCTCGACTCGATCGCGCAGGACTACAACGTCAACGCGTCGCAGCTCAAGGAGCTCAACTCCGACCTGACCAGCGTCACCGCCGGGACCAAGGTCGACCTGCCCTTCCGCCGCGAGTACAACTACGCCGACTACAAGGCGGGCCTGGCGAAGTTCATAGAGACCCAGTGCGACCCCAGCCCGACCGGCCCGGACCTCGGCTACAGCTACGACTTCCGCGGCCACAAGAACTGGAAGGCCAACTGGATGGAGTGCAACGCCTTCATCTGGACCTCCCGCGACGCGGCCCGCGTGCTCATGGCTCAGGAGCGCAAGAAGCTGCCCGCCGACTACGGCTACTTCCAGCGCCCCTTCGCCTCGCGCTACCAGAACACCAAGGCCCTGATGGGTGCCTACCTGTTCTACGCAGACAAGGACCACGTCCACATGCGCAAGGCCTCGGAGAGCGGCGGTGGCCCTCACCTCTACGTCGACGCCGACTCGACCCCGAGCAAGTCGTTCACCGTGGACAACAAGCTCGTCGACGGCAACTCGGCCGACCGCAACGGCGACGGGGTGGCGGACTACCGCCTGTTCCCGGACGTGGCGGGCTCGGGCGACATGGGCCTCGACTCGCAAGCCCTGCCCTCCAAGCAGGTCTTCGCTCAGGCTCCCGAGACCGGGACGATCTCGACCTTCGACGCGGCCGCCTTCGCGAACACCCCTGACTGGGGCTTCAACAAGATGACCGAGATCAACGGGTCGACCCGCAGCAAGCTCGCGGGCAACGCGGTCTACGACTCCAGCGACAGCGACGAGCGGGCGACCTTCAAGATGCGCATGAGCCGCGTCAACCAGGCCCTCGACCGTCACACCAACTGGGGTCCGACCGCCATGTTCAGCCCCGAGGGTCTGCGCGTGCGCCTGACCGAGAGCATGAAGGTCCGCGGCGCCTACTCGCCGATCGTGGCCATGAGCTACGACATTCACGCCTCCCACAGCTTCGCTGCGGGTAACTACCCCGTGACCCACCCCAAGGATCGCGGCGTGGTGAAGTGGATGTTCATCGTCAAGTTCCGCACCGAGAACTACTACGACGAGCGGAACCTGGCCAAGGGCGAGGAGATCGTCTGGGACGCCGACTACCTCAACGAGAGCTCGCTCTCGAACGACTGGTATCGCGAGCACGCCCTGGACAAGTTCGGCTGGATCCCCGCCAGCGACATGCACACCGCGGCCTACATGGCCGAGGCCACCCGTGGCGGCGGCTTCTTCGGCGGTGGCCACAGCAGCAGCGGCGGCGGCTTCGGCCTGATCGACGCCATGGGCAACCCCAAGTAGCCCAGCTCGGGGCCTCCAGGGGCCCCGGGAGCGACACCGGGAGACGGGCCGCCTGAGGGCGGCCCGTCTTCGTTGGTTCGGGCGGGTCCGCCTGCGCGGGCGGCTCGGGTAGACTGCTGCCAGGAGGCCTCGTGGGAGATCCCAGCGACCAACTCCCGCCCCTGCCCGCCGCGGCCGCGGACGCGCCTCTGCTCGCCCCCTTGCTCAAGCTCATGGGCAAGCACGGCGCCTCGGACCTGCACCTCAAGGCGGGCAACCCGCCGATCTTTCGCATCTCCGGCAAGATCCGCTACCTCGAGACCGAGGCGCTCACCGGGCCGCGGATCGAGGGCATGCTCCAGGAGCTCCTCACCCCGGACCAGGCGGAGTCGCTGCGCTACGGCCGCGACCTGGACTTCGCCTACTCCCTGAGCGGGGTCGGGCGCTTCCGGCTCAACGCGTTCCGCCAGCGAGGCTCGCTCTCGTTGGCGATCCGTCGGGTGAACACCGAGATCCCCTCCTTCGCCGCGCTGAACCTGCACGCGCGCGCCATGGAGCACATCGCGCGCCTGCGCCAGGGGCTGGTCGTGGTCGCGGGGGTCACCGGGAGCGGCAAGTCGACGACGATCGCCAGCCTGGTGCAGCACATAAACGAGCAGCGCCGCTGTCACATCCTCACGATCGAGGACCCGATCGAGTACCTCTACCGCGACGGCAAGGCCTTCGTGAACCAGCGCGAGGTGGGGATCGACGTGGACTCCTTCGCCGCCGCGCTCAAGAGCGTCGTGCGCCAGGATCCCGACGTGATCGTGATCGGCGAAATGCGCGATCCGGAGACCTTCGAGACCGCGCTCACCGCCGCCGAGACCGGGCACCTCGTGCTCGGGACCGTGCACGCCAGCACGGTGGCCCAAACCATCGGGCGCATCACCGACATGTTCCCCCCGGATCGCGAGAACCAGGTCCGCAGCGCGCTGCGCTTCAACCTCAAGGCCGTGGTGTGTCAGCGCATGGTGCGCGGCAGCTCCAAGCAGGTGCCCCTGGTCCCCGTGCAGGAGATCCTGCTCTCGACCCCCACCGTGCAGAAGCTCCTCGCGTCGGGGGAGGACAAGAAGCTGGAGCAGGTGATCCGCGGGGGGAGCGAAGAGGGCATGCAGGACTTCAACCGCGGCCTGTTGGCGCTGGTGCAGGAGGGCCTGGTAGACGAGGAGGCCGCGCTCGCGATCTCCGATCAGCCCGAGCAGCTGCACATGAACCTGAAGGGGATCTTCCTCGGCGACGACAAGCGGATCGTGGGCGGTTAGGCCGCCTGGGAGGCCTGCTCGGAGCCGTCCTCTGACGGCGTCGGGGGTCGCGCGGACGGAGGCCTGCTCCAACTCGCGCGGAGCCGGAGAGAGGGTTAGCATGCCTCGCATGGAGGTCGCGTGAGGCGTTGCAGCGCACTTTGGGCGGTACCCCTGCTCCTGGGGGCTGGGTGCTTCACCACCCACGAGGGCAACCCCTACGACGCGTTCGTGCCCGCCGTGCGCACGCGCTCCGACGAGCTCGAGGGCGCCCGCTGGCGCGCGTTCGTGATCGGCCCGCGCCCGCTGGGGCGCGTCGACGGCTACCTCCGCACCGAGGAGCTGGCCGGCTTCGATCACCACTGGGTCTACAACGAGAAGTTCCAGCTCGTGGGGTGGATCGAGGCCCGCGGGCTGACCGTGCGCCAGAACAGCCTGGGGGACCACCAAACCCTGGGCCACTTCGACCTCGACCGCTCGATCCTCGAGATCCTGCGCAAGGGCAGCGACGAGGTCGTGTCGTTCCGCCGCTTGCCCGAGCCCACCTAGAACCCCGTCGTCACCGTTGCGCAGGTAAGCAGGAGAGCCCGTGTCTGGGATCGAACGCCTGGTGAATCGCTGGAACACCCCCGCGGGCCGCACGGCCATTGAGGAGGTGGTTCGCGACTTGCACGACGGGGGGGGCATGAACATGCCCGCGATCCTGGAGCAGGTGGCTCATACCCAGGAGGTCCCCGAGGGGCTCGACCTGCGCTACGCGCCGCTGGAGGGCCGACAGCTCGACGAGGTCAACCTCTACGCGGTGGACCTCACCGGCGCGCGCCTGGGGCGCGTGAGCCTGCAGGGCGCCGACCTGCGGGACGGGCACCTGGTGGGCGCGGACCTCACGGGGGCCCGGCTCACCGGGTCCTTCCTCACCAACAACGACCTCAGCGGGGCCAACCTGCGGGACGCCGTGTTGGACGAGTGCAGCCTGGACGGCGTGCTCCTGCGGGGCGCGGTGTGCGTGGGAGCCTCGTGCCAACGCGCCTACATGGCCGGGGCCGTCCTCGACCGGGCGGACATGCGCAAGGTGCGCTTCACCGAGGCCGACCTCAGCGACGCCACGGTGGTCGCGACCAAGATCTCGGCCGGGGCCTTCCGGGACGTGGCGGTCCTGCCTCCCGACCGCAGTCGGCTCCTGGTCGAGCTGCCTCCCGGGACCCGGCGCCCGGGCGCCAGCCAGCACATGCGCCGCACGGCTCGCGGGGGGCCCAGCGGGAGCGGCGCGCTGGCCCTGCAGTCCGGGGGCGGACGGCGCGACCCCGCGCGGGCGCAGAGCGGCAAGCTGCGCGCGCCCTCGGCGGGGAACCCTACGGGCCGCGCAGCCCGGGCGGCGGGCGGCAACGACGCCAGGCCGAATCCCTTGCACGACTGGGATCAGGCCATGTCGCGCCTGTTCCCGCTGCGCAAGCGCGTGAACCGGATCACGATCCGGATCGGCGATACGGAGCAGGTGATCTTCGAAGGCCGCCCGTGAGCCCGCGGGGCGCCCGACGGGCGTCCGGGGCCGAGGAATGCGCGGGCGCGCCCGCGCGTTAGCCTCCCGTGCTCGGGACCTCCGTGATCGCGTTCGCCTACCTCGGGGTGCTGGCGCTGCTCGCCGCGTTCGGCGCGCACCGCTTGCACCTGCTGTGGTTGCTGCGGCGGGCGCCCCGCGCCCCGCGACCCCCTGAGCCCCGCGTGTGGCCCCGGGTCACCGTGCAGTTGCCGGTGTTCAACGAGGCCACCTGCGTGCGCCGTCTGTTGGAGGCGGTCGCGCGCCTGGACTACCCCCGCGAGCAGCTCGAGGTGCAGGTCCTCGACGACTCCACCGACGAGACCCGCGAGCTGCTGGAGGAGCTGGTGCACGACCTGCGCGCGCGGGGCCTCGACGTCGCGCTCTTGCAGCGCGACGACCGGGTGGGCTTCAAGGCGGGCGCCCTCGCCGCGGGGCTGGCCCAGGCGCGGGGTGAGCTGATCGCGATCTTCGACGCCGACTTCGTCCCGGGCCCGGACTTCCTCCGGCGCGCGGTGCCCCACTTCGCCGACCCCGAGCTCGGGCTCGTGCAGGCGCGCTGGGGTCACCTGAACCGGGAGCAGAACCTCCTGACCCGGATCCAGGCCATGGCCCTCGACGCGCACTTCCGCGTCGAGCACCACGCGCGTTCACGCAGCGGGCGCTTCTTCAACTTCAACGGGACCGCGGGCGTGTTCCGCCGCGCGGCGATCGAGGACGCTGGGGGGTGGTCCGCCGACACGATCACCGAGGACCTGGACCTCTCGCTGCGCGCGCAACTCTGCGGCTGGACCTTCCGCTACCTGGACGACCTCGTGGTGCCCGCAGAGCTGCCGTCCACGGTGGCCGCGCTGCGGGTGCAGCAGCAGCGCTGGACCCGCGGCGGCGCCCAGACCGCGCGCAAGCTGCTCCCCGCGCTGTGGCGCGCGGGGGACTTCCCCTGGCGCACCCGGCTCGAGGCCTGCGTGCAGCTCCTGCTGGGGACCGCCTACCCAGCCATGCTGCTCCTGTGTCTGCTGAGCGTGCCCCTGGTGTGGTGGGGCTACCCCGAGCCCTGGCTGGCGGGGGCGCAGTGGGCGCTGATCGCCCTCGCCAGCGGCGCGGTCGCCGTGTTCTACCTCGCGGCCTACCCCGGCTCGTGGCTGGGCGGGATCCTGACTGCCCTGGCGCTGTTCGCCTGCGGGCTGGGGTTGAGCTTGAGCAACGCTTGCGCGTTCTGCGCCGGGCTGAGCCGGCGACGAGCCAGCTTCCGCCGCACGCCCAAGCAGGGCACGCGCGGGGGCGCGCGCTACCGCCCTCGCGCGCTGCCGGCGCTCGAGCTGGGGGAAGCGCTGCTCGCGCTCTACCTCGTGGGCGGGGTCGTCGGCGGGCTCCAGCGCGGGTTCAGCGGCGCGCCGCTCCTGCTCCTGGCCTGCGGCGGGGCGGCCGGCCTGGCCGTCGCCAGCGCGCGCAGCTGGATCGCGCGACCGGCGCCTCCTCCGGCGCGCGCGCGCTCCGCGCCCTGCCCCCTCGCCGAGTCCGTGGAGCAACGCGCTTAGACGCGAGCCCCTACCCGCCCGAGGCCGCTGCCTTGAACCGGCTCCGACCCGCCGCTATAGCGGACGTGGGGTTTCTTTCACAACGAGCAGTAAGGTGGTCTTGGGGGTTGGGTTTGACTGAGGTTGACGAACAGGCCTTGTTGGAGGCCTGCAGACGGGGTGAAGGGGCCGCCTTCCAGCGCCTCTACGCCCGCTACTCGGCGCAGGTCTATGCCTTCGCCAGACGTTTCCTGGGCGACGAGCAGCACGCGGAGGACGTCACGCAGGAGGTCTTCCTGCGCGTGTTCCGCAAGCTCGACGGCTTTCGCGGCGAGGCGAAGTTCTCGACGTGGCTGTTTCGCGTGACCGTGAACAGCTGCCGCAACAAGCGGCGGAGCCTCGAGCGCGTGCAGCGCTTCGACGCGGAGCGCTTTCAGAGCTCTCGCCCGGAGAGCGCGCCGCCGCCCGAGCGGACGCTCATGAGTTGGGCTTTGGGAGATCGGATCGGCCAGGCACTCTCCCGGCTGACCGAGGAGCAACGCATGCTCCTGCTGCTCAAAGCGGTCGACGAGCTCTCCTATCAGGAGATCGGGAGCCTCGTTGGTCACAGCGAGAACCAGATCCGCGGGCGGCTGTATCGCGCGCGGAAGGCGTTCAAGGACGTCCTCGCCGAGCTCGGCGAAGGCGGTGAGGACGAGGCCGCCGAGGAGCGCCTCGCCGCGGTTCCCGCAGCCCGCTGAGGGGCTGCTACAGTGAGGACTCGTGAGACGCGATAGGAGTCCGGCGTGAATTGTTGCGAGGACACGGGGCGTTGGCGCGCAGTGCGCGGCGAGGACGCGCAGCCAGCCCCGGCGACGTCGGAGCGCCTCCCCGCCGAGCCTCCCCCCGCGCCCGACGCGGCGGAGGCGGACGCGGACGCGCTGCTGCGCGAGAGCGCGGGGCGCCCTCCCCAGCGGGTCTGGGAGCGGATCGCCAGCGCCCTGCGCGCTGAGGGCAAGATCCGGGACTAGTTTCAGGGGGTCTGTCCCAGACCCCCTCGCCCGTTGCCAAGGGGGTCTGTCCCAGACCCCCTCGCCCTCGGGGCAGAGCCCCTCGGGCTCACCCCCAAGGGGCTCGCCGCCGGCTTCGCCGCCGGCTGCGCGCTCGCGGCTTACGCCGCTCGCCGGCCGCACCGCGCGACGTCGCTCTCGGGCGCTCCGCCGGCAACGCGTCCAACGAC
Source organism: Planctomycetota bacterium (assembly GCA_041402045.1). Classification (GTDB taxonomy): domain Bacteria; phylum Planctomycetota; class J058; order J058; family J058; genus JAGQRJ01. Next base: position 102,173 of record JAWKSZ010000017.1, on the reverse strand, counting down.
AGAAGACGTCGAGCGGCGGGGGCCTGAACGCTCCCGCCGTTCGGCGTGTGGGGGGCGCGGCGTGATGGTTCGCGGCGGGCGGGGTCGAACCGGGTATCCAGGGAGAGAGCCCGTGTTCACCCCGCCGCTCGTGGTCCGCTCGCGGGTCATGCAAGACACCGCCCGCCTGGCGCGCATGTTCGCGCGCAGCCGGCGCCCGCTGCTCCTGCGCGGCCCCGCTGGCGCGGGCAAGCGCACCCTCGCCGCCCACGTGCACCACTGGTCCGACGAGGTGCGCGCGACCTACGTGGACTGCGCGGATCCCCGGGAGCAGGCGCACTTCCAGATCCCGGGCCCCTGGCTGCGCGGCCTCGACCCCGGCACGTTGGTGCTCGCCGGCGTCGACACCCTGAGCCCCGCGCAGCAGCAGGGCCTGGCGCTGGCGATCCCGCGCTGTCAGGCGCGGGTGATCGGCACCGCCCGCAGTCGCGGACGCCTCGTCCGCCCGCTGCTCGACGCCTTCGCGCTGCAGCTCGAGGTGCCCGGGCTCGCGCAGCGGCGCGAGGACGTGACGACCCTCGCGCTCAAGATCGCGAGCGAGGTCGCGCACCCGCTGCACGTGCACCTCAGCGCGACGGCGCGGCACTACCTCGTGAACCACGACTGGCCCGGCAACCTCAGCGAGCTGCGCCTGCTCCTGACCCGCGCGCTGCGCGCCTGGGTCCCCTCGCGGGAGCCGCTCAAGGTCACCTGCCCTTGCGGTCGGCGCTACCAGGCGAGCCAGGACTGGGGGGGACGGCGCATGCGCTGTCGCGGCTGCGAGCGGCGGATCGAGCTGCCGACCGTCGACGCCCCCTGCGGGCCCGTGTTGCTCGGGGGCTGCGAGCTGCTGCGGGCGCGAGCGCACCCGCTGCTCGAGCGCGGGGAGGAGGCCGACTGGTATCGACGCGAGCGCCCGCGCGCGCTGCGCGGGCCGCGGCGACCGCGCGAGCTGCGGGTCACGGTCTCGCGCCCCCCGCGCGAGGTGGTGACCGCGCTCCCGGCGACGCCCGTCGCGCTCGAGCTCTGCGCGCGCCCCCGGGAGGTCGTGCGCGCCCTGCCCGGACACCGCGTCCAGAGCGCGCCGGTGGGGCTGCCGCCGCTGCCCGAGGCGCCGCGCCTGCCGGCGCTCCCCGCGGAGCCCGAGCCACTGCCCCCCGAGGCCGAGGCCGCGCTGCTGGACCTGGTCGGGCTGCTGGTGACGGCGACGGACCTCCCTCGCCGGGTGAACCCGCCCCTCGAGCGGCGCTGGCTCCCCTGGCTCGTGCTCGCCTGCGCGCGCCAGCTCGAGTTCACCGCCGAAGGCCGGCAGGCGCTGCGCACGGCGGTCCCCGTGTTCCTCGCGGCGTCGGTCGTCGCGCTGCTCGTCGTGGGGTGGGGGTGAGGATCGCAGGCGGGGTGAACCCCTGAGCGCGAGTGCGTTCCGAGGAGTGCCCTGAAATCGCGCCCAGGCGCCGTGTTGGGCGGGCGGGGATAAACCCCGCCCCTACCTCCGCAGGCGGGAGCGTCCGGAGAACAGCCCTACGATCGAGGGCCGTGGCCGGGTTCCTCTCGGGCGGGACACCCGACGAACCCCGCGCCCCCACCCCTGAGTGCGGGTGCGATCGGAGGAACGCCCGCCTGGCTGCGGGAGCGGTCCGAGGACAGCCCTGGAATCGGGCCCCCCTGAAGGCCTGGCGCGTCTGGAGTCGCCCTCCAATCCTGCGCGTGGGCCCACTCAGAGGTAGGGGCGGGGTTCATCCCCGCCCGCGGGTGTCGGGCTGCGTCCGCAGGCGTCAACGGGCCCGCGGCGCGCCCAGCGCGTCCACCAGCGCGCGCGCGAAGCGCGCGGGGGCGTCGGGGTGCTGGGGCAGGAACAGCTCGGGCTCGAGGAGTTCGAGCTCCATGAGCACGAAGCGGCCGGCGAGGACGAGGCCGTCGACGCGGGCGTAGGTCCAGGGCACCGGCGCGGCGGCGAGGGCGGCCTCGGCGGCGGCGAGCACCGGGGCCGCGACCGTGCGCAGGGGGAGCACCGCGCCGCCGAAGTCGGACTGCACGCGGTAGTCGCCGGCGACCGGCACCTTGAGCACGGCGTGGGAGAACGCGCCGGCGAAGTAGATCAGCGAGAGCTCGCCGCCCTGGACCTCCGGGAGGAAGGGCTGGATCAGGGTGTCGCCCTGGGCGAGGGAGGCCGCGACCCGCGCGGCGTCGGCGGCGGTCGCGCGGTAGGTCCCTTGCGCCCCCGCGGAGATCGCGGGCTTGACCACGAGCTCGCTCCAGCCGGTCTCGGCGCAGAGGGCCTCCAGGTCGCAAGCGGCGCCCCGGGGGAGGAGCCGGGTGGGCACGACCTCGACCCCGGCCCGAGCGAGCTCCAGCAGGTAGCCCTTGTGCAGGTTCCAGCGCAGGGTGGGCAGGGGGTTCAGCACCCGGCCACCAGCGGCCTCGAGGGCGTCGAGCCAGGCCGTGAACTCGGCGAAGCGGCTGACGTAGTCCCAGGGCGTGCGCAGCACGGCGGCGGTCTGGCTCCAGGCCACGTCGGGGTCGTCCCAGCGCCGGACCTGGACCTCCGCGCCGAGCGCCGTGAGCGCCGCGCGCAGGGGCGCGTCCTCGGGGTGGCCCGCGGGGTGCGCGGCGCAGGTGACCAGGGTCAGGTTCATGGCGCCACCCTACCCGCCGGCCCAACCTGGCGGGGGGCCGTGCCGATCCGGCATGAGCCGTCTATGGTGGAGCATGGACATTGAACGGCTGTGGCAAGCCTGCCTCGAGGCGGCGCCGAACATGGCGCTCGAGGACCTGACCCACCCGGCGCCGGCGCTCGAGCAGCTCCTGCACGACGCCCGGGCGTTGGAGCACGTGCGCGGCCTGCTGAACGGGATCTGGGGCCAGCTGCCCACGAACCCCGCGGGCTCGGTCCTGGAGGCGACGCTGGGGATCCAGGTCGCCCGCGCGCACAACGACGACCTGCTGGTCGCGCGGCTGCTGCAGCGGCGCAGCGCGGGGCGCTTCCTGGTCGGCGAGCGGCTCAAGGCGAGCAGCGACGCCGAGGCGGCGCTGGCGCTCCTGGCCCACGTGGGCCTGCCCCCGGCCCAGCGCGCCGAGGAGCGCGCGGCGACCCTGGCGCTCCTGGCCAACGCGCAGATCGCGCTGGGCAAGGTCAACAAGGCGCTCGTGGCCCTGGAGGAGGCGATCCATATCGCCGAGGCGCGCGGGCTGACCGCGGCGCTCGGCGGCTACCTCTCGAGCGTGGGCAACGCGCGCCTGGTGCAGGGCCGCGTGCGCGAGGCGGCTGAATACTACGGCCGCGCGCTGGACCTGGCCGAGCGCTGCCGACACCCGCTGGGGCGCGCGGTGAACCAGGGCAACCTGGGGCTCGTGCACCTCGCGCTCGGGAACCTCGAGGTCGCCGCCGAGCAGCTCGGCGCGGGGCTGGCCCTGGCGGAGGAGCTGGGCAACCGCAACACCTGCTCGCTCCTGCTCGCGAACCTGGGCCTCGTGCACCTGGAGCTGGGCGCGCTCCTGCCCGCCCGCGGCGCCTGCGCGCGGGCGCTGAGCTTCGCCGAGCAGGTCGGGCTCGTGGCGGGGGCCGCGCGGATCGAGCTGCGCCTGGCGCGGATCGAGCGCGAGGCCGGGCAGCTCGACGCCGCCGACGCGCACCTCGCGCGGGCCGACGCGAAGCTCGCGCCCCGCGACCCGTATCGCGCCGAGCTCGCGCTGGAGAAGGGCTGGATCGCCTGGGCCCGCGGCAGCGGGCAGCGCGCGGCGGCGGCCCTGCAGCAGGGCTTGGCCGAGGCCGAGCGCCTGGGCGACGTGCGCCTCGAGCTCCAGGCCCGGGTCGCGCTGGGCTACGCCACCGCGCGCGCGGGCTACCTCGACCGCGCTCAGGCCACCCTCGAGCGCGCCAGCGCCGATGCCCACGAGTTCGAGGACGTGCTGTGGGAGGCCCGCGCCCGCGCCGGCCTGGCGGAGGTCCTCGCCGGCCAGGCCCAGCCCGAGCAAGCCCAGGCCGCCCTCGAGCCGCTGCGCCGCCTGCCCCTGCCCCAGCCCCTGCACAACCGGGTGCGCCTGGCGCAGCTCGCCGTCGACTGGGCCCGCGGCCTGCGCGAGCAGGTCGCCGAGCAGCTCGAGGCGATCGCGCGCAGCGCCAAGGACCGCGGCTGGGGCGAGCTCGCCCGCGAGACCCAGGCGCGCCTGGCCAGCGTCCGCGCCAGCGAACGCGCCTGACGCCCGACGTGGACGAGGACGTGCGAGACCTGGAGCGACAGACCGCCGCGGGCGACCCCGACGCAGCGCGACTGGCCCGGACCCAGGCCCGGGCGGGAGCCGGGAGGCCGCCTCAGCCTGCTGGCCTACGCGGGCGAGGACGGCGTCGCGCCCGCGCCCCTCGCGCCGGGCGACGACGTCTACCTGGAGTTCGAGCGGCCCTACTCCGCGGCGAGGGAGATCGACCGAGGGCTGCGAGAGGGCGCTGGCCCTCGAGGGCGCGTGTCGCCACGCGCCCCCCCACGGCGGCCCGCGCGCTCCTGGCGCTCGTCGACCGGCGACGCGCGGACGCGCAGAGCCCCGCGCGTCACCTGTTGCTCGGGCGCTGGGTGGCCGGGTTCCTCGCCTGGGGTCAGGAGGCCGGGGTGTGCGCGGACCTGGCCGCGATCGAGCAGGCCCTGCCCGACCGCGGTCTCCTCGGCGTCCTGGACGAGGCCGAGGGCTGATGGGCGAGCCGAACCTCGGCCGCTCAGCGTTCGAAGCGGCGGTCGCGCGGTGTTGCGAGGGCTCGACGTGTCCCTGACCTGTCGGCCCACGTCAACGTCTCGCCCACCGGCAACTCCGACGCCTACGACGCCGCGCGCGACGTCTGGGGCGGGAGAACCCGGGCCCCAGCGCGCTCAGAGACCTGACCTTCAGCTTCCGCTGCTACGCCCACCGGCGGAGGAGCCTCACCAAGGCGATCGCCCGGCTGCACGACGTCTCGCCGGCGCAGCTCGAGCGCGGCGTCCGCGCCGAAATGCGCCGCTGGGCCCGCGCCCCCGGCGCGCGGCTCGGCTCACCCGAGCGGCTCTCCGGGCCGCCCCCGAGGCGCGCGCCGCCTACGAAGCCCGGGCGCCGACGTGGCTTGGGTCGAGCACGTAGTCGTTGGGGTCGGCGTTCGCCTCCCCAAACCACGCGTTGGGCCAGTAGATCAGGTCCGAGACGCTGGCCCCTGGGAGGTTCAGCTCGAGCGCCTCCAGCAGGTAGGAGTGGGTTGCCTCAGCGAGGAGCTGGCCGTCCTTCCCTTCGGCGAGGGCCCGAACGACCGCCACGAGCTCGTCGAAGGTCACGCTCGGATCGAAGGCAGGCCGAGGCAAGAGCGCCGCGGTCACGAAGGCCTCCTGGTCGACGGAGCCGTGGTACGTCCTGAACTCCACCTCCTCGAAGGTCCGCGCGGCTCGGGCGTTCCAGGCCGCGAGATCCTCCTGATAGCCCGGGACGCGACGCTCGATTCGGTCGCAGAGCAGCGAGAACCGCGCGACCTCGGCGGGGTCGGGAACGGGTGGCCACCACCGGTCAGGGAACGACATGCCGTCATTCTGGCCGCGCGCGCCGCGGCCAAACAAGGCGACAGCTCCACCCCGTCCGGAACGAACGAGGGGGCCTCGACTGAGGCCCCCTCGGGAAGAAGATCTGGCTCGTCGCTCCGTTAGGGAATGACGAAGGCCTCGCAGGCGCCGACCGCGGTGCCGGTGGTGCCGAGCAGGGTGGTCGAGCCGGTGTAGCCGCCGATCACGAGCACGCGGCCGTCGGGCAGGGCCACCACCTGGTGGCTGTTGCGCGGGGCCTGGAGCACGTAGGTCTCGGTGACGTTGCCCACGGTGTTGTAGAGCTCGCCCGAGGGCACGTCGCTGACCTGCTGGTTCTGGTAGTCGACCTCGATCCCGCCCACGACGAGCACGTCGTTGCGCAGGGGCGCGGCCTGGGTCCGGGCGCGGGGCGCGCCCAGGTTGCCGACCGCGGTGAAGGTGCCGCTGGTGGCGTCGTAGCGCTCGACGCTGGCCAGGGGCGCGTTGCCGCTGTCGCCGCCGAGGACGAACAGGTCGCCCGAGGCCGCCACGGCCACGCCGTGGTAGCGGCGGTTCTGCGTGAGCGCCCCGTCCGCGGCGAAGGCGCCGGTGGCCGGGTCGAAGGACTCGCTGTCCGGCGCCATGTAGAGCGTCGGGGTCGGGTTCTGCTGGGTGGCCACGAAGGCCTGCCCGCCGACGTAGAGCACCTTGCCGTTGATCGCGGTCGCCGAGCCGGCCTGACGGGGGATCGTCATGTCCTGGCCGGTCTGGCTGAGCGGGGTGAAGGTGCGCTGGAACGGGTCGTAGAGCTCGGCGACCGGGAGGGTCGAACCCGCGCCCTGGTTGACCGCGCCGTTGTAGCCGCCGGTGATCAGCACCTGCCCGTTGGGGAGCAGCGTCGCGTAGTGGTCGCTGCGCGCCACGGCCAGCCCGCCGGTGGTGGCGGCGAAGGTGTTGGTCTGGGGGTCGAACAGGTAGGCCGAGGCCAGCTGACCCTGCACGGCGTTGCCGTTCTGGTCGAAGCTGTCGATCCCGAAGCCACCCACGATCAGGACCTCACCGGTGGCGAGCTTGGTGGCGGTATGCCCGAAGCGCACGGTGGCGAAGGCGCCGTTGGGGCCGCCCGCGCCGACCATGAACCCGCCGGGGTTGCCGCCGAGGGCGGGGTCGCTGAGCTGGGTCCAGACGCCGCCGTCGAGGATCTCGCTCTGGGCGACGAAGCCCTGGTTGTCCGTCAGGCCGCCGACCACGAGCACGCGCCCGTCGTCGAGCAGCGTGGCGGTGTGCAGGCCGCGGGGGGTGACCAGGCTCGCCGCCGGCTTGAAGCCCGCGGTGAGGCTCGAGTCGAGGTCCACGATCCCGACCGCGGGCAGCGCGTTGGCCGCGGTGGTGACGGTGGTCTGGGCGCTGAGCTCGATCCCGGACGGGTTGCCCGCCGTGGGAGCGATCGTGGTCATGGGAATGTAGGTCCCGCTGCTGCGCAGCACGGGTCCTGGCCCAGGGTCACGGTGTGAGCCTGTTGGCGCCGCCGGCGACGACGGTCGCGCCCTGGCCGAAGGTGTCGTAAGCCGGGGACGGGGCGCAGCGTGAGCTCCTGGTCGGCCACCGCGGTGGTGATCAGGGCCACGTCCGCGCTGAAGCCGAGGACGAGGGTGTCCCCCGCCGACGCCTGGAAGCTGCCGTCGAGGTCGTTGAGCATGGCGCTGGTCAGGTTCGCGGCCACCGCCGGCGGCGCGTTGCGCTCGACCAGCACGTCGTAGCTCGGGGTGTCCTGGTTGCTGCCGGTGATCGCCAGGTAATAGGTGGCGCTGGCGGTCACGTCGTAGCTCAGCTTGGAGTTGAGCTTGCCGTTCGCGGCGTCCTCGTCGTCGTTCTCGGCGAGGAGCATGCCCTGGTCGTCGTAGAGCGCGAGGTTGGTGTTGCCCGCGGTCGCCGTGGTCAGGGTGAAGGTGTCGCCGGCGGTGAGGTCGATCGAGAACCAGTCCTGGTCGGCCGCCACCTCGATCCGGCCCGCGGTCGGGGTCCCGAGGGTCAGCGCGGTCGCGGTCGTGGCGTCGTTGCCGTGGTCGTCGGGGGCGACGCCGCCGCTGATCTGGCGCAGGGCCAGGTCGTAGGTGCCGGTGTCGACGGGGGAGTAGTGCACGACCTCGAGGTAGTAGGTCCCGTCCTGGGCCGCCGTGAAGTTCATGGCCGGGTCGTTGGGGATCCGCGACGCGAGGGGCACCGGCGCGGCCTGGCTGTCGTCGTTGACGTCCAGCACCGTGGTCCCGTTGGTGTCGTAGAGCGTCAGGATCGAGTCCATGCCGCCCTGGAGGTTGTCGGTGTAGAACTCGTACTCGGTGCCCGCGACCAGGTCGACCTTGAACCAGTCGCTGTCGCCGCCGACCTCGATGTTCCCGGACACGACCGAGCTGGTGACCGCCGCGGTGGCGGTCTGAGCGTCGTTGCCGTGGTCGTCGGGGGTGGCGGTGGTCAGGTCCCCGCGGACCTCGTACTGCCCGGTGCCGGCGGCGTCGTAGTGCTCGACCTTCAGGTAGTAGGTCCCGTCCTGGGTGGGGTTGAAGGTCGCGCCCTGGGCGTCGGGGATCCGCGAGGCGAGCTGCATGGGCGCCGCGAGGCTGTCGTCGTTGACGTCCAGCACCGTGGTCCCGTTGCTGTCGAACAGCGTGAGGATCGTGTCCATGCCGTTCTGCAGGTTGTCGGTGACGAACACGTAGTCGGTGCCGGCGACCAGGTCGAGCTTGAAGTAGTCCACGTCGCCGCCGACCTCGATCGAGCCGTTGGTCGGCGCGCCGAGGGCCATGGCGGTGGCGCCGGTCCAGTCGTTGGCGTGGTCGTCGGTGACCGGGGTGACCCCGCCGGCCAGCGCCGGGCGCAGCTCGTAGTCGCCGGTGCCCTGCGGGTCCGTGTGGGTCACGAACAGGTAGTAGGTCCCGTCCTGGGTCGCGGTGAAGTCGATCCAGGAGCTGGGGTCGCCGGCCGCGCGGTCGTCGTTCTGCGCGAGCTGGGTCGTCCCGTCGGTGTCGATCAGGGTCAGGACGGTGTCCATGCCCGCGGTCACGGCGGTGGCGAAGCTGTAGCCGAAGCCGTCGCGCAGGTTGACCGCGAAGGCGTCGACGTCGCCGCCGACCTCGATGGTCCCGGCGGCCACGGTCGAGAGCCCGACCTGGGTCGCGCCGGTCGCGCCGTCGGCGTGATCGTCGTTGGGGTTCAGCGGGTTCGGAGTCACGCCGCCGGTGGTGCCGGAGGTGACCGGGCCCGGGGTGTTCACGCCGCCGCTCTGGCCCTGACCCGCGGTCCCGATCGGGGTGCCGGCCTGGGTCGCCGAGGCGGTGGTGGTGGCGGTGTTCTTCTTACTGCTCTTGTGGCCGCCGCATCCGGCGAGCAGGGCGGCGACGCACACGGCGACACCGACAGCCTTGGGCTTGAGCCTCAGCATGACGAGATCCTTCTTCGCAAACCGATTGGGATGGCAGTCCTTCTCCCGAAACTGCCGTTGCGCCGGCGCCTGCATGTCTCGCGCCAATCTTTTCGCTCCGTTGATCAGCTCGTAAGGGCCTGCATGCAAAGGACCGCTGGCGGCTGACTCGTTGCGTCAATCGGCCCTGTCCAAGGCCTGCCGAGCGGTTTCCCGGAATCGGGCGTGTGCTGACGCCGCTCGGCGCCGCCGGCGCTCGACGCGAGTCGCCCCAGGGTCCGCGGTAATCTGCGCTGAGGCTTGACCTTGGACGAGTCGCGCCGCGCGCGGCGGGGGGGGCGCCGCGGCCGGCTGCGATAACTCGCTGGCTCGCAGCGATTTCGCTGGATTGTCGCCCGTGGGTGCCCCAAGCTGTGGGCGTGAGCGCAGGGGGCGAGCCGCGGACGTGGGCGAGGGTTGCGGCGGTGGGCGGTGTGGCCCTGGCGCTGCGCCTGGCGCCCCTCGCCCTGCCCTTCGACTTCGCCGGCCCCGACTCCTCGAGCTACTGGGACATGGCGAGCGGGCTCGCCAGCGGCGAGGGGCTGGTCGACCCCCAGGCCGCCACCGCGCGTCCGCCGGGCTACCCGGTGTTCATGGCCGCCTGCTTCGTGGTGGCCGGCGGCCCGTCGGCGCTGGCGGTGCGCCTGGTCCAGGCGCTGCTCGGCGCGCTGTGCGCGGCCTGCGCCTTCGCCGCCCTCGAGCCTCGGCACGGTCCGCGCGCCGCGTGGCTGGCCGCGGCGATCGTGGCCCTCGACCCGATCGCGGCGGGGCAGGCGCCGTTCCTCCTGCGCGAGGCGCTGCTCATGGCCCTGGTCAGCGGGGTGTGGGTCGCGCTCGTGCGCCTGCGCGGGCGCGCGCGGCTGGCTGCCTGCGGCCTGGGGCTGTGCGCGCTGGTGCTGACCCACCCGCTCTACCTGCTCCTGGGTCCGTTCCTCGCCGGCGCCGACCTCGTGGCGCGCGGGCGCCGGGCCCTGGCGCCCTGGGTCGCGATCGGGCTCGTGATCGCGCTCGGCGCCGGGCTGTGGTGCCAGCGCAACGCGCGGCTGACCGGGCGCTTCGCGCTGAACCCGGTGGCGAGCACGGTGCCCGCCCACGAGCTGTGGCTGACCAGCGCCTGCCCGAACCTGTGGCTGAGCGGGGACCCCGCCACCGGGTTCCAGGCCCTGGCCTGGCAAGAGGAGCGCCGGCTGCTGAAGGAGCGCGGGGTGGAAGGCACCAAGCGCGAGCTGTATCGACGCGCGGGGGAGGCCTGGCGCGAGCACCCGCTGCGCAGCCTCGGTCGGCTCCTCCGTCAGAACGTGTGGTATTGGCTCGAGGTCCCGGGGGCGGTGCGCCTGGTCGAGCACCCGCGGCTGAGCTTCGTGCGCTGGGGGCTCGTGGCCTTCACCTGGGTCCGGCTGACCGCGGCCTTGGCGGCCCTGGTGTGGGCCTGGCGCCAGGCCCGGTTCCAGCACCGCTTCGAGCTGGCGCTGCTCGCGTTCTTCGCCCTGGCCCCGGCGCTCCTGTATCCGATCCCGCGCTACCTGGCGCCGGCGTGCCCGCTCCTCGACGCGCTGGCCGCCCTCGGCGTCGCGCGCTCCCGGGGGTGGACGCCGTGACCCCGCGCCAGACCTTCGCGCTCAGCTTCCGCACCGCGATCCTCGTGTTCCTGATCATGCTCGCGGTGCGCGAGGGGGCCCCCGAGGGGGTGCTCGGCGGCGTGGCCCCCCTCGCCACCTACGCCCCGAGCCTGCTCCTGCTCCTGACCGTGCTGTTCGTGGTCGAGGCGCGAGACGCGCTGCGCCCGTGGGCGGGGATCTCCTGGGCCTTGGTGTTCGCCAGCGCGAGCCTGGCGCTGATCGCCTCGTCCTTGATCCACCAGCCGAGCGAGCTCACCTTCTTCCTGTTCGGGTTCTCGGTGGCCACGGCGCGGGACGGCTGGGGCGGCGTGCTGATCGGGCTCATGGGCTGCGGGGGCTACCTGGTCATGGCCCACTACGGGGTGTGGGCCGTGCCCCTGGGCGACCCGCAGATCCTGGCCCGGGCCGGGGTGCTCCTGGCCACGCCTTTGTTCACCGGGCACCTCTCGCGGCTGGCCGATCAGGAGCGCGAGGAGCGCGCCGAGCAGACCGCCGAGCTGCGCGAGGAGCTGGGGACCTTGGGCCACCACCTGCGGCTGGTGCTCGACTCGGTGAGCTCGGGGGTCCTCGTGATCGAGACGCTCTCGGGGACGGTCACCACCTACAACCGCGCGGCCGAGCGGATCCTGGGGGTCGCCGCGCACCGGGTGCTCGGGCGCAAGGCGACGACGATCGAGGACCTCGCGAGCTTCCTGGCCGCGGTGCTCCCGCGGGTCGAGGCCTCGGGGGGCGAGGTCGAGCGCGCGGACTTCAGCTTCACGCGCCCCGACGGGCGGGAGCTGCAGGTGGGGTTCGGGGTCAGCCCGCTGGAGGACCTCGCCGGTCGCCGCCTGGGGTGGATCGTGGTGTTCCAGGACGTGACCCTGATCCGCGACTACGAGGCGCGCATGACCCGGCAGGAGCAGCTCGCCGCGGTGGGTCGGCTGGTGTCGGGGATCGCCCACGAGTTCGGGAACCTCCTGGGCGGGGCCCGCGGTCACGCCGAGCTGGCGCTGACCGGGGACGCCGAGGAGAAGGACGAGGCGCTCGAGGTGATCCGCACCTCGCTCACCCGGGCGCTGGACACGGTCGAGAACCTGCTGCGCTTCGCCCGGGGCACCCCGATCCACGCGGTCGAGGACGTGGACCTGAGCGGGGTCGTCGAGCAGGCCTTGCTCCTGCTCAAGCCGACCCTCGCCTCCTCCCCGGTCGAGGTGGAGTGCAAGGTAGAACCCGTGAGCGTATGCGCCGACGCCGCACAGATCGAGCAGGTGGTGGTCAACCTGTTGATCAACGCGGTCCACGCGTGCCAGGACCGTCCCAACCCGCGCGTGCAGGTCTCGCTCGCGCCGGTCGTGGGGGGCGGCGCGCTGCTGCGGGTCGAGGACAACGGCCCCGGGGTGCCGGTGGAAGAGCGTAAGCGCATTTTCCAGCCGTTCTTTACGACGAAGGGCGCGCTGGGCGGGAGCGCGACCCCGGGCACGGGACTCGGCTTGTCGACCAGCCTCGGTGTGGTGCACGGGCACGGGGGCTCGCTCGACGTCGACGAGAGCCCAAGTCTTGGTGGAGCAAGGTTCTCCCTGAGGCTGCCGTCAACGATGAGTGACCCCACCCAGGGGTAAGTCGAGCCAGGTCGAGCCGTCAACGCTCGTTGATACACCGTCCGATCACAGTGCCCTCAACGCGCGTTGACGCCTGCGTGGTGCTCGCTCTCCTAACTCGTTCATGCTTGGAAGAGCGCGCGCTCGCGCCCCTTTGGCACGAGCGGTGCTCATGACCCCTCCAGACAGGCAAACGGAGGCCACCATGAACACCAAGCTGATCTCGATCCAAGCCGTCACCGCCCAAGTGGGGCTGTCGGTCCTCGCCGCGGGCACCGTGCTGCTGAGCACCTCCCTCGCGATCGCCAACCCCCCGAGCGCCGGCGCGCCCCGGAGCAACGGCCTGCCCCGGATCGCCACCAACGACCTGGACCTGCCCGTCATGCGTCCGGTCTACGGTCAGAGCCAGGACGCGCAGGACGACTCCTTCGAGATCCGCGTGGGCGACGTGCCCGCCGGTGACCCGCCGTTCCCCGCCCCCCTCGAGGTCCCCGGCGAGCAGCCGGCGGAGGGCCTCCCCCCCGTGTTCTTCGGCGAGGAGATCCCGACCACCAACCCCAGCGTGATCTACGTGATCGACGACTCGGGCAGCATGACCATGGCGACCGACCCCTTCGTCGGGATCGACGGCACCGTGCAGAGCGGCAGCCGCCTCGACCGCGCCAAGGCCGAGCTCGCCCGCTCGATCAACGCCCTCCCCGAGAGCTTCGAGTTCAACGTCGTGTTCTACGACGAGTGCGCCTTCTCCTGCTGGGACTCGAAGCAGCGCGCCACCGCCGACAACAAGACCGCGGCCCTGAACTGGGTCAGCGCGATCGAGCCGGACGGCTGGACGAACACCGGCCTGGCCGTCGCCACCGCCCTCGCCGACAAGGGCAACACCACCGTGGTGCTCCTCTCGGACGGCGCCCCGAACTTCCTCGACTGCACCCTGAGCTACGCCGCGACCGCCGACGAGCACCGTCAGCTGATCAAGAGCAGCAACACCCAGGGCGCTCGGATCAACGCCTTCGGGATCGGGATCTCCTCGGACCCGGACGCCCGGAGCTTCATGCAGCAAGTCGCCGCGGACTCGGGCGGCAGCTACACCGACGTCAACTAACTCACTGTGCGGGGCGTCTCGTCGACGCCTCGAACGTCTCCCTGAAATCGACCTGTCTAGCGCGCGCCCCTCCCTGGGGGCGCGCGCTGCTTTTGGTTGAAGGGTGCAGGGGCTGAAAGCCCCTGCACCCTTCAACCAAACGCAGCCGGAGTGTTTCTAGGGGGCCTGTCCCAGGCCCCCTAGGGCTCGAGGCAAAGCCCCTCGCCCTCACCACAGGAGCCTCGCGGGCTTCGCCCGCTCGGCAGGAGGCCCGCAGACGGGCCTCGTCCCGCGCTTCGCGCGGGACATTCGCGGGCTTCGCCCGCTCATGCTGTGCCCTCACGACGCCGGCGCCCCGCGGGGTTCGGACGCAGGAGGCGCGAGGCAGGAGGGGCTGGTTCATGGTTCGGAGGCAGGTGGGGCTGGTTCATGGTTCGGAGGCTGGAGGGACTGGTTGCGGCACCGACGCACGCCCCCCCGCGACCGCGCCTCGTGAGGGGCTTGGCCCGCTAGGGTTGTGCGCCCGCCAGCGCATGCTGCGCGCGGGGGGGACTGAGCTTGGTTTCGGGAGCCCCGTGTGGGGCTCCCCGTAGGGAGTCAGCAGCGCCGGAGGAGGCCGCCGATCATGGCTCCGACCTCTTCGAGGGTGCCTTTGGCGTGTTGGCTTCCGGGGAGGCCGTAGGCTTCGAGGAGTTCAGTGGCTGCGTGGGCTTCGGCTGCGGAGCCGTAGGCGATTTGGAAGTGTCGTCGTCGATTTCCTCCGCTGCTTCCTGCGCCTTCCGCGAGGTTGAGCGCGACGCTCTCTGCTGCGCGGGTGAGTTGTTTGCGGAGGTCTGCGGGGAGTTTGTCCCGTGCCTGGTGGACCCAGCGCGCGACCTCGAGGGCCTTTTGGAAGGCTTCGAGTCGTTGGTGGGGGAAGTAGCCAGCCATGTGGAGCGTCCGATCGTTCCCGGAGCCCGCCCCATTGCGAGCTCTCACCCTCAGGAGCGAAGCGTTGGGAGCTCGCAATGGGGCGGGCTCCGGGAACGATCGGGCGCGCCACATGGCGTGCGCTTCCGCGGATCCGTGGCTCTCTGAACCAGTCCCTCTAAACCAGCCCCTCCGAACCAGCCCCTCCGAACCAGTCCCTCCGAACCAGTCCCTCCGAACCAGCCCCTCCGAACCAGCCCCTCCGAACCCCTACTCCCGCCAGCGGTGGGGGCGATCCGCGAGCCGGTCGTAGCCCTGCTTCGCGCAGAACGCGTGGAACCCCTCCCGATCCGCCCCGCGCCACTCGAGGTCGTCGAGCTCTTCCGTGAGCGGCACGTCGGTGCGCAGAGTGGCCAGGGTCTTGAACAGCGTGGCGTCCTCGAGCTGGTCGTGGAGGGTCTCGGCGAGGCGCTTGGCGCCGCGGACCTTGACCGCCCAGGCGGCGGGGTCCTGGGGGACCTTCTCCAGGGAACGGTAGTGCGCGAGGACCGTGGAGGCCGACTTCGCGCCCCACCCCTTGAGCCCAGGAAAGCCGTCGGCGGCGTCGCCCATGAGCGCGAGCAGGTCGGGGATCGAGCAGGGGGAGACCCCCCACTTCTCCACGACCCCGGCCTCGTCGTAGACGATCTCGCGCCGGCGGTCCCAGAGCACGACCTCCTGCCCGCGCACGCACTGGGCGAGGTCCTTGTCCGGGGTCGCGATCAGGACCTGCTCGACCCGGGGGTCCGGCGCCCACTTGGCGGCGGCGGCGGCGAGGGCGTCGTCGGCCTCGAACTCGACCATGGGCCACACCACGACCCCCAGCGCGCGCAGCCCCTCCTCCGCCAGAGGGAACTGGCTGGCCAGCGCCTCCTCCAGGCCTTCGCCGTCCTTGTAGCCGGGGTAGAGCCCGTTGCGGAACGAGGTCACCGTGTGGTCGGTGGCGCAGCCGAGGTGCGTGACCTCGTCGTCGCGCAGCAGCTTGAGCACGCTGGAGAGCAGCCCGTAGACCGCGCCCACCTCCCGCCCGTCGGGCGAGCTCATGGAGGGCATGGCGAAGTAGGCGCGGAACAGCTCGTAGGTGGCGTCGACCAGGTGCAGCTTCATGCCGCCGATCGCACCACGAATCGCGAGGGGGGTAAACCCTGGCCCGTCGCGGGGCCGGCCCCGTGCGCCACGCCCTGCGAGCGGCGTCAGCCGCGAGCGCGCAGCACGCGCGCAGCGCGCGCGAGCCCCTTGGGGGTGAGCCCGAGCGGCGTCAGCCGCGAGCGCGCAGCGCGCGCGAGCCCCTTGGGGGTGAGCCCGAGCGGCGTCAGCCGCGAGCGCGCAGCGCGCGCGCAGCGCGCGCGAGCCCCTTGGGGTGAGCCCGAGCGGCGTCAGCCGCGAGCGCGCAGCGCGCGCGCAGCGCGCGCGAGCCCCTTGGGGTGAGCCCGAGCGGCGTCAGCCGCGAGCGCGCAGCGCGCGCGAGCCCTTGGGGGTGAGCCCGAGCGGCGTCAGCCGCGAGCGCGCAGCGCGCGCGAGCCCCTTGGGGTGAGCCCGAGGGGGCTCTGCCCCGAGGGCGAGGGGGTCTGGGACAGACCCCTGAAATGCAGGCGAGGGGGTCTGGGGCAGACCCCTGAAACGCAGGCGAGGGGGTCTGGGACAGACCCCCTCGAACTACGCGACCTCGAGGCCCTTGGAGGCGAGCCAGGCGTCGTTGTAGATCGTGGAGAGGTAGCGGTGCCCGCTGTCGGGGAACACCGTGACCACCCGCGCCGGGCGATCGAGCTTGGCCAGGGTCTGGCGCACCGCCCACAGCGCAGCGCCGCTCGAGCCGCCGGCGAAGATCGCCTCGCGGCTGGCGAGCTCGCGGGCGCAGGCGAAGGCCTGGGCGTCCTGGATCTGGAAGAAGTCGTCGATCAGGTCGAACTCGACGCAGTCGATCGGGGTCTCGTCGCCGAGGCCCTCGAGCAGGTAGGGCCCGGGCTCGACCAGGGTCCGGCTCTTCCAGTACTCGCTGAAGATCGAGCCCTGGGGGTCGACGCCGACCACGTGGATCGAGGGGTCCTTCTCCTTGAGGTAGCGGGCGACGCCGCCGATCGTGCCCCCGGTGCCGACCCCGGCCACGAACACGTCGATCCTGCCCTCCATTTGCTCCCAGATCTCGGGGCCGGTGGTCAGGTAGTGGGCCTGGTTGTTCTCGCGGTTGTTGTGCTGGTCCGGGAAGTAGCAGTCGGCGGTCTCGCGCACGATCCGCTCCATGACCCGGTTGTAGCTCTCGGGGTGCTCCGGGGGCAGGTCCGAGGCCACGAGCACGACCTCGACGCCGAGGGCCTTGAGCGCGTTGATCTTCTCGGCGCTGGTGCGGTCGCGGACGGCGACCTTGCAGCGGTAGCCCCCCAGGCGGGCCATCATGCCCAGCCCCAGGGCGGTGTTCCCCGAGCTGCTCTCGACGATCACGTCGCCCTTGCCGAGGCGGCCGTCGAGGGCCGCCTGGCGCACCATGTGCCGGGCCACCCGGTCCTTGATGCTCCCCATGGGGTTCATGAACTCGACCTTGGCGAAGACCTCGGCCCCGGGGACGTCGATCACCCGCGACAGGCGCACCAGCGGAGTCTCGCCCACGGCGTCGGCGATCGAGTCGCACACCCGACGCGGGCGGTCGCCCTGGAGCGCGCGCCGGCCGCCGGCCAGGAAGCGCTCGCGCCACTGCACGAGCTGCTCGGCGCTCAGGTCGTGCTCGAGGGCGGCGTCCTCGAGGCTGCGCTCGCCGCGGAGCACCTCGAGGATCAGCGCCTCCTGGCGGGCCACGGTCCAGCGAGTGACGGCGCGAGTGGTCACACACCCTCCTTCCGCTGGACTCTTCGGCAATCGCAGGCCGTTCCCTTAGGGTCGGATCGGAGGGGAGCAAGGCGCGACGAGGCAAGGGGTTGAGCCACCGTTCGAGGTGCGGGTGCGAATGCAGGGCGCCCAGCGAGCGTCGGGAGCGAGCCGGCCCCCCGCGCCCAGGCCAGGGCGCTATAGTGCCGCGCACGTCACTCAAGCACCCCCAGGAGATCCCATGATCCGCTTCGGAACCTGCGCCGCCCTGGCGCTGAGCGCGCTGCTCTGCTCGACTCCGGCCCTCGCTCAGGACGGCGCGCCGTTCCTGTGGAAGATCGAGGGCGAGACGCCGAGCTACCTGTTCGGCACCTTCTCCCCCGCCTTCGAGTCGACCTCCAAGCTGCACCCCGCGGTCAAGACGCACCTGGCCGCCATGGACGAGGTCCTCGACGAGTCCGAGCAGAACCAGGAGGCGGTGCAGAAGTACCTCTACCTGGAGCAGGGCAAGTCGATCAAGGACGTGCTCCCCGAGGACGTCTACGCCGCGGTCGAGGCCCGGCTCAAGAAGCGCGGCGTCCCCGCCGCCGCCCTCGCGCGCTACCGGCCCTGGGTCGTGGCGATCCAGCTCCAGCAGCTCGAGTTCATGCCCGAGCTCCAGCGCGGCGTGGGTCAGTCCGGCCCGCTGCAGCAGCTCCTGGACAAGAAGCCCCGGACCGGGCTCATGAGCTTCGAGGAGGCCGCCGGGGCCTTCGCCGACGCGCCCATGGACGATCAGGTCCAGATCGTGCGCGATATCCTCGGCAAGCTCGAGGCCGCCGAAGCGGAGAAGACCAAGGTCAACGCCACCTGGGCCGAGGCCTACGCGGCCGGCGACGTCGAGGCCGCCCACACCGCTTGGGTCGAGGACATGACCGGGCAGAGCGAGGAGCTCAACGCGCGCCTGATCAAGGCGATGTACGACGATTACGTCGGCGGCCTGGCCAAGCGGATCGCCGAGAAGGTCAAGGCCGGCGACAAGGGCTACGCGGTCCTGGTCAGCAACCACCTCGTCGGCGGCGAGCAGAGCCTGATCAAGGCGCTCGAGGCCGAGGGCCTGACCCTGACCCGCGTCAGCGAGTAGCGAGGGTCCTCCCGATCCCCGCGTCCGCGGCGACCCTCGGAGGGGTGTTCGTCAGCGCGGCCCTCGCCGGGTCGCTGCTGGCGGTCCCCTCCGAGCTCGTGTTGGCGGGGGCGATCGCCGCCGGCCAGGTCGACCCCCTGGCCGGCGTGGTCGTCGCCACGCTGGGCAACGTGCTCGGCGCGCTCACGGTCTTCGCCTGCGGGCGCGGGCTCGCCGCGGGGAGCGCGCGCTGGGGCTGGCTCGCCCGCCGGCTCCCCGAGCCGGACCCGGCGCGGGCGGAGCAGCTCGCCCGCTGGGGACCGCCGCTGTTGGCCCTGGCCTGGGTTCCCCTGATCGGGGACGCGCTGGTCCTGGCCGGCGGCGCTGCGGGCCTCGCCTGGCTCCCGAGCCTGGCCTGGATCACGGCGGGCAAGCTCGCGCGCTACGCGGTCGTCGCCTGGGGCGCCTGGGCTGCGGTAGCCTGAGGCCATGAGCGATCCTCCGACCCGGCTGCGCGGCAGCCTGAGCGTGCACCCGCGAGGCTTCGGCTTCGTCCAGGCCGAGGACGGCGCCAGCGCCTTCGTGCCCCCCAAGCTCCTGCGCGGGCTGCTCGACGGCGACCGGGTCGAGGCCGAGGTCCGCGCCGAGCCCGACGGGCGCCTGACCGCCTCGGCGCTCGAGCGCACCGCGCGCTGGCGCGAGCGGCTCTACGGCACCGCCCGGCGCGCCAAGGGCGGCTGGGTCGTGGACCCGGACCCCGAGGTCGCGAACAGCCCCTGGACCCTGCTCGACGCCGCAGGGCTCGAGCCCGGGGACGCGGTGGTCGCGCGCCTCGACGGCGACGCGGCGCGGCTGGTGGAGCGCGTCCAGGACCCCGCCGCGCGAGAGCTGGCCCGCCTGTTCGAGCGCTGGGGGATCCGCCGCGGCCTGGACGCCGCGCAGGCGACGCCGCAGCCGGGGATCGCCAGCCCCGGACGCAAGGACCTGCGCGCGGTGCCCACGCTCACGATCGACGGCCCCAGCACCAAGGACCTGGACGACGCGCTGAGCGCGTATCCCGCCGACCCCGAGGGCGCGGTGCGGGTCCTGATCTCGATCGCCGACGTGGACGCCCAGGTCGCCGAGGGGTCGGCGGCGGACCTCGAGGCCCGCCGCCGCGGGACCACCGTCTACCTCCCCGGCCACGTGGAGCCCATGCTCGCGCGCAGCCTGAGCGAGGACGCGCTGAGCCTCATGCCCGAGGTCGAGCGCGACGTGCTGACCTGCGAGCTGCGGATCGACCCCGAGGGGCGGATCCTGGCGACCGACCTCTACCCCAGCCGGATCCGCTCCGACGCGCGCCTGACCTACACCGGCGCCGCGGCGTTCCTCGACCACGACGACCCGAGCGAGGTCCCGGCGGCGGTCCACGAGACCCTGCGCTGGCTGCGCACGGCGGCGGCCCGGCTGAGCGCGGCCCGCGGCGCCCGCGGCGGCGTGGACATGGTGCGCGAGGAGGCCCGGCTCGAGCTCGACGAGGCCGGCGAGGCCCTGGCGCTGACCGCGGTCGAGGAGACGAGCGCGCACCGGCTGGTGGAGCGGCTCATGGTCGCGGCCAACGAGGCCGTGGGGCGCTGGCTCGACGAGCGCGGGCTCCCTGGCGTGTATCGCGTGCACCCCCGCCCGACCCCCGAGCGCGTGCAGGCGCTGGCGAGCTTCGCCCACGGCTTCGGGTTCGAGGCCGCCTTCGGCCGCGAGCTCTCGCCCCGCGGGCTGCGCGCGTTCGAGGCCCAGTTCGAGCACGCCCGCTGCGCGCCCGCGATCTACACCGTGCTCCGCCGCGCCCTGGGGCCCGCGCGCTACACGACCGAGCCGGGCATGCACTTCGGGCTCGCGGCGCCGCTCTACGTGCACTTCACCTCGCCGATCCGACGCTACCCGGACCTGCTCGTGCACCGGATCGTGAAGCGCTACCTCACCGGCGACCGCTCCCAGGTCGCCCGCGACCCCGAGCTCGAGGCGCTGTGCCTGGAGCTGAACGCGCTGACGTGGCGCGCGCGCAAGGCCGAGGTCGAGCGCCGGCGCGCGCTGGTCGCGCGCTACTTCGCCGAGCGCGGGGGCGAGCGGCACGTGGCCCACGTGGTGCTCGTGCGCCCGGGGCGGCTCGTGGCGCAGCTCCAGGGGCTGGGGGTCAGCGGGGCCGTGGACTGGAGCGAGCTCCCGGGCGAGGGCGAGTGCGTGCTCGACGAGCGCAGCGAGTCCTGCACCGCCCCGGACGGCAGCCGCTGGACCGTGGGCGACGCGCTCCAGGTCGAGATCGGCGACGTCGACCTCGAGCGCGGGTTCGTGGACCTGCGCCTGCTCGGGCGCGCGTGAGGTCCCGGTGGACGAGCAGCTCCGCGGGCTGAGCCGAGGCGGCGACGACCCGGAGCAGGCGGCGCGCTACCTGCGCGCCGCCCTGCGCGCGGGAGAGGTCGACCCCGAGCGCGTGGCCCTCGCCGCGCACCTCGGGCACCCGGCGGCGCGCCGCGCGCTGGACCGGGTCGACCCCCCCGCGTCGCTGCGCGCCTGGATCCTCGACTTCCGCGCCTTCGGACAGCAGGTCTTCGTGCGCATGCAGTGCGCGGCCCTCGGCGCGGCGCTGCCCGCGGACCGCGCGCGGCGCGAGGCCCTGGGGCGGATCCTCGCCGCCTGCGAGGCCTGGGCCACGGACCCCTGCCCGGACACGCAGCAGACCGTCGAGGACGTGATCGTGGAGCGGCTCACGCCCTCGCTGCAGGAGACGGTCGCCCTGCGCCAGAACCCGGCGGCGTGGCAGATCGTGGACGCGGCGCGGACCGCGGCGACGCTGACCCGCCCGGGCTGGGAGCCCGAGGTGGCGATCCCGGTCACGCTGCCGCCGGACGCGCCGGAGGTCGAGGGGATCCTGGCCCGGCTGCGCAAGGCGGGGACCCAGCTCGAGTGGGCGCGCCGCGGCGAGGGCTGGGTCGCGCGGCTGAGCGACTGCGGGTTCGTGGGCGCCGGCGGCCTGGCCCAGGCCCTGGCGCCGCTGTGCCCGCTCAAGCCCATGGAGATCCTGGGCCTGGCCCGCCCCTTCCGCGAGCGCGCGGCGCCGGCGCTGTTCGCCGCCCGGCTGGCGGGGGAGGTCGCGGTGCGCGACGCGATCGAGCACGCGCTGAGCCCCGACCTCGGCCTGTAGCAGGCCGCGCTGGCGCAATCGAGCCCGTCGGGTAGGGTGCTGGCTCACCGGGAGTTCTGCCGCCTGGAGGAGACCGTGAAGACCCTGTTCCGTATCCCCTGCCTGCTCGCGCTGTGCGCCCTGACGCTCCTGGCCCAGGACCGCGCCCCCGGGATCTACGCGCGCTTCGAGACCACCTACGGGACGATGGTCGCCAAGCTCGAGCACGAGCTCGCGCCCAACACCGTGGCCAACTTCGTGGGCCTCGCCGAGGGCACGATCGAGTTCACCGACAAGGAGGGCAAGAAGGTCACGCGCCCGTTCTACGACGGCCTGACCTTCCACCGGATCATCGACGGGTTCATGATCCAGGGCGGCGACCCCAAGGGCGACGGCACCGGCGGCCCCGGCTACCAGTTCCCCGACGAGTTCCACCAGCGGCTGCGCCACCAGGGCCCGGGGATCCTCTCCATGGCCAACGCCGGGCCCCACACCAACGGCAGCCAGTTCTTCATTACCCTCGGCGACACCCCGCACCTGAACGACAAGCACTCGGTGTTCGGCAAGGTAGTCGAGGGCCTCGACGTGCTGACCAAGATCGGCAAGGTCAAGACCGGACCCATGGACAAGCCCGTGGAGCCCGTGGTCATGAAGAAGGTCACGATCGAGCGCGTGGGCGAGGAGGCCGAGGGCTGGTCGTTGACCAAGCCCGCGCCGCCGGAGTCGACGGGCGAGGCCGACCCCGCCAAGGTCCCGAGCCCCAACCAGGAGGCCAAGCCCGCGGTGCGCGTCGAGATCCTGTGCGTGCAGTATCAGGGCAGCGAGCGCGCCTGGCCCTGGACCACCCGCAGCAAGGAGGAGGCCCGCGCCGCCGCCGAGCGCCTGTGCGCGCTGGCCCGGGAGAAGACCGCCGACGAGGCCCGGATCAAGGAGCTCGCGGTGACCTACTGCGACCTGCCGGCCCAGGACAAGCCCTTCACCCTGCTGCCCAACCGCGTCGACGCCTCCTTCGCCCCGGCCTTCAAGCTCGAGCCCGGCCAGGTCTCCGACCCCGTCGAGACCCCCTACGGCGTGCTCGTGTTCGTCGCGCGCTAGCGCTCTCCGCGCGCGCGCGTGAAGGTCCTCCACCTCTTCTCCAACCACAAGATCACCGGGCCGGCGGAGCTGGCGCTGGAGACGGCCCGCGCCCTGCGCGGGCAGGGCGTGGACGCGCTGTTCTACTCCAGCGACGTGCGGCGCACGAAGTACCGCGACCGCTGGCTGCAGCTCCTGGCCGAGGAGCGCGGGCTGCCCGAGCCCCCCCTGGCCGGGGTGCAGCTGGGCAAGCACTACTCGCCGCTGCGCGCGCTGCTCGACGTGCGCCGCCTGGCGCGCTACCTGCGCGAGACCCCGCCCGACGTCGTGCACTGCCACCTGCCGAACGACCACCTCCTGGCGGGCTACGCGGTGCACAAGGCGGGCCGCCCGATCCCGATCGTGCGCAGCCTCTACGACGGCGAGCCCCCGGCGCCGAGCCGACGGGTGAAGAAGACCCTGGGCGGCATGACCGCGCGCCTGGTGTGCCTGAGCGAGCAGGTCGCGGCGACGCTGCAGCGAGACGCCGCGCGCTACGACCTGGACCCGGCCCGGGTCACGAGCCTGCCCCCGCCGATCGACACCGAGCGCTTCGACCCCAGCCGCGGGGTCGCGCCGCGCCGCGCCGCGCTGGGGGTGCCCGAGGGCGCGTTCTGCGTGGGGATCGTGGCCCGCATGCAGACCCACCGGCGCTTCGAGCTCCTGCTCGAGACCCTGGCCGCGGCGCGGGAGGCCCTGCCCGAGCTGCACCTGGTGATCGTGGGCCGCGGCACGCACCAGGACGCCGTGGCCCGGGGTCCCGTCCAGGAGCTGGGCCTCGCCGACCGCGTGCACTTCGCGGGCTACGTCTCCGGCGAGGACTACGTGGCGACGCTGGCGAGCTTCGACGCCAAGCTGTTCCTCGTGCCCGGCTCCGACGGCACCTGCCGCGCGGTGCGCGAGGCCCTGGCCATGGGGCTCCCCGCGATCACCACCCGGCGCGGCATGCTCCCCGAGCTGGTCAAGGACGGCGAGACCGGGCTCCTGATCGACGAGACCCCCGAGAGCATGCTCGCCGCGTTCCGCGCCCTGGCCGGCGACCGCGAGCGGGCGCGGGCCATGGGTCGCGCCGCGCGCGAGGACGCGCTCGAGCGCTTCTCCTTCGCGCGCTACGCCCGGGACCTCAGCGCGCTCTACGCCGAGGTCTAGCGAGCTACCCCACACGCGACGAAGCCCGGCGCGCTGGCCGGGCTTCGCGGTGCAGACCGAGGCGCGCTCAGCGGCGCTTCTTGGTCGCCGTCTTCTTGGCGGCCGTCTTCTTGGTCGCCTTCTTGGCCGTGGCCTTCTTCTTGGCGGCCTTCTTCTTCGGCGCGGCCTTCTTCTTGGCGGCGGCCTTCTTCTTCGGCGCGGCCTTCGTCTTGGCGGCCTTCTTGGGCTCGGCCTTGGCGGCGGCCTTCTTCTTGGCCGCCGTCTTCTTCTTCGCCGCCTTGCGCTGCGGCTTGAGCTCGGTGCCCGGGTGACCCAGGCCGCCGAGGAACTCGCCGAAGGACTTGGCGATCACGAACACCGAGTCCTCCTCACCCCAGCGCGCGCGCGGGCTGGTGCGAATGAAGACCTTGCCGGTGTCGGCCACGTCCATGAACACCACGGGCGGGCCCTTGCGCTCGGCCGCGTCCTGGTCGGGGAGGAAGGCGATCGGAATGATCCCCTCGGGGAGCTTGCCCGCCTTCTGCAGCTTGGCGCCGCGGTCGGTGGCCTCGGCCACGGGGTAGATCCCCTCCATGACCCACTCGCGCCCCTCGCAGAGGAAGCTCGCGTTCGCCAGGCGCCCGCCGTCCATTTGCGAGAGATACTCGCGGTAGGTCGGCGGGAGGCTCGCCTGGATCTTGAGGGTGACCGCGTCGAGCACGGTGTCCGGGAGCCGAGGGCCGCGGCTCCTCCAGCGCAGTTCGTTGACGTTACGGAGCTTGCTCACGCTGGTTCCCTCTTTCTGGGGACGCGGGCGCGCCTGACAAGGAGTTAGGACGCACGCGTGGCGGATATTTTAGCGTTTACGGCCGACACTCTGCCAGCCCCCTTTGCCCGCTGCCGTGCACTGCGGGCTGGCCAAGCCTGCACGCGAGCCGGTACGCGGCCTCCGTCGAATCGGCCGCGAGGAACTTTCGGACAGGGAGTTGCTAGGCTGCGCGGCGTGGAGACCCCCGAGGACCTCGACGACGAGGTAAACCCCGAAGATCGGCGCGAGCGCCGGGCCCGCCGACTGAGCAGGCGCCGGGCATTCGGCACCAAGCTGCTCTACACCTTCGCGATCACCCTCTCCGCGGTGACGGTCGCGGTGTTCACCGTGGCCGGCGCCCTGATCCGCGACACCGCCCGCGAGGCGCTCGAGCGCGAGCTCGCCCGGCGGCTCGAGGACACCGCCTCGCTCACCGCCGCGCACCTCGAGGCCTCGCCCTACGTGCTCCAGGCCACGAGCGACCTCCCCCGGGCGCAGCTCCTCGCGCGGGAGGCGCTGCGCAAGGAGCTCGTGGCGTATCAGGCCAAGACCCGGGTCAGCGAGATCGTGGTCTTCTCCCCGAACCCCGACGGCGGGTCCCCCACCGTCCTGGCCTCGAGCCGCGAGGACGCGGACCCCCGGGGGCGGCTGCTCGCCGACGAGGCGGCCTACGAGCGCGCCGTGACGGAGCTGGGGCCGACGACGAGCAGCCTCTACCGCTACCCCCACAGCGAGGGCGGCGAGCGCCTGGTGAAGGGCGGCTACGCCCCGATCCTCGGGCCGCGAGGCGAGGTCGTGGCGCTGGTCGGGGTCGAGCTCCCGGCGGAGTTCCAGGCCGCGCTGGGGGAGGTCGTGGCGCGCTTCCTGGTGTTGGCCGCGCTGGCGGCGCTGACGGTGCTCGCGACCGCGGTGCTCCTGGTGCGCCACCGCGTGCACGTGCCGATCTATCGCCTCGTGCGCTCCATGAAGGGCGACGCGGGCCCCGAGCCCGCCAAGATCCGCTGGCCCGACGAGATCGGCGTGCTGACCGAGCACTACAACGAAATGGTCGAGGGCCTGCGCGAGAAGGACCAGGAGCTGCGCCAGCTCTACGCCCAGGCCAAGGAGCGCGCGGTCTACCTCCAGGGCTACTCGAACTACTTCGTGGCCGGCGTGCCCACCGGCGTGGTCGCCGTCGACACCGCGGCCGAGCTGACCGTGCTCAACCCGGCGGCGCGTCGGATCCTGGGGCGCGAGGGCGAGCCCGGCCAGCCCCTGGACGCGGTGTTCGGCGCCGACCACCAGGTCAGCCAGGCGCTGCGCCGCGCGCTCGAGGGCTCGCGCAGCGACAAGGTCCTGATCGGGATCCCCGGCGAGGAGGAGAACGAGCAGCGCCCGGTCGAGCTGAGCTGCGCGCCGCTGCACGCCGAGGACGGCGCGCTCCTGGGCGCGGCGGCCCTGGTCGACGACCGGACCGAGGTCGAGCAGCTCCGGCGCGCGGTCTCGCGCAACGAGCGCCTGGCGGCGATCGGCAACCTGGGCGCCGGCCTCGCCCACGAGATCCGCAACCCCCTGGGCGCGATCAGCGGGTTCGCCGAGCTGATCGAGCGCAAGGACGGCAAGGACGCGGCGCGCCTGGCCGGGCGCCTGCGGCAGGAGGTCGAGGGGCTGAACTCGTTCCTCGAGCAGTTCCTCTCCTTCGCCCGCGACAACAGCATGCGCCGCGAGCTCAACGACCTGCGCCCGATCCTGCACGAGAGCGTGGAGGCCGCGCTGCAGGCGGTGGGCGAGGGCGGCCTGGACGACCCCGGGCGCTTCACGGTCGAGTTCGAGCTCGACCCCTCGCTCCCGCTCCTGACCCTGGACCGGACCCTGATCCGCTCGGCCTTCACGAACCTCGCGCAGAACGCGTTCGAGGCCATGGGCGAGGGCGGCTCGCTGGCGGTCGGCGCGCGGGTCTCGTCGGACACGGTGACCGTGCGCTTCCGCGACACGGGCCCCGGGATCCCCGCGGAGGACCGCGAGCGGATCTTCGACCCCCTCTACACCACGCGCGCCGCCGGCACCGGCCTGGGGCTCGCGATCGTGCACAAGACCCTCGGGGCCCACGGCGGAAAGGTCGGCGTGCGCGCCGCCGCCGGCGGGGGCGCCGAGTTCGTGATCCGCTTGCCGCTGACCGGCGCCACCGTCAAGACCGGCGAGCGCGACACCCGGGAGACCACATGGCCAAGATCCTGATCGCCGACGACCACCAGGGCATGCGCGACATGATCGTCGAGATGCTCCTCGGCGACGACCACGAAGCCGTCGGCGTGAGCGACGGGCTCGAGGCCAAGCAGGCCCTGGCCGGGGGCGACTTCGACCTGCTCGTGACCGACCTGCGCATGCCCGGGCTGGACGGCATGGCGCTGCTGCGCGCGCTCAAGGACGACGCGAACCAGGTGGGGGTGATCGTCATGACCGCCCACGGCTCGGTGGAGGCCGCGGTCGAGGCCATGAGCCTGGGCGCGCTCGACTTCGTGCAGAAGCCGTTCCCGCTCTCGGCGATCGAGGCCAAGGTCAAGAAGGCCCTCGAGCGCCTGAGCATGAGCCGCACGAACCAGCTCCTGCGCGAGGAGCTGAATCAGCGCTTCGGGAGCCTGATCGGCGGGGCGCCGAACATGCAGCGCGTGTTCGAGCTGATCGCCAAGGTCAGCGAGACCCCGACCCCGGTCCTCGTGCTGGGGGAGAGCGGCACCGGCAAGGAGCTCGTGGCCCGGGAGCTGCACCGGCGCTCGCCCCGGGCGGACGGGCCCTTCGTGACCGTCAACTGCGCGGCGCTGGCCGAGGGCCTGCTCGAGAGCGAGCTGTTCGGCCACGAGCGCGGGGCGTTCACCGGCGCGCTCGCGGCCAAGAAGGGCAAGTTCGAGCTGGCCCACGAGGGCACGCTGTTCCTGGACGAGGTGGGCGAGATCCCGCTGGCGACCCAGGTCAAGCTCCTGCGCTTCCTGCAGGAGAAGGAGCTGGAGCGCGTCGGCGGCAACAAGCTGATCAAGGTCGACGTGCGGGTGGTGTGCGCGACCAACCGCAACGTGAAGGAGATGATCGCCGCGGGCACGTTCCGCGAAGACCTGTTCTATCGGATCAACGTGATCACCGTCGACATGCCGCCGCTGCGCGAGCGGCGCGAGGACATTCCGCTCCTGGTGGACGCGCTCCTGCGCCGGCACGCGGCGAACACCGGGCTCCAGGGCACGGTGGGCGAGGACGCGGTGAACCTGTTCCAAATCTACGAGTGGCCGGGCAACGTGCGCGAGCTGGAGAACGTGCTGGAGCGCGCGCTGGTGCTGGCCGACACCGACGACGACGGCCTGCGGCGGATCACGGCCAAGGACCTGCCCTCCGAGATCCAGGGCGGCGAGGGTGCGCCGGCGGCGCAGCGCGAGTACATGGAGGCCAGCGGGCTCAGCGACCAGATCGAGCGGATCGAGCGCGAGATCATTCGCAAGGCGTTGGTGGACGTGCAGTGGAACCAGACCAAGGCAGCTAAAGCCCTCCATTTGAAGCGGAGCAGCTTGCAGTACAAGATGAAGAAGTACGCGCTGCAGAAGCCGGAGGGGGAGTAGTCGTCAGCATGGCCCGGGTCCTCGCGATCGTTGCCCTCGTAGGCGCGCTGTGTGGCGCGGCGCTCCCGGCGCAGGCCCAGAGCCTGGGCGAGCTGGAGGAGGCCCGCGACCAGGCGTTCGAGGAGTGGGGCCGGGTCAAGGCGAGCATGGACGAGGTGGAGGAGTCCCTCGAGCGCATGCGCAAGGACCGGGCGCAGAAGTCCCAGCAGGTGGCGGCGGTCGAGCGCGAGCTGAAGAGCTCCTCCTGGGCCTGGCGCCTGATCCGCCAGAGCAAGCTGGAGCAGGCGCGACAGGCCCTGCGCTCGGTGGCCGACCAGGTGGCGCAGCAGGAGCGCGTGCTCGACCAGCAAGGCACGCTCGAGCAGGCGCGCCGACTGCGGCTGATCGGGGCGATCCGGGGCTACACCGACCGCCTGTTCGAGGTCGCCGAGCGCGCGCTGAGCCTGACCCCGCCGCGCAAGCAGCAGGCGGACGCCATGGTCGAGAAGGCCCTCGAGGACCTGCCGCTGCTCGAGGACCTCGAGCGCTCGAAGTGGGCCAAGCGCGAGATCCCGCCGCTGCCCAGCGTCGAGCAGGAGACCGGCGGCAAGAGCGTCGAGGAGCTCAAGAAGCTCGCGCTGTTCTACCGCGAGTTCTCGGACGAGGCCTCGCGGGAGGAGCGCAAGCTGCTGCCGGAGCACACCCGGCTCAGCGAGCGCCTCGAGCGCCTGGACGCCCTCGCCAAGCGCGGGATCGCCCACGAGCGCCTGCCGATCCTGATCCAGCGCACCCGCGAGGCCCTGGGGCGGGCGGACGACGTGGTGCAGAGCTTTCACGCGCGGGCCGAGCGCTACCTGGCGCGGGCCCAGCAGATCGAGGCGCTGGTCGCCGAGCGCGCGCTGAACGAGGCCCGGCGTCCGAGGGAGCGGAAATGAGCGCTGTGTACGCGTTGAAGCGGCATGGGTCGCCAGGTAGGGTGGTGCCCATGCGTTGGCTGTGGGTGCTCGCCGTCTGCGCGCTGCCGTTGGGCTGTGTGCTGCCGCCGGGGGACGAGGTCTCTCCGGCGCCCGAGCTCGTGACCCTCGAGCGCGCCGAGGCCTGGTACAAGCGCGGGCTGACGGCCATGGCCGAGCGCCGCTACGGCGACGCGGTGGTCGCGTTCAACGCCTCGCTGCGGGAGTTCCCCACCCAGTACCGCGTGCACTACCGCCTGGGCCGCTGCCAGTACCAGCTGGGGAACTACGACCTCGAGATCCTCGAGTACCGCAAGTGCCTGGCGCTCAACCCGCAGCACAAGAACGCGCTCTACCACCTGGGCTCGGCCTACACGGCTCGCGACGAGATCGCCTCGGCCCGGGACTGCTTCCGCCAGCTCGTGGCCCTGGCCCCCGGCGACGCCAACGCCGAGCGCGCTCTGCTCATGCTCGAGGCCGTCGCGCGCCGACAGGAGTAGGCCTCGTGGCCGGTTCGGGCCGACGGACGCCGGGCTCACGGCGCCGTAGTCTTTGCGACCTCGCGGACGGCCCCTATCCCGCGTGACCTGCTGGGGTAGACTGCCGGGGACGAGTGACCCTTTGTCGTGCGAAGTATGTCCCAGTTCGGGACATAAAACGCCCCGATCGCTGGCAGCGCTCGGGCGGCGTGGCTAGGGTGAAGATGGGAGACGGCATGCGCACGGTGCGATTCGCTTCGACGCTCTCGATTGCTTTCGGCGCCCTCATGGGCTGTGCGGGCCCGGAGACTACCGATCAGCCGGTCTACCAGCCTCAGACGCCGACCCCCATGGCCGAGACCCAGGCCGTAGACGAGGGCCGCGACCTCGAGGCCGACCTCCCGCCGCGCACCGAGGAGCAGCCCGGCGCGCGCACCCAGCTCGCCCGCGAGATCTACCTCAGCGGCGTCGCGAGCATGAACCGCAACGACTACGACGCCGCCGAGCGCGAGTTCAAGCAGGCGCTCACCGTCGACCCCGAGTTCTACCGGGCGCACTTCAAGCTCGGGCTCTGCTACTTCTATCAGGGCCGCTACGGCTACGAGGTCACCCAGTACCGCAAGTGCCTGGTGATCAACCCGCACTTCGTGCCGGCCTGGCAGAACCTGGGCAACGCCTACCTCACCCAGGACGCGTTGGAGCTGGCGCGCGACGCCTACGAGCACGTGCTCGAGCTCGAGCCCAACCACGCGCAAGCGATCTACAACAAGGCCCTCGTCGAGTACGACCTGGGCAGTCGGCAGGAGGCCGCGCGCCTCTTCCGCCGCTTCCTCGAGCTGACCCCGGAGAAGGACCGCGAAATGCGGCGCGTCGCCGTGGACTACCTCAAGGAGCTGGACGGGGGTGCGCAATGAGCGCGGCCCGGCTGACGAAATCCTGGCAGTCGTGGGGGGACGATGGCCAGTACCTGGGCGGGGAAGGAGCGGAGGTTTGAGGGTTACGACCACGATCCCCTCAGTGCTCTCCATGCCCAAAGGGCTTATGGATTCGGTGCGGAATGGCCTGGGATTCGTTTCGAGTCATCCCCTGGTCATGAGCTCTCGCGTTTGGACCCTTAGCCTGTTCTGCCTCGCTGGCCTCGTCGCCGGCGGCTCGGCGTATGCCGAGGGCGAGAGTTCGCCCCGGCGAGCGACCCGCCACGCGCAGGTCCAGCGCGCCGTCGACGACGACGGCGACCGCCGCGAGCGCGTCCTGCACGAGGTGGCCACCCGCCGCAGCGTCGACCCCGAGGGCGACGCCGAGGTGGCGCGCACCTTCCGCGAAGGCCACGCCGGCCAGGCCGTGGCCCACGCTCGCCTCGCCCGCAGCGGCGACCTCCCCGGCGACCTGCGCGTCCAGGTCGTGGCGCGCCTCGGCTCCGCGGCCCGGCGCCAGGCCGACCTGCGCCGCACCCGCGACCTGCGCGGCGACCGGCCGGTGCTGACCGCCTACCACGACTACCGGATCCGCCACGGCAACCTGGCCCCCGAGGTCTACCGGATCGCCGAGGACGGGGTCAACGAGCGCCGTCGGGAATACGACGACGAGCGTGACCCGCGCTCGGGCAGCGAGCGGCTCGAGACCGACGAAGACAGCGTGCGCCGCGAAGAGCGCACCCAGGACCGCGAAGAAGAGCGCGTGACCGGGCGCGACGCCGACGAGTTCGAGCGCGGCCACCGCGGGATCGACGACGCCAACCTCGAGCGCGACGACGAGATCGAGCGCGAGGCCGACCGCCTCGAGCAAGAGGCCGAGGCCGAGGCCGCGCGCGCCGAGGAGAGCCAGGAGCGCGACCTCGACCGCGAGCAGGACGCCAACGAGGCCCAGGAGGACCGCGAGATCGATCGCCAACTCCAGAACGAAGAGGGCGACCTCGAGACGCCGGGCGACCCCGGCGAGTAGTCAGTCGCCGGCTCCGCGGGACAGCGAGACGGGCGGGGCCGAGGCCTCGCCCGTCTGCGTTGGTTCGTTGAAGGCCGCCCGCTACGTCGCGTCGCAGCCGCAGGCGCGGCGCTGAACCCCGCGCTACCCTGAGCCCGGAGGAGGGAGCATGCTCGCGAAGAGCCTGACGCTCGTGGTGCTGGCGGCGAGCCTGACGGCCCAGGCCGGCGGACTGGATCGCCAACGCCAGAACGAGCTGAAACAGACGCTCCGCCAGTCGCTCCTGGCGAACAAGCTGGACGCAGCGGTCGCGGCGATCGCCGAGCTGGCGACCGGCGACGACAAGGCCTGCGCCCTGGTCCTCCTGGGGCTGGCCCACAACTCCCCGCCCCGGGTGTGGGACGCCGCCCGCGACGGGCTGGCGAGCATGAGCTCCCCGGAGGTCGACATGCTCCTCAGCCGCAAGTGCACGCGGGCGCGACCGGAGGAGCAGCTCCTCGTCGCCGACGCGCTGCGCGTGCGCGGAGGCAGCTTCGCCGAGCTCTCGCTGGTCCAGCTCCTCGAGAGCCAGGACCCGCGGATCGTGCGCGCGGCCCTGGTGGCGCTGCAGCGGGCCGAGCTCACGGGAGCCCGAGGCGCCGTCGAGGGCTGGCTGAGCGGCGCGGGCGCCGAGCACCCCGCGCGTCTCCTGGGCCAGCGGGTCCTGCACGTGCTCAGCGGCGGGGAGGCCGGTGAGGCTGCCCCGGGCCCGAGCTGCGCGGGTCAGCCGCTCCTGGGGGGCGAGGTCGTGTTCGTGCTCGACGCCTCCCAGGCCATGGCTCAGGACGGTCGCTTCGCCCGGGCCAAGCAGGCGATCCTCGACGCGATCGCGACCCTCAGCCCGGAGCAGCGCTTCACCGTGCTGGCCTACGCCGGCAAGGTCCGCGAGGGCCTGGCGGAGCCCGAGCTCGAGAAGGGGCGCTACCCCCTGGCGATCGAAGGCACGCCCTGGCTGTGGTCCCTCGGCCCCCGGGTCGAGTTCGCGAAGGGCCTGTGGCTGGACAAGGCCCGGGCCTGGCTCGACGGCTTGACCCTGGCCGAGACCGACGAGGCCTTCGCCCTGCGCGCGGTCGAGGCCGCCCTCGACGTGCCGCTGGTGGACACCGTGGTCCTGATCTCGAGCGGACGCTTCAGCGACGTCGACCACGGCGCGGGCGCGCGCTACCCGGGCGAGGCCCTCCCGGGCGCGGTGCAGGCGGCGAACCGCATGAAGCGCGCGGTGATCGACGTGCGCTGCTTCCCGGGCGGCGACCCGGCCCTCGAGCGCCTGGCGACGGAGAGCGGCGGGACCTTCGCCCCCCTGGAGTAGCTACCCCTCGGGGGTCGGCGCCGGCGCCTCCTCGGCCTCGTCGCTGGCGAGCTCGGCCTTGAGCTTCTCCTGGCGCTGGCTGAGCTCGGCGATCCGCTGCACGAGGCGGTTGATCTCCTCCTCCAGGGTCTTGTGCGCCAGGCGGTAGTCCCGCAGCCGCGCCCGGGTCACGTAGTGCCCCTGCTGGATCCGGGGGTAGACCTCGCCCCCGAGGAACTCCTCGAGCTGGAACGCGCGCCAGGCGGCGAACTCGGCGCTGGGCCCGATCACCGAGAGCATGTGCAGGTCGATCTCGTTCTTGGCGAGCTGCTCGTTGAGCGCGCGCCCCTGCTGGCAGAGCAGGTCGTAGACGCGATCGGAGCCCTGGGCCGTGCCGTAGGCGCGCTGGGTGAGGTAGCGCCGCGCGGGCTCGGGGTCGTCGAGGAGCAGCACCGCCAGCCGGTCGCAGATCACCTTCTGCCGCATGCCGACCACGAGGTTCGTGCGCCGGATCAGTTGGTTGTTCACCGTGCGCGCGATCTCGAACCCGCGGCTGATCGTGTTCCCGATCCCGGGGAGCATGCCGAGCCCGCGGGTGATCAGCCCGCTCATGCTCGGCAGCTTGTCGAGGATCGACATCAGGCGGTGGAAGGAGAAGATCCGCAGGTTCCCGAAGAACACGTGCCCGAGGTGGCTCGCCAGGTAGTAGCGCCGCGCCTCGGGGTCCAGGGCCTCGATCACCCCCCGCTGCAGGATCACGAACGGCGCCTGGTTGCCCACGACCTCGGACCCCAGCCCGTCGGCGCGCAGGAACACCGGGACCTCGGTCTTCAGGTCGCAGGCAGCCATGAGCTCGTCGCGCCACTGGAGCAGCTCGGCGTGGGGACCCGAAGGCACGACCCGGTAGTGGTTGGCGTCGGAGAACGCGCGCAGCGAGCGGTCGAGCTGACTGAGCAGGACGTCGCCGCCGGGGAAGCGGTCGATGATCTGGGTCGCGACCGAGACCAGCCAGGACTCCTGCTCGCCCTCCTCGAAGTTGATCGGATCCAGGTCGGGATAGCGCCCCTCCCCGGAGCCCGCGACCGCCCCCTCCGGGAACAGCGCCTGCAGCCGGCTGCGCCGCAGCTCCTCCAGGCTCGCCCGGCGCTTCTCGATCGCCTCGCTGACCCGCAGCAACTCCGCCTCGAGCTTCACCCGGCGCTGATTCTCGTCGGACCCGAACGCCCGTCGGAGCTGATCGAACACGTGCCGCCTCCGCCCCCGATCGTAACGGCAGCCCGTCGATTCGGGCCCGTGCCCCCGCCCGGGTCTCGGGCAGCGCCCCCGCGGCGCGATGCCCTCGCCTCCGAGAGGTGGAGGGACGCACACACCGGGC
This sequence comes from Planctomycetota bacterium, assembly GCA_041402045.1. Taxonomy (GTDB): domain Bacteria; phylum Planctomycetota; class J058; order J058; family J058; genus JAGQRJ01. Next base: position 68,236 of record JAWKSZ010000017.1, on the reverse strand, counting down.
GGGGACGAGCCCACAGGTGTTCGGAACGCAGCGTGCGCCAGGAGCGTGGCGCGCTGGCCAGCGCGGAGCTCTTCTGCGGTGGCGTTGCTCTCACACACCGTAGGGGCGGGGCTTGTCCCCGCCCGGTATGTGCGTCCCTCCACCCTGCGGAGTGGAGGGCCTACCCGCGGCGCCTGCTCGGAGCTCCGCCGCCACGGAGGCTCAAGGGACGTACATACCCGGGCGGGGACAAGCCGGACGAGCCCCGCCCCCTAGCGTGGACCGCCCAGCGTACGGCGAAGCCGCACTGCGGCCGAAGCGGACCAACGGCGCGCCCTGCGTGCGTGAACCCGAGCGCGAAGCGGGAGCGGGAGCGGGAGCGGGAGCGGGAGCGGGAGCGGGAGCGGGAGCGGGAGCGGGAGCGGGAGCGGGAGCGCGAGCGGGAGCGCGAGCGGGAGCGGGAGCGGGAGTGCGAGCAGGGCGAGCGGGAGCAGAGCTGGCAGGGCGCGAGCGCGGCCGCGGGGCCCGAGCGGGGCAGGGCGCGAGCAGGGCGAGGCCGGGGCGCGAAGCGGGGCTCGAGCGGGGGCGGGAGCGCGAGCAGGGCGCGAGCAGGGGCGGGAGCGGGGTGCGAGCGGGAGCGCGAGCGGGAGCGGGAGCGGGAGTGCGAGCGGGAGCGCGAGCGGACCCGCGGTGCGCCGGCGAGCAGCGAAACGCGGCGCGGCGGCCGGCGAAGCCGGCCGCAGGCCTGGGGGTGAGCCCGAGGCTTTGCCCCGAGGGCAGGGGCCTTGGAAAGGCCCCCTGAAAGCACGGGACGCGTTCGCGTTCGCTTCCGCGGTAGAAGCGGGGCCGAAGGCCCTGCTTCGCAGGCGACGTGCGCGTCCCCACGCCGGGCTTGCTCTCGACCCAGATCCGGCCGCCGTGCATTTCGACGAGCCGCTTGGCGATCGCCAGGCCCAGGCCGCTGCCCTGCTCGCCCGCGGTGGCCCGCGCGCTGGTCTGCTCGTAGCGCTGGAACACCTTGTCGAGCTCGTCCGCCGCGATCCCTTGCCCGGTGTCGGTGACCGAGACCTCGTAGGCCATGGCGGTGACCCGCGCCTGGAGCGTGACCACGCCGCCGGGGTTCGTGAACTTGCAGGCGTTGCTGACCAGGTTGTTCAGCACCTGGCGAATCCGGAGCGGGTCGAGGCGCACCGGGGGCAGGCGCTCGGGGAGGGCCTGCCGGAAGGTGATCTGCTTGCGCGAGGCGAGGAGCTCGTAGCGCCGCTGGCTCTCGCCCAGGAACGCGATCAGGTCCACGGTCTCGGGGGAGAACTGGACCTTGCCCGCCTCGATCCGAGACACGTCCAGGAGGTCCGTGAGCAGCTCGTTCATTTCCATGGCCGTGCTCTTGATCACGTCCAGGTCCTCGCGCAGCGTCGCCGGGTCCTCCCCCGAGTCGATTCCCTCCAGCGCGATCTCGGCGAAGCCCAAGAGCCCCGCGAGCGGGGTCCGCAGGTCGTGGGCGACCATGCCCATGAGCGAGTCCTTCTCGCGGTTGAGCTCGGCGATCTGTTCGGCCTGGGCCTGGACCTCGCTCGTGCGCTCCTGGACCTTGCGCTCGAGCTCCTGGTTCCAGCGCAGGATCTCGTCGCGAGCGGTCTCGAGCTCGGCGTTCGCGTGGCGCAGCGCCTCGAGCATGGTCAGGCCGCCGACCGCCGCCCCCGCTTGCTGGGCCACGATCGCCGCGAGCTGGAGGTCCTCCTGCTTGAAGGGCGGCGCGTCGAAGCCGCGCTTGTCCAGGTAGAGCACCCCCAGCGTGCGCTCCGGGCCGGGCAAGGGCACGGCCACGGCGGAGGTGATCCCGTTGGCGTGGATCGAGAAGTTCGAGGCGAAGCGCCCGTCGGCGCGGGTGTCGCGGGAGAGCACCGCCTCCCCGCTGTGCAGGGCTTCGTCCAGGAGCCCGCGGCTGAAGCGCTGCAGGTCGATCGCGCGCATCATGGTCGTGCCGCTCCCGCTCCCGCTGGAGGGGCGCGGCTCGCGCGAGGTCCGCTTGCGCTCCCGCGACGCGATCGGGCGCAGCGGCCCGTCCGGGCGCTCGCTGCGCAAGAGGATCACCCCGCGATCGGCCTTGCTCGCGGTGAACACCAGCTCCAGCGTGCTCTCCAAGAGCTGCGGGATCGAGCTCGCCGACTTGAGCACCGTGGTCACCCGAAACAGGGCCTCCAGCCGCTGCCGCAGTTGGTCGGCGCCCTCGTCGGGCTGCACGAACTCCTGCTCGAGGTCGGTGAGGGTGAACTTGAGCGTGCGCAGCCCGGGGTCCTCGAGGTCGTCGAACTCCCGAAGCAGCGCTTCGTCGGAGCTCAGCGCCGGGGCCGGCCACTGCACCGTCCCAGGCTGACGCACGGTGTAGAGCACCTGGGTGTCCCCGAACTGAATCACGTCCTCCAGGTCGAGCCCGCGCACGCCGTGCACGAGCTGACCGTTGACGTAGGTCCCGTTGGTGCTCCCCAGGTCCCGGATCCGGTAGCCGCCGCCGTGGGGCTCGAGCAGCGCGTGGGCGCTCGAGATCTTGCGGTCGGTGAGGCGCACGTCCTGCCCTGCGCCGCGGCCGATCGCGATCGGCTGGCCTTGCAGGGGCACCGCCTGCTCGCCGCCGAACTTGAGCCGCACCAGGAGCTTCGGCTCACCAGGCATGCGCGGTTAGACGAGGCTCACCGTCTTGGTCAGACGACCCGGACGGCGAGAGTTGACGAACCCCTGCCACAGCCGCAGCTCTTCGCCCTTGGTCATGCCCGCCAGGCGCTTGAGCTTCAACTGGCGGATCTCGTCCAGGATCGACTTGACCAGCCCGAGGTTGCCTTCTGCCAGGCGCTTGAGCTCCTCGCCCGTCTCCCCCAACGCCTCCGCGCGCTCGCGGGCCGTGGAGAAGCGCTTGAGCGCGTCGCGGTAGGTCTTGTGCTCGGTCTCGAACACCTTGTCGTAGCTCACGCCGTTGCGCTGGTAGGTGATCGAGTTGCGCCCGTTCTTCGGGGGGAAGTAGAGCCCGAGCTCGGTGTGTACCTTCTCCGCCACGCCGCACAGCCGCGCGCCCATGTTGAACACCCGCTGGGCCTCACTCAGCTCGCGTTGTTCGCCCTGGTTCTGCCAGCGCTCGCGCTGGCGCGCGGTGCTCTCGCGCCGCCGCGCGCCGGTGCCTCCTCCCGCCTGCGCCGAGGGAGGGGTCGAGGTGCTCGCCCCGGTCCCGCGGCGACGCCCCCAGGCGCTGCGCCCCCGCGCGCCCGCGGCGCCCCCGCGATCCCAGGCCGAAGGCGCGGGCGCCGCGCCGCCGCGGGCGTCCGCGCGCTCTGCGCCGCCGTCGGTGTAGAACCCCCGCTGGATCTTCCCGCCTCCGGCGGAGCGCCCCCCCCCGCCCGCCGGGCGGGGAGGCGGAGGACGCCGGGCCCCGGGAGACCGACTCAGCGCGCGCGCCGGCTCGGTCGCCGGGGTCTCCGGGTCGATGTCGTCCAGGAACATGGGCTCGCCGTCGTCCAGATCGGCGGCCCCCTGCGACTCGTCCTGGTCGTCGTCGTCGTCTCCCTCGTCGTAGCCCGAGTTCTCGAGCGCGGCGAGGTCGGAGCTCGACTCCTCGAGTTGGAGCGTGGCCCCGTGCTCCTGGGCGAGCTCCTTGACCAGCTTCGCGGCCTGCTCGCGCTTGAGGCCCTCCTTGACGCCGGTCTGGAGCATGAGGTCGTAGACGCTCTTGGGGACGAAGCCCATGGCCAGGAGCGGCTTGACCCAGTCCTTGAAGCCCTCGATCGAGTCCGCGTCGAGCGACTCGTCGTAGGCCTTGCGTCGATCGTCCTTGGTCAGGGTCAGGCGCGCGGTGCGCAGCTCTTCCTTGAGGAACTCGATGAAGCCCTTGTCCTTCGAGGACCGGATCGACTGCAGGGCGCGCATCTTCTCCTTGTAGGCGGTCTCTATGACCCCTTCGTCGCGCTCCTCTCGGTTGATCCCCAGCAACTCGTAATGCGTGGGGATTTCACCCGCGGGCTCGATCCCCAAGAGTTTGCTGTAGCGATCGTCTGCCACCCAGCGGCTCCTGCTGCGTCCTTGACCCTGTGACCCGTCGCCGCTTAGCGGTGCTTCGAGCCGTCAGCGGTGTCTGCGAACCCGTCACCCTCGGCGTATTCCTCGCCGTAGCCTTCGTAGCCTTCGCCCTCGGCGGCGTAGTCGCCCTCCGCGTAGCCACCCTCGGCGTAGTCGCCTTCGGCATACTCGCCTTCAGCCGCATACTCGCCTTCGGCGCCGTATTCGCCCTCAGCGTACTCGCCCTCGGCGTAGCCGCCTTCGGCCGCATACTCGCCCTCGGCGTAGCCGCCCTCGGCCGCATACTCGCCCTCGGCGTACCCGCCCTCGGCGTACCCGCCTTCGGCCGCATACTCGCCCTCGGCGTACCCGCCTTCGGCCGCATACTCGCCCTCGGCGTAGCCACCCTCGGCGTAGCCGCCTTCGGCCGCATACTCACCCTCGGCGTAGCCACCCTCGGCGGCATACTCGCCCTCGGCGTAGCCACCCTCGGCGCCGTAGCCCTCGGCGGCATACTCGCCTTCGGCGTACCCGCCCTCGGCGCCGTAGCCCTCGGCTGCGTAGTCGCCCTCGGCGTAGCCGCCCTCGGTCGCGTAGTCGCCCTCGGCGTACTCTCCGCCCTCGGCGTAGCCACCGTCGGCCGCGTAGTCGCCCTCGGCGTAGCCGCCTTCGGCGTAGCCGCTCTCGGCGTAGCCCTCGTAGCCGTCGCCACCCTCGGCGTAGCCCTCGGTCGCGTAGTCGCCTTCCGCGTAGGCTCCCGCCTCGGCGTAGGCAGCCTGAGGTCCGTCCTCGAGCAGGCGGGCGATCTCCTGGCCCTTGTGGGACATCTCCTCTTCGGTCAGCCCCTCCGCGTCGCGGCGGATCTGGGTGCGGACCTCCTGCCCGGTGTCACGATCGCGGGCCTCGATCTCGATGCGCCCGTCGTCCTTGTAGCGGTAGGTGACCGCGACCTTCGAGCCCTTGGGGCGGTTCGGCGGGAGGTCGGAGATCACGCAGGTGCCGATCTCGACGCACTCCTCGATGTACTCGCTCTCCCCCTCGAGGATCCGCACCTCGACGCTGACCTGGTTGTCCTGGGCGGTGCCGAAGAGCTTGGTCACCGTGGCCGGGAGCGGGGTCTGCTCGGGGATCATGATCAGGTTCCGGCGCTCGCCGCCCTTGGTCACCGTCACGATGCCCAGGCTGTGCGAGTTCACGTTCTGCACGACGACGCCGCCGAGCATGCCCGCCAGCCCCTCGGGGACCGCCTCCTCGACCGCGCGGGCCGCCTGCTGGACGCGGACCTCCTCGACCTCGCCGGTGCCGCTCGCGGCCTGCTCCTCGAGCTCCTTGGCTTCGCGCACGAGCAGGATCGCCGCCCAATAGGCCGCGCCGATCGCCACGCACTCGTCCTGGTTCACGCCCTTCTCGGGGTCCTTGCTCGTGACCCGCTTGAGCATGTCCACCACGGCGGGCATCCGGGTCGAGCCGCCGACGTGGATCACGACGTCGATCTCGTCCCAGGACAGGTCGGCCTTCTTGAGCACGACGTCGAGGTAGGTCTCCGTCTGCTCCAGCAGGGGCTGGGTCAGCTCCTGGAACTCCTCACGAGAGACCGTCAGCTTGAGGCTCTTGCCGCCGCACTGGGCGAAGATCTTGGTCTGGGGCTTCTTGGAGAGCGCCTTCTTGGCCTCCTCGACCTTGATCACCAGGTCCTGGTAGGCCTCCGGGTCCTCCCGCGGGTCGAGCTCGTGCTCGTCGACGAACTTCTCGGCGACATGGTTGAGCAGCATGTCGTCCCAGTCCTTGCCGCCGAGGCGACGCTCGCCGTCGGTGGCCAGGACCTTGACGTGGTTGCCCTCGATGTTCAGCAGCGTCACGTCGAAGGTGCCGCCGCCGAGGTCGTAGACCAGCGCCTTGACGGAGCGGTCGAGGTTGTTCATGCCGTAGGCGATCGCGGCCGCGGTGGGCTCGTTGATGATCCCCAGCACGTTCAAGCCTGCGATCTTGCCCGCGTCCGAGGTCGCCTTGCGCTCGTTGTCGTTGAAGTACGCCGGGCAGGTGATCACCGTGTCCGTGATCGCCTCGCCGAGCTGATCCTCGGCGTCGGACACGATCCGCTTGAGGATGATCGCCGAGAGGATTTCGGGGGTGTACTCGCGGTCGTTGATCACGCGCACCCAGTCGGGTTCGCCCATGTGCCGCTTGACGAACTGCACCACGTTCTCGGGGTTACTGACCGCCTGGTTCTTGGCGATCTTGCCCACGATCACTTCGGTGTCCTCGAACAGGATCACCGAGGGAGTGATCCGCTCGTTGTCGCTGTTCGGAATGATGTCGACCTTGCCGTACTCGTCGAAGTGGGCAATGGCCGAGTAGGTCGTGCCCAGGTCGATCCCGGCGATCTTGCGCTTGGCGTCGCTCATGTCTACTGGCCCTTCTCCTTCAGGCAGCGCTTCACCACGACCTCTTGCGGACGGAGGAGGGCGCCGTCCATGCGGAACCCGTCCCGCACGACGCTCTCCACCGTCTTGTCTTCGTTGGGGTCGTCAGTCTCAATGCGCCGCACGGGCTTTTGGAAGTCGATGTCCAGCCGATCCGGCTGTTCGTCGATCCGTTCGATGTCCCGGCGGTAGAGTACCTCCAGGATCTCGTCGATGATGTCTTGCAGGGCCTTCACGGCCTCGTCGCGCGAGACCTGCTCCTCGCCGTCGGCGAAGCGACGCTGCGCGCGGGACACGGCGTCGTAGAGCAGGAGGATGTCGCGGAACAGCGGCTTCTGCGCGCTGAGCAGGAAGTTGTCCTTGTAGGTGCGCAGCTCTTCGTAGAGCTGATCGTAGGCCTGTTCCTTGCGCTTGCTGACCTGGGTCACGCGCTGGTAGGCCTCGGCGATCCGCACCAGGTTGGTCTCCAGCCCGCGCACGAGCTTGGCCACGTTCTCGACGCCGGCGTGCACCTTCTCCACGCCGACCTTGGTGGCCGCGCCAGGGTGCAGCTTCGCGGGGGCCGCCTTGGCCGCGGGGGCTGCCGGCGCCTTCGCCGCCGCCGGGGCCGGGGCTCCGGGAGGACGCCGGACTACGCGACGCACGCCCCCGACGCGCTGCTTCTTGCCCAGCTTGCCCTCGGGGGCAGGGGTCTCGACGCGCAGCACGCGGCCGGACGGAGTCTGGGCCTGCTGGGTCTCGTCCGCGTCGGTGGCGCTGGCAGCGTCAGCCTCGTCGACGCCGGCCTCGTCGACGACCTCGGTGGCGCCGTCGGCCTCGGACCGCTCGCCTTCGCTGGCGTCGCCCTCGTCGACGTCGCTCGCGTCGCCTTCGTCGACGTCGCTCGCGTCGCCCTCGACCTCGTCCCCGTCGGCGTCGGCGTCGGCGTCGGCGTCGGCTTCGCCCTCGTCTTCACCCGAGGTCGCGTCTGCGGCGGCCTCCTCGGGCTCGGTCTCGATACGGTCGGCCGCGCGACGACGCAGGCGCTCGAGTCGCGGGCGCAGGTCGGTCTCGGGGTTTGCCGCGAGGATCGCGTCGACCAGCTCGAGGGACTCGGTGAGCTTGCCTTCGAGGTAGAGGTCGAGGGCGCGACGCCAGCGCCCCTTCTCGTCGTCCTCGCCGGCCTCGTCCTCGGCCCCGTCCGACGTCTCTGCCGCGCCGGCTTCGGCTTCGGGGGCAGCCGCCGCGTCCGGTGCCGCCTCGTCGACGGTGGAGTCGTCGGGGGTCATAGAGTCCTCAAATGTCCGCACCCAAACGGGTTACCCGTTGCTGGTGGTGAGTATAACCAGCGCTCCGTCGCCGGGCTATCGCTGAGGGCGTTCAATCTCTTTGCGGCACTTTGAGGGTGCTCAGGCAGCGACGCACGACCTCGCCGCGCTCGTCGAGGTCCTCCGCGGTGCCTGTGAAGGTCCCGCAATAGGTCGCGGTGTCGCGCAAGACCACGCGCCACTGGCTGCGGAGCTCGCCCTCGTCCCCGGCCTTGGTCCCGCTGAAGGTGAGCACCAGACCCAGCTCGGTCCGGCGCACCTCCGGCGTCTCGACGAGCTCCTCGCCCCGCGGCTCGAGGGCGGCCTTGGCGTAGCTCGAGACCCAGGCGTCGAGGTCGTCGCCGGGAACCTCCGGGCCGGCCCGGTGCACCTCGAGGCTGGCCTGAGCGGACCAGCCCCCCTGCTCCCCCGGAGAGAAGCGCAGGGGGCCTTCGTCGGCGGGGAGCTCGGACTGGCCCTCGGCGGCCTCGGCGTCGACGAGGGTCCACCCCAGGGGCGGGTGGATCTCCAGCCCCCCCTGGCGCACGGCGCTGCGCTCGAGGCCCTTCCACAGCTCCACCTTCGGGCTGGGGACGAGCTCGACCTCGGTCTTGTGGGCGTGCTTGAAGCGCTCGCGCGCGGCGTGCCAGCGACGCTCGATCTCGGCGTCGAAGTGCTCCTCCCAGTAGTCGTTGGTCGGCGCGTCGGCCTCGAGGTCGTACCAGCGCAGCTCGTGCCCCTTGAACTCCCAGCGCGCGCGCCCTTCGGGGCCCTCCTGGCCGTTGTGCGGCCAGGTCATGACCACGAGCTCGGGCATGTCCGCCGCGTCCTTGGGGCACGGCGGCAGGACCTTGCCGTCGAGCTTGCCGACGAAGGTCGTCCCGTTCTTGAGGACCACGATCCCTGCCAGGCCGGGCGTCATGGAGAGCAAGGCCAAGCCGATGAGCACGCGCATACGTTCCCCCCTGTCGTGGACCAGGTCTGCGGAGGCTGGCCCACCCCCTTCGAACCTCAGGACCTTGCGGCGCAGGTCCCGAGGACGCGCCGGTGCTACTCCTCGACCTCGAGGGTGTTGCGGCACTTCTTGAACAGGCTCTCGAGCTCGGACCAGTCCTCCTCGTGGGCGTAGGCCGCGAAGAAGTAGGTCTGCTCGGTGCGGAAGGCGATCCGCCGCAGCGTGCGCACCCGACGCTCGCCGACGGTGGACGCCGTCGAGAGGTTCACGTCGAAGCCCACGCTCGCGATCGCGTTGGGCTGCGAGCGCTCGAGCACCTCGAACTTGGACTCCGGGACGCCCTCGAGCTGCTTGTCGAGGGTGTTGCGCACCATGTCGACGGTCTCGGGGACCAGGGCCGGCACGTTGCCCACCTCGAACAGGTGGATCTTGGGGCGGAACCCGCCGGTGCCCGGGTCAGGGCGCTCGATGATGAACACGTTGCCCACGTTGCGCACGTTCCAGCCGTCGGGGTACTGGACCTTGGCCTTGCCGAAGCGCTGCGCGTGGGGCGAGAGCACACGATTGCTCTCGCTGCTGAGGTCGATCTTGGGCTTGATCGGGTCGAAGCCGCCGGTCTCCTCACGGTTGAGTCCACGCTTGAACTCGTCGCGGAGGCGGTGCCATTTGACGTCGATCTCCTCCTCGAGGAACTTCTCCCAGTACTCGTCGGTGGGCTGATCCGCGTCGACGCTGTACCAGCGGATCTCGAAGCTGCGGAACTCCCACTTCGCGCGGCCGTAGGGCCCGTCCACCGAGTCCTTGTAGGGCCAGGTGAGGGTCACGACCTCGGGAATGTCCTCGGGGTTCTCGGGGCAAGGCGGGGTCTCCTTGCCGTCGATCCGGCCGACGAAGGTCTTGCCCTTCTTGGTGATCAGGATCCCGCCCTGGGCCTCGCCCGCGCACAGCGCGAGCACCAGGGCGCCGAACACGACGCTCTTGCGGATCATGGGATCCTCCTACTGGTCCTTGGTCTCGCCGCCCGGGGTTCCGGGGGCCGCGTCGCCGGCGCCGGGGGCGCCTTCACCGTCCTCGGCCGGCGCCTTGGCGGCTTCGTCGGGCAGCTCGAGGGCGAGGGCCTCGCTCTTGAGCACGGCCTCCTTCATGAGGCGCGTGGCGCGCGCCCGGGGCGACTCGGGCGGAGGCCCGGTGGGCTGCTCGATGACCTCGGGCGGCTCGTAGCCGATCATGGCCGCGATCTCCGCGTAGCCGTTGTCGGTGAGCCAGGCCCCGACCTGCTCCTTGGCGAAGACCACCGCGAGCGCGGCGGTCAGGAGCGGGATCACCACGATCACCATCAGCAGCGGACCCCAGCGGAAGCCGCGCCGCGAGGGCGTGAGCCGAGGTCCCGGCGAGAGCCGCGGCGCGGCGTCGGGGGTCGTGGGGCGGGTCTTGGTGATCCGCTCGATGATCTTCTCGGCGTCCTGCTGGGAGATCGTCTTCGGTTGATCGGGGTCGTCGTAGTCGTCGCTGTAGCCGAAGTCCTGGGTCTCGTCGCCCGACGAGTGGCCCATTTGGTCGAACGCCGACTCGTCCTCGACCGCGGGCTCTTCGTAGCCCTCGTAGTCGTAGTCCCCTGTGGCGTAGGGGTCCTCCTCGCTGGCGTAGGGATCCTCGTAGGGCTGGTCCTCGATGAAGTCGCCCGCGGAGTAGTCCTCGTCCTCGGCCTCGGCCGGGGGCAGCGCGGGGAGGTCCTCGTCGTCCGCCTCCGAGCCCTCCAGGTAGCCGACGACCTCTTCCTCGTCCGAGTCGCTGTAGCCGGCCTCGTCCGACGGGTCGCCGTAGGGGTTCTCCGCCGAGTACTCGTCTTCCAGATCCTGGCCCGTGGCGCCGCCCAGGTACCCGACCGGCTCTTCTTCAGGAGGCATGCGTGGAACTCCTTGTCCCCGCAGGCTTCGTGTCCGAAACCCTTGGAACTCCGCATAGTAGACCTGAGGTGACGACTAGGCAACCCCCCGCAGGAGCCGCGTTGGCCGCCTAACGACTCGCTGGGTAATGGCTTGCGACGGTTGACAAAGATTGTACTTGAACGGGGCATCGCCCTCACTAGACTTGCCGCAAACCCACACATACTTTCGGCGAGTTACACCTATGAACTGCGAGAAGTGCGACAAGGCGATGATCCAGCTCTACGACGTCGTGGAGCGAGAGACCCGGTTCGTCCGGTGGGAGTGCAACGAGTGCTCGTACGAGCTGCTCGAGCGCCAGCCCATCGACACGCCGGTGGTCGCCAGCGCCTGACACCACGCCTCGCGTCCACGGCCCGCGCGCTCGCGCGGGCCGTTTCCTTTGGTTCACACGCCTCCCAACCTCGGGCCCCCTCGCGCGTCACACCCCAGAACCCCACTCCCCGGACCGGGAGGGTCCCCATGCGTCGCCTCGCGTTGCTCCTACCCCTCGTGCTCGCCGCCTGCGGGACGACGACCCCCACCGACCCCCTCGACCCCACCGAGGAGCAAGCGGCGCCCCTGGTCCGCGCGCGCGAGGCCTACCAGCGCGGCGACCTGGCCGAGGCTCGGGAGGCGGTCGAGGCCTACCTCGAGGAGGACGACGACGCTCAGGCTCGCTACCTCTACGCGCGAGTGCTCGCCGCCCAGGGCGAGTTTCGCGGCGCCAAACGTGAGCTGAGGATCGCCCTCGAAGACCAGCGCAAGGACCCGCTGCTGTGGTCGCTCCTGGCCCGGGTGCGCGAGGAGCTCGGCGAACACAAGGCCGCCCTGCGCGCCTACCAGGAGGTGCAGCGCCTGGTGCCGGACTCCGTCGACCCCGTGCTCGGCCAGGCGCGCTGCCTGCTCGTGCTGGGCGAGGACCGGGCCGCGCTGGCGGTGGTCGGCTCCGCGGTGCCGCGGGTCGCCCAGGACCCCTGGCTGGCGTGGATCCGCTTCCGCGCGCACCGGCGCCTGGGCGAGACCGCCGCCGCCGAGGAGGCCGCGCGCGCGTTCCTCGCCTCCCCCCCGACCGGGGCGATCGACCGCGCGGCCGAGGCGCGTCACTGGCTCTCGGACCAGGGCGGGCGCCTGACCCCTGAGGCCCAGCAGGTCGTGGTCGACTTCGTGCGCAAGGCCTGCGAGTTCCGGCTCCCCGACGCCGAGGCCCCGGAGGACGCGCTCCTGGCCGAGGCCCCCGAGCGCTTCTTCGTCTACGACGATCGCCCGGTGTTCGTGACCCTCTACGTGCCCGCGGCGGACCGCGGCAAGCTGGGCGAGGCCGACACCGACGGCACGCTGCGCGGCTACGGGCGGGGCGAGTCCCTGGCCGAGGCCCTCAAGGGCGCGGTGGTCGAGCTGCGCGACTCCGAGCGCTTCAGCAGCCTCGCGGTGCAGAACGCGGCGGTGCAGATCGACCTCGGGCTGCGCCCGCTCCCGATCCAGTTGCGCGAGCGGGGGCGAGAGCTCGTCGCCGACCCGCCCCTCGCTCCGAGCCAGGGTCTGGCCACCCGCGCCGACGGACGCGAGGTCTACTGCCTGCCCAGCGACCGCCTCGTGGCAGGGCTGGGCGACGACGCGAGCGCCATGCTGACCCACGCCTGCAAGCGCGCGGGGCTGGGCGGGGAGGCGTGGTTCGCCGGGAGCCGCAGCGTGTTCGCCTTCGAGACCGAGGCCTTCGTCTCCACCCGCCCTGGGGGCGACCCCGTGCCCCTCGTGCGCAGCGGCGAGCCCGCGCCGCTGCCCACCGCCGACCCGCGCAGCGTCGAGGCCGCCCTCGCCGCTGGCGCGCGCTGGCTGACCACCCTGCTGACCCCGGACGGCGAGGTGCGCGACGGCGCCGGCGGGACCCTCGACCTCGCCGCGCGCGCCCGGGTCGGGCTCGCCTTCGCGCGGGCGAGCGCCGCCCTCGGCGACGACGTGCTCGAGGCCGCCGCCAAGCACGTGCTCTACAGCCTGCCGCAGGACCTCCCGCCCGCGGCCCGAGCCCAGTTGACCCTGGCCCAGGCAGCCCTGGGCGCCGACGTCGCCGCGCTGACCTCGCACCTCGCGCCGCTCCCCGCGGGCGACGTCCCCGGCGAGCGCGAGGCCCGCGTGCGCGGCGGCGCGGCGCCGCCGGCGATCGAACCTGAGAGCCCGCCCGGCGTGCTCGAGGCTGCGCTCGCCGCGCCGCGGCCCGACCTCACCCGGGCCCTGGAGTGGTGCGAGCAGAACGCGCAGTCACCCCACGAAGAGGGCTTCCGCCTGCAGGAGCTCGCGGTGTGGGCCCAGGTCGCGCAGCACGTGCGCGGCGAGCGCGGGGGCGCGCTGCGGGACACCGTGCGCCAGGCCGCCGGGGACGTGCTCGCGCTGCAGGTCCGCGACGCGCACCGCTACCTGCTGGAGGACCCCCGGACCGTGGGGGCGTTCCGCCTGCGCCCCGACTCCCTCGCGTCGTCCCCCGCGCGCACGGCGGAGGCGGTGCTGACCCTGGTCGAGGTCCAGCGCCTGCTGGTCGGGGAGTAGCTACTTCGCGCGGGCGTCGCGGGGGAGGCTGAAGCTGAAGCTCGAGCCCGAGCCCGGGATCGAGTCGACCCAGATCCGCCCGCCCATGAGCTCCACCAGGACCTTCGCCAGCGCGAGGCCCAGGCCCAGGCCGCCGTACTGCAGGTGGATCCCCTCGCTGACCTGGTGGAAGGACTCGAAGATCTCGCGGTGGTGCTCCGGCGCGATCCCGATCCCCGTGTCCTCGACGGTGCAGATCACCTCGCCCTCGGCGGGGGTGAAGCCGATCCGCACCGAGCCCTTGGCGGTGAACTTGATCGCGTTGTCGACGAGGTGCTCGACGACCTGCCGCGCCCGCGCGCCGTCGGCCCACACCGTGCTCGCCTCGGGGTCGAGGTCCAGGTCGTAGACGAACTCGAGGCCCTTGGCCTCGGCCCGCTGGCGGTAGCTCGCGAGGTCGGCCTCGATCACCTGGGCCAGGTTGATCTGCTGGTAGCGCAGGTTCACGAACCCGCTCTCGAGCTTGGCGATCTCGAGGATCGACTCCACGATCCCCAGCAGCTTGCGCCCGGCCTGCTCGATGTCGTGGGCGCCCGCGGCGTTCGGCTCGTCCCCGGCCTCGACCAGCTCCTCGCGCAGCAGCTCGGCCACGCTGAGGATCGCGGTCAGCGGGGTCTTGAGCTCGTGGGACAGGCGCGCGATGAAGCTGCGCTTGACGTTGTTCGCGGCGCGCAGGTTCTCGACCAGGTTCGCGTTGCGCACCAGGGTCCCCACGTGCCGGGCCACGAGCTCGAACAGGCGGCGGGCGTTGGCCTCGATCGGCGCCTGGGAGATCAGCCCCAGCACCCCCGGGACCTTCTCGCCGATCTCGAGGGGGAAGCCCTCGAAGCGCCGCGGCTGCGCGCCGGCGCCGGGGAGCTCGGCCTGGCGCGTCGAGGCGTTGAGCGCGACGTCGGCGGCGGGGACCCCCTGCAGCAGCGGGACGCGCTCGATCTCGTGGGAGGGCAGGGGCGTCCCGACCTCGGTGTCGCTCGTCTGCCGCTGCTGCGCGGAGAGGTGCAGGCAGCGCTCGCGCGGGCAGCGGTCACGCCAGTCGCAGGTGCGGCAGCGGTCGGGGGGCCCCGGGAACCACACCAGGACCTCGTCCACCTCTTGCCGCGCGGCGAGGTGCGCCGCGGCGATCTCGGCGATCTGCGAGGGCTGCTCGCCCTGGGAGAGCAGCACGTGCAGCTCGTTGATCCAGGCTCCGCGCATGAGCTGCGTGTTGTAGGCCTCGAGCAGGAAGCGGAAGCGCTGGCGCCGGCGCTGGAGCCGAGCCATGAGCTCGGTGCTCGAGATCTCGATCTCGGTGCCGCCGGGCTGGAGCTCGTCGCGCAGGCGCTCGAGCACCAGCTCGTCGTTGGGGAACGCCAGGTCCGGGAGCCGGTTCAAGGGGAAGAACGCGGCCGCCGCGGCCTCGCCGCCGGGGACCGGCTCGGGCTCGCTGTCGCTGCGCAGCTTGACCAGGAACCAGGTCCCGACCGAGGGGCGCTCGGGGTCGTGCAGGTTCGAGTGCGCGTCGTAGGCGCGCGCGACCTCGACCTCGAGCCCGGCCTGGGTGCGGCAGGCGCGGATCGCGGCCTCCCGCGCGTCCTCGCCCCACTGGATCGGTTTGCCCGGGAGGCAATACAGCCCGCCGCCGCTGCGCACGTCGGGGCGGCGCTGCACCAGGAGCACCTGCGGTCCGGCCACGCCCTCGCGGGTGAGGATCCCCGTCGCGGCCACCACGGGCTTGGGCCCCATGCGGTGCCGACACTCGACGCATACCCAGGTCGGCTCCTCGCCCTCGTCCTCACGGACCGGCGTCGGCGCGCCGCAGTTGGAGCAGTAGCGGGGAACCATGCCCGGCATGGTAACGGGGCCAGAGGGTCCTCGCTCAGTCGACGGCGGCGGCCAACCTCTGGGCCAGCTCGGCCGCGCTGGGGCGCTCGGCGGGGGTCGGGGCCAAGGCCCGCCGCAGGAGCTCGCCCAGGGCGGGCGCCAGCTCCGCGGGCAGCTGGAGCGGGCGCGAGACCGCGCCGAAGAACGCCTGCACGCTCTGGGCCGGGAAGGCTGGCGCCCCGCACAGCACCTCGAACAGGATCGCCCCCAGGCCGAACACGTCGGCGCGGGGATCGGGCTCGTGAGCCGAGAGCAGCTGCTCGGGCGCGGAGTAGGGCAGCGAGCCTACCCCCTCGCTGGTGCGGGTCAGCCGCGCCTCCCCCGCGGCGAAGGCCAGCCCGAAGTCGACCCAGCGCAGACCGTCCGCGACCGCGAGCAAGTTCTGCGGCTTCACGTCGCGGTGCACGACCCCCTGGGCGTGGGCGTGCGCCAGGGCGTCCGCCGCCTGGGCGGCCCAAGCCAGGAGGGTCGCCCGGGGCAGGCCGCGCGCGGCCTGGGCGCCGAAGGGGCGCGCGTCGCGCAGGAGCTCCATTTCCAGGCAGGGGTGGCCGTCGCGCTCACCGACCGCGAGCAGGCGCACGATCGCGGGGTGCGCCAGGGCGTGCAGCACCCGCGCCTCGCGCTGAAAGCGCGCGCTCGCCCGCGGGGTGAGGGTCGTGAGCACCTTGAGCGCCACGTGCCCGCGCGGCCCGATCGCCTCGAACACCACGCCGTGAGCGCCGCGCCCGAGCTCGCGCAGCAGCTCGACCCCGCCCCACACCGTGGCGGGCGCCCAGCGCTCCTGGAGCTCGAGCAGGCGCGCGTAGGCCGCGCGACCCGAAGGCCCGAGGAGCTGGAGCTCGCTGAGCGGAGAGCCCGCCTCGCCGGCGCGCGACCAGGCGACCTCGAGGGCCTGGGCCTCGTCCTGCGTCAGCGCTGCGCGCGCGCTCGCGGCGCGGCGCTCGCGGGCCAAGAGGGCCTGGGGCAGCACGACAGACCTCCTGGCGGCGCAGTATACTCCGCGCCCACGGGGCCTCGGCCGTCCCGAGCAGGGAGCGCAGCATGCCCACCCCCGCCCTGAGCTTCGCCCGTCGCCCCGAGCGGATCGCGGCCCTCGCGGACCCCGACGCGCTGCACGCCGCGCTGGAGCTCGCGCGCGCCGTGTGTCAGGGCCCGGTGGCCCTGCGCCTGGTCGGCGCCCCCCAGCCCTTCGGCGACGTCGACGCGCTGCCCCTGGTCGAGGCCCGGGACCCCGCGGCGGAGGCCACCCCCGACGAGCGCGTGGGCTGGCTGAGCCTCCCCCTGAGCGACGCTGGCCCGGCGGCGCGGTTCGGGGTGTTCGTGGCGCGCCCCGCGGGCGAGCTCCCCGCGGGCTTCGTCGAACACCTGGCGCAGCAGCTCGTGACCGCGGCGCGCCTGGGCGCGGCGGACCTCGACCCCGCGACCGAGCTCCTGAACCCCGCCGGGCTCGCGCGACGCGCGCCGGCCTGGGCGGCGCGCGTCGCGGCCTCCAAGGTCGTGCTCGCGGTGGACCTCGAGCAGCTGCGCTTCACCAACCGCCGCGCCGGGCGCGCCGCCGGCGACGCCCGGCTCGAGCGCGCGGCGAGCTCCCTCGCCGTCCAGGCCCAGATCCACGGCGGGCTGGCGGCGCGCCTCGGCGGCGACGACCTGCTGCTCGCGGTCCCCGGCGACGAGCCCCGAGGTCGCGACCTGGCCCGGGAGCTGCTCGCCCTGCGCCGGCCCGGCGAGGCGCTGAGCGTAGGCCTGGCCGCGGGCGACGCCGACCTCGCCGCGCTGCGCGCGCGCGCCGAGCTGGCCCTGGACGCGGTCAAGGCGACGGGCGGCGGCGGGGTCGAAGCCTGGCGCCCCGAGCTCGCGCCGCCCACGGCCTCCCGCGCGATCGCCCTCGAGGAGTGGCGGATCCGCCCCGTGCTGGAGACGCTCCACGACGTGGCCACGTGCGCGGACGCCCAGGAGACCCTGCGCACGATCGCCGAGCGCTGCCGGACCGTGACCCGCGCGGAGCGCTGCCTGGTCGTGTTCCAGGCAGCCCGCGGCGCGTGGGAGGTGCGGGTCGCCGTGGGCAGCGACACCCGCAGCGCGTTCGTAGAGTCGGTGGCGCGCCAGGCGCTCGAGGAGCGCCGCGCCACCTTCGCGATCACCGACGGCCAGGACGCGATCTCCCCCAGCGCGGACCGCCTGCAGATCAAGGCGGTCATGGCCGCGCCCCTCGAGGCCCCGAGCGAGGACGGCCCGCGGGGTGTGCTCTACGTCGACTCCGCCGCCGCGCGCAGCGGGTTCTCCGCCGAGACCCTGCCGATCTTCGACGCCCTCGCCGCGGGGGCCGCGCTCACGCTCCAGGCGGCGCGTCGGGTCGAGGACCTGAGCGCGCGGGCCAGCTCCCTCGAGCGCAGCCTGGCCCGGCGCGAGGACGTGCTCGGCCGCGTGCTGCGCGGCGGACGGGTCGGCGCCGACGCGGCCTCGGTCGAGGAGCTGGTGGGTCGGTCGCCGGCGATCCAGCGCCTGAAGTCCATGCTCCCGGTGCTCGCCGAGAGCGAGGCCCCGGTGCTGGTGCGCGGCGAGAGCGGCACCGGCAAGGAGCTGGTGGCCCGCGCGATCCACGCCGGCTCCTCCCGCGCCGCGGGCCCCTTCGTCGCGGTCAACTGCGCGGCCCTCGCCAGCCAGGTGGTGGAGAGCGAGCTGTTCGGCCACGTACGCGGCTCGTTCACCGGGGCCTTCGCCGATCGGGTGGGCCTGGTCGAGGCGGCTCACGAGGGCACGCTGTTCCTGGACGAGGTGGGCGAGCTCGAGGTCGGCGTGCAGGCCAAGCTCCTGCGCGTGCTGCAGGAGGGGACCTTTCGCCCGGTCGGCAGCGGGGACGAGCGCGCCGTCGACGTGCGGGTCGTCGCCGCGACTCACCGCGACCTCCCGGCCATGTGCCAGGAGGGCGCGTTCCGCGAGGACCTCTACTTCCGCCTCGCGGTGTTGAACCTGCAGGTGCCCCCGCTGCGCGAACGGGTCGGCGACGTGCCGCTCCTGATCGCGCACCTCCTGGCACAGCTCCCGGGCCCCGCCCGAGGGGTCACCGCCGACGCCCTGCGCGAGCTGGTCGCCCAGCCCTGGCGCGGCAACGTGCGCGAGCTGAAGAACGCCCTCGAGCGCGCCTGCGCCCTGGCGGGAGAGGTCGAGGTCCTCGGCCGCGAGCACTTCGAGCTGGGCGCGAGCAGCCCGCGCCCAGGCAAGCTCGCGGCAGGGCTGACCGAGCTCCCGTTCACCGAGGCCAAGTTCGCCTTCGCGCGGCGCTACGCCCAGGAGGTCGTCGAGCGCCTGGGCTCGATCGCGGCGGCGGTCGAGTTCAGCGGCGCCTCGCGCACCACCCTCTACCGGTTGTTGCGCGAGGCCGAGGAGCTCGAGGGCGGCGCCTGATCAAGGCGCCCCCAGGATTCCGAGGCTGCGCTCGACGCCGGCGGTCACGACCTCGATCGCCTGCTCCGGGGTCACCGGCGGCGGGCCGGCGCGGAGGATCTGCTCGGCCCCGAACACCGCGAGGTTGGGGTCGGTGATCGCGGCCGGAGGCAGGCCGTGGCGCTGGAGCACCCAGTCCATGACCAGGCGCGCGGTGCGCCCGTTGCCGTCGGCGAAGGGGTGCACGCTGATCAGGCGCTGGAAGGCGCGCGCCGCGAGCTCGACCGGCGGCATGCCTCCCTGCTCCGCCGCGCGATACCAGGCGAGGAACTCGTCCATGGCCCCCGCGACCTCGTCCCCGGGGACGTAGCCCTTGATCGGCGCGCCGGCGCTCACGTTCTCTCCCGGTCCGCGCAGCACGCCCGGGGTCCGCCCGTTGTGGATCAGGTCCCGCCCCACCGCGGCGTTGAGCTCCTGGATCCGCTCGAGGGTCAGCGGCTCGCCGGCCTCGGCCCAGCCGCGGACCAGGTCGTCCGCCGCGGCGAAGTTGCGCGCGGCCAGCGCCCCTTGCTCCTCGCCCAGGTAGCCCTCGACGGTGTGCGAGAGCCGCCCGCGCTCCTCGGCGAGGCGCGCCCGGCGCGCGTCCTGCCCGCGGCGTGGCACCCGCTGGGCGCGACGCTCGAGCGCGGCCCAGCGCGGCTCCAACCCCTCACGGGCGGCGTCGGACAGCGGCCGCTCGAGCACCTCACGCAGCGCGCGGTAGCCCTCGCTGGTGGGCGGCGTCGGGCGCCCGCGGCCGAGGGGCACGTCGCCGTCGAGGGCCTGGGAGATCCCCTGGCGCGGCGGCGCGGGCGCGCGCTCGGCGAGCCCAAGGCTGCGGTCGAGGTTCGCGATCGCCTGGTCCAGGTCGGGGAACTCCGGCACGTGCACGTCCGGCACGTCCGGCAGGCGCTGCGCAGCGCGGGCCAGGCGCGCCAGGCGCGCGGCCTTCGCGGTGCGCGCGAGCTGCACCAGCTTGTCGGCGCCCTTGGCCCCCAGCACGCTGCCCACGACCATGGCCACCCCGTAGCCGGTCATGCGCGCGAACTCGGCGGGGTCGTCCCGCGCCGCGTCGAGGTAGCGTTGGCCGAGGTCGAGCCCCATGTCGAGGAGCTGCGCCCCCACCGCCTTCACGGTCTCCCAGTCGTCGAGCTCGCGCACGAAGGCGTAGAGTCCGGCCCAGGTCTCGGGCTTGAACAGGTCCACGACCCCGACCACGGTGTCGCGGCCCGCCTGCACCACGCCCTTGAGCACGTTGTAGTGGAAGCGCTGCTGCGGGGGGAGCCGCTGCCCGGTGCGCTCGATCGCCGCCAGGGCGCGGGCGAAGGCGCCCTCCCGCGGCGCGGGCGGCGCCTCGCCCAGGCGCTGGCCGAGCTCCGGGTTGAGCCCCAGCGGGTCGGTGAAGCGCGTGGGGTCGTTGTCGGCGTAGGCGTAGAGGTTGAGCCCGCCCGCGCGCCCGCTGGGATCCGGCGCCACGAACCGCCCCAGCTCCGCGTCGTAGCGCCGGGCGCGCAGGTCGTAGAGCCCCGTGTGCGGGTCTCGCGGGCGCCCGGCGAAGCGCCAGGGATTGACCGCTGCGAGCCGCCCCTCGGCGCCCGCGGCCTCGCCGAAGGGTCCGTAGGCGTAGCGCGCGGCGAGGGCGCCCTCGTCGTCGCTGAGCGCGATCACCGAGCCGACCAGGTCGCGGTGGAAGCTCACCCGCTCGCCGTCGAGGTCGGCCAGGAGCACGTCGTCGAGGCCCTCGCCCCGCAGGGCGCTCCAGCGCAGCGCGCCGTCCACGAACTCGCCGGCCACCTGCTGCCGGTCGACGAGGTAGTCCACTCGCTCCCCACCGGCCTCTCGCCAGAGCAGGGTCCCGTCCGGGGCGTAGCCGTAGCGCACGTCCTCCCCCTCGGGGCCGCGGGCGCGGCGCAGGCGCCCGTCGACGTCGACCTCGTAGCGCCAGCGCCCGTCGGGGCCCTCGCGCTCGACCAGCGCGCCCCGCGCGTCGTAGCGCAGGCGCAGCTCTCCCTGGGCCACGAGCCGGCTGCCCGGCGCGAGGACGCAGGCGCGCGCGGCGTCGCCGACGCAGACCGCCGTGCGGTTGCCCGCGGCGTCGTAGGCGTAGCGCCAGGTGCCGGCAGGCCCCTCCGCCGTGAGCAAGCGCCCGCGCCGGTCGTGGGTGAAGCGCGTCTCCGCGCCGGCCTCGTCCTCGACGACGGCGACCCGGCCGCGGGCGTCGTAGCGGTACGCGCGGCGCGCGAGCAGGGTGTCCCCGCGCCAGGTCGCGACCTCGGCCAGGCGGCTCCCGGCGTAGGCGTAGCGCGTCTCGACGCCGCTGGGGTAGCGCACGCGGCTGCGGCGGCCGTCGGGCCCGCGCTCGAGGAGCACCTGCGCCCCGTCGAGCTCGACCGCCAGGAGCTGCCCGCGCGCGTCCCGGGTGTAGCGCGCCACGCCCCAGGGGTAGCGCACCTCGCTCGGCTCCCGCGCTGCGCCCTCGTAGGCGTAGCGGATCGCGCGCCCGAGCCCGCGGTCCTCGAGCTCGACCAGGCGCCCGGCGGCGTCGTAGCGATAGCGCAGCTCGCCGTCGGGGCCCGCCTGCTCGAGCAGGCGCCCGGCGCGGTCGTAGACGAAGCGCTCCTCGCCGCGCGGGGTCGAGCGCGCGAGCAGGCGCCCGGCGCGGTCGTAGCGGTAGCGCAGCTCGACCCCGCCGCGCAGCTCGCGCACGACCCGCCCCGCGGCGTCGTAGCTCAGCTCTCGCCGTCCCGCGCTGGGGTCCTCCACGACCAGGGTCTCGGGGGTCGGGCGCGCGTAGCGCACCGCGTCCCCCGCCGCGTCGATCACCGCCTCCAGGCGGCCCTCGGCGTCGTAGGCGCAGCGGAAGCGCTCACCGTCCTTGTCGGAGGCCCGGGCCACCAGGCCCAGGGCGTCGTAGTCGACGCGCGTGGCCCGCCCCAGCTCGTCCTGGTAGGCGACCAGGCGCCCCTCCGCGTCGTAGGCCCCCGCCCGCAGGGTGCCCTCCTCGTCCTGCACGCGGAGGGTCGCGCCCTCGCGGCGATAGCGCACCTCGCGCCCGCCGGGGTAGCGCACCCGCTCCAGGGCGCCGTCGGCGTCCCGCGCGAACTCGGTGACCCCCTCCGGCGCGCGGACCTGCACCACGTAGCCGGCGGCGTCGCGCTGGTAGCGCAGCTCGCGGCCCTGCGGGTCACGGCTCGCGGTCAGCCGACCGCGGGGGTCGTAGGCGTAGCGCGCCGTCCCAGCGCCCGACGTCTCCGCCAGGACCCGCCCGGCCTCGTCGTAGACCCAGCGCAGCGCCTCCCCGGAAGGCAGCACGCACTCCACGGGCCGGCGCGCGCCGCTGGCGTAGCTCAGGCGCAGGTCACCCTCGGGCGAGTGCAGGAGGCGCAGGCGCCCCTCGGCGTCGTAGTCCCACGCCGCCTCCAGCTCACCCCCGCGCTCGAGGGTGGTCGGGCGCAGACGCTCGTCGTAGCGCAGCACGAGGGGCGCGGCTCCGACGCGCTCCACGCGCAGCCAGGCGTGAGCGCCGTCCCGATACCGGTAGCGCGTGCGCACCCCGGCCTCGAGCACCGTCACCGCGCGCTCCCCGCCGCGCTCCTCGTAGCGCGCGGTGAGGGGCACGCGCCCCCCGCGGAGGCCGGTCACGCGCCCCTCGGCGTCGTAGCCCACCGCGGTCTCGCCGACCTGCGTCAGGCGCCCGCGGGGGTCGTAGGCGTAGCGCTCACTGCGCCCCTCGGCCTCCACCGCGATCAGGCGCCCCGCCTCGCGCAGGTAGCGCACCCGCCGCGCCCCGAGCCGCGCCTCCCGGGGCGCCCCGTCGGAGCCCAGGCTCAGCTCCAGCCGCCCCCAGGGCCCGCGCAGCGTGAGCCGCGTAGCCTCGCGCTCGAGCGCGACGACCGCGCCCCGCGTCCGCCGCTCGAGGAGCTGGCCCCGGGCGTCGAAGCGATAACTCCGGCCTTCCCCCTCCAGGCGATAGCCCGCGCCGTCGCGCTCCAGGCGCAGCGGCGCCCCGAGGGACGAGGCCCAGCCCCCGTCGCGAGGCTCGAAGCGGTGCCCGGCGCCGGCCTCGTCGAGCCACACCGGCTCCGCGCCCAGGACCAGGCGGGTCTCCCACGACCCGTGCCAGCGACCGTCCCCCACGTAGGTCCGCCGCAGCGCGTAGCCCTCGTCGCCGACCCCCGCCCGCAGGTCGACCCGGGCCAGCTCCAGGCTCCCGCTCAGGGGATCCAGCCCCACCTCGTTCCCCGCCGCCGCGCTCAGCGCGACGAACGCCCCCACCAGCACCGCCCGCATGTCGACCTCGTCCTTCGTCCGTTGCGCGCGACCTCATACACGCGCCGTGCCGCTGCAGGAGAAGGACTTAGGGAAGGCGTGAGCCCGTCGGTGGGACAGGGTGTCTCAGGAAGTGGACGGCTGGAACGAAGCCGGACGAGGCTCAGTCCTCGGGAATGAACTCGGTGTCGACCTCGAGCCGCAGGGTCTGGGCGTCGGGCTGGTTGTTCTGGCCCTCGAAGGCCACGGTGTAGACGCCGCGCTCGAGCACGTGGGCGTTGTCCACCCCGCCGCCGCTGGGGCGATACACGACGCGGGTGAAGCTGGGGTCGAGCACCGCCTGCTGCTGCACCGGGGCGGGGACCGCCGAGGGCACGAAGGCGGTGATCACGGTGTCGACGCCGACCTGGAACACGGGGTTCGAGCGGAACTTGACCCGCGCGCGCTGGGGCAGCACGAACAGGACCTCGGCCTTGCTCGTGGTCAGGCTGAAGGGCACGAGCACGTCGTTCTCGAGCAAGAGCTCGTTGGGGTCGTAGCGCTGGTTCACCGCGTCCAGGACGTTGCCCGGGCTCACCGCGGAGACCGAGCCCGGGTCGCCAGTCTGACGCGGGTTGACCGAGATCGTGACGTTGAACTGCTCGCCGCCGCCGCCGAGGTCGCTCTCGTCGAACAAGGCGGTCGAGACCACCAGGTAGAACACGAGGTTCGAGCCCGAGCCCAGGCCCTGGAGCGGGGTGTAGACCACCGGGGACAGCCCCAGGGCGCTGTCGTCGTTGTTGGCGAGGAGCGCGCCCGCAGGCGAGAGCAGGTCCAGGTGCGCGTCGAAGTTGGTGGTGTCCACGATCACCAGCAGCTGGCTCTCGTTGAGCGAGAGCCCGGTGTCGGGGATCTCGAAGCTGAAGACGCGCTGCTGACCCTGACGGATCGTGCCGGTGTTCACCGGGCGCTGGGTCACCGCCTCCAGGCGCGCGAAGTCGTCGGCGTTCACCGTGGGCAGCACCGCGCCGGTCGTGGTGTCGAGGGTCGCGGTGCTGCGGGCGTAGATCCGCACGTAGTTCGCCGCGCGGCGCACGTTGTTCTTGGTGTTCTCCGCGGGCGTGGCCGCGGTGGTCTGGCGCAGGCGATACAGCGGAAACAGGCGCACCGGGAGCACGCTCGACGCGAAGCCCGAGGCGGGGATCGCCGCGCTGACCGAGAAGCTGCGGGTGGTCTGGGCCTGAGGGCTGGCGGCGAAGCTCAGGGCCTGGGTCCCGAGCAGCACGTCCTTGGCCACCGCCTCGGTCTTCCCCGCCGCGGCGAGGAGTGAGGTGAGCGTGTCCGTGGTCGCGGTCCCGTTGCCGTCGAGGGTGGCCTGCACCAGGCTCCCCGAGCTGGCGTTGATCGCGGTCAACGCCTGCTGCACGGTGACCGAGGTGTCGAAGCTCACGAGCACGGTGTCCGCGGCGACGGTGGTCGTGACCCCGGTGCCCCCGGCCTGGAAGCGCACGGTGATCTGGCGCAGCGGGTTCGTGGGGTTGACGTTCAACCCGGCCAGGGTCCCGTTGGGGTCCTGGAAGCGCGCCGGCTCGTCGAAGACCTCGTCCGCCGAGAGCAGGGTCTCGACCTGGAGCGCCGTCGCGCTGGGGACGGCGGCGCCCACGTTCTGCACCTGGAGCTGGGTCACGAGGGTGTTGCTGGTCACCGCGGCGATCGGCGAGATCGTGCGCGTGATCACGAAGTCCAGGTCGGCGGCGGTCTCGCCGGCCGTGGTCGCGGGGTCGTCCACGGGGTCGTAGATCTCGATCGGGCGCCGGCTGACCAGGAGGTTGTTGTCGGTGACCTGCTCGCCCGCGCTGCTCAAGGAGAACAGCACCCAGTAGCGCCCGGGGGTCAGCTCCTGGCGCAGGAGCGTGCTCGGCGGACCGTTTTGGTTGGTGCGGTAGTAGCGGCGCGCGTCGCCGACGAGGATCGGGTCGCTGAGCTGCAGCCGGTCGAAGAGCACGTCCTGGCTGGTGTCGAGGGTCTTGTCGCGGCTGAGGTAGAGCTCGACCGGGGTGCCCTGGGGGAGCACGTCGGTCCCGCGGTTGAGGATCACGAGGCTCACGCTCTGGGCGCCGGTGCGCTCGGTGGAGCGGTTCGAGGTCCCGAGCCCCAGGCGCGCGGCGGTGGTCTCCGACGCGTTGCTGACCGCGGCGTCGGCGGTGCCGTTGCGCGGCTGGATCTGGAAGCGGACCTCGGAGGTCGGGCCGGGGACCCCGGAGCGGCAGCGGTAGGCCCGGGTGGCGGCGTCGAAGGTCGCGGTGAACAGGGTGTAGGCCTCGAGGGGGACCCCTTGGTTCTGCGGGGTCAGGAGCCGCACCTTGGCCTGGATCGCCGCGGCCACCGCGGCTCCGGTGCTCGAGGCGTCGGCGGCGGTGAACTGCAGCTCCCGCGACACGTCCTCGTTGATCCGGATCACGAGCCGGTCGCCGTCGACGAGGGTCGTGCCGGTGTCCCGGTTGGAGAGCGCCTCGCCGTAGCCGGCGGGGAAGTCGACCCCCAGGACCTCGAAGTCCGTGGTCGTGGTCCCGTTCAGGACCTTGTCGGTCTGGGCGGTGGAGAGGCGCAGCGTCGCGAACGCCGGGAGCTCCGCCGAGGTGGGCACCCCGTCCGGGAAGCTGACGTCCGTGGTCTTCGTGTCCTTCTGGGCCTGGAAGATCGCGATCGCTGTCCCGTAATAGGCCGCGCCGCACCCTGAGAGCGGCAGCGCCGCCACGGCGACGAGCGCCGTCCATACCCCCTTCATTGGACCCCCCCGGGTTCGTGATCCTATGCGGGTCATTGGCCTCGGGCCAGCGCCCAGCGCGCCTTCTTCTGCACCACGGGATCCTGGTCGTCGGCGACCAGCGCGTGCAGGGCCTCGGAGGCGCGCGGGCTGCGACCGCGCAGGAACTCGATCCCGATCAAGCGCTCGGGGCGCGGCCGGTTCGGCGCGGTGGCCGCGAGCAGGAGCGCCTCGCTCTCGGGCCCCGGGAGCGCGCCGATCCGCGCGAGGAGGGTCAGCCGCAAGGCGCGCTCCTCGTAGACCGTCCCGGGGAGCCGGGAGTCGAGGAGCCGACCCAGGAGCGGCACCGCCTGCGCGGGCGCCAGGCCGGCGATCAGCGCGTCGACCTCCTGCATGCGCTCCTCGAGGGTCTCCGCAGCGTGCAGCCGCGCCAGGGCGGGGTCGCTGTGCGCGCGGGTCACCTGCGCCGGCGGGAGGCTGACCCGCTCGCGGTGCATGACCGCGGGCAGCGGCGCTGCGGGGGTCGGCCCCGGCGCCGCGGGGCCCGGGGCAGGGGCCGCGCCCGGGAGCGGGGAGTGGCGCGCGACGCCGGGGGTGGGGCTGCCGACCCGGCGCGAGGCCCCGCGCGGCGGGGGCGCGCTGGCCTGGTGGCTGCCGACCTCGGCCAGCACCAGGGCGCCCACGGAGAGCACCCCCATGCTCACCGCGGTCAGCGGGATCAGGCGTCGCTTGAAGCGCCGCACGCGGACGGGGTCGAGGCCCACTAGCGCGCCTCGGCCAGGCCGCGCCGCCCGAGGGGCAGGGCGCACAGGAGCAGCAGCCACACCCAGCCGAGGCTCGGGGTCGATCCCCCGAGGCTGCAGCCGCCCGACGACTTGGAGGTCGTGGCGCCCGAGGCGAGGGGGGTGTCCTGGTTGGCGTTGACGAAGACCGTGACCTCCGTCGGCGCGCTGCGCACCTGGCCGTCGTCGACCCGCAGCTCGAAGGTGTAGATCCCGGGCTGACGGATCTTGGCGGTCGCCGCGGCGCCGCTGCGGGCGATGAACACCGGCGAGCCGCGGGTCTGGGACCAGTGGTAGGTCAGCGCCGAGGAGCCGCTGCTGCTCCCGCCGTTGAGCTGGAGCTCGAGCACGCCGGTGGAGGGGATCGTCTGGGCGGGGACCGAGCCGATCCGAGCGACCGGCGCGGTGGTGCCGCTCGCGCCCACGGTGACCCACACCCGCTCCTTGGTGGTCGCCCCGTTCGCGTCGGAGACCGCGACCTCGAACAGGTAGGCCCCGGGCACCGTGGGCAGCACGCTGAGGGTCTGGGTGTTGGTCCCGCTGGCCACGACCACGGGCCCCGAGATCTGCTTCCAGGCGAAGGTCAGGTTCCCCCCGGAGTTGCTCACGCTCCCCGCCGCGCTGAGGGTGAACTGGTTGCCGACCGACCCCTGGGAGACGGTGGCTCGCGGCGCCACGCGGCCCGCCGCCAGGGCCGCCGGGGCCACCGAGGCGCCCCCGGTCGGGGTCGCCCCGGCGGTGGGCTGGCCGAGGTTCGGGTTCCCCGCGGGGATGACCGAGAGCGAGATCGTGCGCGGGAGCGAGGTCTGGTTGATGTTGTCGGTGACCACCAGGGTGAAGGTGTAGAGCCCCGCGCTGGGGGGGACCACGCTGAGGAAGGCCCCGGTCTGGCTCTGGAACACGAAGGGCCCGAAGTCCTGGGTCCAGGTGTAGGTCGTGATCACGCCGTCGTCCTGGCTGGCGGAGCCGTCCAGAATGAAGGCCTTGCCCACCTCGCCGTACTGCAGCACCGGCTCCTGCTGGCCGTCGGGGAAGCGCAGCGCCAGCGGCGCCGGCCCGCCCTGGGGCGGCAGCACGTAGAACATGCCGAACAGGCTCTGGTTGCTCACGACCCGGATCCCCTGCAGCCCCTCGAGGTCGTAGTTCTGCGGGTTCGTCAGGGTGTCGCCGCTCGTGTCCACCAGGGTCGTGGTGACCTCCACCCCCCCGGGGTAGATCGCGACCGCCGAGGTGGCGCCGTTGGGCGGGGTGATCGGGAACACGCCGAAGTTCATGCCGCCCAGGAAGCGCGGCTCCGCGCTCGGGGCCAGCCGCGGCTGCGCGGACTCGTCGTCGAGCACGATCACCGAGACGGAGTCGGTGTCGAACAGCCCCCCCGTCGCGCGCACGGTGAGGTTCCACACGTAGGTCCCGGGGCTGGTGGGGGTGAAGGTCGGCGTGGCGCTGGTCGCGTCGGAGAGGGTCACCGGCGCGGGCGCGCTGCCGAGGGTCCACTCGAAGGTCAGCGCGCCGCCCCGCGGGTCGACGCTGCGGCTGGCGTCGAGGTCGAACTGGGTCGCGATCCGTCCCACCGCGTCGGGGCCGGCGTCGGCCGTGGGCGGGAAGTTGCTCGCGTCGAACACCGTGATCGAGGCGGTGTCGGAGCTGATCTGGCTGGTGCTGCTGGCCTTGGTCACCTGGAGGGTGACCGTGAAGGTGTCCACCAGGTTCGGTGTGAACGTCGGCGTCGCGCTGGTCGGGTCGTTGAACACCGTGCTCGGGAGCGCCGACCCGGCCGACGTCTGCGCCTGCCAGAGGAAGGTCAGGCTCCCGCCGTTGGGGTCGAAGGAGGCGCTGCCGTCGAGGCTGGCCTGGAGCTGCACGATCTGGTCCGGGCCCGCGAGGGCCACCGGCGTCAGCGAGTTGATCGTGACCCGCACCACGACGCGCTGCTGACCGTTGGCGTCGGTGTCGGCGCTGACCACGGGGTTCCCCGAGCCGTCGAGGACCGTGAGCGTGAGCAGGAACTCGTAGAAGCTCCCGGAGCTGGTCGGGGTCGTGGCGCTGAAGCCGAAGCTCTTGGTGGTCGCGATCGCGCTCGAGGGCGCGGCGATGCTCGCGCCCCCCACGCTGATCGGGCCAGGGCCCGAGCGGTAGTCCCAGGAGTAGGTGACCGTCGCCCCGGTGCTCCCCATGAAGGGCACGCTGGGGCTGGCGTCCAGGGTCACGCCGCCCGGGTTCTGGGCCAGGGTCAGGTCCCCGTCGGCGTCGCCGATCAGGGCCACGTTCGAGGTCCCGGCGAGGTTGGTCACGCTCCCGCTGTAGAAGTTGGGCACGCTGGCCTGATCGCGCACGAAGCCGCCGTCCTGGTTGTCGGCGTAGCGGAAGCTGGGCGAGGCCCCGGCGCTGGGGGAGTTGCTCAGGAGGAAGGTGATCGTGTTCCCCACGATCTGCGGCGTGGGCGCGCCGAGGAGCATGTTCGAGCCGTCGATCCCCACCACGTGCAGGTCCCCGCTGGGGAACACGGTGTTGTCCGCCCCGGTGGTCTCCATGGCGCCGCCGGTGTAGTTGTCGCTGCCGACCAGGGCCACCGAGGCGAAGGGGTCGCTGCCCCCGGGCTCGCTGGCCGCGATCACGCGGACCCCCGAGCCCTGCCCGCCGGGCACCACCACCAGCCGGTTGCGCACGCTGTCGGCGATCACCACCGCCTTGCTGTAGGAGACCTGGCTGGCGGGGGAGTAGGCCTCGTTGCTCGAGGCGCGGAACTGGGTCTGGAGCTCGTCGGCGAGGCTCGCGAGGGTGGTCACCCCCGCGGGGATGTCGTAGTTGCGGAAGTTCTCGCCGTTGAACTGGAACCGCGCTCGGGTGCTGGCCACCGGGAGCGAGCCCGGGGTGCCGATCGTCGCCGACACGCTGAGCCCGACCTGGGCGTCGCCGAAGCCGGCGAACTCCACGCCCCCGTTGGCCGGGCCGAGGCGCATGAAGGGCGCCGCGTCGTTGGCTCCGGAGAGCACGGTCACCCGGGAGTTGGCCCAGTCCTGGCTGTAGCCCCCCGCGTTGAAGCGCAGGGGCACCCCCGCCTCGAGCACGTAGCGATCGGCCACGCCGTCGTAGGTGGCGTTGAAGTTGACCAGCGCGGGCTTGAGCAGCGGGTCGGCCACGAGGGACGCCTGCTGCTGCACCGCCTGGGTAATGCGCTGGGCGATCAGGTCGCCGGTGGGGAGCTGCACGATCGGGGCGAGGCTGATCGCGGTCAGGTTCACCCCCGCCACCTGCAGGTAGAGGGTGGGGGTGGTCGTCATGTTCGCGGTGTTGGTCACCGGGCCGAAGCCGCTGAGCGAGACGCCGTGGCCCGCCGAGGAGGCCAGGGGCTCGGAGCCGCTGAACACCAGGGTCTCCGCGCCGCCGTTGGCGTCGGCGTCGCTGAAGAAGAAGCCCGAGATCACGGGGTCCGCGGCGTCGAGCAGGGCGGGGGTGCTGGAGGGGGTGATCAGCTCCGCGGTGGCCGCCGGGATCCCGGTGGTCGAGGTCAGGAACCCCGAGGACGGCGGGGTGTAGGCGAACTCCAGGTTCTGGGTGTGGGTCTGGGGGATCGACGAGGCGAGCACGATCTCGAGCACGTCACCCCGGGCGCTGGTCACGATGTTCGAGGCGCTGCCGGCGCGGGTCAGGAGCGTGTTGCCCGCGCCGTCGGTGAGGCGCAGCTCGTAGCGCTGGTGCACGCTGCCCACGGAGCCGGTGTTGATCGGCTGCGAGTAGACCACCCGCACCCGGTCCACGTTGCCGTTGCCGTCGCCGAGGATCGCCGCGGCCGCGATCCGCAGCGAGCCGCCCTCGGTGAACTCCCAGTTGGTGTTGTTCCCCAGGTCGATCGACACGCCGGTGGCCGAGATCGGCCCGTTGACGACGCCCGAGGCGTTGTTGTCCTGCACGCTGACGTTGCTGGCCGAGACCGTGGCGCCCGAGGCCGCGTTTATGAACGCGATCGAGTCGTCGGGGCTGCTGGCGATGTTCAGCGGGCTGCTGGTGGTGCCGGCGAAGCTCAGGGTGCCCGAGGCGGCGACCTGGATCGTGGCGGCGCCCGCGGCGTTGTTGAAGAAGAAGCCCAGGCCCAGGGCCGAGGCGTCGCCCACGGCGAGGGTGTCGTTGACGGTCAGGGTGTTCGTCCCCGCGCCGCCGATCGTCAGCGACACGCCGCCCTCGCGCAGGGTGAGCTGCGCGGTGCCGGCGCCCGCGCCGATCGTGCCCTGGCCGATCGCCCAGTCGGTGCGCACGAGCACCTGGCCCTGGGTGAGCTGCAGGTTCTGGATCAGGCGCTGCAGCCCGGAGTTGCCGCGCAGCTCCAGGTTCTGGGTCGAGGCCGAGAGGTTCACGGTCACGGTGTTCAGGATCACGCCGCCCAGAGGGTTGGCGCTGCCCAGGTCGAACACCGCCCCCGTGTTCACGAAGAACAGGTTGGTGGTCGGCGCGAGGTTCGAGCTCGAGGCCGTGAAGTTGAGGTTGCCCGAGATCGTGAGGTCGTTGCTGCCCAGGGGCGTGCCCAGGCCCGCGCCGATCACGAGGTTGCCGTAGGTCACGCCGGTGCGCAGCTGACCGCCGTTCTGGTAGGTGATCGTGCTCAGCGGCGTGCCGGTGGTGAGCCCGGTGAGGGTGGTCACCGCCAGGGGGTTCGTGGTCCCGGTCACGACCAGGGACTGGTTGGTGACCACCAGGTTGCCGGCGCCGGTGACGCTCCCGCTGGTGAGCAGCGCGCCGAGGGTGAAGGTCGTGCCGCCGGAGAGCTGGGTCGCCCCGCCCACGGTCAGCGCGTTGGGGTTGTTGAAGGTGCCCGCCTGCAGCGCGAGGTTCCGGGTCACGGTGAGGGTCGTGACGTTGCGGAACGAGGTGGCCACGACCGGCGCGAGGGTCAGCGCGGGGAAGGTGAAGTTGGCCAGCTGGTAGCCGCCGGCCGGGGCCGCGTTGGTCGCGAACTCGACGCGGCCGGTGGCCGGGGTGTCCGCCAGGGCGCCGGTGCCCAGGAGCAGGGTCGTGAGCGCCGCGTCGTTGGTCGTGAAGCGCAGGACGTTGCCGTTGAGCTCGAGGGTCACCCCCGCGTCCACGGTCACCTGGCGCGCGCTGACCAGGTCGCCGCCGGTGAGGGTCTTGGTCCCGCTCCCGGTGAACACCACGCTCTGGAAGGTCTCGCCAGCCGGGGTCAGGGCCTGGGCCGCGCCGCCGAGGGTCAGGGGCGTGGTCGCGCTGGCGGTGAAGTTGCCGTTGGTGAAGTCGACGTTGCCCTGGACCCCGAGCTGTCCGTCGTTGGTGTCCTGGTCGAGGGTCGCGTTGTTGGCGAAGGTCAGGTTCCCGACCACCGCCACGGGCTGGGCGCCCAGGCGCAACGCGCCGCGGTTCACGACCAGGTTCCCGCCGACCGCGAGGACCGCGCCGCCCAGCGGGCTGAGGTCGACGCGCACGGTGCTGTCGGCGACCAGGTTCTGGAAGCTCGAGCCCGCGGTGTAGGTCAGGGTCTGGACCACGGTGCCGTCGAGGGTCACCGTCGAGGTCCCGGGGACGAAGGTCCCCGCGCTGAGGTTCAGGTCGCCGGCGATCTGCACCGGGACGGCGTTGGCGGAGAGGGAGGTCCCGCCCAGGAGCGACACGCTCCCGTTTACGTCGAACAGGCTGTTGCCCAGGTTCAGGTTGCCCGAGAACTGGGTGTGGTTCTGGGTCACGGTCAGGGCGCCGCCGCTGGTGGTCAGCGCGGTCCCGCCGGTCTTCTGCACGTTCAGGTTGCCCACGGTCGCGCCGCCCGCCGGGAGCTGCAGGTTCGCGTTCCCGCCGTCCGCGGTCAGGGTCGCGGTCCCCGCGAGGGTCACCGCGGTCGCCGCGCTCCAGTTCATGCCCCCGGCGACGCGCACCGTGTTCGCGGTGCCCACGGTCAGGCTCCCGGACACGTCCAGGGCCCCGTTGCTGTCGAGGGTCACGGTGTTCACCGCGTTCAGGTTGAGGGTGGCCATGCTGGCCACGGTCACGCTGGGCACGGTGAGGGTCGTGCCGCTGGTCGCGAAGTCGAGGCTCGTCGCCGTGGCGCCGGTGCCCACGACCAGCGCGGCGCCGAGGGTGATCGTGGCCGGGATCGCCAGGCTCTGGGCGCCGGCGCCCTCGAAGCGCACGCTGCCGTTGTTGACCACCAGGCCCACGGTGTTGGGCCCGCCCTGGACGGCGAGGGTGAACCCGCCCAGGTCCACCGTAGGGTTGTTGGGGTTGCCTGTGGCGAAGGCGAGCTGGTTGACCACGGTCATGTTCGCGTTGATCGTGATCGCCGCGCCGCCGGGGTTGAAGGTCGTGCGAATGTCGAAGGACCCGATCTGAGGCGGCGAGTTCGTCTGCGGGACGAAGGGGACCGCCGCGTCGAAGATCACGCGGCTCCCGGGGAGCGGGAGCACGGCCGGGGTCCAGTTGTTGGGGTTCGACCAGTCGTTGCTGACCGAGCCGTTCCAGGTCGCGTCCGGGGAGAACAGGTTGATCCAGCCCGGGGTGCCGAGGGTGTTCCCGCCGAAGTCGGTGACCAGGTTCTGCCCGTCCACGGTGCCTGCGACCACGTTCGAGTCCTGGACCGTGAGCCCGTTGGGCGGGGTCGGGGCGGGGTTGAGGTCGAGGGTCGCGCCGCCGTAGGTCAGGTTCCAGGGTGTGCCCGGGGCGGTCGAGCGGAAGTCGACCTGCGCGTTCTCCACGCGCACGATCGCGCCGCTGGCCCAGGTCACGGTCTGGCCGTCGCCGAAGGCCACGTCCGTGCCGCCGGTGCGGGCGTCGAGGGTCGCCCCGGTCCCGCTGAGGGTGAACGCGCCGAAGAAGGAGCCGTTGACGTCGAGGTCGAGGGTCGCCCCGTTCGCGATCGTGGTCGCCGCCCGGTTCGCGCCGGAGCCCACGGTCAGGGGGGTGTTGATCACCTGCACGGTGCCGCTGTTCACCAACAGGTTGCCCGCGATCACGTTCGCGCCGGGGTCGAAGGTCACTGCGCCGCCAGGGGTGAAGGTCAGCGCGCTCGGCGGGGCGGGCATGCTGAACGCGCCGCCGGCGAAGTCGAGGGAGCCCGAGGTGGTCAGCGAGCCGCCCAGACTCACCGCACCCGACGTGATCTGGAACGCGCCCGTCCCGATCGTGAGCGCGTTGGTCACGCTCAGGGTCTGGCCCGCGGTCTTGCTCGCGGTCAGCGCGAGCAGGGTCTGCCCAGGCTGGAGGGTCAGGGCGGACGAGTTGCCCGCGGCGACCACGGTCAGGGGCGCGGTGAGGGTCGAGCCGGCGTTGAAGGTCACGTTCCCCGAGACGTTGAGCGTGCCGTTGCCGAAGGCGCCGGAGGTCCCGCCGCCTACGGTCACGGCGCCGCCGCTGGAGAGCGCGAAGCCCGCCAGGGCCACCGTCGCCCCGTCGGAGACGGTGATGCTGCTCACGATCACCGCGTTGAGCAGGGTCCGGGTGCCGCCGGTGACCTCGACCACGCCGAAGTTGGTGGTGAACCCCCAGGTCCCGGTGCCGGTGAAGCGCAGCAAGCTGCCCAGGTTGTAGCCCCCAGGGGTGAAGTTGCCCCCGACCTCCACCAGGGTCGAGCTCCCGGCGTTGACCGTCCCAGTGCCGGTGAGGTTCCCCTCGACGTCGACCGAGTTCGCGCCGATCACGAACAGCACGTTCGCCGTGAGGTTCCCCGCCACGTCGAGCAGCCCGCCCGCGAGGCCGACCTGCACCGAGCCGGCGAGGGTCAGGTTGTTGAAGTCGACGTTCGCGCCCACGGTCAGGGTCTGCGCGACGGTCGAGGTCACCGTCGTCGTGCCCGCGGTGGCGTTGAACGCCGCCAGGCCGCCCAGGTTCAGGGTCGTCGCGCGCAGGGTCAGGGTCCCCCCGAGCTGGTTCACGGTGGCCGCGACGTTGACGTTCAGGGTCGCGCCCTGGAGGTCGGTCGCCCCGCCGTCGACCTCGAGCACGCCTTGGTTCAGGCTCGTGGTCCCGCTCACGGTGAGGTTGTTGCCGGCCACGTCGAACACGTTGGCCGCGTTGCCCATGGCGAGGTTGAAGTTGACCGCGCTCGCGCTCACGCCCACGCCCAGGGTCACCGGAGCCAGGGCGGTCAGGGTCCCGCCGACCACCAGCCCGTTGCTGTTGCTCATGGTCACGGCGCCGCCGTTGACGCCCAGGGCCAGGTTCTGGAACACGTCCGCGGCGTTGACCTGGAAGTCCTGCGCGGTCGCCCGCTCGAGCTGGGTGGTGCCGCTCACCTGGGAGTAGGCCAGGCCGTTGAGGTCCACCGTCGCGCCGGCGAGGCGGATCGTGCCCGCGCCCGCGGTGAAGGTGCCGGTGCCCGTGAGGTTCCCGTTGAGGATCACGGTCCCGGTCGAGGCCAGGGTCCCGTTGACGGTGGTGGTCCCGGTCACGGTGAGCTGCCCGGTGCTGGTGGCCAGTTGGCGGGTGGCGTCGATCGTGACCGTGCCGCCGACGCTGCTGGTGTTGGCGTTGAGGGTGAAGTCCCGCGTGACCTGGAGGTCCCCCGCCAGGCTCAGCCCGCCGCCCGAAATGCTCGCCGGCTGGCCGCCGCTGCCCACGGTGAGGTTGTTGAGCGCGACCGTCGCGCTCAACTGCAGGTCCTGAGCCGCGAGCGTCCCGGTGAGCTGCAGGGTCCCGCCCGCGGCGCCGTTGTAGGCGGCCAGGCTCGAGAGGGGCACCGTGGTGCTCGGGATCTGCAGGATCCCGCCGGTCTGGGCGATCGAGCCCGTGCCGGCGAGCCCGCCGTTGAGGGCCACGGTGTTGCCGCTGACGGTGAAGGTCCGGCTGGCGGCGATCGTGAGCAGGCCGCTGAGGGTCGAGGTCCGGCCGCCGGTGTCGAAGTTCTGATTGGCGTTCACGATCCCGTAGCTGACCGAGCCCGCGGCGCCGGCCTGGGTCAGCCCGCCGCCGTTTATGTTCACCGTCCCGCTGAAGGTGTCGTTGTTGCCGCCGAGGGTCAGGGTCACCCCGCCCGCGGCGCCGAAGTTCGTGATCCCGGTCAGGTTCACCGCCGCGCTGCTGACGTCGACGGCGGCCCCGTTGAAGTTCACGGTCCCGGCGCCCTGGATCGTGCCCGTGCTGCCGGCGAGCACGCTCCCGGTGAGGGTCGCGCTGCCGGTGTTCACGTTCAGCGTCCCGTCGATCTCGCTGGTCCCGGCGACCGTCAGTACGCCGCCGTTGAAGGTCGTGGTGCCGCTGGTGAGGGTCAGGTTCCCGCCGACCTGGAGCGTGTTCCCGTTGAGGTCGATCGTCGAGAGCAGGGTCGCGTTGCTCACCACGTTCAACTGGCCCATGAAGGTCAGGTTGTTGTTGTGCGTGGTCATGTCGATGCTGGTGATCGTCAGACCAGGAATGTCCATGGTGCTGTTCCCGGCGCCGGCCGAGAACAGCACGATGTCGTTGGTCTGGGGCGCGCGGACGTTCCAGTTGCCCTCGACGCTCCAGTTGCCCGTCCCGGTGAAGGTCGTGGTCACCCCGGGGAAGTTCCAGAGGGTGTTCCCGCCCTCGTCGGTGGAGTTGGTCGCGGTGGCCACGTTGCTGGCGAGCGAGTCCTGGATCGTGGCCCGGTCGACGGTCACGACCGAGCCGGCCTGGTTGTCGAACAGCCACACGTTGGGGGCCAGCGGGCCGTCGCCGGAGGCTCCGAGGGCGTCCTGGTCGCGGAGCACGACGTTGTTCACGCTGCCGCCGCCGGCGACGTTGAAGGTCGCCCCGGTCTGGAGCGTGACGGTGGTGGTCTCGAAGAACACCACGTTGGTCGGGCCGGCGGTGCTGCTGGCCGAGAACGTGGCCCCGGTCTGGACGGTGAGGCCCGCCTGGAAGGTG
Source organism: Planctomycetota bacterium (assembly GCA_041402045.1). Classification (GTDB taxonomy): domain Bacteria; phylum Planctomycetota; class J058; order J058; family J058; genus JAGQRJ01. Next base: position 32,142 of record JAWKSZ010000017.1, on the reverse strand, counting down.
TGGGTCAGGTTGTCGGCGGTGGTGCGGAAGGTGCCGCTCGTGACCGTGACCAGGCCCGTAAAGGTGCTCGAGCCGCTGAGGGTGAGGTTGCTCGCGCCCTTGGTCACCGTGACCACGCCCAGGGCGAAGGCCCCCGTGTTCACGTTGGCGGGGGCGATCCCGTCGAAGGTCACGGCGGTGCCGTTGAGGTTGAACGCGCCGGCGCCCGAGAGGTTCAGGTCGCCGGCCACGGCGAGGGAGGTCCCGAGGAAGTTGATCGTGTCGGTGCCGGCGTTGCTGAAGTCGACGTCCCCGTCCACGTTGTTGATCGCGTTGGGGAGGCTCACACTGCCGTCCAGGGTCGTGAGGTTCCCGCTGAGGTTCGCCGCGCCGCTCCAGACCAAGGTCCCGGCGGTCTTGTTGACGGTGACGTTGGCAACCTGGTTCCCGCCCTGGGTCAGGGTCTGGACGCCGGTGCCGTTGAACAGGAGGGTCGAGGTGCCCGCGGTGAAGGTGCCGCTGAGGGTCGCGTTGCCCGCCACGTGGACCGTGGCGCTGCCGGCGCCGAGGGTGCCGGCGACGGTCAGGTCCTGGTTCACGTCCAGCTGACCGGCGGACACGCTGAGGGTCGTGTTCGAGGTCGCGGCGACGTTCAGGGTGAAGAACTGGTTGCTGCCGTCGACGGTCAGCGCCTGCGCGCCGGTGCCGCTGAGCGTGAAGCTCCCCCCGCTGAAGTTCGAGGTCAACCCGTCCAGATCGCAGGTCCCGCCGGCGACGGTGATCGTGCCGGCGCCGGTGACGTTGGTCGCGCTGCCGCTGAGGTTGCCGGTCACGTCCACCGTGCCGTTCAGCGAAATGTTCGAGCCGTTGAGGACCACGGCGCCGTTGAAGTCGCCGACGCCGCTGGCGGCGATCGAGAGCACCGCGCCGGTGGTCAGGGTCATGCCCACTTGGAGGGTCACGCTGGCCGGGACGCTGATCGTGCCGGCCACCTGGGTCAGGTTCCCGTCCACGGTGAGGTTGGTGTTGACCTGGACCGTGCCCGCGAGGATCGAGGTGGCGGTGACCGCGTTGGTGGTGTGCAGCGCGTTCGAGATCGTGAGCACGCCGGGGTAGCTGCCCGAGGCGTTCATGACCAGGGCGTCCAGGTCCAGGCCGGCGAGGTCCACGGTGCTGTTGCCCGTCTGGCCCGCGACGTTGGTGAACTCGACCACGTCGCCGTCGACGGGGGCGAACTCGGACCAGTTGGTGTGCACGCTCCAGGCCCCGGCGACCGCTGAGATCCAGCGCGTGGTCTTGGCGGCGAAGGTCCAGTTGGTGTTGCCGCCGGCGTCGAAGCTCGTGCTCGCGCTGATCCCCGCGGTGGCGTTCGAGTCCTCGACCACGGCGCGGGTGACCATGACGGTACCCGTGGGGGTGATCCCCCACTCGCCGGCGTCGACGCCGGGGGTCGGGTTGCGCAGGGTCACGTAGTTGGTCAGCCCCGCCACGCCGGTCACGGTCAAGCTGCCCGCGATCACCGAGGAGGTGCTGTTCCCGAAGATCACGGTCATGCCGCCGGCGGCCCCAGGGGCAAAGCTCGCGGCGCCGCCCAAGTTGACCTGCAGGCCGCTCGAGAAGGTGTGGGTCAGGGTCGCAGCAGTGGCGCTGAGCGTGCCGCCGCTCTGCACGGTCGCCGAGCCCGTCACGCTCGTGGTCTGAGTCAGCGACAGCACGCCCTGGGTGATCAGCAAATTCCCGCTCACGCTGAGGGAGTTGGTGGCCACGGTCACGGTCTGGCCCGCCGCGCCCTGGCTGATCGTGAGCCCCGCGAAGCTCGTCGCTGCGCGCGGGGTGAGGGTCTGACCGGCGCCGTTGAGGGTCACGGTCCCGGTCGAGGTGTAGGTCCCGAGGCCGCTGAAGTTGGCGGTGGCGCCGGCGATCGAGAGCGTGCCGGTGCCCGAGTTCAGGGTCCCCGAGCCGCCGAAGGTCCCACCAAGGCTCACGGTCTGGCCGGTGTGGGCGAGGGTTCCGTTGAGGGTCAGGTTCGAGGCCGCGCTGAGGCCCACGGCGGTGGCGGTGATCGAGCCGCCCCCCGCGACGGTGATCGCGCCGGCGACGGTGGCGGTGGCGCCGCCCAGGGTCAGGGTCCCGTTGACGGCGAGGGTCCCGTCTACGTCGAAGGCGTTGCTCCCGCCCACGGTGACGGTGGTGCCGGCGTTGACGGTCGTGTTGAAGAAGTCGACGTTGGCGCCGAGGCTCAGCGCGCTGCTGCCCGCGCGGTTGAACACGGTGGAGCCGGCGGTGGCCGACCAGGTGACGCTGTCGAGGTCGAGGGTCGCGCCGGTGAGGGTCACCTGCCCGCCGGTCTGAGTGAGCGAGCCGCCGGCCACGGCCGCCGAGACGTTGCCGGTGAGGGTCAGGAGCGAGCCGCCCCCGACGGTGACCGCCGCGCCGTTGAAGGCGGTGGTCCCGCTGACGGTGACCTGGTCGCCGGTGAGGTCCAGGGTCCCGCCGTTGAGGGTGGCGCTGGCCACGGTGAGGTTGGCCCCGGTGGCCAGGACGCCGGTGGTGAGGGTCAGAGCGCCGGTGGACTTGATCCCGGTGGTGGCCACGGTCCCGCCGCCGGTGGCGATCACGATCGGGGTCGTGGTCACGGTCCCGCCGCTGCTCCAGGTCCCGGCGCCGCTGAAGGTCAGGGCCCCGGTGCCGCCGTTGAAGGCGCTCACGGTCAACCCGCCGCTAGTGGTCACTGTGGCGGTCCCGGCGCTGGTACTCAGGGTTCCCGTGCCCGAGATCCCGGTCGCCGTTAGGTTCTCTCCGGTGCCGAAGGACAGGGTCACGCCCGTGATCGTGAGCAGCCCCGTCTGGATCGTGCTGTTCGGGTTCACGCTGGCTGCGGTGACGGTCACTGGCCCGAAGTCGACCCCGGGGCCGCTCCAGGTGCCCGCGCCGTCAAGGAGCAGGGAGCCGCTGCCGAAGCTGTACGTCCCGTCCGGTGAGTTCACGACGAAACCGCCGCCGGCCTGCACCTGACCGCCGCCGCCAATCATGTTCAACACAGCAGTTCCCGCGATCCCTACACCGTCGCCAAGGGTAAGCAGGCCGCCGACGTCGAGGGTCCCCATGCTCGTGTTGCCCACGTTGAGGGTTCCGTTGTTGATGGTGACGTTGCCGACCACGGTGAGCGTTGCTCCGCCGAGGAGGAGATCACCCCCATTGAGGACAAGGTCACCGTTTACGGTTAGGGCCTGACCATTTAGGTTGAGGATTCCGCTGGTAAGCGTCAGGTCGTTGACTGAGGTGGCGTTTTGAAGGGTGGTGGTGTTGCCCACGCCCTTGTCGAACACGACATTGCCCCAGTTGACCCCCACCTTGCTAGACCAGTCGCCGGCGTTGGCGCTCGTGGTGAACGTAATCGTGCCGTTGTTGGTAAGACTGCCCTGGGTAGTAAACCCGAGGTCGTCGGCGACGTTCAGCGCACCGGTAGCGTCGATCACCACGCTGCCGTTAGCACCCGTGTCCGTAAAGAGGAAGTCGGTGCAGTTCAGTGTATCGCGCAGGGTGAGCGTGCCGTCGTAGCCGGCGCTGGTGTTCATGGTCAGGTTGCCGACGGTGATCGGGCCGTTTCCGTTTTCGAGGGTGCAATCCGCGTCGTCGCCTGACTGGTCGTTGAAGCGCGGGTTCTCTCCGGCTGTGTCGGGGACGTTGCCGCCTTGCCAGTTGCCGGTGTTGGTCCAGCTCCCGATCGGCGCGGCGTCGCCGGTCCAGTCCTGGCCCCAGGCGGAGCCGGCGGCGAGGACGATGAGCGCGAGGCCCCCGAACAGACGTTGGGTGGTCGTTGCGTGGTGCATGGTCCCCCTCCCGGCGCGGCGAACGGGCTCGTGCCCAGGAAATGCCGTGCCCAAGAGGCTACCTAAGTCGCGGGGTACAACGCCACTCAGAATCGACAGAAGTCTCGTTATCGCAGTGACTTCGAGGGGTCGCTGGATGGACGGATCCCAGCCTCGCCGAGCGATCCTGTCCCGGGGCTTTCGTCTTGAACCCCACCCTCGGGTTCCAGAATCGAAATGGCGGCGCAACCCTTCCAACGCAATCGCTTGACCTCCTCTCGTCAAGGGTTTCAGAACGAAAGGGCTCAAGCTCTCGCGACGTCCACCCGAGGGCGGGGACTTAGAGCGCGAGGAGGGCGATCGCCATGCCCACCATGAAGCCGTCCTCGGTGAGGGTCACGGTCGAGAGGGGCACGCTGAGGATCGAGCCCATGCAGGGGCACTCGATATCCAGTCCGCGTCGCAGCGCCGAGATCACGCCCAGCGCGCCGAAGGTGAACACGGCGATCGTGGCGGCGTAGATCGCCGTCGGCCAGAGGAAGCTCAGGTAGCCGAGGCCGAGGCCGAGCTCGAGGACGGGGTAGACGTAGGCATAGACCCGCCCGCGCTTCGCGAGCAGGTCGTACATCTGGAACCCGTCCGCGAACCCGCTGGGGTCGAACAGCTTCAGCAGCGCGAACACGCTGAGGAACACGCCCATGTAGGCGTGCATGAAGGGGCGCATGGCGAGGGTCGCGAAGCCGGTCGAGATCGCGAGGGCGGCGAGCCCGCACACGAGCACCAGGCAGGCGAGGGGCCAGTAGTCGCGCAGGTGGCTCCCGCGCCCGGCCTCGCGCACCTTGGCGCCCTTGCTCGACGACGCCTCGCTGGCCGGCCTGGTCCAGGAGGGAGCGGAGGTGGTCATGGGAAGAGGGTCCTTTCGCCCTCCCTCGTGCAAGCCCCACGCCGCCAGCCCAAGTCCCGGCGCGAGCCCGCGGCCCCGGGACAGAGCTGTCGCTCCCGACAGGTGTGGCGTGCTCTGCCGGAGCCTCGGGGGCTCGTGAGCTCGACCCGCGTGGGCTGGACGCATGAAGCAAGGAGGTGTGGATCGAAGGAGGTGTGGATCGGCGGAGCCTCTCCAATCCTGCGCGGGGGCCCACCCAGGGGTAGGGGCGGGGTTTACCCAGGGTTTACCCCCGCCCGCGGGCGTCGGGCCGCTTCCGCGGGAGAAGGGCGCCGCGCGTGTGCCCCCGCGGTTGCTCCCGCGGTCAGCGCTGGGTCCCCGTGAAGCGAGAGGTGGAGGGACGGACACCCCCGGGCGGGGATAAGCCGATAGCCCCGCCCCTACCCCACTTCAGAGCTGGCGGCCTCTACCCCCCCTGCGACCTGGTCGGCGCCAGAGCTCCCCTCAGGTCCTGCGCAGGATCACGAACGTAATGTCGTCCGAGGGCTCCCGGGGGCCGCGGTGGGCGTTGAGGTCCGCGAGCAGCGCGTCCTGGATCCGCTGTGGGCTGCCGCCGCCGTGGGCGTTCACCAGGTCCACCAGGCGCTCGAGGGTGTATTCCTCGTCCTTGGGGTCCATGGCCTCGGTCACGCCGTCGGTGTAGAGCACGAGGGTGTCGCCCGGCTGGAGCGGGATCTCGGTGTTGGGCGTGCGCGAGCCGGTGGTCACCGAGAGGCCGAGGGGCGAGCCGCCCGACGGGATCACCTCGGCCTGGCGCGTGGACTGGCGCCACACGATCAGGTTCTCGTGCCCGGCGGAGGCGTAGCGCGCCGCGCTGCGCTGCGCGTCCCAGGTCAGGAGCAGCATGGTCATGAAGCTCCCGGGCTTGAGCTCGCCGGTGAGCGTGGCGTTCAGGTAAGTCAAGAGCATGGAGGGGTCGTCGGGGCCGTAGGCCCCGAGCATGGAGCGCAGGAAGCAGCGGGCCATGACCGCCACCATGCCCGCGCCCAGGCCCTTGCCGCTCACGTCGCCGACCACGATCGAGAGGTGCTGCCCCAGGCGCTCGGGGTCCTCGACGAAGTCGTAGTAGTCGCCGCCGACCTCGCGGGCGGGCTGCATGAACCCGCAGTACTCGATCCCCTGGATCCGGGGCAGGACCTTGGGGCAGAGGTCGGCCTGGAGCTGGGAGGCGATCGCGATCTCGCTCTCGATCCGCTGCTGCACGGCGACCTGGCTGTAGAGCAGCGCGTTCTTGAGCCCCACGGCGGCCTGGCCCGCGAGGGCCTCGAACAGCTGCACGTCGCTCTCGCCGAACTCCTTGTTGGACATCTTCGAGTCGACGTAGATCAGCCCCAGGACCTCGCCCTTCTCGATCAGGGGCGTGACCATGACGCTGTTCAGCTCCATTTGCATCATGGAGACCGAGGGGTCCGCGTCCCCCGCGTCCTTGAACACCACGCTCGACTTCTCGGTGATCGCGCGCTTGACCGTCGTGCGCGAGAACTGGAACTGGCTCTCGGTCAGGCGCCGCAGGCGCCGGGCGGGGCCGTCCTTCTTGTTCCAGTTGAGCCCGATCTTGAACACCGGGTCGGCGCCGCCGGGCTCGATCAGCATCAGGAACCCGCGGTCGGCGCGGGTGATCTCGAGCACCTTCTCGATCACGAGCTCGAGTAGCTCGTCGAGCACGAGGGTCGAGCTCATGGCCTGGCCCACGTCGAGCAGGCGCTCGAAGTTCTGCTGCAGCTTGCCGGCGTCGGGGTCCAGGCCCTCCAGGCGCGCGCGGTCGCCGTGGGCGCCGAGGGCCTCGGTGGCGAGCACCGCCACGTACTGCAGGAGCTCGAGGCTCTGGTCCTTGAAGGTCTGCACCAGGAGCCGGGTGTCGAGGTAGATCACCCCGCCCACCAGGTCGCCGAACAGGATCGGGACGCAGAGGATCGAGCGCATGCGCAGCCCGCGGATCGAGGACGAGGTCAGCGACCCCTGCTGCGACTTGGAGGTGTCCGCCAGGAACACCGCCTGCCCGGTGGAGACCACCTGCCGGATCACCGTGCGCGAGGTCTCGCTCTCCTCCTCCAGGGTCTTGCGGTCGATCGAGCGCCCGACCTTGTAGCGCAGCTTGCGCCCCTCCTCGACGAGCATCAGGAACCCGCGCTCGGCGCCGGTGACCAGCACCGCCAGGTCCATGACCCGCTCGTAGAGCTGCTCCGTGGACTGGGGCGCGAACAAGGCCGCGATCGTCTGCAGGATCGCCGGGTCGAGCTGCCCCTCCGCGCTCGGCGCGCCGAGCTTCCTCGCCGAGTTGATCGCGTAGTCCAGCTTGTGGGCGATCTCGCTGAGCAGGCGCACGGTCTCCGGCGGGGAGGAGCTCACCGCCGGTCCACCACGGGGAAGTCGCGGTTCGTGCCCAGGACGAGCACCGACTGCGCTCGGTTCAGGGTCCGCGACTCCTTCTCGATCTGACGCCGGGCGTAGTCCAGGAGGCGCCCGATCGGCTTGGTCGCGTCTTGACCCATGCTCACCCGGCCGTCCTCCAGCGCGCCGCGCAGGAGGTGATACACCAGGCCGCCGGCGTGCTTCGGCACCACGTCCAGCGGACGCTCGAAGAACTGCGCGCCCACGACCACCAGCCGCCCGGGCACCTGGGCCAGGGGCTCGAGGAAGTCGCTGCTCAGGCGCAGCTCGGCCTCCTCGTCGCGACGCGCGGCGAACTCAGGGGCGTAGCGCAGCCCGAGCACCGGGTCCGGGAACGCGGTGTCGAGCACGATCAGCACCTCGCGGCTCTGGAGGTAGCGGTGGTCCTCCAGGCTGGCGTGGTTGAAGGTCTCCTCCAGCCACTCGAAGGAGATCGCGGTGCGCTCGAGCTCGGCCACGAGCGCCAGCCGGCGCTCGGGGGTCGCGGGCTGGGCGAGGATCGCCTCCAGCGCGGCGAGGTCGGCGTCGTAGGGCAGGAGGTACTTGCGCAGGCGGTCGCCGGGAGCCTCGGGGTCGTCCACCACCGCGGTCCGCAGGTTGAGGTAGAGCAGCACCGGGTCGTCGCGGCGCGCGCGGGCCAGCTGGCGCAGCCCGGCCTTGAGCCGGGTGCGGGTCGCCGCGGGGCCCGAGAGGCTGCGCGAGAAGTCCTGGTTGAAGTTGCCCTGCTCCCGCAGGAATTGGTCCAGGCGCTCGACGTCGGCCTGGGCGTAGGGCCGCACGCCGAAGGTCAGCTCGTCGTCCCCGTAGGTCTCGCGCAGGTCCTCGAGGGTCTCCCCGCGCGCCGCGGCGCGCTCGGCCCCCAGCGCGTCGAGCACCGGCCGCGCCCGCGAGCCGTAGGTCGAGACGCCGGCCACCAGCGCCAGGCGCCGGGGCTCGACGTGGGTGTTGATCCGCTCCTCGAAGGTCTGGGTGTCGACCACCCCCTTGAAGCCCTCCACCGACCACAGGTCGCGCAGGATCTGGTACTCCACCTCGAGCCAGGTCGGCGTGCGCACGTGCTCGCCGGCCCCGGCCAGCATGCCGTCGGTCAGCACGCCGAAGCGGGCGAAGACCACCCCCCAGGGCACCCAGCCCCGCTCGGGGGTCGAGAGCGCCAGGGTCTCGTCGTGGCGGTAGGTCTTGCTCCAGAGCACCTCTTGCGAGCGCACGTCGAGCAGCTCGACCTGCAGCTCCACGTCGGCGCGGTAGTCCTCGCTCGAGACCCCGGGCCAGATCGCGCTCGGCCACCACAGGGTCAGCCACAGCACGAAGTCCCCGGCGTAGGCCGCGTTGATCCCCTGGTAGCTCACCTTGTTCCGGCGCAGGGTCGCCACGAGCAGCATGTCGGCGCCGGCGAGGTCCGCCAGCGGGAGCAGCTCGAGCGGGTTCTGCCGCTGGCTGTCCTGGCTGAACTCGATCTTCTCCACGCGCTCGAACACGCCGAACTGGCGCAGGAGCCCGACGGTCCGGTCCTGCCAGCCGCCCTCGGAGATCGCGAAGTTCTTGCCCTCGAAGGTGTCCGACTCGCGGGCGCGCGCGGCCTCGCGCTCCTGGCGCGCGGCGACCTCGGCGGGGTCCTCGGTCGGGGTCGGCGCCGGCGCCGGCCCGGCGAACTCGACCGAGCTCAAGAGCGTCTGCTGCAGCTCGGGGTCCGCGTCGGCCGGGCTCGTGAGCACGAAGGCCTGACCGTCGACCAGGGCCCCCCACGCCACCCAGCGCGTGCCGTCGCTGCGCACCAGGGTGAACTTGACCCCGGGCTCGCCGCCGAGCTCGATCGCCTGGGGCTCCTCCTCGCCCAGCTCGCCGGGCACCACGCCCTGCAGGCCGTCCAAGGTGTCCTGACCCTCGGCCAGGCTCGTGGGCCGCGCGTCGAGCTCGGCCAACAGGCTCTCGGCGTCGCGGATCCGCAGCGGGTGCTCGCCCTCGACGCTGAAGCCCTCGGGCAGCAAGAGCCCCAGCCGCGCGCTCTGCGCGTCGGGGGCGGGGAGCACGAGGTCGGCCGCGCTCAGCGGGTCGCCGCTCGTGTCCTCGCTCGGCGCCTCGGGCTCGGTGGGCTCCTCGGCCGGCTCCTCGGCGGGAGCGTCGGCGTCCTCGTCCTCGCCCTCCTCGTCGTCGGCGGCCAGGGGCGCGTCCTCGTCGCCGTCCGGCGGCGGCGCGGCGTTGCGGCTGGGGTAGCGACGCAGCAGCCGGCGCAGGCGCAGGCTGTGCTCGGGCAGGACCCCGCTGTCGCGCCAGGGATCCTCGGCGGGCGCCTCGTCCACCGGCGCCTCGTCCATGGGCGTGGCCGGCGACTCGTCCGCGGGCGACTCGTCCGCGGGCGACTCGTCCATGGGCGTGGCCGGCGCCTCGTCCACGGGCGACTCGTCCATGGGCGTGGCCGGCGCCTCGTCCACGGGCGACTCGTCCACCGCGTCCGGGACCGTTCCGCTGTCGGCCCAAGGGTCGCCCGCCGGCGCGTCGTTCGCGGGCGCTTCGTCCATGGGCTCCGCCGGCGCTTCGTCCGCGGGCGCGTCGTCCATGGGCTCCGCCGCCGCCTCGTCCGCGGGCGCGTCGTCCATGGGCTCCGCCGGCGCTTCGTCCGCGGGCGCGTCTTCCCTGGGCTCCGCCGGCGCTTCGTCCGCGGGCGCGTCGTCCCTGGGCTCCGCCGGCGCTTCGTCCGCGGGCGCGTCGTCCCTGGGCTCCGGCGCCTCGGTCTCGAGCGGCAGCGGGTCGCCCTCGCTCGGCCGCCCTTCGGACTCCGGCCACGGATAGTCGGGCTCGGACCCGGCGTCGGCGGGCTCGTCGTCCGCGGGCTCCTCGACCGGCACCGGCGTCGGCTCGGTCCCCGTGTCGCTGCTTTCCTCTGCGGCGGTCGGGGTCGCGGGGACGGTCCCGCTGTCGGCCCACGGGTCGCCGCCCGGGGTCCCCTCGTCCTCGCCGCCCTCGTCGGGGCCAGCGCCTTCGTCGGGGCTCGTGCCCTCGTCGGGAGTCGCGCCCTCGTCGGTGTCTTCTTCGGGAGTCGTCCCCTCGTCGGGCGTGCCTTCCCCGGGGGTCGTGCCTTCGTCGGGCGTGCCGTCGTCGGGCGTGCCTTCCTCGGTGCCCTCACCCCCTTCGTCGGGTCCCATGCCTTCGTCGGGGCCCATGCCCTCGTCGGGTCCCTCACCCTCGTCGGGGCCAGTGCCCTCGTCGGTGCCCTCACCCTCGTCGGGGATCGTGCCCTCGTCGGGGCCCACGCCCTCCTCGGGGCCGGTCGCTGGTCCGAGGGCTTCGTCGGGGCCCGCGCCTTCGCCCTCGGCGGGCGCCTCGCCCTCCTCCTCGCGCACGAAGCCCTTGCGCAGCGCCTCGAGGATCAGCGCCTCTTCCTCGGCGTCGACGCCCTCGGGCCAGGCGCGGGTCGGGGCATGGTCGGACACGTCCACGTTGGGCACGGGGGTCGCCAGCGTCAGCGGGTGCACGCTGGACTCGCCGGCGGCGTTGACCCCGCCGTCCGCCCACTCCACGTAGAGCGGCGCCACGGCCACGGTGAAGGGGTAGCGCCGCGGCTGGGAGTAGACCTCCTCCAGCGCCGGGACCTGGCTCATGTCGGTGATCAGCTCACCGTCGTCGTCGCGCCCCACGTGGCCCTTGAGCTCGCCCGAGCCGCACGCGCTGAGCACGAGCAGCCCCGCCAGCACGCAGCAGCGCCCGAGCGTCCCCTTGAGCTTGACCCCCATGTCACCGTCCGATCCGCGCGGAGCAGCGGCGCTGTCCGGAGTTCCCCCCACGTTCGCTCCTCCCCCGTTCCTCGCGATTATCGCCCGTCGGGCCGAACTTACCGCCCCTGGCTGGGCGCAGCCCAGACGCAGCGGAAGCCTATGTCCACCGCCACCTCGCCCGGCTGGGCGCGGCCGCGGAAGGCGCAACGAAACGCGTTGGCGTAGTGGTCGGTGAACGCCCCGCCGCGCACCGCGCGGTAGCGCGAGCCGAAGTCGCGGTCGGCGCCCTGGCGCTCGGGGTCGTAGGCCCGATACGGGCTCGCCGTCCACTCCGACACGCTGCCCGCCATGTCCAGCGCCCCGCAGGGGCTCGCGCCCTGAGGCTTGGACCCCGCCGAGGGCAGGTCCGCCAGGCGCCAGTTCATGCCGTATTCCGCGCTGCTCACCACCCGGTCGTGGGTGAAGGTGTCGCCCCAGGGGAACTCGCTGCGCGCGCCGTCGGCCTGGGCCGAGGCGATCGCCTCCCACTCCGCCTCGCTCGGCAGGCGCTTGCCGGCCCAGCGCGCGTAGGCGTAGGCCGCATACCAGGAGACGTAGACCACCGGCCGGTCGAGGTAGGTGTCCAGGTCGGCGAAGCGCAGGCGCTCGGTGCCGTCGGGCAAGACCTCGCGCTCGATCATGTAGTCCGGGGCGTAGCCCCCGAGCGGCGCGTCGGGGTGGTCGAAGATCGTGCGCGGGTGGCGGCCGGCGAGAGGGCCGGGGCCCTCCTCGTTGCGCGGGGTCCCGTCGAGGCTCGCCGAGCGCAGGAACTCGCGGAACTCGCGCACCGTGACCTCGCGCCGGTCGACGCCCAGGGCCCCGATCGCCACCGGGTGGATCGGCCCCTCGCGCGGCGCGTCCAGGCGGTCCGAGCCCACGGCGTAGCTCCCGGTGGGGAGGAACGCGCCGGCGTCCTCGCCGACCTCGAGCCCGCTGAGGTAGGGCGCCAGGCGCTCGCGCTCGGCGGCGCCTTGTTGCTGCGGCGTCGGCTCGCCGGGGACGAGCTCCACGTCGTACTGCACGTTGCCCGCGACGTCGCGCAGCGCGGCGTCGGCGGCGCGGAAGTCACGCACCTCCCAGGCCACCCGGCGCAGCTCGGCGAGCTGCTCGCGCCACTGCCGCTCCAGGCTCTGGCGGATCACCGCGCGCTGCTCGTCGAGCTTCACGTCCAGCTCGCGCTTGCGCCGCTGCAGGTCCTCTTCGCTCCCGCGGTAGAGCTCGCGCATTTCGCCGAGCTGCCGGTCGAGGGAGGTCAGCGCGTCCGAGAACTTACCCTCGGCGGCCATGCGCTGCAGGCTCGCCTCCACGCTCTGCAGGCGGCCGTCGATCAGGAGCTTGCGCTGGTCGCGCAGGGCCGCGCGCAGCTTGTGCGCGAGCTGCTGGTAGCGGCTGGCCTCGGGGGCGGTGCTGATCGACTGCACCTCCTCGAGCTGCGAGAGCACCTCGGGCACGAAGGCCACGCTGCGCTGGGCGTCGACGAGGGCCTTGGAGTTGCCCAGCTCGTAGAGCAGGCGCTCCTCGGCGTGGGGCACCTGCGGGATCCCCAGGCCCTTGGCCAGCGCCACGCAGGCGTCGCGGCAGGCGTTACGGGTCAGGGCCACGTCGGTCTTGTCGTCGAAGGCGTCCTCCTGCTGCAGGAGCTTGGCCCGGCGCTGCTCGGCGTCGGCGTAGGCGCGCACGCCCAGGGACTCCGTCGGCGGCGCCCAGCGCTCGAGGAACTCCTCGACCAGGAGCCGCGCGCGCACGTAGTAGTGCATGTCGCTGTAGCGGCGGTCGAGGTCCTGGCGCAGGAGGTCCCACATGAGGGTCGAGAGCGCGTCCAGGCTCTGCTGCTGCTGCTGGCGCGCGCGCCCGGACTCCACGACCCGCGGCGAGTCGCCGTAGGACTTCGCGTCGATCTCGTCCAGCGCGGCGCGGTAGGTGCGCGCGGCCTCGTAGAGCGGGGTGGTGTTGTAGTCCCGCGGACGCAGCGGCGGAATGTAGCCGGGGCCCGCCGCCGCGGTGGCCACCGCCTGCTTGTAGGCCTCGAGCCGCTCGCGCAGGGCGTCGTGCTCACGCTGGAAGCCGCCCTGGGGTGCGCCCTGCGCCAGGGCCCAGGCCGACTCCACGGCCTTGTCCCGCGCCGTGCGCTTGTCCTCGATCTCCTTGGTGAGGGTCACGAGGCCCGCGGCGAACTTGCCGGCCTCCTGCTTGCCCTCGGAGATGTCCGCCTGCTGCAGCGCCTCGCGCAGGGTCTTGAGCCGGCTCGTGGCCTGGGCGAACTGGCGCGCGACGTTGAGCTGTCCGATCTCGCCCTGGCCCTGCTCGTAGAGGTCCTGCAGCTTCTCGCGGTTCTGCTCGAGCCGAATCCGCTCGGCCTCTTGCTGGGCGATCTCCAGGCTGCGCTGCCGGTACTGCAGGCCGACGACCGCGATCACGATCACGACCACCGCGATCAGACCCGCGATCGCCAGCGAGCGCTTGGCCGCGGCGCCGGTGTCCTCGAGGGGGGTGTCGATCCCCTTGCGCCGCTTGACCAGCCCGCCGGACTCGACGCGCTGCAGGTCGCTCAGGACCTCCTGCACCGTCGCGTAGCGGCGGCTGGGCTTCTTGGCCAGCATGTTCAGGATCAGGTTGCTGAACGACTCGGAGAGCTCCTCGACCAGCTCCTGGGGCGGGACGGGCTTCTCCTTGAGGTGCTGGAGGATGATCGCCGGCTGGGTCTCGCCCTCGAAGGGCTTCTTGCCGGTGGCCATGTAGTAGGCGGTCGCGCCCAGGGAGTAGATGTCCGCCTGGGTGGTCACGTCGTAGTCGCCCGACGTGCTGCACTGCTCCGGCGACATGTAGTGCGGCGTGCCCACCAGGAACCCGGCCTGGGTGACCTCGGTCGTCGAGTCCGCGCGCTTGGCCACGCCGAAGTCCGCGATCTTGACCCGCTGGTTGGGCTGCGCGAGCAGGATGTTGTCCGGCTTGATGTCGCGGTGAATGATCTTCTGCTCGTGGGCCGCCGCGAGCGCGTTCAGCACCTCGCGCAGCACGCGGCACACCTCCGCCTGGGGCATGCGCTCCTGGCGGCGGAGCAGGTCGCGGACGCTCTCGCCCTCGACGTACTCCATGACGATGTAGCTGATCGGGTCGCCGATCCTGTGCCCCAGCACGCGGATCACGCCGTCGTGGGTCACCTGCTGCGCGAGCTGGGCCTCGAGCTCGAAGCGCTTGACGTCCTCCTCGGACACGTCCTCGGCCAGGACCTTGATCGCGACCACCGTGTCCTCGGCGACGTCACCGAGCGGCTTCTGCAGCCGCGCCGAGTAGACCGCGCCCATGCCGCCCTGGCCCAGCTTCTTGATCAGGCGATAGTCGTCGCCGATCAGGTTCTGGACCTCCTTCAGCCGGTCGGTGCCCTCCTCGCGCAGGAAGCGGTCGAGGGCCTCGATCACCTCGTCCGCCGACTGATAGCGGTCGTCCGGCGCCTTGGCCATCATGCGCAGCACGACGCGGGCGAGGGTCGGCGAGATCTCGGGGTTGTAGTCGCGCGGGCTGATCGGCTCCTGCTCGACGTGCTTCTGCATGATCTCGACGACCGACTTGCCGGTGAACGGTCGCTTGCCGGTGATCATGGCGTAGAAGGTCGCGCCGAGGCTGTAGATGTCGCAGCGCTGATCGGTGGGCTGGGCCTGGCACTGCTCCGGCGACATGTAGGCCGGCGTACCCAGGATCTGCCCGGCGCGGGTCAGCTCGGCCTGCTCCGACTGCGCCGCGCGGGCGAGGCCGAAGTCGGCGATCTTCACCTGCCCCTTGCGGGTGAGCATGATGTTGTCGGGCTTGATGTCGCGGTGGACGATCCCGCCCTTGTGGGCTTGAGCGAGGCCCTTGCAGCAGTCCCGAATGATCTGGACCGCCTCCATTTGCTCGATGACCTTCTTCTCCTTCATCAGCACGTCGAGGGGCTTCCCGTCGACGTACTCCATCTCGATGAAGTGGACCCCGTTCTCCTCGCCGACGTTGTAGACGCTGACGACGTTGGCGTGCTGGATCACCGCCGCCGCCTGGGCCTCGCGCTCGAAGCGCGCGATCAACTGGCGATTGGACGCGAGGTGCGCCGGGATCACCTTGATCACGCTCTGGCGCTTGAGCTTGAGGTGCTCGGCGAGGAACACGGCGCCCATGCCGCCCTCGCCCAGCTTCTTGCGGATCCGGCAGCCGCCGATCACCTTGCCCACGAGCGGGTGGGAGTAGGCGTCGCCCTTGGTCTCCTTGCGCCGCTGCTGGCTGTCGCGCTCGGCCTGGGTGCGGCTCATGCCCTTGCTCGAGCCGCGGCCCACGCTGGTGGCCCCGGTGCGCGAGGCGGTGTTGCCCGGCGCCGTGTCCGAGCCGGCGTCGGCGCTGGTCTTGCTCATGCCGCTGCGGCTGATTCCGGAGCGCGAGCCGGTGCTCGTCTGCTCGCCCACGTCCATGAACGTGCCCTCGGCGTCGTGGGCCGTCTGGTCCTGCGCGCTGGGGGTCGAGTCCTGGGCGGCGGGCCCGCCCGCGGCGACGTCCATGAACGTCTGCCCGCCGACGGCCCCCGGGTCGCCGCCGCCGCCAGGGCCCATGTCCATGAAGGTGCCCGCGGTCGCGGCGTCGAGGTTGTGGTCGCTGTCGAGGAAGGTCCGCGCCGAGCGCAGGTCCGGGTCGGAGGCCTCGTCGCCGGCGTCGAGGAACGTCCGCGCGGAGCGCAGGTCCGGGTCCGACGCGGCCTCGCCGGCGTCCATGAAGGTCCGCGCCGCGCGGAAGTCCGGGTCCGACGCCTCCTCCCCCGCGTCCATGAAGGTCCGCGCCGAGCGCAGGTCGTCGCCCTCCTCGTCCGCGTCGAGCATCGTCCGCGCCGCGCGCAGGTCGTCGCCCTCCTCGTCCGCGTCGAGCATCGTCCGCGCCGCGCGCAGGTCGTCGCCCTCCTCGTCCGCGTCCATGAAGGTCCGCACCGCGCGGAAGTCCTCGTCCTCCTCCTCCCCGGCGTCCATGAGCGTCCGGGCGGCGCGGAGGTCGTCCTCCTCCTCCCCCGCGTCCATGAGCGTCTGCGCGGCCCGGGGGTCCTCCTCCTCCTCCTCGCCGGCGTCCATGAAGGTCCGCGCCGCGCGGAAGTCTTCGTCCTCCTCCTCCTCGTCCGCGTCGAGCATCGTCCGCGCCGCGCGCGGGTCGTCCTCCTCGTAGGCGTCCTCGTAGAGGTCGTCCTCGAGGTTCAGGATCGTGCGCCCGCCGCCGCCGCCGCCGACCTTGGACCGCGGCTTGGGCGCGGGCTCGAGCTCGCGCCCGCGGGGGGCGTCGAGGTCGGCCAGCGGAGCGTCGAGGTCGACGATCGTCTGGCCCATGCGCAGCTCCTGCTCGCGCTCGTCCCGGGCGCGCAGCTCGGCGGCGCGCTCCTCGGCGGTCGGGCGCGGCTTGAGCGGCTGGGGCGGCTCGATCCCCAGCTCCTCGAGCTGCTCGGGCTTGACGTAGCCCCGCTCGAGCAGCGCCTCCTTGAGCGACTTCTCGGGGGCGTCGAGCTTGATGTAGCGGTGGCACTCGTTGAGCGCCTTGAGCGTGACCACCCCCGCGCGGAACAAGTCCCAGGACGAGCTGAAGCGCTTGTTGTGCTTCTGGGAGGCGGTGAGCGAGTCCTCGTCGGTGGGCAGCGTCGCCACCTGGAGCTCGGTGAGGAAGCCCTTCTCCACGGCGAGGTCGAGGATCGTGCGCCCGTCGTCGTCGCGGCGGGCGTCGCGGTGGCACTGGTTGAGCTGCTTGAAGGTCAGGAGCCCGGCCTTGACCAGGTCCAGCGAGCGCGCGAGCTTGAGCGCCTTACGCGCCGGCCGCGCGTTGCGGCCCTCGAGCTGCTCGCGGGTGGCGTAGCCCTTCTGCACGAGCAGGTCGTCGAGGTTCCCCCCCGTCTCGCTCAAGGTGCGGTGCACCTCGTTGAGCTGGCGGTAGGTAATGATTCCCGCGCGCACGAGCTCCAACGCCCCGCTCTGCAGGAGATCCTTGCTCATGCTGACCCTTCCTCTCCACCGAGGAATTCCTTAGCAACCTGCGTACCGGACGCGACCGACCCGGGAGCGTTCAGGAGCGCTCCAGCTCCTTGCCCAGGCGCTCGATCATTTCGCCTGCGCTCTCGAGCTCTTCCCGCAGCAGCTCCCGCTCCCGCGAGACCTCGCGCAGCTCCTGCTCGAGCTCCTTGAGCCGACCCAGGAGCGCCGCGGGGTCCTCGGCGCTGGCCTCCTCGGCCCGCGCGCGGAGGTCTGCGAGCTCGGCCCGCGTGGTGGCCAGCTCTCGCGAGGCCGCCTGGGACTCGCTGAGCTGCTCCTGAAGCTCGCCCAGCTCCAGCGCGTGCTGGTGCTTGAGCTGCTCCAGCTCGGCCTGGAGCGCGTCGATCTCGGCGCGGGAGGCCGAGCGCTCGCGCGCGTCCTCCAGCGCCCGCTCGGCGCGGCGCCGCGCCTGCTCCAGGTCCAGGATCCGGCGCTCGTCGGCCTGGGAGGAGGTCGTGAGCTGGCGGACCTTCGTGCGCAGCTCGTCGCGCTCACGCTCGGCCGCGGCGGCGCGGCTGACCGCCGCGTCGCGCTCGGCGCTCTGGGTCCCGAGCTTCGCCCGGGCGCGGGCCAGCTCGGCGCGCAGCTCGAGGCCCTCGTCGGGGGCGGGCTCGAGCAGCCCCACGTCGGACGCGCTGTCGGGCAGCGTCGCCCCCGCGCGGGAGTCGGTCAGGTCCTCGTGGGTCAGGGTGAACACGAGCTCGTGGAACGGCGCCACGCGGTGCACCCAGGCGGCCAGGGCCTGGGTCGCGGTGCCGAAGTCGGGGTGCAGGCGCGCGACGTCGACCCCCAGGATCTCGAGCAGCGCCTTGACCTCGGGGGAGGCGTCGTAGAACACCACGCGCATGCCCGCCTGCTCGGCGCGCTTGGCGGCCTTGCGCAAGGGCTCGAGGCGCTCGCCCTCGATGTCCGTGAAGCGCGTCAGAGCCACGAACACGTCCTGCACGTCCTGGTTGGCCAGCTCGAGCAGCCGCCCGGCGAGGGCGGGCACGCCCTCGCGCCCCAGGCGCACGACCTGGGCCGGGAGCTCGGTCGAGCCGAGCTCGCCTCCGTCGCGGGCGCGGAGCTGGATCGAGCGCTCGGACTTGCTCACCACCTGGAACGCGCGGGAGGGCACGTCCCGCGGGGTCTCGGGGGCGACCTTCCGCGCGGCGTGGGCCATGTGCTGGTCCTCGGCCTCGTCCGCCGAGTCCACCACGAGGAAGCGCTGGCCCTCGCCCAGGAGCCGGAGCCAGGCCTGGAGGTCCTCCTCCGGCGTCACCAGCGCCAGTTGGCCGCCGGCGGCCTCGACCACGTCGCGGCCCTGGATCAGCGCCGTCACGTGCTCGCCGCTGGGCTCCCAGCCCCGGGGGCGGTGGACCCGCACCGTGAGGTAGGTCCGGCCCTTGGAGGTCAGCTCCCGGGCTTGCTCGGGGAACTTCTCCAGCTCGTCGGGCTCGAGCAACAGCTCGGCCACGTCGACCTCGACCGAGCCCGCGGCGTCCTCGAGCACCCAGCCCCAGTCGCTGTTCGGCGGGGGGGGCGGCTCGTCGCTGGTGAGCTCGGAGCGGTAGGCAGCGATCGCCGCAGCGCGGTCGGGGTAGATCGCGAACGCGTCGCGCTCGCCCGCCGCGGTGGCGAGGTTCGCCAGGGCGCGGCGCGCGTCGTCGCTGGTCGTGCACACCCCGACCCAGCCCACGAACTGCTGCACGTGCTTGATCGCCTCGAGCAGCGGCCCGAACACCCGGTTCTCCGCGGGCTCGTCCAGGGGCACGCTCAGGGTCGCCCCGAGCTCGATCGCCACCGCGTGGAACCCGTGGTCCACGAGCTGCTGCGCCTTGAGCGGGAGGCTCGAGAAGCCGTCGTCGCTGACGCGGACGCACACCACGTCGTTCGGCCGCGAGACGAAGGCGCTGCCCTCGCCCTTCGTGAGCCAGGGCTCCTCGCGCAGGAGCCCGCCGTCCACGACGGTCTCGTGGACGGTCAGCGCGTGCTGATCCTCTGCTTGCACCAAGTCCGCCCCCCCGGGTGGGCCGACCGCAGGGCGATCGATCCCAACGAGTAAGTGTAGTTCCAGGGGTGGCTTAGTTGCAAGCTGAGCTGGGCCGCCCCCAGACCGGCCTCCCGGCTGCCCCGGGCCGGGTGGGGTTAGAATCTCCGGCGTGAGTCAGCTTCAGATCGCGCGCGCGGTGGTCGGCACCGCCGGCCATATCGACCACGGCAAGTCGAGCCTCGTCCGGGCCCTGACCGGCCGGGACCCCGACCGGCTGCAGGAGGAGAAGGCCCGCGAGCTCACGATCGACCTGGGCTTCGCGCCGCTGGACCTCGACGGACGCCGGGTAGGCATGATCGACGTCCCCGGCCACGAGCGCTTCGTGAAGAACATGGTCGCGGGCGCCACCGGGATCGACGTGGTCCTGCTGGTGGTCGCCGCCGACGACGGGGTCATGCCCCAGACCCGCGAGCACCTGGAGATCCTGACCCTGCTCGGGATCGAGCGGGGCATGATCGCGATCACCAAGACCGACCTGCCCACGGTGGACGAGGACCTGCTCGAGCTCGTGGAGCTCGACGTGGAGGAGCTCGTCCAGGGGACGTTCCTCGAGGGCGCGCCCCGGGTGCGGGTCAGCGCGCACACCGGCGCGGGCCTGGACGCGCTCAAGGAGACCCTGGGGGCGCTCGTGGACCAGGTCCAGCCGCGCCCGGTGGACGGCCCGTTCCGGCTCCCGATCCAGCGCGTGTTCTCGGCCAAGGGCTTCGGGACCGTGCTCACCGGCGTCCCGCTCCAGGGCCGGGCCCAGGTCGGCGACGTGCTCGAGGTCCTGACCCACAAGGGGACCGTGCTCAAGGGCAAGGTCCGCGGGCTGCAGGCCTACGGCGAGAAGGTGGACCGGGTCGAGGCCGGCCACAGCTCGGCGGTGAACCTGAGCGACGTCGACCGCAAGGCGGTGACCCGCGGCGACGTGGTCGCCACCCCCGGGATCTTCAGCGCCAGCGACCTGTGGGAGGTGCGCCTGCACCACCTGGCGTCCCAGACCCGCCCGCTCAAGCAGCGCGAGACCGTGCGCTTCCACGTGGGCACGTCCGAGGTCCTGGGGGAGGTCGTGATCCTCGACGCCCCGGAGCTACCCCCGGGCCAGGACGCCATGTGCCAGCTCCGGCTGCGGGAGAAGGTCGTCGCCGCCCCCGGGGATCGCTGTGTGGTGCGTCGCCACTCACCCATGCAAACCCTTGGGGGAGGGACCGTCCTCGGCGCGTCGAAGTGGCGCCTGAAGCCGGGCAAGCGTTTCGTTCTCGAACGCCTGTCGCAAAAGGAAACCGTGCTCGGGGACGACGCAGGGACGCTGATCCTGGCCCTCGACGGCGACGCGACCCCTCAGCGCGCGGACGACCTGGTGCGCAGCCTGGGCCGCCCCAAGCCCGAGGTCCTGGCCCTGCTCGAGGAGCTGGCCCAGGACGGGCGGGCGGTCGAGGTCTCCGGGGGCAAGGGCAACCCGGCCTACGTCTCGCGCGAGGCCTTCGCCCACGCGCGCGAGACCCTGGCCACGACCCTCGCGGCCTATCACCGGGAGCACCCCTGCCGCGCGAGCTGCGCGCGGCTCGAGCTGCGCACGCGCTCGAAGCTCCACGACATGCTGTTCCAGGCCGCGCTGAGCGCGAGCCTGGAGGCGGGCGACGTGGTCCAGACCCCGGCGGGCCTGGCCGCGGCGGCGTTCAGCGTCGAGCTGCCCGAGGCCGCCGCGGACTACGCGCAGAGGCTGGGCGCCTTGTTCAACGCCCGCGCGTTCCAGCCCCCGACCCCGGCCCAGGCGCTGGAGGAGCTGGCCCCCGAGCTCGACGCCACGACCACCGAGGACGTGTTCGCGCTGCTGCTCGAGCGCGGCGAGCTGGTCCAGATCGCCGACGACGTGGTGTTCCACGGCGAGCGCTACGCCGAGGCCAAGCAGCGGGTGATCGAGTCGATCCAGCGCGACGGCCCGCTCTCCGCCGCCGACTTCAAGACCCAGATCGACTCCAGCCGGCGCTACACGATCCCGCTGCTCGAGCACTTCGATCAGATCCGGCTCACCAAGCGCGAAGGCGACGTGCGGGTGTTGCGCGAGGGGTAGGCGGAAGCGCGCTGGCGGGAGATCTGAACCGCCAAGGACGCCAAGGACGCCAAGGCTCCGCTCGAGTCGGACGCGCGGCGCGTCCCCCTCGCGGTGCGGAGGGCTGGACGGCCCGCCACACCGGGAGCAGCAAGCTGCTCCCCTACGGTCGTTCTGAGGAGGGCCTGAGCGGATCGCTCCGCTCGAGTCGGACGCGCGGCGCGTCGCGCTCGCGGTGCGGCCCCAGCGGAGCCGCTGGGCGAGCGCGGCTCGCCGGTTAGAGCCGGAGGCGCTTGACGACGTAGTCGACCAGGTCGCCGATCCGGCCCTTGTCCAGGCGCGCGGCGTCGGCCTCGGGGATCTCGAGCCCGAGGTCGTCCTCGATCGAGAGCGTGGGGTCGGTGCCGTAGAGCTCGGGGTCGTAGGCGCGCTCGAGCTCCGCGAGGGTCGTGTCGAGGGTCAGGGTCACCTCGGGGCCGACGTAGTGCTCGCGCAGCATGTTGAACACGTAGCGCTCGACGTCGGCGCGGGAGGTCAGGGGGCGGGGCATGGGGTCTCCGGGGCGGTCGCGGCGCCGTCCGCGCGCGCGGGGTGCGCGCCGCGGGGCCAGAGCCCGAGCATAGTCAAGCTGGCGCACAACGCGAGGGTCCCGCGCAGCGCCCAGCGCGGCGCGATCCAAAGGCGCTCCTCGCGCGCGTAGCTCGCGGGGTCGGGCCACAGCCACTGCGCGCCAGCGAACGCCAGGAGCAGGAGCGCCGCCCCGCAGGCGAGGCGCCGCACGGCGCTACTCGACGCCCAGGACCTCGCGGCGCTGCTCGGCGTAGCGCGCGAGCCAGGCGCGCTCCTGCGGAGTGAGCAGGGCGTCGTCGATCAGGCGGTCGTCCAGGGCGGCGAAGGTCAGGGGCACCACGTCGTGGAAGCCCTCGGCGTCGGGCGAGGGGGCCACCGTGCACAGGTTCTCGATCCGGATCCCGCCCCAGTTGGGCAGGTAGAGCCCGGGCTCGATCGAGAACACCTGGTTCGGCTCCAAGAGCGTCCCGTTGCGGGTCGAGACCCGGGGCGGGGCCTCGTGCACGTTGATCCCCACCCCGTGGCCGGTGCCGTGGCGGTAGTCGAGGCCCTCGGCCCACAAGGGCGCGCGCACCAGGGCGTCGAGCTGCTCGCCGTAGGCGGCGACCGGGAGCCGGGCGGCCATGCCCGCGATCGCGCACTTGAGCACGAGGGTGTAGTTGCGCTTCTGCTCCGGGGTCCCCTCGGCCACGCTCGCGGCGGAGCCGGCGAGGAAGGTCCGGGTGAGGTCCGTGGCGTAGCCGCCCTCGTAGTAGCCGCCGGTGTCGATCAGGACGAGCTCGCCCTTGCCGATCTGGCGGCTGGGGTCGGGGTGCGAGTAGTGAATGTTGGCCGCGTTCGCGCCCACCGCCGCGATCACGCGGAAGCTGAGCCCGGTGGCGCCGTAGCTCAGGTGCAGGCGCAGGACCTCGTCGGCCAGGTCCTGCTCGGTCAGCGACTCGCCGGCGTCGACCTTGCGGGCCACGAACGCGATCGCGTCCTCCATGACCTTGTCCGCCAGGGCGAAGGCGCGCTTCATGGCCGCGAGCTCGGCGTCGGTCTTCTTGGCCTTGAGCGGGGTCACCGGGCTGGGGACGGCGACGGGCTCGGCCCCTGCGCCGCGGATCGAGTCGATCACGTCGGCGGTGGTCTCGTCGGGGTCGTAGCCCACCCGCCCGCGGGCGGGGAGCAGCGAGCGCCAGGCGCCCTGGTCGACCACGTCCAGCTCCGGCGCGCGGGCGCTGGTCGGGATCCGGGTCGGCTTGGGCGCGGACACGATCATGCGCTCGCGGAACAGGAGCCCCACCCCGCGGAAGGTGGCCTGGTTCACGAAGTCGCTGCCGCGGAGGTTCGTCATGTAGGCCAGCGCGTCCAGCGGCTGGACCACGTAAGCGGCCAGGTCGTGCTTGGCCAGGACCTCGGCGCAGCGGGTGAGCTTCTCGCCCACACTCAGCCCGGCGACCTCGACCGGGACCCCGCGCACGGGCTCGATCGGCGGGCTGACCGGCTCGCGGATCTGGTTGATCAGCGACGGGGACGTGGCGACGAGGGTCGCGCCGCTGCCCTGCAGCACGCGCTCGAGCTCCTCGCGCTCGCGCACGGTGAAGGTGTGCGGCGCGTAGGCGATCTTGGCCCCTTGCTTGGCGACCTGGCGCTTCAGGAGGTCGAACAGGTGCGCGCGGATCGAGGTCCCGAGCGCGACGTGCTCGACGCTGAACGGGGTCCCCTCGACCTCGGCCTCGCTCTGCAGACGATAGCGCCCGTCCACGCACAGCCAGGCGGCGTCGAGGCCGACCAGCGCGTCGCCGGCGGAGCCGGTGAACCCGGTCAGCCACACCCGCTCGCTCTCGTCGGCGGGCACGTACTCGTTCAGGTAGCGGTCGGTCGAGCGCACGATCACCGCGCTCAGGCCTTCGGCCCGGAGCTTGGCCCGCAGGTCGTCGACCCGGGCGGTGGTGGTCTCGGCGCGTTGGGTGGTGGTGGCCACGGAACCTCCTGAACCGCGCAGTGTAGCCGCCGGCACGGGGGACAGGAGGGCGATTCCGGGGGGCTACTTCCGCGGCGGCGCGAGGGGGTCGACGGGGTCGCCCTGCGTGTCGAAGGGGTCGGGCCCGGTCAGGTCGCGCTCGACGTGGTCCTCCCCCAGCCCGTCGTCCTCGGGCAGCGCGCGCTGCGGCGGGAGGATCGGGGGCGTGCGGCCGTAGCTCGGGTCCGGGAGCCGCGGCGTCGTCGGCGCGGGCGCTGGCGCGGGGGTGGGCGCAGGCTCGCGCTGGGTCGGGCGGTGGACCGGCGGCGCCGCGGGCTCGGGCTCGGCGTCGGCCTCCGCGTCGGCGCCCGGCGCCTCGCTCACCGGCGCGGCGAAGGTCTCCGGGATCCGCTCGGGGAGCAGGCCCTCGAGCTCCTCCACGACCTTGGCCAGGGCGCGCCCCGAGGGCGTGCGCTTGACCGCGCGCGCCACCCGCGGGCTCAGCGGCACCGCGACCAGCGTGATCACCGCGAGCACCGCCAGGGCCTTGATCGCGCCCAGGACGCCGCCGAAGCGCTTGTCGAGCTCGTCGAACTCGATCTCCTTGAGCTTCTCGCGGAAGGAGAGGGTCAGCACGTAGAGCGCGGTGGCCACGATCGCGTAGACCGCGATCCAGCCCACGAAGCGCCCCAGGATCCCGTCGGTGAACAGGGCCCCTACCGGCCGACAGAGCGCGGTGGCGGCGGCGCCGCCCACGAGCAGGGTCAGGATCCCGCTGACCTGCCAGGCGAGACCGCGAGCGCGCCCGAGGGCATAGCCCACGCAGCCGACTCCGATCACCAGCAGGTCGAACACGCCCACGTCGTCCTCCTCGGCTGACGAGGCTGAAACCTTGAGGGCTTCATGCTGCGCGGCTCCGCGCAGCCCGTCGGCCCTGCCTGCAGTATGGCCCGCGCGTGACGAAGCCGCGAGTGACGGGTTTGGCGGCGAGCGCGCCGGCCGGTGTGCCAGAGCGGGTGGATGGTGATTCACCGCCGAGGCGCAGAGAGCGCAGAGGGTACGCAGAGGGCGTGGAATCGACGACGTTGCGCGGGCTCGGCCGCGCGGGGTCAGGGCGCTCGCACGAACCAGGAAGGGAAGGGGGGCTCCGCTCGCGCGTGACCGAACTCCACGTGCGTGCCCTCGCGCGCGCGGCGGTAGCCTCTCCACTCCTGCGCGTGTGCCCCCCAGAGGAAGGGGCACGGCCTCTACGAAGAGCTCCGCCCCCCTGTGGCGTGGCACGACCGGAGGTCGCGGACGGGCGGTAGGAACGCATTGTCTGGGTAGGGGCGGGGCTCGTCCCCGCCCGGGTATGTGCGTCCCATGCGCCTCTCGAAGTGGCGAAGCTCCGGGCAGGGACGCCATGATCGTTCCCTGGAATGCCCTCGCAGTGACGCAAGGTGGAGGGACGCACATACCGGGCGGGGACGAGCCCCGCCCCTACCTCTGGTGGGAGCACCGCCTCTACGAAGAGCTCCGCAGCCTCCAAGCGAGCGCAAAGCGCGCGCGAGCCCCCCGACCGCCGCCCCGCCCGGCGAGCGGCGTCAGCCGCGAGCGCGCAGCGCGCGCGAGCCCCTTGGGGGTGAGCCCGAGGGGCTTTGCCCCACGCGCGGCGTCACCCCCCGACCGCCGCCCCGCCCGGCGAGCGGCGTCAGCCGTGAGCGCGCAGCGCGCGCGACCGCCGGCGCGCCCGGCGAGCGGCGTCAGCCGCGAGCGCGCAGCGCGCGCGAAGCGCGCGCGAGCCCCTTGGGGGTGAGCCCGAGGGGCTTTGCCCCGAGGGCGAGGGGGTCGAGCGGCGTCAGCCGCGAGCGCGCAGCGCGCGCGATCGCCGCCCCGCCCGGCGAGCGGCGTCAGCCGCGAGCGCGCAGCGCGCGCGACCGCCGGCGCGCCCGGCGAGCGGCGTCAGCCGCGAGCGCGCAGCGCGCGCGACCGCCGGCGCGCCCGGCGAGCGGCGTCAGCCGCGAGCGCGCAGCGCGCGCGATCGCCGCCCCGCCCGGCGAGCGGCGTCAGCCGCGAGCGCGCAGCGCGCGCGACCGCCGGCGCGCCCGGCGAGCGGCGTCAGCCGCGAGCGGCAGCGCGCGCGACCGCCGGCGCGCCCGGCGAGCGGCGTCAGCCGCGAGCGCGCAGCGCGCGCGACCGCCGGCGCGCCCGGCGAGCGGCGTCAGCCGCGAGCGCGCAGCGCGCGACCGCCGGCGCGCCCGGCGAGCGGCGTCAGCCGCGAGCGCGCAACGCGCGACCGCCGGCGCGCCCGGCGAGCGGCGTCAGCCGCGAGCGCGCAGCGCGCGCGACCGCCGGCGCGCCCGGCGAGCGGCGTCAGCCGCGATGCGCGCAGCGCGCGCGGCGCGCGCGAGCCCTTGGGGTGAGCCCGAGGGCTTTGCCCCGAGGGCGAGGGGGTCTGGGACAGACCCCCTGAAACGAGGGCGAGGGGGCCTCGGAGAGGCCCCCTGAAACTAGGGCAGCGCCAGGCGGACCTCGACGTCGCGGGCGCCGGAGCGGCCGAGCTTGGCGAGGGTGGTGAAGCGCACGCCCGCGGCGCTCACGCGCTCCGCCACCTGCGCCTCGTCGCAGAACGTGAGGGTGCAGATCGGCGGGGCGCGGTCGAGCTCCGCCGCGGTGGGGAGCCGGGCGCCGAAGTGCCCGGCGATCTGGTTCGCGTGCAGGTGCGAGAGACCCTGGATCGGGCTGTCCAGGATCGCGCCCACGCCCTTGCCCTCGAGGTAGCGCAGGAGCGCCGTCCCGTCGGCCTGCTCGCGAGGGACCCCGCCGCGGCGCAGGCGCCGGCCCCAGGGCATGGCGTCGCGCAGCTCGGCGGGGGCCAGGGTCTTCAGCGTGTCGCGCAGGTGCGTGAGCTTGACCGCGGCCACCAGGGCCGCGCGCCAGGTCACGGTCTGCGTGCTGAGCCACACCCCGCCGACCTTCTGATACTCGAAGTTCAGCCCCTCACGGGTCACGACCTGGCGGTCGCCGTCGGTGGGGCGGCGCGGCTGCTCGCTGCGCGGCTGCGTCGTTCGGCCGGTGTCGGTGTTCGGGGAGGTGGTGTTGCGACCAGACCCCGAGCCGTAGGGGTCGACCGGAGGTCGGTCCTCGGGCGGGGGCTCGACCCAGGGCTCGGCCTCGGGGATCGGGTTCGTCGTCGGCGGATCCTGAACCGCGGGCGCGGTCTCGCCCGGATCGCTCGGCGGCGTCGTCTCCCCGGGGTCGCTCGGCGGGGTCTCCGGATCGCTCGGCGGCGGGGTCTCCGGGTCGCTCGGCGGCGGGGTTTCCGGCTCCCTCGGCGGCGTCGGATCCACGACCGGCGGCGTGGGATCCACGGCCGGCGGCGTCGTCTCCCCCGGATCGCTCGGCGGGGTCTCCGGGTCGCTCGGCGGCGTCGTCTCTCCCGGGTCGCTCGGCCCCGGCGTCCCGACCGGGTCCACGTCGACGGGCGGGGTCTCGACCGGCGGGTCGGTCTCGCCAGGATCGCTCGGCGGCGTCGTCTCCCCCGGGTCGGTCTCGCCAGGATCGCTCGGCGGCGTCGTCTCCCCCGGGTCGGTCTCGCCAGGATCGCTCGGCGGCGTCGTCTCCCCCGGGTCGGTCTCGCCAGGATCGCTCGGCGGCGTCGTCTCCCCCGGGTCGGTCTCGCCAGGATCGCTCGGCGGCGTCGTCTCGCCGGGGTCGGTCGGCGGGTTCGGATCCACGACCGGCGGCGTGGGCGGCTGCTCGGGCGGCGTCGTCTCCCCGGGATCGGGGGTCTCGGGCTCGTCCGGCGGCAGCGTCCCTTCGGGGGGCGGGGGCAGGTCGGGCTCGTCGGTCTGACCCACGAGCCCGCTGTCGGTCTCGAGCTTGGTCTTCACCCAGGCCAGGGGCTTGGGCAGCTTCTCGCCGTCGACCACGAGGGTGACCACGATCAGCGCCGCGAGCACCAGCGCGCAGAAGCCGGCCATGGGCACGAGCATGCCGCCGCCCGAGGGCGTGGGCACGGTGCTCGGCGGGAGCGTGACGTCGGGGACCGGGGCGCCGCTGAGCGCGGCGTCGATCGCGGCGATGAACGCGTCGGCGTCCTGGAAGCGTTCCTCCCGCGCCTTGGCCATGGCCTTGAGCACGATCCCCTCGACCTCGGCGGGGATCCCGGCCTTGGGCGCGCGCTGCCGCGGCGGCTCGACCTCCTTGTGCGCCTGCTTCATGAGCACGTCCAGCGCGCTGTCGCCGCTGAACGGGCGCGTCGCGGTGAGCAGCTCGTAGAGCACGCAGCCCATGGCGTAGATATCGGTGCGCAGGTCGATCTGCTGGCCCCGGGCCTGCTCGGGGGCCATGTAGAACGGCGTCCCGATCACCTGGTTCCCGGTGAGCTCGGACGCGGTGCCCTTCTCGCTGGGCTCCTCCTCCAGGATCTTGGCGATCCCGAAGTCGGTCACACGGACCAGGTCTCCGTCCTCGAGCAGAATGTTCGCGGGCTTGAGGTCGCGGTGCACGATCGACTTCTTGTGCGCCTCGCTCAGCGCGAGCAACACCTGCCGCACGATCCCCAACGCGCGGTCCACGGGCATACGCCCGTGCTCCTTGAGCAGCTTGTCGAGGTCCTGACCCGGGCTGAAGTCCTGGGTCATGTAGAGCAGGCCAGCCTCGGTGCGCCCGAAGTCGCGGGTCGGGATCGCGTTGGGGTGAATGAACCCCATGGCCGCGCGCGCCTCGCGCTGGAAGCGCTCGTGCACGTCGTGGCGATCGGCGACCGCCGGGTGCACGATCTTGAGCGCGACGTGGCGCTTCAGGTCCTGGTGCAGCGCCTTGAACACCGCGCCCATGCCGCCCTGGCCGAGCTTGTCCTCGATCAGGTACTTCCCGGCCACGGTGCGGCCCACGAGCCCGCCGAAGAACTCGCCGGTGTCGCCCTCGGAGTAGCCGCCCAAGGACGCGGTGCGGTGCTTCTCGGCCAGCGCCCCCGCGGTGTCGTGGAACGCGGTGGCGACGGGGTCGGTGATCGGCGGGCGACCCTTCGTCTCCTCGAGGCTGTTCTCCAGGTTGACCGTGGCGGCCTGAGCGAAGGACAGCACCTCCTGGGGGATCGCCTCGAGGGCCTGGCGGAACTCGCGCGCGGTCTGGTAGCGCTCGTCCGGGTCCTTGGCCAGCGACTTGGCCACGATCGGCTCCAGCGCCGCGGGGACGCCGGTGTGCACGCTCGCCATGCGCGGAGGCGCGGTCTTGCGGTGGTGGTCCATGAGCTCGCCGGCGGTCTTGCCGTGGAACGGCAGCTTGCCGGTGAGGCACATGAACAGCAGCACGCCCATGCTGTAGATATCGCTGCGGGCGTCGACCTCCTTGCCCATGGTCTGCTCGGGCGACATGAAGGCCAGGGTGCCCATGACCTGCCCGGCCTGGGTCAGCGCGGGGTGGTCCTTGAGCTTGGCGATCCCGAAGTCGAGGATCTTGATCTCGGGGGAGTCCTGGTCGCCGGCGACCATGACGTTCTGCGGCTTGAGGTCGCGGTGCACGATCCCCGCGCGGTGCGCGGCCTCGAGGGCCGACAGCGCCTGGATCGCGACCTTGGTCACGAACACCGGCGAGAGCGGACCCTGGTCGATCATGGAGCGCAGCTCGCGCCCCTTCACGAACTCGTAGACCATGAACAGGCGGTCGGAGCCGCCGCTGCCGTCGTCGTAGTGGTAGATCGCGATCGAGTTCGGGTGCTGGAAGCGCGCGGCGACCTTGGCCTCGCGGTGGAAGCGCTCGACGAAGGCCGGGTCCTCGGTGAGCTCCTTGCGGATCACCTTCACCGCCACGTCGCGGTCGAGGGCCATGTCCCGGGCGCGGTAGACCGCTCCCATGCCCCCTTCGCCCAGCAAGCGCTCGATCTTGTAGTTGCCGAGCTGCGAGCCGATCAGGTCGTGCCTAAGCTTCACCGGACTCACTCCTCCCTCCAGGCGCTCGTCGAGCGCGCTGGGGGACGTCGCGTAACGCCCCCGCCCATTGTGCACAACGAACCCCACCCATGCGGGGATTCATTCGCACGACCTGCGTTTCGGCGATCCGCACCGCGCGGCAACGCAAGCTGCCGCCGCACCTCGTTTTGGCTATAGTCGCGCCCATGACGGAGCCCATGCTGTTCGAGGGCGGACGGGTCGCGACCCTGGCGGGGGGCTGGTTCGACGACGGGGCGGTGTGGGTCGAGGACGGGCGGATCCAACGCCTGGGACCGACCGCCGAGGTCAAGCCGGGGTTCAAGGGCCAGATCGTCGAGCTCGGAGGCCGACTGGTCCTCCCGGGCTGGGTCAACGCGCACCACCACCTCTACTCCACCCTCGCGCGCGGCATGCCACCCCTGCCGGGCCCTGCCGCCAAAGACTTTACGGGCGTGCTCGAGCAACTGTGGTGGCCCCTCGACCGGGCGCTCAGCCCGTCGGACGTCTACCTCTCGGCTTTGTTCGGACTTCTCGAGTCCGCCCGCCACGGCGTGACCACGGTGATCGACCACCACGCCAGCGAGGGCGCGGTCGCCGGGAGCCTGGAGGAGGTCGCCCGGGCCGCCGAGGACGTGGGCCTGCGGGTGGCGACCTGCTTCGAGGTCACCGACCGCGACGGGCCCGAGGTCTCCGCGGCGGGCCTCGCCGAGAACGCGCGCTTCGCCCGCGCCGTGGCCCAGGACCCCAGGCCCCGGGGCGGGGTCCCGACCCTGGCCGCGACCCTCGGGCTGCACGCGAGCTTCACCTGCGGCGACCGGACGCTGACCCACGCCCGCGAGCTGCGCGAGCAGCTCGGGCTGCCGGGGGTGCACGTGCACGTGGCCGAGGACCGCGCGGACCCGGCGCACGCCCTGGCCACGAGCGGGGTGCGCACCGTCGAGCGCCTGCACCGCTTCGGGCTGCTGGGTCCGGGGACCCTGGCCGTGCACTGCGTGTGGATCGACGAGGCCGAGGTCGCGCGCCTGGCAGAGACCGAGACCCTCGTCGTGGTCAACCCCTCGAGCAACCTCAACAACGCCGTGGGCCGCGTCGACCTCGGGCGCCTGCTGCGCGCCGGGGTGCGGGTCGCGGTGGGCTCCGACGGCATGACCGGCGACTGGCTGCACGAGCTGGCCCAGACCTACCTCGTGCGCCGCGACGCGGCCCAGGACCCGAGCGTGGGCTTCGACGAGGTCCCGCGCCTGGCCGCGGGGACCCGCGCGGTGGCCGACGTGTTCTACCCCGGCGCCGGCCTGGGCACGCTGCGCGAGGGCGGCCCCGCCGACTTCGCGGTCTACGACTACGACCCCTGGACCCCGCTGGGGCCCGACTCCCTGTGGGGGCACCTGCTGTATGGCGCCCTCGGTCCGCGCGCGCGCACGGTGGTGTGCGGCGGACGGGTCGTGCTCCAGGACGGGGTGCCTCCGGGGCTGGACCTGGAACGACTGAGCGCGACCGCCCGCGAGGCGGCGCGCGACCTGTGGCAGCGACGCCGAGGAGCGACTGCATGAGCGGCCCCAAGCTGGAAGATTTCGAGGTCCTGTTCTCCGCCCAGGAGATCCAGCAGCGCGTGGCCGAGCTCGGGCGCGAGATCAGCCGCGACCTGGACCCCACCTCGGAGCTGATCGTGGTCGGCGTGCTCAAGGGCGCGATCATGTTCATGGCCGACCTGGTGCGGCACCTGCCGGGCGAAGTGTGCTGTGACTTCCTCCGGCTCTCGAGCTACTCGGGCACCCAGAGCACGGGCACCGTGCGCTTCGACTTCGACCTGACCCAGCCGATCAAGGGCAAGGACGTGTTGATCGTCGAGGATATCGTCGACACCGGCCTGACCATGAGCTTCCTGCTCGAGGCGCTCAAGGTGCGCAACCCGCGCTCGCTCAAGATCTGCACCCTGCTGCATAAGCCCTCGCGCTCCCAGCGCGACGTGCCCCTGGCCCACGTCGGGTTCACGATCCCCAACCGCTTCGTGATCGGCTACGGCCTGGACTACGAGGGGCGCTACCGCAACCTCGACCGGATCATGGCCCTCCCCGACGACTACGAGGACGCCCAGTGAGCAAGCCCCCGGTCTACCTGCTCGTCGACGGCGAGAACATAGACCGCACCCTCGGTCAGATCCTCGACGCCAAGCCGCGCCCCGAGCAGCGCCCGCGCTGGGAGCGGATCCGCGCCTACGTCGAGGCGACCTGGGACCGGCCCTGCAAGGCGCTGTTCTTCCTCAACGCGCGCCGCGGGCTGCCCGGGACCTTCATTCAGGCCCTGCGCGTGGCGGGCTACGCCCCGATCCCGCTCAGCGGCGACGTCGAGCAGAAGGTCGTGGACATAGCGATCGTGCGCACGCTCGAGGCGATCTCCGAGCGCCCAGGGGACGTGGTCCTCGCCAGCCACGACGTGGACTTCTGCGAGGCGTTCACCGCGCTGACCAAGGACACCCACCACCGCCGGCTGGGGATCCTCGCCTTCGAGGAGTACCTCAGCGGCGAGTATTACGGCCTCGAGCGGGTGGAGGTCCACGACCTCGAGGACCACGTCGCCGCCTTCGACGGCGAGGCGCTCCCGCGCCTGCGCGTGATCCCGATCGACGACTTCGACCCGCGCCGGTTCTTGTAGGAGCAGGCCGCGGCGGTCGCAGGCGGGCCGTGCCTGGCGCTCGCAGGCGGGCCGTGCCGCGGCGCTCGCAGGCGGGCCGTGCCGCGGCGCTCGCAG
>JAWKSZ010000016.1:0-131981 GCA_041402045.1 Planctomycetota bacterium | reverse complement strand
TTCCGCTTGTATTCCTCGTCGGTGAGGATCCCGTCGAGGCGGAGCTGGGCCAGGTCGCGGATCAGCTTCGGGATCAGCGCGGGGTCGGGACCCGGCTCGCTCGCGCTCGGCGCGGGCTGGGCGCGGGTCCGGGGCGGCGACGGCGGCAGCGGGCGCTCCAATGGGTCGTCGGGCTCGGGCTCGGCCTCGCCCCGGCGCTCGGCCTGGCGCTTGCCCAGGGACCAGGCGCCGACCGCGGCGCCGCGGGCCAGCTCCCAGGCGGCGATCGTGCCGCCCTTGACCGCGCTCGAGGCGGCGTGGGCGCCGAAGTCCACGAGCTTGTCTCCCACGTCGTCCACGGTGCTCGCCGCCTTGGCCAGCAGCCGATCGATGTCCTTGGGCTGCTCGCTGAGCAAGCCCTCGGCGGCGCGGCGCGCGAACTCGTCGTCGACCAGCCGCGCCTGCACGAACAGCTCGTCGATCCGCCGCGAGTGGGCGATCCGCTCGTCGAGCTCGGTCTTCACGTGCGGGGCGTACTCGCCGAGGACCTCGTGGTCGCAGGCGGAGAGCGCGAGGCCTAGCTCCGAGACGAGCATGTGGCGCTTGCTGCGTGCCTCGCGGTTGGTGAACACCCGGGCCAGCCAGTCGACGTTGACCGCCAGCTGGGCCAGGAGCCCGCCCTCGTTCTTCTTCACCTGGCGCTCGAGCTCGTGCTCCTGGTCCTGGTCGTCGAGGCGGTCGATCTTGCGCAGGATCCGGTCGATGTCCTTGAGCCCGGTGCCGCGCACGCTGGGGATCGCCAGGGCCACCTCGCCGATCTCGAGCCCCAGCTCTTGCAGCCGGCGGTCGATCCGCGCGCGGCGGGTGCGCAGCGCAGAGAGGCTCATGGTGCGCAGCCGCGCGCGCACCCGGGCTTCGGCCGCGGGGTCGCTGGGGGCGAAGCGCGAGAGCGGCGCGGGCAGCGCCTTCTGCAGCTCGGGGAGCAGCTTGTCGGGTTCGGGCACGGCGTCTCGCATGGCCCCAGTGTAGCGGGGGCCTGCGCGCGGGTTCAGGGCTTGTGTGGGGCGGGTTTGGAGGCCGAGCGCCGCTGGGGCGGCGGCGCCGTCAACCGCCGGGCCAAGCGCTCGCTGAAGCGCTGGAGCTGCTCGCGGCGTCGGCTCACGATCCGGCGGTAGAACACGAGCAAGAGCGGCACCAGGATCGTGCTCAGGAACGCCATGACCCCGAGCACCACCCACCCCTGGGCCTCGAACCCGAGGGCTTCGCAGAGGAAGGCGAACAGCGGGACGAGCAGCCCGAAGCCCCCGCCCAGACCCAGCCCGCCGAGCAGCCCCAGCAGCGGGCCGAAGGCCTCCTCGACCTCGAGGGTCGTCTGCCCGCCCTTGGCCGCGATCTTGGCGCTGAGCATGCGGCAGTTCTGCTCCTGGGTCGGGCGCCAGCTGACCTCGGTGGGGGAGGTGTTGAGCACGCCCTTGGTGCGGAACACCCGGCGCATTTCGGCCTCCAGCCAGGGCGCCTCGCCCGGGGCGTTGAGCTCGCCCTCGAAGCTGGTCTTGAACGCGGTGCGCAGGGGCTGGCCGAACAGGCGGTGCTTCCCCGGCCGCTCCACCGTCGTGGCCTGGCGCAGCCGCGGGTAGCGCGAGGCCCCGCCGCCGCCGCTGCCTTCGCGGGTCAGGCGCTCGCTGGCGCTGCAGCTCGCGCAGCGCCCGGCCTCGTCCCAGCACTCGGTGTGGTGCCGGGCCAGGCACTCGGCGCAGGCGACCCAGGCGTTCTCCTGGTCCACGTCCTCGTGGCAGTAGGGGCAGCGCGCCAGGCTCCCCACGACCTTGACGTCCGAGCGACGCTCGGGGGCCGGCTGAGGAGGGAGGGTGGCGGGGGGCTTCTCCATGGGGTCAGCATACTCGGGCGCTTGCGCTCGGGGCGCGCCCTTGCGGGTGGTGCGGCACGGAAGCCTCGGGCACACTGCACCCAGGCGCGCGCCGCGCCCACCGGAGGAGACCGGGTGGCCAAAGGCACACCGCAACACGGCGTCGAGGTCGGCGGCAAGCACGCCGGCTGGACGGTGCAGCGGGTCATTGGCAAGGGCTCGAGCGGGACCGTCTACGAGGTGCGCAAGCGCAACCAGCGGGCGGCGCTGAAGGTGATCCTCCCCGACGTGACCAACGAGGAGGCGCTCCCCCGCTTCCGGCGCGAGGTCAAGCTCCTGTCCGAGGTGCGCCACCCCAACGTGGTGCGGCTCCTGAGCTGGGGCGAGGGCGAGTTCTTCTGGTTGATCCTGGAGTACCTCCCCAACTCGGTGGACGGGTTCCTGGCGGAGCACGAGCGCGCGAACGTGCCCCAGGCGGTGGGGATCCTGCGCGCGGTGCTCGACGGGCTGCAGGCGATCCACGAGCGCGGGATCGTGCACCGCGACGTGAAGCCGGACAACCTGCTCCTGGGCCAGGGCAATCAGATCAAGCTCGCCGACTTCGGCCTCGCCCGGCGCGACTCGTCCTCGACCAGCCTCACCCGCACCGGCGTGGTCATGGGCACGCCGTTCTACATGTCCCCCGAGCAGTGCCAGGGGCGGGACCTGGACGGGCGCGCCGACCTCTACTCCTGCGGCGTCCTGCTCTACCACCTGTTGACGGGGGGCCCGCCCTACGCCAACCACAGCGCGCTGCAGGTGCTGCAATGCACCATGACCGGAGTCCCCGACCTGCGCGACGCGCTGCCGGGCGCCCCGCCGCAGCTGCGCGCCCAGGTGCTCATGGCCAAGCGCCCCGAGGACCGCCCCGGCCAGCGCCAAGGCGGCGAAGGCCTTGTTCGACGGGCTGCCCGCGGTGCTCCCCTGCGGCCCAGCGCGCGGCTGGGCCGCAGCTCGAGCGGCTTCGCAGCCGGCGCTGGTCGCGGAGGGTCGGCCGCTCCGTCCCCCAGCCATGCACACCCCGCGCCGTCCAGCAAGCGCGCCGGCGGCCTGTGGCCCCGAGCGCCTGCTGCCCCTGGCCCCCGAGCGCAGCCCCTGGCTCGACCGCTGCGCGAAGCTGCTGGGGTTCGTCGGCGCTCTACGCCGCGGACTGGATCGCGCGCAGCTTCTTCGCGTCGACGCCCTGGCCGCCGGCGCCCGCCAGGGCCCACGCCTCGACCCCCGGGTCGTCGATCACGGCACCCGGCCCTGAGGCGCTCGAGGTCGCCCGGGACGCGCTGGCGACGTGGCAGCCTACCGGACGGGCCCGTGGTGTTCCTGTGATCCTCGACCGTTCGCTGGCGCGCACCCAGCGCTTCGGGATCCTGGGCCGCCTGCGCATGCACTGGCGCGCCCGCGCCCTGCGGCTCAAGGGCGAGGTCCACGCCGCCGCCAAGGCCTACGAGCTCCTGGGGCAGCGCCGCCGCGGGGCGAAGCTGCTCCTGGCCGGCGGCATGCCTCGGCTGGCCGCAGAGATGTTCGAGGACGCGGGCTACCACCAGGAGGCGGGGGACGCGCTGATCGCCGCCGGGCGCAAGGCCGAGGCCCTCGAGGCCTACAAGCGCGCCGGCAGCGAGCAGGCGGTCAGCGACGTGGCGCGGCTCGGCGACTTCTCGCAGAAGTCGGCCGAGCACCTGCTCTCCCGCGGACACCTGGAGGAGGCGCTGCACGCCCACCGCCGCGCGGGGCGGCGCTACCACGCCGCAGACCTGCT
The DNA here is from genome assembly GCA_041402045.1 of Planctomycetota bacterium. Lineage (GTDB taxonomy): Bacteria > Planctomycetota > J058 > J058 > J058 > JAGQRJ01. The sequence goes on along the minus strand of JAWKSZ010000016.1, from coordinate 128,343 downwards.
CGAGCAGGAGGCGCGCTACGAGGAGGCGGCGGCGGAGCTCGAGGCGGCCTACGCGGGGGGCGGCGACGGGCGCGACTACTGGCACCACCTCAAGAAGAACGGGCCCCTGGAGCAGGCGCGGCCCAAGCTCGCGCGGCGGATCGCCGAGCTCCACGCGCGGACCGGGGCGCCGGCGGCGGCGGCCAGCTACTTCGAGAAGTCCGGCGACCTGGAGCAGGCCTCCGCCCTGTTCGAGCGCTCCGGCGACCAGCGCGGGCTGGCGCGCTGCCTGCTCTCCGGGGTCCCGGCCAAGGGCGAGCTGACCCCCGAGCACAAGCAGCGGGTCGAGCGCGCGGCGCGGGCGCTGGCGGTGGTCAGTGAGCCCAGCGCGATCGACCTGTTCCGGCGGGTGGGCAACTTCAAGGAGGCCGCCTCCCTCAGCCGCGCGGTGGGCGACATGGCCCAGGCGGCGACGCTGTTCACCCTGGCCAAGATGTCCAAGGAGGCGGCGACCTGCGCCCGCGCCGCCGGCGACCTGGAGCAAGCCGCTGCGCTGTTCGAGGACGCTGGCGACTACGTGACCGCCTCCACGCTCTACGAGGAGATCGGGCACCTGGCCGACGCCGCCGCCGCGGCGCGGCGGGCCAAGGACCCCGAGCGCGAGGCCAAGCTCTACCTCAAGGCCGGGGACCCGCTGCGCGCGGCGCAGGCCCAGATCGAGCTGGGCCGGGGCGAGGCGGCGCTCAAGACGCTGAAGCAGGTCCCGCGCACCGACCCCTACTACGGCGACGCCTGCGTGCTCGCGGCCAAGGTCCACGCCAAGGCCGGGCGCCACGCCGAGGCGATCCCGCTGTTCGTCGAGGGCATGGAGCCCGAGGTGCACTTCGCCGAGGACGTGCCCACGCTCCTGACCTACGTGCAGTCCCTCGAGGCCGAGGGCCTGATCGAGCGGGGGCTCGAGGCGCTCTCGCGGCTCGACGGCAAGGCCTTCGCGCCCTCGGACCTGGCGCAGCGCAAGCAGCACTTGCAGAGCGTGGCCCGGGGCAAGGTCAGCCCCGCGCCCTCGAGCTCCGGGGTCGGCCCGGCGCTCTCCGCCGGCTCGGTGGCGCGCTCGAGCGGGGTCCAGGCCAAGGACCTCGTGGGCAGCGTGCTCGCCGGCTACACGCTCCTGCGCTTCGCGGGGGAGGGCAGCTTCGCCTGGGTCTACGAGGCGCAGCGCTCCGAGGAGCCCCGGGTCGCGGCGATCAAGGTCCTGAAGCCCATGCTGCTCTCCGCCAGCGCGCCTCAGCGCTTCCTGCGCGAGGGCCGCTCGCTGGCGCTGCTCAAGAACCCGCACGTGATCCGGGTCTACGAAATGGGCGAGCTCGACGGGCTGTGCTACCTCGTGCTCGAGTTCGTCAAGGGCCCGACCCTGAAGAAGGTGATCAGCGACGACGCCCCGCTGCCGATCCCCCTGGCCTGTCGCTACGGCGCCGGGATCCTCAGCGCCCTGGGCTGCGCCCACAAGAACGGGGTCGTGCACCGCGACCTCAAGCCGGCCAACGTCCTGATCGACCGGCGCGACTCCCGGGCGAAGGTGCTCGACTTCGGCCTGGCGCTGCTCTTCGACGACGAGGGCGAGGACGGCGAGGAGCGCCGCCCGGGCGCGTATCTGGGCACCCCGCGCTACGCGAGCCCGGAGCAGGCCCGCGGGCAAGAGGTGGGCGAGGCCGCGGATCAATACGCCGCCGCGCTCGTGCTCTACGAAATGATCGGCGGCGCGCTGCCGTTCACCTCGCGCAACTCCCTCGGCTACCTGAACCTCCACGCCACCGAGCCGCCCAAGCCCCTGCGCGAGCTGCGCAAGGACGTGCCCAAGCCGCTCGAAGAGGCGATCCTGCGCGCCCTCGCCAAGAAGCCCGAGGACCGCTTCCCCTCGGTGGGCGAGTTCGAGCGCGTGGTCGCCGCGCACATTGGCCGGCGCTCGACCCGCGCCAGCCGCGCCCGCCGCACCTAACCAAGAGCGCGAGCCCCCGCCGCGGACGGCGGAGGCTCACGCGAGCCAAGGGGGGTGAAGGCCTCGTGCAGCACGTCAGACGTTCCGCTACATCTCGCTTGCCCTCGCCGCCCCTGGCTGTGTTGTTCGTCGGTCACAAGGGCCCGCATTGCTCCCCTCCTCACGCCTTGCCAGGGACGACGATTGCTGCGCGACCTGTAGCGAAACGTCTGACGCACAGCACTAGCGACCGAGGGGCAGGTCGATCGGCGCGGTGCGCTGCTCGCGGAGGTCGGGCGCCGTGCGCTGCTCCGGCGGCGCCGTGCGCTGCTCGCGGAGGTCGGGCGCGCCGAGGGAGTGGGTCAACCCCGCCGAGGCGTGGGCGGTGGCGCCCAGGGAGAGCCGAGAGAGGGGGAGCCAGCCGCTGGAGCCCGAGGCCTCTCGCTCGAGCACCGCGACCCGCGCCATGAGCACGTCGCCGGGGAGCGAGGCGGCGAGGTTCGCCCGCCAGGTGCCCTCCTCGACGACCTGTCCCTCCGCGTCGCGTCGCGCCTTCCCGTAGGCGTTGAGGTCGAACACGCGCACGCGGTCACCGACGCGTAGCTCCCTCCGCGCTTCGTAGGTCGGCCGACCCTGGGCGTCGACGCTGCGCTCGTTGACGTAGGACGGCTGCAGCACGGTGGCCAGGAGCGTGGTGAACACGAGCTCCCGAGTCTCGGGGTAGATCCAGCCCTGAGCCTCGAGGCGCCGTCCCTCCAGCAGCTGCGCGGCGCCGGCAGGGAGTCCAGCCAGGCGGAGGTCTCCCTGGGAGGCCGAGAGCTGGAGCTCGCCGTTCGCGGCCCGGTACGCGTCGCCTGAGCCTTGCCACGGTCGAGGCGCGATCACGGAAATGACGCGGGCTAGCTTGCGCCCCTGGCGCTCGACGAGCAGCTCGACGTCCCGCCCGTCGAGTGAGGCCAGCGGGAGGGGGTCGCGCACGTCGAGTCGGACCCGGTCCAGGCTCAGCTCGATCGCGTCGAACTGCCGCTCGACGCGGAGCACGCCCTCGAGCACCTCCTCTTGAGCGGCGACCGCGCCGGCGAACAGGGCCATGGCGAACAAGACGGGACAGCTAGCGTGCAAGCGAATCATGTGAGGTTCCTTCCTCGGGGTTCGAGCTCGTGAGCACGCGCCGGACCCCGCGGGGCGGCGCTAAGTTCATGGCTCGCAAGGGAGCGTCGATCCCCTCGACGCATCTGCCGACCCGCCGCCGCGGCTGGACGCGTTCCTGCCACCCGCAGGCCCTCGTCCCAGCGCGCGACGGTGAACAGGCGCGAGCCTCCGCCGGCGATCGGCGGAGGCTCACGAGCCAAGGGGACGCTCAGCTCGAGGGGCGACCGGCGCTCGTGCGCTGCTCGCGCTCGACCGGCTAGCGGCTCCTCGGCCCCGTCGCCGAGGAGCTCGTCCACGATCGAGGGGCCCTGGGCTCGGCCTCGGTGCGGCCGGGACCACGGGCGCGGCCCACAGGCGGAACAGGCCCTCCCGCGGCATGTAGCCCTCGAGGAGGCAGGAGGCGTCGTAGTAGCGGACCTTGATCCACTCGCCGTCGAGCCCGTCCAGCACCTGCACGTACTGATCTCGGGGCAGGTGCCCGACCACGTCGCTCGTGCGCGCGCGCTCCGCGTAGATCGCGCGCCAGTCCTGACTGGACTCGAAGCTGCCGCAGGCGCGGCTCGCGGCCTGGCTCAAGGCTTGCCGCAGCACCTTGCCCTCGGCGCGCCCCAGGGCCTGCAGGGCCTCGGGCTCGATCCCGCTCAGGTGGGCGGCCCAGGTCCGCGCGCCCCGCAGCGTGTAGTAGACCGTGGACAGGTTGCTCTCGAGGAAGCTCATCAGCGCGTCGGCTTCACGCAGGCTCCCCCAGTGCGCGCGGAAGGCCTCGAGGGTCCCGCGGCTGCGGTGGTCCAGGCGGGTCAGGCTCGCCTCGGCCACGGTCGCCAGCAGGCCCAGGTGCAGCTCCCGCGCGCTGCGACCCTCGGCCGCCCCGGTCGCCAGGAGCGCGGGCGGGCCAACCGGCGCGGCGTAGGCGCGGAAGGTCCCGTCCACCTGCATGTAGCCCGTGACCGCGTGCTGCGCGCTGTAGGTCCGGACCTGCGCCCAGCCCGCGGACTGGTCGAGCAGGGTGACGTAGGTCCCCTTGGAGATCCGGCAGCGCTGAGGGCTGTCGGTCGTGGGCCCGACGTAGACGGTGCGGTAGTCCTGGCTGCTGTGGAAGGTCGCGCAGCGCTCGCCGAAGCTCTGCTCCAGGGCATAGCGCAGCACCCGCGCCTCGTGACCGGCGAGGGGGGCGAGGAAGCTGCCCTGGGCGTCGGCGTCGAGGGCCCCGAGGGTCAAGCTCTGGGCCTGTCGACGCGCGTCCCGCAGGCGGTAGTGCACCGGGTTGGCCGCGCCGGCGTCCTCGAACCAGGCGATCAGCGCCTCGGGGGTCTCGAGGGCTTGCCAGCGCCCGCGGGTCCAGCTCACCACGTTGCGCTCGCGGTGGCTCATGACGCTCAACGCGCCGCGCGCGCTCTCGAGCAGGGTCTCCAGGTAGCGCTTGGGCGCGGGGGCGCTCGGCGCGGCGCTGGCCCAGGTGCTCCCCAGCACCCACGCCACTACGGTCCAGGACACGATCTTCGTCTTCACGGCTCTCTCCTCCGTCGAGCGGGTTCACGCTGCCCGTCGCAAACGGGGCGTCCCCCGCCGGAGGAGGGTCAACTCCTTGTGTCGTCGAGGGGCGTCCACCCGTGGGCGCGAACTTGCCCACGCGGCGCCGGTCCCCGGACGCGTTCTTGCCGCAGCCAGGGGCTGCGTCTCAGCGCGCGCGACGGGCCTCGAGCGCGCGCAGCTCGGGGTCGTCGGGGCGCACGTCCAGGGCGAGGGCCAGTCGGCGCGCGGCGAGCTCCGGCTGGCTCCCGAGGGCGACCTCCACGGCCACCTGGGCGAGCAGCGCGCTGTGCCCAAACCCCTCCCGGTCGGCCACCGGAGCGACCGTCGCCTCGGCGAGGTCCAAGGCCCCGGCGTCGAGGAAGCGTCGCCCGGCGCGGGCCCGGACCCCGGTCCGCCGCCACGGGTCCAGGGCGTCGCTCTCGCGCCAGCCCAGCTCGGCCAGCGCCCGCGCCTGCGCCACGTCGTCGGCGCGCCAGGCGCGGAGCGCCTGCAGCAGGCGCAGGTCTGCCAAGGGCTCCACCCGCACCGGCGGGCGGCCCACCGCCGGCGGCCGCTCGCTGCGGGCCGCCTCCAGCGCGGCCACGGCCCGCGCGATCCAGGCGTCCCCTCGGGCGGACTCGCCGATCCCGTCGGCGGCGCTGGCCCCGAGTTGCCCGGCGAGCCCGCTGAGTCGCCCCACCCACAGCGCCGGCCAGGCGAGCTCGAGCTGCTCCAGGGCCTGAGCGCAGGCCGCGGGGGAGCCTTGATCCTCCCCCTGGCGCGTCAACAGGTAGGCGATCAGGAGGCGCACCTGCGCGAGGTAACAAGGGGCCAGGTCGTCCACCCGCTCAGGGGCGAGGACCTCGCGCGCGGCCGCCAGGACGTCTGCGTCCGCCTGCCCCGCGATCCTCCACTCCCGCGGGAGCGCCTGCGTCATGCGGCAGAAGCGCACCAGCCGGCTGCGCGGGTCACCCGCCGCGAGGGCGGCCTCGGCGGAGGGGTCCTCCAGGGCGTGACGCAGGGCGTTGAACACGAAGTCGTCGTCGAGCCGGACGCCTCCCCGCAGGACCACCCGCAGCGCGGGGAACGGCACGCGCCGGAAGCGATCCAGGGCGCGGCGCCAGATCGCCTCCACCAGGGCACCCGGGCAGGGGAGGTCGAGGCCCGCGAGCGGCTCCCAGAACGCGACCCCCTCGAGCAGGCGCTCGTCAGGGAGCGGGCCCTGCAGCGGCAAGCGCCCCAGCACCCGGAGCATGCCGTGCAGGAGCGCGGACTCGGTCGGGCCGCCGCTGCGCGCGTCGCCGGGCCCTCCGGCGACCGCGGCGAGCACCTCGCGCGTGAGGTCGGGGGCATCCCCCGTCGCGGCGCGCCCCCACACGGCAGCCTCGGCGTCGAGGGCGCGCCCCCGGGCGCGGGCCAGGGCCGTCGCGTCGCGGACCTCGGCCGGGAGCCCCGCCAGGGCCGCCTCCACCCGCGCCCCCACGCCGGGCGCGGGCCTGCGCAGGGCCTCGCGACAGGCGCCCTCGACCGCGCCCTCCAGCCGGCGACGCGCGAGCTCGCGCTGCGGTCCGTCGAGGGGCGTCGTCCCCAGCAGCTCGAGGAAGCGCAGCGGCCGCCGCCGCGCCTCGAGCTCGAGGGCGAGCAGGCCGCCGAGGGCCGGGGCCTGGCGCGCGAGCTCGCGCGCCAGGTCACGCGCGGCCTGGGTCTCGCCGGCCTGATCCAGGAGCAGCGCCGCGGCCACCCGCACCTCGGGGGCGGAGCCCTCGGGGGGCGCGCCTCCGACCCGCAGGCGTCGCGCAGCCTCCAGCCGCGCGACCAGGGCCTCGGCCTCGGGGTCGCGGGCCCGGGCCAACGCGCCCCGCGCAGCGGCGAGCTCCCGCGCCAGCCGCTCCGCGTCGGGGAGCGCGTCCGGGTCGCCGAGCCCCGCGCGCCACGCCTCGCGCCAGGTCGCCTCCCAGGCCGCGACCTGGCCCAGCTCGGCCCGCGCGCCGCGCCGCAACCACAGCTCACGGGCGAGGCCCAGCGCGAACACGCTCAGCGCCAGGAGCACGACCAGGGCCACGCCCCTGCGCGCGGGTCGCCGCAGGCGCCCGGCGAGGTAGCGGTCGAGGACCTGCGCCAGGACCTCGCCGTCGGGGTAGCGGTCCTGCGGAGCCTTGGCCAGCGCCCGGGCGACGACGCCGTCGAGCACCGCTGGCGCCTCGCCCCGCTCGGAGGGCGGAGGGGGATCCGTCGCGGCGATCTGCCCCGCGAGCGCCGCCAGGGTCTCGCCGTCGAAGGGCCGCGCCCCGGTGAGCGCCTCGTAGAGCACGAGCCCCAGCCCCCACACGTCGGTCGCCGGGCCGACCTCCCAGGCCTCGTCCACCCCGAGCTGCTCGGGGGCGAGGTAGGCCGGGGTCCCGACGAGCGCCCCGCTCACGGTCAGGCGCTCGAGGTCGACCAGCCGCGCGAGCCCGAAGTCCGCGACCCGCAGCCGGCCGCTGGCGTCGACCAGGAGGTTCGCGCCCTTCACGTCGCGGTGCACGACCCCCCGCGCGTGGGCGTGGCCCAGGGCCCGCGCGGCGTCGCGCACGAGCTCGATCCGCCGGCGCAGGGGGAGCTCGGGGGCGAGCTCGTCCAGGTGCCGCGCGCCCTCGATCAGCTCGCACACCAGGTACGGGCGCCCCTCGAGGTCGCCCACCGCGTGGACCTCGAGGATCCCCGGGTGGTCGAGGGCCGCGAGCGCCAGCGCCTCGCGCCGCGCGCGCTCCGCCGCCCGGTCGTCCTGGGCGGCGGCCGCAGGGGCGAGCTTGAGCGCGACCGCCCGCCCGGTGCGCGCCTCGCGCGCGCGGTAGACGACCCCCATGCCGCCGCGGCCGAGGACCGCCTCCAGGCGCAGCCCGTCGACCTCCGTGCCCACGACGGGGTCGCTGCTCCGCGGAGCCGGAGGCTCCCCCCCTGACTCGGAGAACAGCAGCCGCCGCAGCGGGTCGTCGCTCACGCGGGGTCGATCCCCAGCCGCTCCAACAGGTGGTAGAGGGTCGAGCGCGGCACCCCGAGCTGGCGCGCGGCGCGCGCTTTGTTGCCGTCGCACTCGGCCAGCGCCTGGCGCACGAGCTTCTCCTTGAGCTCGCTCAGGGTCAGCCCCGCGAGCTCGGCCCCGGGGGCGCTGACGCCGCCGCCGGCCCGCACCTCGGGGGAGAGCTGCTGCGCCGAGATCCGGCGCCGACCGAGGGCGCACAGGCGCCGGACCTCGTTCTCCAGCTCGCGCACGTTCCCCGGCCAGGCGTAGGCCCCCAGCACCTCCAGCGCCTTGGAGCTGACCTCCACCGCGCGCTGGGCGTGGCGCCCGAGGAACTCCTCGACCAGGAGCGGCACGTCCTCGCGGCGCTGACGCAGGGGCGGCACCACGATCCGCAGCACGTCCAGGCGATAGAACAGGTCCTCGCGGAAGCTGCCCTGGCCCGCGAGCTGCCGCAGGTCGGCGCGGCTGGAGGCGAGGACCCGACACCGGAGCGGGCGCGGCGCGAGGGCGGGCGGGGTCCAGGCGCGCTGCTTGAGCAGCCAGGCGACCTGGGTCTGGAGCGGGCCCGGGAGCGCGTCCACGTCGTCCAGGAGCAGGGTCGCGGCCTGCTCGAGCAGCCCGCGCTCCGGCTCGCCGGGGGGCCCGAACACGTGGGCCTGGACCGCCGCCGGGGGCAGGTCGCAGGGCAGGGCGTGGAACGCCCGCGCCGCCGCGGGGCCGCGGCGGTGGAGCTCGCGAGCCACGAGCTCCTTCCCGGTCCCGGTCTCCCCCAGGATCAGCACGGGGTCCGGGCTGCGGGCGGCGCGCTCGACCTCGTCGTAGAGCGCGAGCATGGGCGGGCTCCCGCCGACCAGCGGCCCGTAGCGCCGCAGCGAGCGCTCGCCGGTGAGCTCGTCGCGGGCGGCCCAGTCCATGGCCAGCGCGGCCTGGCCGGCGAAGACCTCGAGCAGGGCCAGGTCCTCCTCGCTGAAGGCCTCGTGCAGCCGGCGGTGGTCGAGGTAGAGCGCGCCGAGGACCTCGCCGCCCAGGCGCAGCGGCGCGGCGAGGATCGCGCGCGCGCCGGTCTCGCGCACGCTCGAGACCGCGAGCACGTCCGCGTCGAGGGCGCCGGTGGTGGTCACCCCCCGCCCGCGCTCGAGCACGCGGCGGATCACCGTGCGCGAGACCCGCACGTCCGGGGCCGCCAGCGCGGCGGCGTCGAAGCCGCGGGCCTCCGCGACCCGCATGCCCTCGGCCCCCGCGGCGGGACCGACCACCACGAGGAACCCGCGCTCGGCGTCGGTGAGCTCGATCGCGGCGTCGAGGATCCGGGGCAGGACCTGCCCCGGGTCGGTCTCGGCGCCCACGCGCTGCGCCAGGTCGCGGATTCGCCGCAGCCACTCCCGTTCCCGCGCGTCGTCGCTCGTGCTCGGCTCCCCTCGCGCCGCCAGTCTACCCGCCCCTGCGCCCGCGCTGCCGCTCCCCCTCGCGTCGCGCTCCGGCGGGTGTAGCCTTGGGGCTCGGAGGTGTCATGGTCAAGCTCAACGACGGGCGCGAGGTCGACCTCGAGCTGTTCAAGTTCGACAGTTGCCCGTTCTGCGTGCGCGTCCTGCGCGCGATCGAGGAGCTGGGGGTCGAGGGGATCCGCCTGCGCGACACCCGACGCGAGGCCGGGGCCAGCGACGAGCTCCGCCGCCGCGGAGGCAAGGTCCAGGTGCCGTGCCTGTTCATAGACGGCGAGCCCCTCTACGAGAGCGCGGATATCGTCGCCTGGCTGCGCCAGCACGCGGCCTGAGCCCAGGGGGCAGACGGCCCCGGGGTGCGGTAGACTGGCCGGGTTACTAAGGGGCTGGGCGGAGTGGAGTTAACGCCAGAGACCAAGGACGCGTTGGTCGGCCTGTTCGCCGTCAAGCTCGACCTCTGCACCGAGCGCTCCGTGGAGAAGGCCCTCGCCAAGGCCGAGCCGGGGAAGCTGCTCGAGCAGTTGACCTCCATGGGCAAGGTCGAGCGCAAGGACCACCCCGCGCTGCTCGAGGCCCTCGACCCGGACGTGATCCCGGGCTACCGGATCGAAGCCGAGGCGGGCCGCGGCGGCATGGGCGTGGTCTACCGGGCGCGCCAGACCTCCATGGACCGCGTGGTCGCGCTGAAGCTGCTCTCGCGCAGCCTGGCCGACGACGAGAGCTACGTGGCCAAGTTCCTCGACGAGGCGCGCTCGGCGGCGAAGCTCAACCACGAGAACGTGGTCGGCGCGATCAACGCCGGCGAGGCGAACGGGCTCTACTACTTCGTCATGGAGTTCGTCGACGGGAGCTCGGTCTCGGACCGGATCGAGCGCGACGGCGCTTACCCCTACGAGGAGGCCCTGCGGATCGGCGAAGGGGTCGCCCGCGGGCTGCAGCACGCCCACGAGGTCGGCCTCGTGCACCGGGACGTGAAGCCCGAGAACGTGGTCCTGACCCAGGCCGGCGAGGTCCGGCTGTGCGACCTGGGCCTGGCCAAGCCCCTGGCGGTCGCGGGCACCGGCGAGAAGTCGGACATGACCGAGGGCACGCCCTACTACTGCTCGCCGGAGCAGGCCCTGGGGCGCACCGATATCGACGCCCGCAGCGACGTCTACTCCCTGGCCATGACGCTCTACCACATGATCGTGGGCGAGCCGGCCTACGAGGGCGACGGGGCGCGGGACATCCTCGTGCAGCAGGTGCGCGCCGAGGTGCCGGACCTCGATCAGGCCATGCCCCAGGTGCCCGCGCCGATCCGAGCGCTGCTGGCGCGCATGCTGGTCAAGGACCGCGAGGACCGGCTCCCGAGCATGCAGGACTTCCTGCGCCAGCTCGACGCCGCGCGCCGCGCCCCCGCCGCGCCCCAGCGGGCCCGCCGCCGCGAGGGCGGCCCACCGATCCTGGCCCTGGTCGCGGCCGGGCTCGTGGCCCTCGTCGGCCTCGCGGTCGTGGGCTACGCGCTGGTGGGCGGGTCCAGCGACGTGGCCGAGACCCCCGACGAGGTGCCGGACACGCCCCCCGACGACCCGCCCGAGGACGACCCGCCGGCGGACGACCCGCCCCCCGCCGACGAGACCCCCCAGGGCCGGCGCGCGCGCCGCCGCCCGCCGAGCGACGACCCCCCGTCCACGGACTCCCCGCCCACCGCGCCGGCGACCGCCGCCGACGCCGCCCTCGAGGCCGCGCGGGAGTACGCGCTCTCCCACCCCGACGACCCCCGCGGGGCCTACGAGCGCCTGCGCGCGGTGGCCACGAGCTACCCCGGGGGTCAGGTCGCCGACGACGCCACCCGCGGGGCCGACGCGCTCCTGGCGCGGGTGGAGCGCGCGGGGAACGACGCCTTCACCGAGGTCGGTCGCGCGACCCTGACCCTCGTCGGCGAGAACCGCTACCGCGAGGCCAGCGCGCAGCTCGACGCGTTCCACGAGGCGTGGCGCGACGTGCTCCCGGAGATCCCGGCCCTCGAGATCCTGCGGCGCACGATCCTGGACTCCGCGCGCACCCGGCTGAAGGAGCTGGAGGCGGGCGGTGACGCCGGGGCCGTGCGCGCGTTCCGCGCCCAGGCCCCGGAGTCCCTGGGCGAGGCGATCGACCAGGCGCTGGCCCGGCTAGAGCAGGCGGCCGCGCAGCAGGAGCAGCGCCAGGCCTTCCGCGCGGCGAGCGACGGCTTCTGGCGCGACCTGCTCGAGGGCGAGGTCGTGGCCGCGGACGCCAAGCTCCGCCCCTTCGCCAAGCAGCTCGGCGACCCGTTCGCCGCCGAAGCCCGGGAGCTGCTGGAGCTCAGCAACGGCCTCATGACCGCGCTCCAGGCGCTCCAGCAGAACTGCGAAGAGCTCGCCCGCAAGCAGGCCGAGGTGGCCTGGACCCTCGACGCCGGAGGCGAGGCGCGGGGCAAGGTCCAGGCCTACGACGCCGCGCGAGGGACCTGGACGCTCCTGATCGACGGCGAGCGCCGAACCCTGGAGCTCGCGGAGCTCTCCGGGCCCGAGCTCGCCCCCCTGGCGGCCCCGACCCCGCACGCCGCCGGGCGCGCGCTGCTGTTCCTGCGCTTCAAGGCCCCCCACGGCGCCCGCGCCGTGATCGACCGCGCGGAGTCCAGCGGCGCGCCCCTCTCCCAGGCGCAGCGCGACGTGCTCGAGCCCCGGATTCGCGCGGCGGAGGAGGCCCTGGTCGACGTGCGGATCGCCACGCTGTTGGCGGCCGAGCCCGAGGAGGCGGTGCGCCTGGCGCGGGGCGGGTTCTCCCCCGCGCTGCGCGCGACCGAGACCTACCGCCGCGGCTTCGAGCAGATCAAGCAAGGGTTCTTGCAGGCGCGCGGCGCCCAGCTCGCCGCGGACCCCGCGGCGCTCCTCGCCGGCGACTACAAGGAGAAGCGCACGGGCATGGGCCTGGAGTACCGCTTCGAGTCCCAGGGCGAGTGCAAGGACCTGGAGGCCGGCGGGTTCGGCGGCTCCAAGGCCGAGTGGAAGGGCGCGGGGAACGTGGTCCTCCACGGCCGGGTCGCGCTGCGCCCGCGCTTCGCCCCGGGCACCACGCTCAAGATCCAGGCCAAGCTCAAGGGCACCGACGCGCAGCGCCCCAACGTGAACCTGCTCCTCGAGTCCGCCCCCTGGCGGGGGGTGCTGATCGGCTTCGGCTACCGCGCCGGGACCAAGCGCGACGTGACGATCGACCCCGCCGCCGAGCGCAAGGGCGGCTACACCATGGCGCTCCCCTGCAACGTGATCGGGACCGTGGGCGGCCAGTCGCCGCCCCAAGCGTTCACCTGCCTCGACGCCGACTACCAGCCCTCGATCCTGGGCGAGACCGACAAGGTCCAGCGGATCCAGATCGACCGCACCAAGGGCAACGACCTGCGGGTCAAGCTCAGCGGGCGCTCGGTGTTTCGCCTGAACAACGCGCCCGGCGACGAGGCCTGCCAGCTCGTGTTCGCGCCCTTCAACCAGGACGTGGTCTTGAGCGAGCTGGAGATCACCGGCGAGCTCGACCCGGCCTGGCTCCAGGCGCAGGGCGAGGCCCTCGCCGCGCAGGAGGCCGCGAACCTCCCGGCCCCCCTGTGAGCCCACGCACCCTGCTGCGGCTCGAGGGCGTGCTCGTGCCGCCCAAGGCCGTGGCCCAGAGCGCCTACCTCGCGGTCGGAGCGCCGGGTCGCGCCGAGCGCGCCGCGCGCCTGGGCGGCCTGGCCCTGGGCCTGCCCGCCCTGGGGCTCCTGGGCCTGGCCGACCGCCGCCGACAGCGACGCTGGGCGAGCCTGGCCCTGGCGGGGCTCGGCGAGGACCGGATCGAGGTCCTGGCGCGGGAGTTCGCCGAGCGCTTCCTCGTCGGACGCCTGGCCCCCGACGGCCTGGCGCTCCTCGAGCGCGCGCGGGCGGAGGGGCGGCCCTCGCTGCTGCTGAGCCACGGCCTGCGCGCGGCGGTCGAGCCGGTGTGTGCGGGGCTCGAGGTGGAGGGCGTGCACGCCGCCGAGCTCGAGCTGCGCGACGGCCAGGCCACGGGCAAGCTGCTCGAGCCCGACGTCGAGGCGCTCCTCGAGGCGCTCCGCGGGCGGGGGGTCAACCTCGAGGCGTCCTACGGCTACGGCTCCGACGCGGCGGATCGAGGGTGGCTGGCGGAGGTCGGCTACCCCTGCGCGGTGAACCCCGACCGGGAGCTGCGGCGGGCCGCGCTGGCGGCGGGGTGGCCGATCGTGGAGTACGAGTTCCCGCGGGCGTAGCGGCGATTCCCTCGCAGGCAGGGCGGGTCCCAGGACTCCAGGCCGAGCAGGTCGACGAGGCGGAGCTTCCGTGTCTGGCGTGTAGACAGGGCGCGCCTCCGCTGCGCGGGACGTTCGCGTCTTCCGCGCCTTCCGTGTTCCCCTCCCGTGCACGTGCCCACGCCGGCGACCCCGCTGTACACGCGCACGCCCGCGCGAGCAGGGCTCACGCGGGCGCGCCGAGTGTGGGGGGGACCGCTGGCTACTGCACGGTCTCGGCCAGGCCCGTGAAGGCCGGGCCGGAGGGCGCCACGGGGTCGCCCAGGGTCACGTCGGTGACGATCGGGGCAGCGATCGGGCCGGCGACGGGGTCGCCTGCGGCAGCCGCCTCCTCGGCGGTGGGCAGGATCTCGAACCCGGCCTCTTCGAGGCTGGGGTAGGCCATGCTCTCCTCGGCCTGCACGATCGGGACGGCGTTGGGCTGAGCCGGGGGCACCGCGCCGCCGCCCAGCGCCAGGGCGCCCGCGGCCACGGCCGCGCCGCCCGCGCCGGCGACCACGGGGGCCGCGTCGGAGCCGCTCTTCTTCTTCTTGCCGAAGAGCTTCTTGCCCAGGTTCCACAGGCCGCCGATCGCCGCCGCGCCGAAGGCGAGCAGGGAGATCCCCGCGCCGGCGAGCATGACGTAGGCCGCGGGCTCGATCGCCCACGCGGGACCCTTGAACAAGGCCAAACCGGCCAGCACCGTGACACCGAGGGAAACCGCACCGACCTTCAGCATGTTGCCGGGGCGAAAGAACTTCTTCAATTTCTTCATCGCTTCGTGACTCCGTTTCCTAGCTCCAGAGCAAGCACGGGACCGAAGCGCTATCCAATTGAGCCTCAATGAGTTTTGTGGATCGTCCCACCCGGATCCGTGCCATCGCCCGGAAGTGGGCGAGGCGGTTCGTCTCTCTTAGGGACCGGATCCGGGTCGCGCCTCAGTGGGTCTACTGCACCTTAAGCAATTGAGGAACAGGCACTTGAGCTCGAGCGACGCCCACGGGCCGATCGGGTCTGAAAAGGTCTGCCCTGGGGTCGCACCGTGCGACGCGCCTGAGCTCCGTCCCCGACCCGGGGCGCTAGCCTCGCGAGCAGGCCCACCGCGAGGACCCCCGTGATCCCCGCTACGAACAGGAAGGGGGCGAAAGGCGTCCCTCCGTGAGTCCTCCAGCAGCGCGTCCTGGATCCCCGGGAGAACGCCAAGCGGCGCACGCGAAGCCGCAGGAGGCGCAGGTCGCGGCCACGGCGAGCAGTCCGGGGCCCGCCTTCAGGTGGCCGCTCCCCCCGTTCAGGTAGAAGCCCAGCCCCAGGCCAGCGTTCCACAGCACCACGCAGCCCACGATGACCGAGGTCTTGAGGCTCGTGAGGGATCTCAGGTCCATGCGCACGTCGTTGGACTCCTCGAGGGGGCACCGGCGAGCCCTGCCCCTGCATGGCACCCTCTAGCCGGGAGCGCAACCGGGCCGTGCGCCGCGAGCAGGCCCGCCGACCCAGATCGGTGTCGCGCACTCCGTGCCCCGAGCGTCAACGGCGGCGACAGCGCGCTCGCGCAACCTCAGCACGCCCGCCGCAGCGGCCGACGGACCGTCCCTTGCCCAGGAGGGAGGCATGCGACCCTGCGCTCCCAGCTCTCACCCCGCCCCACACCTCGACCTCACGGTCGAGCGCCCACGCTGCCCCTACTGCCACGACGCGATCGAGGCCGACGACGCCAAGCAGCCGTGCCTGGCTTGCATGGCCTGGCACCACGCGGCCTGCGCCGCCGAGCACCCGCGCTGCGCCGCCTGCGAGGCGCCGCTGAGCGACGCCGCGCCCCCGCGGCGCAGGCGTCGGCGCGAATCCAAGGCGCGCGCACCGAGACGCCGGACGCGGCTCGCGGAGGCTCTGCGCCCGACGGTGGCTCAGCTCGCCGCGCGACGCCTCGCGATCGTGTGCTGCGCCCTCGGAGCCCTCGGCCTCGGCGCGTGGAACCACCTGCGCCACGCGGCCGCGTGGACGGGCCCCGGCGTGCAGCGCAAGGGCTTCCTCGACGCCCACCCGCTCCTTGCCCTGGGCTGGCTCGGCGGTGTGTTCGCCGTGCTGCTGTGGGTCACCCGCGAGCGCGCCCAGAGCTCCGCGGCGCGTCGCCACACCTCGGCAGCGAGCGTCCGTCGCGGGATCCTGGGCTTCGGCGTGGGCGCGCTGATCGGCTGGATCGGGATCACCCGGCTCCTGTGGCTCGTGACCCTGCGCCAGGTCCGGGAGGACCCGCGCTTCGGAGCGCTCCTGCACCACCCCGCGACCGTGGCGCTCTACGCGGTCGTCGCGCTGCTCGTGGGCGCCGCCGCCGCGAAGGCGGTGGCGCGCGAATGAACACCCGCCTCCACACCGCACCGCTGGACCTCGTCCCGGACCTCCGCTGCCCCTACTGCCACGACGCGATCGACCCCGCGGACCTCAAGCGCCCGTGCCTAGCCTGCATGGCGTGGCACCACGCTGCGTGCTTCGACGAACATCCCCGCTGCGCGGCCTGCGACGCCAGCGTGGAGGACGACCCAGAACCTCGGCCGCGACGCCGCCGCTCGACGGCGAAGGCGCAGGGGAAGCTGCAGGCCCCGCGCCGCACCGTGCGCCTCGTCGACGCGGTGCGCCCGTCGCGCACGCAGCTCGCGAAGCGCTACCTCGGCGTCGTCGCCGTGGCCCTCGTCGTGTCGTCCTTGGGCAGGCGCGTATCGCTCCCGGCGGTGCTGGCGATCCTGGGCCCGATCGTGGCGTTCTTCTGGTTCGTGACCTACGAGCGCACCCGGAGCGCGCCGCCCCCTGCTCCGTCCGTCGAGCCCCGGCGCGGCTCGCGACGTCGGCGGGCGCGCTTCCCCACGCCGGCGACGTGCCGCGTGCGCGCGGCGCTAGGGTTCGTCGCGGGGAGCCTGATCGCCTGGTGCGGGCTCCAGCTCCTGACCTGGCTGGTTGCGTTGCCCGGGCGTTGGGAGGACCGCCCCGTGTGGCTGCACCACCCGGCGCTGCAGGAGGTGCTCCTCGGCGGCGCGCTCCTGTTCGGCCTGGCGGTGGCGCGCTTCGTCTACCGCGACTGAGCGTACATGCCGACGCGGCGGCCGAGAGGCCGCCGCGTCGTCCTGGACTCGCGTCCGGGTTAGTTCGAGTACTTGACGCTGCAGCCGTAGGGCTTGGTCGTCGCCTCGGTGACTTCCTTGCCAGCCAGGACCGCGTCCAGGGCCTTCTCGACGTAGTTCACGTCGCCGACGTTGCGGCGGTCGTTGTCGATCGCGCCGGCGTAGACCAGGTTGCCCTCGCCGTTGATCACGAACATGTGCGGGGTCGTGCGCGCGCCGTAGGCGTGGCCCACGCTGCCGTCGGCGTCGAGCAGCACGGGATACTCGATCCCCCACTTCTCGCGGGCGGCGGTGTTCTCCTCGGTCGACGAACCGGGCTTGCCCTCAGCGCCCGAGTTGATCGCCAGCCACACCACGCCTTGCTCCTTGTACTTGGCGTAGAGGGTCTTCATGGTCGGGTTCTTCTCGTGGTGCTTGACCACGTAGGGACAGGTGGGGTTGAACCACTCGAGCACCACGACCTTGCCCTAGAGGTCGGCCAGGGTGTGCTCGTTGCCGTCGGTGTCGGTCAGGGTGAAGTCGGGAGCCATGGCCCCGACGCTGGCGCCCTTGTGCATGCCCTTGGCCTCGTCGGCCTGAGCGGGGACGAAGCACGTGACGGCCGCCAGCACCGCCGCGGCAGCGCAGAACATGACCTTCTTCATGGGAAACTCCTTCTGTGAGTGCCTCACGGGGAGGCGGGTGCCGCGCGCCTCGCGCGGCGGGTGGTTGGGTAGATCAGTCGGCGCGCGGGACCGCGACCTCGACCTGCAGGCCGTAGGACGCGTCGCCCTTGGTGACGCGCAGAATGCCTCGGAGCGCGGTGGCGTCGCCCAGCGCGCCGTAGTGGATCGTGAGCCGCTCGCCCTCGACCTCGCCCGCCGTGAGCGAGTCCTTGGCGGCGGGGGTCGACTCGGGGAAGAACACGAGCTTCGTCGCCCCGGGCACCTCGAGGGTGAGCGCGTCGCCCGCGAGCTCGGCCTGGAGCTCGCCGTCCTTGGGCGCGCGGGGCAGGCGGGCCCGGGCGCGGGCGAACAGCGCCTTGGCCTCGGCGTCTCCCGCCTGGGGCGGGCCGACCTCGAGCGCCAGCTCGAGGGCGTCGTCGCCCATGAGACACACGTCCTTGCACACCAGCCAGCCCAGCTCGGCTTGGATCGGGTACGCGCCGGGCTTGACCCCGGCTCCGACCTCGAGCGGGATCAGGAGCACCAGCTCCTCCTCGTAGAGGTAGCCCAGCAGGTCACCGGGGAGCACGTGGCGCGTCGGCACCGGCCACTGGATCGCGCCGGCGGTCACGCCCGCGGGGAGCGCGAGCTCGACCTGGGGCGCGTCGCCCGAGTCTCCAGGGTTGGTCCAGTAGAGGTGCCACTCGGGGCTCAAGGTGAAGCGCACCGCGAGGGTCGTGCTCGACCCCGGCGCCACCCGCGCGTGCTCGAGCACCAGCGAGGGGTGCGCGTGGTCCTGCCCGGTCTCGGTCAAGCCGAGGCCTTGGCCATACGCCGCGCTCGCGGCCACCAGGATCGCTGCCAAAACTCGCACGGCGGAACCCTACCCTTCGGCTGCAACCCTTACAACGACCCAGTCCGCCAGAAGATTTCGCGCCGGCGGACATGAACGGGAATTCATGCGGTCTGGCGCAGGGACCGTTTCGTCGCAAGGCCTTACACCGGTGCAGGGGAGTGCACTGCGAAGGGTTCAACCCTGCGGGGTCGCCCTCCAACGCAGCCTCGGCGCGACCTGCCGGAAGGTGCGCGTCCCCATGGGCCGACGCTGGGGGAGCGCGCGCAGGAGGCTGGCCCCTGCGGTGAAGGTCGCCCAGGCGTGCCTCCACTCGCCGTGGGCTGCGTGCACCGCCGGCCGCAGCGCGAGCCGCCCCAGCGCGAGCGGCAGGATCCAGGTCAGGTGCCGCCGGGGGAAGGTGCGGAGCACGAAGCGCACCTGGTTCCGCGCGAGGTAGTGGGCCTTCCGCGGCGAGCCGCGCCCGATCGACTGCGACTCGAGGTGCACGCCGCGGGCGTCGGGCACGAGGCGCACGGTCCATCCGCCGTCGCGCAGCGCGAGTCCGAGGTCCACGTCCTCGTAGTAGTAGCGATACCCCGGGTCGAGGGGCTCCCCCTCCGGCAGCGCGGCGATCCGGACCAGGAGCGCCGCGGCGCTGGCCGCGATCGCCGCCGGCGCGAGGCGCAGCGCCTCCTCCGCCGGCCGGCCACGGGCGCGGTCCCGGGCGCAGCCCAGGAGGTTCACCTCGAGCCCGTAGCTGTTCACCCGGCCCAGGGGGTCGAGGAGCAAGGGCGCGAGCGCCCCCGCGCGGGGGTCCGCCTGCGCCGCCGCGAGCAGCAGGTCCAAGGCGCCGGGGTCGAGGCTCACGTCGTCGTTGAGCAGGAGCGCCCACTCAGCGCCCAGAGCCCGGGCGCGCTCGAGCCCGACCTGAGCGCAGGGGGCGAACCCCCGGCGCTCGGCACACGCCACGACCTGGGCCTCGGGGAAGCGCGCGCGCCAGGCGTCGGCGTCACCCTCGCTCGCGCCGTCGAGGAGCACCCACGGCTCGTGGGGGGTCGCCTGGCGGCGCAACGCCGACAGGCACTCGGCGAGCCAGGGCCCGCCGAGGGAGCAGATCAAGACGACGGGCTTCAGGAGCCGCGCCGCCGCCGCTCGTGCGCCTTGCCCCCCAGCGAGTCGGCGGAGACGGTGGCGCCCAGCGCGACGCCGCGGGTGCTGGCGCGCACGAAGGCGACCAGCTCCTCGACCTCGGGCCCCTTGAGCTCGGCCTCGATCTTCTCGATCGCCTCGGGGATCGTGAGCTCCGAGCGGTAGAGCAGGCGGAAGGCCTCCTTCAACGCCTGGCGCGCGTCGGCGCCGAGCCCGGCCCGGCGCAGCCCGACCACGTTCACGCCCTCGGCCCGCGCCGGCCGCCCGCCGTAAATGAAGAACGGGGGCAGGTCCTTGTTGCTCACCGAGAGCGCCGAGACCATGGCCAGGCGCCCGATCCGGCAGAACTGGTGGATCCCGGTGAAGCCGCTCATGAGCACGCGGTCGCCGACGTGGCAGTGCCCAGGCAGGCTGGCCTGGTTCACCAGGATCACGCGGTTGCCGACGACACAGTCGTGGGCCACGTGGCTGAGGGCCATGAACAGGTTGTCGTCGCCGATCACCGTGGCCTGCCCGGCCTTGGTCGCGCGGTGCACCTGGGAGTATTCCCGGAACACGTTGCGGTCGCCGATCCGGGTGTAGGTCTCGGTGGCGGGGTCGAAGCTCACGTCCTGGGGCAGGTGTCCGAGCACCGCGCCCATGTGCACCTGGTTGCCGTCGCCCAGGGTCGTGCCCTTGCCCAGGAACGCCCGGGTCCAGATCCGGTTGTCCTTGCCGAGCTTCACGCCGTCCTCGATCACGGCGAAGGGACCGACGGTGGTCCCGGCGCCGAGCTCGACGTCCTGGCCGATCACGGCGGTGGGGTGGATCTCGCTCACGAAGCACCTCGGGTCACGAACGCCCGGCCCATGGACAGGAGCATGAGCGCCAGCTTGCGCCCAGAGCTCAAGGACACGCGCTCGGAGAACACGTCGTAGTCGCGGCGCTCGACCTCGCGCAACAGGGCGCGGTAGATCGAGGCCAGGGCCAGGGGGCACACCCGCGAGGCGCGCAGCACCCGCGGCGCGAGGCGCGCGCCCTGCGCGAAGTAGCCCTCGGCGCGCTCGACCTGGAACTGGATCAGGGCGCGCACCGCGGGGGTCACCTCGCCGCGGGCGAGGTCCGCCTCGCTCACGCCGAACCGGCGCAGGTCCTCCTGGGGGAGGTAGACCCGGTCGCGCTCGAGGTCCTCGGTCACGTCGCGGGTAATGTTCGTGAGCTGCATGGCGATCCCCAGCGCCTCGGCCAGCTCGCGGGCCGAGGCCCGGTCGCCGGAGTAGCCGAACACGTCCAGGCAGGCGAGGCCGACCGCCGACGCCACCTGGTAGCAGTAGCCGTAGAGCCCCTCGAAGTCGTCGTAGCGCAGGACCTCCAGGTCCTGCTCGCAGCCCTGCGCGACCTGGTCCAGGTCGTCGTAGCCCACCCCGAACCGGCGCACGGCGTCGCCGAGGGCGAGCATCAGCGGGTCGACCTCGGGGTTCTCGGGCAGAGGCGCGTCCCCGCCGGGGTCCGGCGCGCCGCAGGCGCGGGCCAGGCGCCGGCGGAGGTCCGCCAGCTTGCGCGCGCGCTCGGCGGTCTCGAGCCCGTCGTCGTCGGCGAAGTCGTCGGCCAGCCGGCAGTAGGCGTAGATCGCCTCCAGCGCCTGCCGCCGCTCCTGGGGGAGGAGCTTGAACGCGTAGAGGAAGTTCTTCGCGCGGTCCGCGACGATCGCGTGGCAGTGGGCGTAGGCGTCTTCCAGGCTGGGCACCGGGGGATTAGACCAGTTACCTTCGACGGCACCAATGGCAGCCGCGCCCCGAGTCGTGTTCCAGGCCGCCTCCGCCCTCGAGGCCGAGCGCGCCCGCGAAGTCCTGGTCGAGGTCGGGATCGTGCCCGTCCCCGTGGCCGAGGACCCGCTGTGGATCGGCGTCACGGACGACGACTACCCCACCGCCGCCACGCTCCTGGACGCGGCGTTCCCGCCGAGCGGCCCCGCCCCCGAGGTCTCGCTCCCGGCGTCCTTGACCGAGGACGACTCCGACGACGCGCCCGCGCCCGAGCCCCCGGCGCGGGAGCCCCGGCCCGGCCGGCGACGGCTGCCCGCCGGGTTCAAGGTGGGCACGATCGCGGTGTGCTCGGCCTTCCTCCCCTGGCTGGGGAGCGCCTTCGCTGGGTTCGCGCTCCTGGCCGCGCTGTGGCTGCTCGCCCGGCGCCGGACCCCCGGGCGCTGGGTGGCCCTGGCCCTGGCCCTCGCCGCCAGCGGTTGGCAGGCCTTCCTGCTCACCCGCCTTGGCGGGTGACTCGCTGCAAACGGCGTTTCCGCTCGCCTCGCCCCTGGCGGAAATGAAGCGGACCGCAAGCGCGCAACTCCTGTGACGAGGCCCGTTGGACGCTGGCGCTCGGCTTGCGGCCTCCTGGCCATGAACGACTCCACCGCGTCCGACTCCAGCCTCCGGCTCGCCTGCCCCGCCTGCGCCACCGAGATGCGGATCCCCTCCCGGGTCCTCGGCCGGCCGCTGCGCTGCCGCCGCTGCTCCGAGGTGTTCCGCGCTCAGGCGCCCGCGCCCAAGCCGCCCGGGTCGCCCCGGCCCCGAGCGCCCCTGGCGGTGGCGGTCGGCGTCGGCCTGTGTGCGCTCGTGGGGGCGCTCGTTGGCGTGTGCGCGACCCCCTTCGAGTTGGACGACGCGTCGGTCGCCGCGGCCGGCCTGGCCGACGGGGCGCGCTACCACAACGCTCTTCTCGGGCTGACCCTCGAGCTCCCCGAGCGCCGTTGGCGTCGCCTGGAGTACGTGTCCGAGCTCGAGCAGGGCGCGACCCTCGTGTCGTACGTCGGCCACGGCGGGACCCTCGACCTCCACCTGGCGACGCCCGACGGCACCCCGGACCTCGACGCGCCCCTCTCGCCGCTCCACGGCCGCGCGCTGAGCGTCGAGGCCGAACGCGTGGAGGACGTCACGCTCTGCGGACGACCCGCGACGCACCTCCTGCGCGAGGCCCAGGCGACCGGGCCGCTGCAACGCGCGGTCGGGGCGCTGCGTTCGCGGCTGGAGCTCGTGCGCCTGGAGCAACGCGGCCGCGTGTTGACGCTGCGCTGGCTGAGCAACCAGGCCCAGCCCCTCCCCTGGGACGAGGTCGAGGCCGCGCTCGACCTCGACGCGACCTCGGCGCGCGACCTCCCCCCCGCGCCCCGGCGCACCCTGGAGCAGGAGCGGGAGCTCGTGGCCGACGACGCCCAGCTTCGCGCCGGGGCGTTCACCAATCGCCGGCTGGGCCTGCGTTGCGACACGCCTGCGCAGTTCACCTCCGTGCCGGTGCCCGGCGCCCAGTTCAACTGCGTCGATCCGCGAGGCCTGCGCTCGGCGGCGCTGCTCGTCGAGCACGTGAGCGGGAGCCCGGCCCCCGCCACGCTGTTCGCCCCGTTCCTCAACGCCGGACCTCCCCTGGCCCCGATCGAGACCCGGCAGGTATCGGGCCGGCCCGCCGCGGTCGCGACCTGGTCCTACACGTCACCCCAGGCCCCGGGGCCCCCCCTCTACGCGACGCGACTCGTGGTCGTCGACGGGGACCGCATGCTCTGCTTCTCCTGGGCCAGCGCGGACGCCGACGACCCAGGGGCCGCGGCCTTCTTCGACTCGATCCGCCTCGATCCCTGACCGGTATTCGTTGCGGCGCGCTCCGCTTTCACGGAGACTTCGCCCCATGAAGCACGACGCGAACGACGACGCCCCCCTGGCGACCCGGCCCGTCCCCAAGACCGGCGTGATCTACGTCATGTCCGAGGCCACCAAGCGCGGCTACCGCCGCGGCGACCCCGAGTGGTGCAACCTCGGGCAGGGCCAGCCCGAGACCGGCGAGATCGAGGGCGCGCCGCCCCGGGTCGAGTCGGTGGAGCTCGACCCCCACGACCGCGACTACGCGCCGGTGGTGGGCCTGGACGAGCTCCGCGAGCGGGTGGCCGCGCTCTACAACGAGCTCTACCGCCAGGGCAAGCGCAGCCAGTACACCGCGGCCAACGTGTGCATTTGCCCCGGCGGCCGCGCGAGCCTGACCCGGGCCGTGGCCGCCCTCGGCGGTGTGAACCTGGGGCACTTCCTCCCGGACTACACCGCCTACGAAGAGCTGCTCTCGGTGTTCCGCCTGTTCACGCCGATCCCGATCCTGCTCGACCGCGAGCGGGGCTACGCCTTCACCGCCCAGGATCTCTACCGCGAGATCACCGGCCGCGGGCTGGGGGCGGTGCTGGTGAGCAACCCCTGCAACCCCACCGGCGCGCACACCCGCGGCGAGGAGCTCGCGCGCTGGGTCGAGACCGCGCGCGCGACCGAGTGCACGCTCCTGTTCGACGAGTTCTACAGCCACTACGTGTGGGACGCCGCGACCACCGGCCCCGAGAGCGCGGCGGCCTACGTCGACGACGTCGACCGCGACCCAGTCGTGCTCTTCGACGGGCTGACCAAGAACTGGCGCTACCCGGGCTGGCGCGTGAGCTGGGCCGTCGGCCCGCGGCGGTTCGTCGAAGCCGTGGCCAGCGCGGGGAGCTTCCTCGACGGGGGGGCCAACGCACCGCTGCAACGCGCCGCGCTGCCCCTGCTCGAGCCCGAGCGCGTGCGCCAGGAGTCGGCGGCGATCCGCCGCCAGTTCGGCCAGAAGCGCGAGCGCGTGGTGGAGCTGATCGAGGGCATGGGGCTCAAGCTCGACGTGCGCCCGGCGGGCACCTTCTACGCCTGGGCCTCCCTCGAAGACCTGCCCGCGCCCTTCAACGACGGCATGACCTTCTTCCGCCGCGGGCTGGAGCGCAAGGTGATCTGCGTGCCCGGGGAGTTCTTCGACGTGAACCCCGGCAAGCGCCGCCGGGCGTACCACGGCACGCGCTTCAGCCGCCACGTGCGCCTGAGCTTCGGCCCGCCCCTGGCGGAGGTCGAGCGCGGCCTCAAGCGCCTGGCCAACATGATCCCGCGCGGGTAGCCAACTACGTCGCCCAGGCAGAACACGCGGCGGATCGCGCGGTGGTCGATGTCGGCGAACACGGCCTCCAGGGCGGCGAGGTTCGCGTGCACGCAGGCGAGGATCGCGATCGACGGTCGCGCGCGCTCGCGAGCGACGAACAGCGCGTGTTCGTCCTCACGAGACCCGCTCTGCTCAGCGCGGCGCGCGAGGGTGCGTAGATCTTCGTCGCTCACCTCCGCACCGTAGCGGCGGGAGGATCAGTCCGCCGGCTCGCCCCGCGCAGCCAGGGTCAGCTCGAACACCGTGCCCGCCTCGCCGCTCTCGACCAGGCTCACCTCGCCGCCGTGGGCGCGGGCGAACTCGCGGGCCAGCGCCAGCCCCAGCCCGTGGCCGCCGCCGGTGCGCGAGGGGTCGGCGCGGAAGAAGCGCTCGAAGATCGCCTGCTGGTGCTCGGGAGCGATCACCGGCCCCGAGTTGGCGACCCGCAGGCGCGCCAGGTCGCCCTCGCGGGTGAGGGTCACCTGGACCCAGCCGTCGGGGGCGTTGTACTTGCTCGCGTTCCCGATCAGGTTGCGCACGACCGAGGGCAGGAGGCTGGGGTCCGCCTCGACCGGGAGCGCCTCGGGGCACTCGACCGTGAAGCGCAGCTCGGGGGCCAGGTCCGCGGAGTCCTCGCAGGTCTCCCGCACGCAGTCGGCGAGGTCGAAGGGCTGCCGCTGGAGCTGGAGCGTCCCCGCGTCGAGCCGGCTGAACACGAGCAGCGCGTGCATGAGCCCCTTGAGCCGCTGGATCTCCTCGAGGATCGAGCCGAGGGCGGCCTGGGCCGGGCTCCCGTCGGCGACCTGGCCCAGCGCGGTCTCGACCTCGCCCTGGATCACCGCCAGCGGGGTCTTGAGCTCGTGGGAGGCGTCGGCGCTGAAGCGCACCGCCTGCAGGTAGCTGCCCTGCAGGCGCTCGAGCATGGCGTTGAACACCTTGATCAGCCGCGCGAACTCCTCGTCCGCGCCGTGCTCGGGGATCCGGCGGTCGAGGTGCACCGCCGTGATCTGCTCCGCCGCGTCGCCCAGGGCGGTCACCGGGAGCAGCGCGCGCCGCGCGACCCACCAGCCGCCGGCCCCCGAGAGCAGGAGCACCGCGGCCAGGGCGACCAGGAAGGTGCGCTTCACCTCGTGGGCGCGGGCCTCGAAGGTCGAGAGGTTCACCGCCATGTGCAGGGTGTGGGTTCCCAGCGGGAAGGATCCGACCCGCCAGGGGCCGCTGTCCAGCTCGAAGGTGGTGTAGCGCGCGTGCTCGAACACCACGTCCGGGATCTCGCGCCCGAACCAGCGCCGCCCCCCGCGGCGCCCGCGCCGGCGGCGGTCGTCGCGGCGCTCGGGGTCCTCTGCGCCGGGAGCCGGCGCCTCGCCCCGGGGGGGGCGCGGGTCGTCGGCGTGCGGGGCGTCGCCCTGCGGGGCCTCGCCCTGCGCGGTCTCGGCGGCCGCCGGCGCGTCCGCCGGCGCTGGGGTCGAGGGCTCCTGCGCCAGGTCCGCCGGCGCCCGGGCCGCCCCCCCGGCGCCGTCTGGCCAGGCTCGCCGCGCCGGCGGCGCGGTCCGCCCTCGGGGTCGTGAGGAGGCGGGCCCTCGCCGGGGTGGGCTTCCTCGGGGGGGCGGCGCCCGGGCCAGCGCGGCCAGCGCAGGGCCTCCTCGGTGCCCGCGGGCAGGGGCTCGGGCTCGGGGAGCACCGCGCCGGTCAGCGCCTCGGGCCACTGCGGGGTGTGAGTGCGGACCTCCCCTCGCGCACCAGCGCGATCCCGACCTCGTCGATCTCCTCGCCCAGGAACACCAGCCCCTCTTGCTTGAGGAGCTCGAGGAGGCGGCCCGAACTGGAGGCTCTTGAGGGTCAGGTTCTGGATCTCGCGGTCCATGCGCCGCTGGTTCATGGAGCTGAACAGCGACCACGCGAGCAGCCCGAACCCGATCAGGCTCGCGGCGCTCACCGCGGAGGCGAGCACGATCATCTTCAGGCGGAAGCTGCGGAGCACCGCGCTACTCGCTCTGACGCAGGCGGTAGCCCACGCCGCGCACGGTCTCCAGCCACTCGGCGGCGCCCTCGAGCTTCTTGCGCAGGCGGCCGACGTAGACGTCGACCAGGTTCGTGCGCGGGTCGAAGTCGTAGCCCCACACCTTCTCGTAGATCTGGGTGCGGCTGAGGATCTTGCCCGGCGAGCGGCAGAGGTACTCCAGCAGCGAGAACTCGCGGGTGGTGAGCTCGACGGCCTTGCCCTCGAGCTCGAGCTCGCGGGAGAGCAGGTTGAGCTTGATCGGGCCGACCTGGATCACGCTGAGCTGATCGCGGGAGAGGCGGCGGACCACGGCGTGGATCCGCGCGATCAGCTCCTCGAGGAAGAAGGGCTTGGTGAGGTAGTCGTCGGCGCCGAGGCCCAGGCCCTCGAGGCGCTCGTCGAGCTCGCTGCGCGCGGTGAGCAGGATCACGGGCACGGCGTTCCGCTGCTTGCGGAGCTGGGTGAGGATGCTCAGCCCGTCGCGGCCGGGGAGCATGATGTCCAACACGATCGCGTCCCAGGCGTCCTGCTGCGCGAGGGCGTAGCCCTCGTCGCCGTTCTGCACGAGCTGCACGTCGAAGCCTGCCTCGCCCAGGCCGCGCTCGAGGAACGCGCCGAGCTTGGGCTCGTCTTCGACCACCAGGACGCGCATGGGATCCCCTCCTGCGCGGCGAGCCTACCGCAAGCGGCGTAGATCCCTGCATGACGAAAGTTTCATGGTCCCTGGGCGCACACCGCCCCGAGGTGTGGCAAAACAAGCGCTCCCGGGCGACGAGCGCCCGGCCGTCCCAGGGAGAGAGGACCCCCATGAACCGTTCGACCCTCGCCGGCGCCCTCGCGCTGGCGCTGCTGTTGCCGTCCGTCAGCCTGGCCCAGGAGGGCAAGCCCCCCGCGGGCAAGGGCGAGAAGCCCGGCGCCAAGGACCCCCACGCGCTGCCTCCGGGGCACCCCGGCGTGCCCCACGGCGCCGTGCCTCCCGGGCACCCGCCCTTCCCCGCGGGCGTGTCGCCCCACGACCCCGTGGCCATGCTCAAGGCCCTGGGCGCGACCCCGGAGCAGATCCAGAAGGTGCTCGAGATCCACCACCAGGGCATGCTGCGCTCGGTCGACCTCCACGCCGCGATCAAGAAGGCGGACCTCCAGCTCGAGTTCCTGCACCAGAAGCCCGACGCCAGCGCCAAGGAGTTCATGGACGCGATCGACGCCTCCAGCAGCGCCAAGGCGAACCTGATGAAGGCCCACGTGTCGCTGGCCTTCGAGGTCAAGGCCGCGGTCGGCGACGAGATGTTCGCCAAGCTCAAGAAGCACCTGCCCCTGCTGCACGGCGGCCAGGGCCACCCGGGCATGGGCGGCATGGACCCGCACATGGGCATGGGCATGGGCATGAACCCGCACATGGGCATGGGCCAGAACCCGCACATGGGCATGGGCCAGAACCCGCACAGGGGCATGGGCATGAAGAACCCGCACGGGGGCATGGCCAAGGGTGGCCACGCCGCCTGCAAGGCGTGCGTGGCCGGCATGTGCAAGGCCTGCAAGCTGGGCAAGTGCCCGACCTGCAACGGCGGCTGCTCGAGCTGCGACGGGCAGGGCTGCGCGGACTGCGACGAGGGCCACGGCGCCCGGGGTCGCGGCCGCGCGGACCGGGGCCGCGGCTTCATGGGCATGCTGCGCAAGCTGCGCGAGCGCATGCGCGGCAACCGCGGCGACCGCGGCAACCGCGGGCGCGGCCGTCGCTCTCGCGAATACTAGTCGACCCCGCTTCAGCACCGCCGAGGGCGCCGCCACCGCGGCGCCCTCGCGCATGGCGGAGCCGGGCGAGGCCGCGTGGGAAACGCGGCCTCGCCCGATTCGATCGGGCGGGTGGGGGTGTTCCTACTGCGGGCGCTCGGCCGGGACGTCCTGCGGGTCGTCGTTCAGGCCGTCCCAGGCCTCCTCGGCCTCCTCGTGCAGCTCCTCTCCGGCCTCGTCGAGCGTCTCGCCGAGGTTCTCGAGCGGACCGTCGGGGCCCGCGTCCTCCGCGGTCACGGGCTCGGGGGTGTCCTTGTCGTCGGTGAGGTCTTCCCACTCGTCCACGATCGCCTTGCCGGCGTCGTCGAGGGTCTCACCCGCTCCCTCCAGGGGGCCTTGCTCGTCGGAGCAACCAGCCAGTCCGCAGGCCAGCGCGCCGCAGAGGGCGAAGGCGGTGAGGGTCGTGCGCAGGGTCATGGGGCCGTTCCTTTCCGTGGGCGCGGCGCGCGCGTCCGACCTGCGTAGCGCACGTCGCGGGCCAAGGGGTCGCGGCCGTGTTCGCTGGACTTGAGCAGCGGCGCACGGGCCGTCGGGTCCCGCCTGGGTCAGGCCTGACGCGCGGGGGTGCGCAGGCGGATCAGGGCGGGGACCACGCCCACGGCGGCGAGCAAGAGCACGCCAGCGCCGAGGGCCATGACCGCGCCCAGGCTGGCGAGGCCGGCGTGGGAGGAGGTCATGAGCGAGCCAAAGCCGATCATGGTCGTCAGCGAGGAGAGCACGACCCCGGTCCCGGCGGCGTGCCCGGCGAGGGGGGCGCCGGGGGCCTCCTGGGCGCGGTGCACGATGTGCACGCCGTCGTCGATCCCGAGCCCGAGCAGGATCGGGACGCAGAAGAAGTTCGCCATGTTGAGCGAGAGCCCCAGCGCGCCCATGGCCTCGGCCAGCCACAGCCCGCCGAGGACCAGCGGCACCAGCGCCAGGAGCGCGCCGCGCCCGCGAAAGTCGAGGCCCAGGATCAGGAGCACGAGGGTCAGGGTCACCAGCGTCGAGACCTCGAACGCCTCCCGGAGCACGAAGCTCGCCTCGTGCACCGAGACCGTGGAGCCGGTCAGCTCGGGGTCGACTTCCCGGGTCGCCTGGAGGAAGCGCTCCATGGCCGGGGGGTGCCACACGTCCTCGGTCGGGTAGACGTAGACCGCGAACGACCCGTCGTCCCCCACGAAGTGCTCGCGGATCGCCGGGGGCAGGGTCTCGGCGGTCCAGGGCTCCGGGTGCGTGAGCTCGCCCAGGCGCGCGAAGCGGCGGCGCAGCTCGCTGAAGAACTCGCGCTGGAACGGGGTCAGGGCGCCGGCGTCGAGCTCGGAGGAGGAGAGCGCGTCGGCGCGGTCGGCGAGCTCGAGCAGGGGCTCGACGTAGTCCGCGGCGGCGCCGCCGAGGCGCAGCGCGCCCTCCGCCGCGGCGCTCAGGGCGTCGGAGAGGTTCAAGAGCGCGTCCTGGAGCGCGGCGGGGTCGAGGGACCCGGGCACCGGCGGCGGGGGACCCAGCCGCGAGCCGATCGCCGCGAGCTCCTCCCGCCGCGCCTCGACCCGGGGCCCGAGGTAGTCCCCGGGTCCCTCGACCCGCGCCACCACGCTGGAGTCGAGGGCGGCGAAGGCGGCCTGGCGCTCGAGCGCCTGCTCCAGGGTCGGGACCCGCGAGGCGGTGATCCAGGTGCTGGCCTCGGCGTCCATGAGCCGGCGCTCCCAGCGCACCGACTCCTCCTCGTCCGCCTGCAGGGCCAGCAGGTTCTCTTCGAAGCGGAACCAGCGCAGCGCCGGGGCCCCGAGCAGGCAGGTCAACCCGACGAGCACGAGCACCAGCTGCGGGCGCGAGTGCAGGCGCTCGAGGCGGGCGAAGGTCGGGAGCGGACGCGGGGCGCGCGACGAGCGGTCGCAGAGCACGAGCAGCGCCGGGAGCACGAGCAGGGTCGTGAGGCAGCAGAGCAGGATCCCCGTGCCCGCGATCAGCCCCAGCTCGGAGAGCCCGCGGAAGTCGGTGAGCAGCATGCTGTAGAAGGCCAACGCCGACGAGAGGGCCGCGGTGACGTTGCCCCGCCCGCTCTCGAGCACGGCCAGGCGCAGCGCCGCCTCCAGGGGTTCGCCCCCCGCGCGCAGGGCCTGGTAGCGCGCGAGGAAGTGCACCGCGTAGTCGATCCCCAGCCCGATCAGAATGATCAGGAACACCGAGGAGAGGAAGTTCAGCGTGCCGATCGCGAGGGTCGCGAAGCCCGCGGTGGCCGCGATCCCCACGAGCAGCGAGGCGATCGCCAAGGCCGGGCGCACGACGCTCTTGAAGAACAGCCCGAACACCAGCGCCACCCCCGCCAGGGCGAGGAGCGCCGAGAGCGCGGTGTCCTCGCTCGTGCGGCGCACCTCGTCGGCGCTGATCGCCGGGCGCCCGGTGACCCCGCCCTCGACGCCCGGGTGCGCGGCGAGGGCGCGCTCGAGGGCGGCGCGGGCCTCGTTCAGCGGGCCCTCGACCGGGTTCAGCTCGGCGTAGTCGCGGCGAGGGACCGCGGTCAGGAGCAGGAGCTCGCCGACCCGCAGCTCGGTGTCCTCGCGGCGGACCTCGAACCCAGGGAGCAGGGGTTCGACCAGGGCCTGGGGGTCGTGGGCCGCCGGGTCCTCGAGCGCGCCCAGGAGCCCGCGCAGGAAGTCGAAGGCGAGCTGCGCCTGCTCGGGGTCGTCCTCCGCGGCCTGGGGCCGCCCGAGGAAGCGGGTCCAGAGCTCGAGCAGGCCCACGAAGCCCTGGCCCTGGGCGAGCTCACCCAGCTCGTCGGCGTGGGCGGCGAGGCGCTCGACCTCGGCCTCGGGGGCGAGCAGCAGCGCGCGCCCGGCCAGGGCCTGGGGGTCGAGCCCGGTCGAGACCTGGTCGAACAGCTCCGGGTGCGCGCGCAGGTCCGAGGCCACCTGGGCCAGGGTCGCCCGCGCGGCGGGGAGGTCCCCCTCGGCGTCGACCACCACGTAGAGCAGCTCGCGGTCGCCGAAGGTCTCGAGGAACTCGAGGAAGCGCTCCTGGTAGGGGAGGTCCTCGGCGACCAGGTGATCCTGGTTCGAGTCCAGCCCGAGCTGGGTCGCCGCCAGTCCGCCGGCGACGGCGGTCAGGAGCAGGGCCGCGGCCAGGACCCACCAGGGACGGCGCAGCGCGAGCCCTGCCAGGGCTTCGAGGAGTCGGTCGCGCATGGAGCTCAGCCCCCGGCCCGCCGCGAGGGCGCGCCGGGTCGTGCGGCTACTTGGTGCGCCCGCGGAACATGAGGTTCTTGCCCATGCTGAGCATGGCCCCGGTCACGCTGGCCGAGCTGAGGGTCTTGTCCAGCGCGTCGACGATCCGTTGCACGTCCTGCTCGTTGATGCAGAGCGTGGGCAGCAGCTTGAGGATGTCCACCTTGTGCCCGGCGGTCTGGCTCAGGATCCGGTGCTCGTCGAGGAGCGCCATGACCACGGCCTGGGTGAACAGCCCGCTCTCCACCGCCTGGCTGAGCTTGCGCCCGATCTTGTTCAGGAAGCCCTTGGGCTCGCCGAACTCGACCGCGAGCATGAGCCCGCGGCCGCGGACCTCGCGCACGATCGGGTGCTTGGCCTTGAGCCCCTCGAGGCCCTGCTTGAGCAGCGCGCCCATGCGCTGGGTGTTCTCCAGCGTGCGCTCCTGCTCCATGACCTCCAGCGTGGCCAGGCCCGCGGCCATGGCCAGGTCGTTCATGTAGAAGGTCGAGCCGTGGACCACGCAGCGGTCCATGCGGTTGAAGGTCTTCTTGTGCACGGCCTGGGTGCAGAGCACGGCGCCCGAGGGCACCATGCCGCCGCTCAGCGCCTTGGCCACGGTCAGAATGTGCGGGGTGACCCCCCACTGCTCGCAGGCGAAGAAGGTCCCGGTGCGGCCGAAGCCGGTCTGGACCTCGTCCATGACCAGCACCGCGCCGTACTTCTCGCACAGGCGCTTGGCCTCCTTGAAGTAGTCGGGCTGGGGCACGTAGACGCCCTTGCCCTGGATCGGCTCGACCACGAACGCGCCGACCTTGCCGCCCTTGAGCTCGGCCTCGAGCGCAGCCAGGTCGTCGAAGGGGATCGGGCGCGCGTCGGCGAGCAGGGGGCCAAAGGGTCCGCGGAACTGCTCGCTGCCGTTGAGCGAGAGCGCGCCCATGGTCAGCCCGTGGAAGGCGTGGTCGGCGTAGAGGATCCCCGGCTTGCCGGTGTAGGCGCGGGCGAACTTGAGCGCCGACTCGACCGTCTCCGCCCCGGAGTTGGCGAAGAACACGCGGTCCAGGCCCTCGGGGGCCAAGGCCACCAGCTTCTCCGCCAGGAGCCCGGCCAGCCGGGGCACGTCCATTTTCACGAGGTTCGGGAGGTCGAGCCCGAGGGTGTGGCTGAGGGTCGCCTTGAGGTGCGGGTGGTTGCGCCCGATGTTGAAGGTCCCGTAGCCGCTGATCAGGTCGAGGTACTCGTTGCCCTCGGCGTCGTAGAGGTAGGCGCCGCGCCCGGAGCGGAAGCCCCGGTCGAACTTGATCGTCTGCAGCACCTTCACGAACTGCGGGTTTATGTAGCGCTCGTGGAGGTCGTAGACCTCGCCCCCGCGCTGTGCCAGCAGCCCCTCGACGTCCAGGCCCGTCTTCTCGTCCACCTGCATGGGTCCCGCCTTTCCGGCTCAGGGGCCCGATGCTACGGCGCCGCCAGGCGAATGCCAGCGGTGTTTCCAGGGAGCGGGAGGGGGGGGGCGGGTCGGGGGCTCCTCAGGGCACGATCACCCGCAGCGCGGCGGAGCGCGCCTTGAAGCCGAAGGCCTGCGCGCGACCGGCGGGCTCGCCGTCGAGGTTCAAGGGCTGCTCGCTCGTGGTCCGCAGCTCGATCCGGCGGGCGCGGAAGCTCTCGACGACGTCGCTGGCCTCGAGGGTCCCCGCGGCCAGCCGGGCGACCAGGTCACAGCGGCGCAGGGTCCCGCAGGGTCGGATCAGGTGCACCTCGAGCAGGCCGTCGTCCACCTGGGCCTCGGGGGCGACCTTGTAGCCGCCGCCGGCGAAGGCCCCGTTGGCCACCACCAGGTTCAGGGCCTCGCCCTGGAAGGCGAGCGTCCCGTCCAGGCGCAGCTCGACGCCGAAGGGCTGCGCGCCCAGCGCGCGGGCGACGCCGTTCCACACGTAGGCCAAGGGGCCCCAGCGCTGCTTGCTGGCGGCGTCGATCTCCTCGGCCAGGGCGCCCGCGGCCCCGGCGGAGGCCACGTTCAGGCACACGTGCTCGCCCTCGGGGGTCGAGACCTCGATCGCGTCCACGGGGCGAGTGGCGCCGCGGTCGAGGAGCGCGAGCACCTCGAGCACGTCCTGGGGGTAGTTCAGGCTGCGCACGAAGTCGTTCCCCGTGCCCAGGGGCACGATCCCCAGACGGGGCAGGGGGCGTCGGCGGTGAGCAGGCCCTTGACCACGCAGTGCAGGGTCCCGTCGCCGCCGGCGGCGACCACGGTGCAGCCGCGCTCGCCGCGCGGCGCGCGGCCTCCTCCGCGTGCTCGGGGCCCTCGGTGCGCACCAGCTCGTGGTCGTGCACCCGGGCCCAGTTCAGCACCGGGCGTCCGGCCTGGACCGTGCCCGCGTGCTCGTTCCAGAGCACGACCCAGCAAGGGTCGTCGTGGGCGGTCGGCGCGACCCGCGCAGGCCTCAGGGTCGGGGCGTTCTGCGCCCTGCCTCTCGGGGTTCGGCAGGCTGTTCAGCGCCGCGCGCAGGGCGGAGGCGAACTCCCCGCCGAGGCGTAGCGCGCCTCGCGGCCCTTGGCGAGGGCCTTCATGCACACCGCCTCCACCGCGCGCGGCACCCGAGGGTCGAGCAGGCGGGGCCGGACCGGCGGCTCGTGCACGACCCGCAGCAGGACCTCTTGCGCGGTCCCCGAGTGGGGCAGGCGCCCGGTCAGCGCCTCGTAGAGCATGGCGCCCAGGAGTAGACGTCGGCGCGCGCGTCGACGGTGCGGCTCCGGCCACGGGCCTGCTCCGGCGCCATGTAGCTCAGGGTCCCCAGCACGTCGCAGGTGAGGGTCACGCGCTCGTTACGCCGCAGCGAGCGCGAGAGGCCGAAGTCGAGGAGCTTGGGCCGGCCGTCGGCGGTCACCAGCACGTTCTCGGGCTTGAGGTCGCGGTGCACCAGCCCTCGCGGTGGGCGGCCTCCACCGCGCTGCAGAGCAGGAGCAGCGGCTCGAGGCGCTCGGCCAGGGGTCGGTCGGTCTCGGCGATCCAACGGCTCAGCGGCTTGCCGTCCACGAGCTCGAGGGCCAGGAAGTGGATCCCCTCGTGCAGGCCGTATTCCAGGAGCTCGACGGTGTTGGGGTGCCGCGCGGTGCGCAGCGCGCTGACCTCGTGCAGGAAGCGCGCGCGCCCGCGCTCGTCCATGCGCTCCGGGTGCAGCGTCTTGAGCGCGACCCGCTCCTGGCGGTCCAGGTGGTAGGCCTCGTAGACGATCGAGGTCGCGCCGCGACCCAGCTCGCCCAGGAGCACGAAGTGGTGGAAGCGCTCGCCGCGGTCGAAGGTCGGCTGGCGGTCCACCCGGCGGTCGGTGCGGGGCGCGTGCGGCTCGCGGCTGATCGTGGGGTGCATGGGTTCGAGGGCGTCGAGCAGCGCGTCGAGGTCCGGGCGCTGGGCGGGGTCCTTGGCCAGGCAGCGGTCGAGGATCCGCGCCAGGCCCGGGCTCACGGGCGGGTCGAGGTCCTCGAAGCTCGGGGGGGTGTCCTTGACGTGGGCGTGGACCACCGCGATCGGCGAGGGGAGCTCGAACAGCGGGCGCCCGGCGAACAGGCGGTAGGCGGTCGCCGCCAGCGCGTAGACATCCGCGGCCGGGGTGGGGCGCTTGCCGCGCGCGACCTCCGGCGCCATGTAGTCCGGAGTCCCGAGCACCTCGCCGGTCTTGGTCAGGGCGGACTGCTCGCGCTCCAGCGCGATCCCCAGGTCGACGAGCTTCACCTCGCCGTTGGCGGTCAGCAGCACGTTGGCGGGCTTGAGGTCGCGGTGCACGACCCCGGCCGCGTGCAGGGCCCGCAGGCCGAGGGCGGCCTGGTAGAGCACGTGCAGGGCCTCGGTGCGGGTCAGCCCGATCTCGAGCCGGTCGGCGAGGTCCACCCCTCGACGAACTCGAGGGCGAGGTAGCCGCGGCCGCTGGTCGAGCACACGCCGATCGCCTCCACGGCGACGACGTTGGGGTGCGAGACGCTGCCCAGGAGCTGCCCCTCGCGCCGCAGCCGCGCGAGGTCCTCCTCCTCGTCGCTGCTCGCGATCGGGTCCAGGACCTTGAGCGCGACGCGGTGACCGGCGGGGTCCTGCGCCAGGACGACCTGCGCCATGCCGCCGCGCCCCAGGGGCGAGAGCACGCGGTAAGGGCCGATCCGGCGAGGCAGGTCGAAGCCGAAGCGCCCGGACTCGCTGCGCCGCAGGGGGCGATCGCGCACGAGCTCGCCTCGGGCTGAGTCGACGGTGGTGGTCTGGCTCCGGTTCATTAGGTCCTCCGCCCGCCTGGAGAGCAAGCCCGAGGCCAGCCGAGAAGAGTGGCGGTGTGTGGGGTTATGCAAGGAGTGGGACAGCGTCGTCCCCTCCCGGGAGGGGGTGTCCCTAAGTACCCCGTCGCTGCCCGCGACGGCCCTGGCCGACGGGCCGAGCCGCTCGCGCCGCTTGCGGCTCGGCTGGGTGGGGGAAGGGGGGTGTCTTAGTAGGCGCCGCGTCCGGTGGCCACCGCGGGCACGGTCAGGACGAGGAGTTTGAGGTCGAGCCACAGCGAGCGGGTCCGCACGTAGTCGCGATCGAGCTCCATTTGCTGCTCGAAGTCGAGGAGCGAGCGTCCGCCGACCTGCCACAGGCAGGTCAGACCCTGCTCCACGTTCAGGCGCTTGGCGTCCTCCGGGGTGTAGTCCAGGACCTCCTCCGGGATCGCGGGGCGCGGGCCGACCAGGGTCATGTCGCCACGCAGCACGTTGAACAGTTGGGGCAGCTCGTCAATGCTCAGGCGCCGGATCCAGGCGCCGATCCAGGTGATCCGCGGGTCGCGCTTCATCTTGAACCGGGTCTCGTCCTCGCTCTGCGCCTTCAGCGCCTCGCGCTTGGCCTCGGCGTCGACGCACATGCTGCGGAACTTGAAGAACGTGAACAGCCGCCCGCCCTTGCCGACGCGCGTCTGGGTGAAGAACACGGGGCCGCCGTCATCGATCTTGATCAGGAGCGCGACGAGCAGCAGCACCGGCGAGAGCAGCAGGATCCCGGCCAGGGCTCCCACCACGTCCAGCCCGCGCTTGGCGGCCAGGTAGACCGGGTGGGTGTTCGTGGGGAGCGAGGGCACGCGGATCGGGAGGGTCGCGGGCGCGGGGAGCGAGTAGGTCGAGGGGGTGGTGATCAGGGCGGACATGGTGGGTGTCTCCAGGTGTGCGGTGCGGTGGCGGGCCGGGGACCGAAGCCCCCGGCCCGGTCGATTACCGGGTGGCCGCGAACATGTCGCGGGTGTTGCGGATCTCGTCGTGGGAAGCCTTGACCTCGGCGTACTGCGCGTGCAGCACCGGGCTCAGGGCGGAACCGGCGGTGTCCTTGATCAACTGCTCGTAGGCAGCCTTGATCCGGTCCTCGGCGCGCTCGGCCTCGATCAGCAGGACGTAGTTGTCGCCGCCGTTGAGCATGCCCCGGAGCTTGGTCCAGGTCTCGTGCATGCGGTCGCGCAGGTTCGCGGTCTCGGGCACCTCGGCGCCGTTGAGCTTGAGGTGGCTGCCCAGCTCGCCGCTGTGACGGCCGCGGGTCTCGGCCAGGTTGCGGAAGGCGCGCTCGAGCACGGGGCTCTTCACGACGCCAGCCGCCTCACGGTAGAAGTCGGCGCTGCCCTTGGTGTAGCGGACCAGGTCCTGGGCAGCCTCGATGGTGGTTTGGTTCAGGTCGAGCAGAGTCTCCATGGGTTTCTTCCTTTCTGGGGGGGAGGGGTTCAGGAGGTGGGGTTCAGGAGGCGAGGGGCTCGCGGGACGCCACGCGCAGGGAGCGCACGCGGTCGCAGATCGCGGTCGCCTTGGCGTATTCCTGGAGCAGGGTCGCGCCCAGGCCGTCGTCGGCGTGGGCCAGGACCTTCTCGCCCAGGAGCTGCACCAGCCGCCCGTGGGCCTGCTCGACCTCGAGCAGGACCGCGTAGCCGTTGGCTCCCTCGAAGTCGGCGGCGACGTCGCCCCAGCTCCGGCCGCCAAGGGCTCGAGCGTCGCCGACGGCGGCCAGGTCGGCCAAGCGGACGCTGGCGCGCTCCGCCTCGCTGGCGAAGGTCTTGAGCAACCCCGCGGCGCCGCGGGGGTGGAGCTGCGCCGCGGGGCCCTCGAGTTTGCGCGCAGCCTCGCGATCGATACGAGCGAGGTCCAGGCACGCCTGGGTCAAGCGCTCGAGGGTGCCGAGCTGCTCTCCGGTCAAGTTGCGAGGGTCGAGGGTCTGCATGAGTGGCTCCTGGGGGTGTTTCTCAGGAGTCGCAGATCCCGTGCCGAAGCTAAGCGCTGTCCTCTGAGGCAGTTCTAGGACACGCCTGCGTCGGCCTTGCCTCACGAAGGGACACGCGCGTCCCGTGCAGTGCGCGGGGCGGGGCCCGCGGGTCAGAAGCTCTTGGACCACTGGAGGAGGAACGTCGTGCCGCCGGTGCCGTCGCGGGTCACACCGTTGAGGTCCTGGGTCACCTCGAAGAACAGTTGCGACTCCCACACGAAGCCCGTGGTGAAGCCCGCCGACAGGGTCACCCCCTCGAGGTCCGCATACGTCCCCCGCTGGTCGCGGGTCGCGCTGCGCGCGCGCAGGAAGCTCGCGCGCCCGTGGACGAAGCTGAAGAACGCCAGCTCGAAGCGCATCGAGGGAGGTGATCACGTAGCGCTCGAGGGGGAACTGGTCGAACAGCGCCCCGGGCAAGGGCACCCGCGCCAGGTCGTAGGACTCGGTGGGTATCGGCCCGCCCCCCACCCGGAACGCGCTGAAGCGATCGAGGTTGCCCTCGGGGGCCCAGCCGCCGTAGACGCGCGCGAGCAGGCGGTGCCGCTCCGAGAGCCCGGGCAGCGGCAGGGCCGCGAGCATCGTAGGCCGAGATCTTGAGGGCGTCCCGGGTGTCCTCCGAGTCCACGGTCGTGCCGCTGATCGGGTTGCCGAAGTCCCGCCAGCGGTCGCGCCGCACGAAGGACACGTCGAACCCGGCCGCCCACCCCAGGTGGGGCAGCTCCATGAGGTTCCGCAGCAGGGAGTCGGCGCGCACCCGGAGCTGGATCCCGTGGGCCAGGGTGTCCTTGGCAGCACCAGCCCGTCGGGGTGTCGCTCGAGTCCTTGTAGTACTCGAACCCCGCGCGGTAGTAGAGCCCGACCCGCAGGTCGTTGTCGATGGCATAGGGCGGAAGCCGCCAGCGGTACCCCCCGCCCAACCACGCCGAGCCGTCGCCCCAGTAGAGGCTGCTGGCGCGCACCTGACGTCCGCGGCTGACCTCCTGACTCGGCACCGGCACCGTGTAGCTCTCCAGGTGCGCGGCCAGGAGCGGCCCGTCGAAGGAGCGGTCGTAGTCGACCTCGTTGAACACGCCGCTCGCCAGCACGCGCAGGTGGTGGGTTTGATTGCGATACAGCCCGTAGAGCGCCACGAAGGGCAGGAGCGTGTTGCCTCCCAGGGTGGGTGCGTAGGCGCTGATCCCGAGCGAGATCGCCAGGACCTTGCCGCGGTCGCGCTTGGGCAGCTCGACCTGGTCCCCAGGACCTCGGTGTCCACGGCCTCCCCCGCGAGGTAGGTGCGGTGGCCGTCGTCCCCGGCGCCCCAGGCGCGCTCGCGCTCGACCTCCTCCAGGGTCTCTTCGTGCACCCCTCGAGGGGCTCGTCGATCGGGTCGGGGAGCGCGGGGTCGCCGCCGTCCTCGCCCAGATCCGCGGGCTGGTCGCCGTACTCGGGCTCGCGGTCCTCGGGGTCGACCTCGCCTCCGTCGTCGCCGTCGGCGCTCGGGCGTTGCCCGGTTTGGGAGGGATCGCGTCTTGAGCCCCGACCTGCCACGAGCCCAGGAGCCACAGGCAGGCGAGGAGCGCCCACGCGCGGCGCGGACGTGACGTGGGAGCGACAGCGCTGACCCGAGAACTCAGGCGAGCCTCCGCGTCACGCGACTTAGGCCTCGGCGTACGGCTTGCACCATGACCGCCAGACAACCCACCCGGAGCTGGCACGGCGCTCGCCGTTCGCTGGCTCGAACTCACAAGGAGCACACCATGTTGTACTGGTCACTAACGTTTCTCGCCCTGGCGCTGATCGCCGCTGTCCTCGGCTTCGGAGGCATCGCGGTGCGGCTGCAGGGATCGCCAAGATCCTGTTCGTCGTGTTCGCGATCGTGTTCGTGCTCGGCCTCTTGGCCAACACGTTCCGCGCTGCGGGCGCCGCCGCCCGAGCGAGACCCGCCTGAACGACTGCCTGCGACCGAACCGGTCGCAGGCAGTTGCATACGCTCACGACGCGGCGGCTGCGCACCGGCGCGCCGACCCGGCTCAGACCGGCTCTCCTCGGCGACCTCGGTCCCGAGGCGCTTGCTGGAGTCGGGCCGGAGCGGCGCGGGCAGGAGGCAGGAGAACGTCGCCCCCTCGCCCGACGCGCCGCTGGCCTTGATCCGCCCCCCGTGCAGCTCCACGATCTTCTTGCAGATCGGGAGCCCGATCCCGGTGCCTTCGTAGGCCTTGGGCTTGAGTCGCTTGAAGGGCATGAACACCAGGTCCGCGTGCTCGGGCTCGAACCCGATCCCCTCGTCGCGCACCTCGAGCAGGACCCACCCCGGCGCTTGCGTGAGCAGCTCACGTGCACCCGCGGCGGGACGTCGGGCTTGTGGTATTTGAGCGCGTTGCCCACGAGGTTCACCAGCAGTTGGTGGATCAGCGAGGGGACCCCGCGCACCGGGCGCAGCTCCCCGAGCTCGACGGTCGCGCCGCTGGAGCGGATCCGCTCCTCCAGGTCCTCGAGCACCGACTGCAGCTCGATCTGCAGGTCCAGGTCCCGCTGCTGGCTGGCGTCGACGTTGCCCACGTGCGCCAGGGTCAGCAGGTCGCGGATCAGCGCGCTCATGCGCTGGGTCGCCGCGTTCAGCCGGCGGAGGTATTCCTGCCCGCGGTCGTCGAGCACGTCGGCGGAGTGCTCGCCCAGGCGCACGGCGAGGCGGCTCGCGGTGCGCAGCGGCTCCTGGAGGTCGTGGGACACGATGTAGGCGAACTCTTCCAGCTCGACGTTGGTCCGGCGCAGCTCCCGCGCCTTCTGCTTCAGGCTGCGGTTCAAGCGCCAGCGCTCGCGGGCGTAGCGGATCGCGCGCGCCAGGGCGTCGTCGTCGAAGCTGCCCTTGACCAGGTAGTCCTGGGCGCCGGCTTGCAGGCACTTCTCGGCCAGGGCCTGCTCGGCGTGCCCGGTGAGCACGACCACGGGCGCCGGAACCCCGGCCCAGCTCTCGTCCTCGTCGTCGGCCGCGAGCAGCTCCAGCGCCACCCCGTCGGGGAGGCGGAAGTCGAGGAGGACGCAGTCGAAGGTCTCCTCGCTCTGCAGCGCCGCGCGCGCCTCGCCGAGGCTCCCCACCTCGGTGATCTGCGCCTCGAGCTCGGCGCGCTTGAGCGTGCGCGCGACGACCTTGCGGTCGACCTCGTCGTCTTCGACCAGGAGAATCAACAGCGGCGCGCTCATAGCGGGAACTCCACGACCCTCCAATAGGTTTGGATCAGCTCCAGGACCTTGAGGAACCCCGCGCCGAAGTCGTTCTTGACGATGTAGCCGGCGACGTTGTGGTCGTAGGCCCGGACGCGGTCCTCTTCCTCCTTGGAGGTCGTGAGGACGAAGACCAGCGCGTCCTTGTGAATCGGGTCCTCGCGCAGCTCCGCCAGGAACTCGATCCCGCCCATGCGCGGCATGTTCAGGTCGAGGAGCACGAGGTAGGGCTTGGTCAGCGGGTCGTGACCCTCTTCACCGCGCAGGACCTCCAGCGCCTCGACGCCGTCCTTGGCGAAGATCACCGGGTTCGCGATGCGTGCCTTCCCCAGCGCGCGGCGCATGCCCTTGGCCTCGACCTCGTCGTCTTCGACGATCAGGAGGGTCACGGTCTCGGGAACGGTCATGCAAGGTCTCCGGCAGGCAAG
The DNA here is from genome assembly GCA_041402045.1 of Planctomycetota bacterium. Classification (GTDB taxonomy): domain Bacteria; phylum Planctomycetota; class J058; order J058; family J058; genus JAGQRJ01. Next base: position 87,467 of record JAWKSZ010000016.1, on the reverse strand, counting down.
GGGTTGGGGAGGGTGCGCAGGCGCGCCGTCTGCGGGCGCTTGGGCCAGGTGAACACGAAGCGCGTCCCGCGACCGAGGGACGAGTCCTCCAAACGGACGCTCCCGCCCAGCCGCTCGACCTTCTTCTTCACGATCGCCAGGCCCATGCCGCTCCCCTCGACCTCGTCTCGAGGTTTGAGTGTGCTGAACAACTTGAACACCTTCTCACGGTAGCGCTCGGGGATCCCCGGGCCGTCGTCCTCGACCACGAAGCGGTACTCGCGCTCGAGCTCTTCGCAGTCGATCACGACCTGGCCGTGTTCGCGGTCGTGGTGCTTGATCGCGTTGCCCACGAGGTTGCGCAGGACCGTCTCCAGGGGCACGCGCACGGTCTCCACCGTGGGCAGCGCGCGGGCGCTGCGCACCTCGATCCCCTCGGGGACGTCGAGCACGAGCCCGAGGTCGTCCACGACCTTCTGCAGGTCGACGACCTCCAGGTCGTAGGCGCGGCGACCCACCCGGGAGTAGCTCAGCAGCCCGTCGAGGAGCATGTCCAGGCGGTTCACCCGGGCCAGGAGCAGGTCCATGTTCTCCTTGGGCTCGCCCTGCAGCTTGTCGCCGAGGTCCTCCGCGATCCAGCCCGCGAGCTGAGTGATCGCGCGCAGGGGGGAGCGCAGGTCGTGGGCGGCGACGTAGGCGAACTGCTCCAGGTCGGCGTTGGAGCGCAGGAGCTCCTCGCGCCGCCGGCGCAGCTCGACCTCGTGCTCGGTCCGCACCTGGATCTCGACCTCGAGCTTCTCGTTGATCCGCGCGAGCTCGGCGGCGTCGCGCTCGGCGGCGGTGCGGTGCCGCTCGGCCTCGCTCCGCGCTTGCTCCGCGTCGGCGCGCGCGGCGTACGCGAGCTCGGCCTGGCGCTGGGCGCGCTGACCGACCTGGAGCAGGACCGAGGACCCCAGCGAGAGCACGATCCCCAGGGCCAGCACGATCTCCGGCAGCAGCGAGCGCACGGCGAGCAGGCGCTCCTTGCTCGGCCACAGGCGTACGGTCCACGCTCGACCTCCCACCCCAAAGGACTCGCTCGCCTCCCAGCCTTGTTCCCAAGCCTCCTCCGCCGCGCTCCCCGCCAGAGGTGAGCCCTCGTTCTCCACGACGAGGACGTAGCCGCTGGCTCGCTGGGCGTTGCGCTCGCGGCGGGCGAGGTGGCTGGCGTTGAGCGAGCCCACGAGCACTCCCTGAGTTTGAGGCGAGCCCGCGGCGGCGGGGACGCGCGCGAGCTTGAGCGGCGCCGCGATGAACATCGCCCGCTCGCCGCGGGCGCCGTCGAACACGGTGGAGATCGCCGAGCGCCCCCGGTTCGCCGCGAGCTCGAGGGTCCCCCAGCGCGGATCGCTGGGGTCCAGCGCGAACGGGGTCCCGCTGGGCAGCGACCACAGCAACTCGGACTCGCGGTCCAGCCACCACAGTTGCTGGATCCCCACCTCCTCCAGCAGCCGCCCCGCGGCGACGTCGAAGCCGTGTCCGCTGCCCCACCCCTCCGGGGCCGCGGTGACCTGGGTGAACGCCTCGAGCGCGCCCAGGCGGTCAGCGATCTCGCGCTGCACCATGGCCGCGGCCTCCTTCGCCCGGAGCCGACAGGTGTCGAGCTGCTCGCGGCGCTCGGCCATGACCTGGGCCTGCCAGAGCCCGAACACGGCGAACAGGGCCACGGTGCCGCTAGCCAGGGCGCGCCCGTCCACGTCGCCTCCGCGCAGCGCCGTGATCGTGTAGCCCACGGCGAGGGCGGTGACGCACTCCGTGGTGTAGAGGCTCATGCGCGCGAAGTGGCCCCAGCCGTAGGTCGCCTCGGAGTGCGCGACGAACCCCCAGAGCGTGATCACCGCGACGACCATCGCGCTGATCCCGAGCAGGGCGACCACGGAGCGCTGGATGTCAGTCGGCCGCGGCGCGCGAGGATCAGCGCCCCCGAGCTGAGCGCCAACAGCACGCAGGCCGTGGTCAACGACATCGGCGACCGGGAAGCCGTGCTCCCCGGCAACACCCAGGAGTCCCAGGGGAGATCGACCCCGAGGCCGAACTGCGTCAGCCCGAGCAACCCCAGCAGGAGCGCCCCGATTCCTGCACCCCGCGCTGAGGCGGCGACGCTCCGTCGCCAGCCCGATCAGAGCCGAGACGAGGAGCGCGACGCCCAGCGCGCTGGTGACCCGTCGCGGGGAGTCCGCGACGAGGGCTCCGAAGCCGGGCACCTGCGCCTGGATCCCGAGCAGGCTCGTGACCAGGAGCAGCGCGGCGAACAGCGCGCAGCCCAGGGGCGCGCGGGCGGGGGTCCCGTCCGCGTCGTCGAGGCTCACGCGAGGGAGGTTCAGCGGAACTCGTCCTTGTCCAGGCGGTGCTTCTTCATCTTGCGCAGCAGCGTCCGCCGGGAAATGTCTGCGAGGGTCGCCCCTTCCTGCACACGCCCCGACGAGCGCCGCAGGAGCTCCTCGAAGTAGAGCTTCTCCATGTGGTCCATGAAGTTGTCGTAGGTGTCCGCGAGCGCCTCGGCGTCGACCCCCGCGCCGGACTGCTGGGTGCCGACGGAGGCCGGCTGGTAGGGCCGCACGAGCTCGTGGAACTGCCGCCCGGTCATGCACTCGGGGGCGGTCAGCACCACGCGCTCGGCGAGGTTCTGCAGTTGACGCACGTTGCCAGGCCAGGGGAACTCGAGGGCCGCCTGCAGGAACGCCGAGCTCATCTCGGGCGCCTCCATGCCGTAGCGCTCGCTCTGCTGGCGCAGGAAGTGCCCCAGGAGGTGGATCACGTCCTCGGGCCGGTCGCGGAGCGAGGGCACCTCGACCCGGATCACGTCCAGGCGGTAGAGCAAGTCCGAGCGGAAGGCGCCGCGCTCGACCTTCTGGAACAGGTCACCGCTGGTCGCCGCGATCACCCGCACGTTGACCGGGATCTCGCTGGCGCCGCCCACGGGCCGCACCTTCTGCTCCTGCAGGGTGCGCAGCAGGCTGACCTGCGCAGCGGACGACAGGTCGGCGACCTCGTCCAGGAGCAGGGTCCCGCCGTTGGCCTGACGGAACAGACCCGGCTTCGACTCGTTGGCTCCGGTGAACGCGCCCTTCTCGTGGCCGAACAGCTCGGCCTCGATCAGCGACTCGGGGACCGCGCCGCAGTTGACCGCGACGAAGGGCCCCTTGCGCGCCGAGCGCGCGTGGATCGCGCGGGCGATCAGCTCCTTGCCGGTGCCGGTCTCGCCCAGCAAGAGCACGGTGGCCGGGCTGGGGGACACCCGCTCGCAGGTCGCGAACACCGAGCGCATGGTCGGGCTCGCGCTCATGAGCCCCTCGAAGTCGTAGCCCTCGATCAGAGGCTGGTTGACGTCGAGGCGCGGCCCGGGCTGCGGGGTCTCGTCGGGGGTGTCGAGGGTCACGAGGCGCGCCAGGCGCCCGTCCCACACGGTGTGCCCGAAGGTGGCGTCGACGTCGTCGCCCGCCCAGGCGACGGGGCTCTCGGACCCGACCTTGGTCCCGGGCTCCGGGGTGTAGTCCAGCCCGAAGCCCGCGATCGCGCGCGGGTTCGCGTACAGCAGGCGCCCGTCGAGGTCGAGCACGAGCAGCGCCTCGGCGCTCTGCTCCAGGGCGGTGACGAAGCGCTCCTGGCCGGCGCGGGGACGCTGCACGCGCGAGCTGCGCAGCACCGCGTAGCGCAGGGCGCGGGACACGGTGGCGCCGTCGACGGTGTTCTTGGAGAGGTAGTCCTGGGCGCCCTGCTTGACGCAGTCCACGCCGAGCTGGGCCTCGTCGCGGCCGGAGAGGACCACGATCGGCAGCTCGGGGGCCGCCGCCCGCAGCTCGGTGAAGGTGTCGAGGCCGTTGCTGTCGGGGAGCGAGAGGTCGAGCAAGACGACGTCGGAGTTCCCCGCCTTGGACTTGGCGTCCGTGAGGGTCTCGCAGCGGACGAGGGTCACGGGCTCCGGGTCGGAGCCTGCGACGTCGAGGCCGTCTTGCAGGACGTCCTCGATGAAGAAGGCGTCGTCGTCGTTGTCCTCGACCAGGAGGACCCGGATCGGGCTGCGTTCGGAGGCGTCGTCGTCGTCGAGCATGGAGGTCCTTTGGGCTGGGCGCGAGCCGCTGGCGGTGGTGTTGGCCGCTGCCGGGAGATTGTGGACCAAATTCGGGGTGCTGAAAGGGGCGTTCAGTGGATCTAGCTCCCGCCGCGGGGGCGCGTTGGTGTGGACTCGGATCCTTGCACGCGGTGTACCTCTGTCTAGGAGGGCGGATGCGTCGGCCCCAGAGACACCTAAGTCCCGCGGCTGCCGTGTGGGGGCTGTGGGGAGGGGAGACAGGGTTGACCCATGACGCGCTGAGAGTGTCCCTGATCGCGGGCGTGTCCAACCTCTAAAGGCCTTGGACCCTAGCGGCTAGGGCCTCTTGTCTGCCTTTGCAAGAGGGAGGGTACGAACGCTCCAGCCTCCGACGCGGCCTCGAAGGCCTCCGTTTGCCTGCTCGCAACCACCTGTGCCCTGATCGTGCCGCCCGGCCTGACCGCCTGCACGGCGCCTCGAGAACGACCGCGCCCGAACCGGCGGTGGTCGCGGGCTCGGTGTGCCCCGGGAGCGTGGAGGAGGAGGCGCCGACCGACGCGAGCGGAGTCCCAGGACTCCGGCGACCTGCCCTGGCGAGCGACAGCCCTGCGCGTCGCGCTGCCCCGAGACCACCCTCAGCGACCCGGGCCAGCGGAGCACGCTGCGCGAGCTCAGCGCACCCAAGGGCCTGATCCTCGTGGTCACTGCCCTGACCCTCTCCAACGAGGACGCCCAGAACGCCTGGAGCGAGCCCTTCAGCCAGGGATCGACGCCGAGCGCGGGCGCGTGGTGTTCCCTCGAGGACATCGGTGAGCTGGTTCGCCGACACCGCCCGCGAGCGCATGGCGGAGGAAATGACCCCTGGGCAGGATCCGCTCTTGCTCCTCGACGAGAGGCGCAGCCCGCCTCCTCCGCGGGCTGGGGGTCGCCGAGGAGGCCACCGTCGCCTTCGCCTTCGACGCCAAGGGCCGCCTGCGCGCCAAACAGACCGAAGCGAGCGCCGAGGCCGCCGAGGCGCTGTGGGCCGCGCTTTCAGCCGAATGATCCCGCTCACCCTCGGAGCGCTTTCCGCGCTCGCGCTGTGCGCGCTGGCGCACCAGCGCGGCGTCTCGCTGTCCGGCGAGATCGCCGCCCGTGCGGTGTACGTCAACGGCACCCGCGGCAAGTCCAAGCGTCACGCTTGATCGCCGCCGGCCTGCGCGCTGGCGGCGCATGCACCTGCGCCGCCAAGACCACCGGGACCCAGGCCCGCTTCATAGACCCCGCAGGGCGCGAGCCGCCCGTGCGCCGCCTGGGGACCCCGAGCGTGCTCTAGCAGGCGGCCTGGCCGCGCGGCGGCCTGGGGCGCGCAGGCCTCGTCGTGGAGTGCATGGCGCTCCAGCCGCGGCTGCAGGCGCTGAGCGAGCTCGAGATCGCAGAGCACCACGGCGATCACCAACGCGCGCCCCGACCACCTGGAGGTCACGGGCCCCGGTGTCGACGACGTCGCCCTGGCCCTGGCGGGCACGACCCCCGGGGCGGCCGGCTCTACACCGCCGAGCGAGAGCGCGTCGGCGTGTTCGCCGCCGCCTGCCGCGACCGCGACGCTTCCCGACTCGGGGCCGGCCTCGAGGCGGTGTCCCCCGCCGAGCTCCAGGGTTTCCCCCCGGGGACGCACCCCGAGAACGTGGCCCTGGCCCTCGCGGCGCGCGGACCTTCGGCGCCGCGCGCCGCGCTGGCCGGCATGCGCGCCGCCGCCCTCGAGGTCAGTAGCCGCCCAGACCTCGACCTCAGCACTTCGACGGACGCGAGGTCGCCCGCCGACGCCTTCGCCGCCAACGACCTGAGCTCGAGCCTGAGGCCTGGCGCGCGGCCGCCTCGCGCGCCACCTCGAGTGCACGGCGGCCCTGCCCCCGGTCAGCGGACGCCGCGACCGCGCGCCGCGCACGGCCCTGGGGGAGGCAAGCCATGGCTGGCCGCAGTCACCCGCGCCCTGTTCCTCGGCGGCGGCTGGCAGCTCTTCGCCTGCGCCTCGCGCCGAGGGCGGCTCGAGCGCGCGCGGCGGGGCGGCCTGCGGGCGCCGGCCTGAGGCGTTAGAGCGAGCCCACGCCGCGCTGGCTTCGAGCTCGAGGGCGACCCGCAGCGGGTGCTCGTGGTGGGGATCGGAAACACCAAGGAGCTCGGCCTCGAGCTCGCGGACTGGCTCACGAGCCAGGCGGAGGCCCCGTGATCGACCCGCAACTGCTCATGCTCTCGGTGGGGATCGGGCTCGTGGTCGCCCTCGCGCTGGCCGAGGGCTGCGGCCTGTCCACCGGCGGGTTCGTCGTCCCCGGCTACCTGGCGCTGTTCCTGCCGCACCCGGAGTCGCTCCTGGGCACGCTGCTCGTGGCGAGCCTGGCCTACCTCGCGGTGAACGCGGCGTCGGTCTACCTCCTGATCTTCGGCCGCCGGCGCACCGTGCTCACGCTCCTGATCGGCTTCCTCCTGGGGAGCCTGTTGGACCACGTCGCGCCGGGCTACCCCCTGCCCACGAGCGCGCTGGGCGACGCGCCAGGGGTCGTGGGCCTGACGACGGTGGGCCACGTGATCCCGGGGCTGATCGCGCTGTGGTTCGACCGCGACGGTCCGGGCCCGGCCCTGGGCGGGATCCTCCTCGGCGCGTGCCTGACCCGCCTGACCCTGATCGCGGTGGCCGGAGACCTCGCCCCCGGCACGGGCTGGGAGCGCGCGGGGTGGGGCGCATGAAGCGCGTCTACTGGCGACCCCAGCGCGTGAGCCCCGGCGTCCTGGTCGGTCTCGTGCTCTTGGCCCTGGCGGCCACCTGGGCGGTGGAGCGCTGGCCGCGGACCGCGCCGCCCGAGCTCCAGGCGCGGCTGCGCGACGCCGTCGAGCGCGCCGCGCTGGGCCAGGCCGCGCTGGCCGAGGAGGCCGCCGCGCGCGGGATCGCCGGCGCCGAACCCACGGCGCTCATGGGCGAGGTCCACACCGAGGTCACCTCGGTCAGCGGGAGCCTCGCCGCCAAGCGCCGCTCCCTCGACCCGCGCTGGGCGGCGGTGATCGCGGCTCAGCTCTGGCGGGCCGGCGTGCGCCCCGGGGATCGCGTCGCGGTCTCGTGCTCGGGCTCGTTCCCCGCCCTGAACCTCGCGACCTGGGCCGCCCTCGACGCGCTGGAGGCCCAGCCCCTGGTGATCAGCAGCGCCGCGGCCTCCCAGTGGGGGGCCAACCGCCCCACGTGGCTGTGGATCGACATGGAGCGCGCGCTCCACACCCGCGGGCGGATCAGCGGCCGCTCGCTGGGCGCGTCCCTGGGCGGCCCCGAGGATCACGCCGCCGGGCTCTCGCCTGCGGGGCGCGCCGCGCTCGAGGCGGCGATCGCGCGCAACGACCTCGAGGACCTGACCCGCGCCACCCTCGCCGACGCCGCGGCGGCGCGGCTCCAGCGCTACGAGGAGGCTCGGGGCGGCGCGCCCCTGGCCGCCTACGTCAACGTCGGCGGCGCCGCGGCCTCGGTCGGCGGCGCCGAAGGCCTGGGCGAGTTCGCCCCCGGGCTGACCTTGCCCGCGGACGCCCCTCAGCTCGGGCTGCGCGAGGGCAGCGTCGCCAGCGCGCTCCTGCGCGCGGGGGTGCCCCTCGTGAACCTGCGCCAGCTCGAGGTCCTCGCCCGGGAGCACGGCCTGCCCCCGGACCCCGCGATCCCCGCGCCACGGGTGATCGACCTGGCGACCCTCGCCCGGAGCCGGGCGCTGGTCGCGCTGGCCCTCCTGGGCCTCGCGCTCCTCGCCGCCTTCCACACCTCCCGCGGACGCGCCGCCCTGGGGAGCGAACTCACAGGAGTGACCCCGTGCGCCTGACCGTCGTGCTCTTCGCGGCCCTGACCCTGGGCCCCCTCGCCCTCGCTCAGGAGGAGGACGTCGAGCCGCCGCCGGCAGCCCTCGCCGGCGACGACGCGCTCTCGGTCGCCGAGGTCGCCTCGCACCTCAAGAGCCTGGACGACCTCGCGCTCCCCGAGGCCCAGACCGAGGAGGCGCGCAGCCACTACCTGGAGGCCCAGGCCGAGCTGCGCCGCGCCGCGCAGCTCGCCGAGCAGCGCCGGACCTTCGTCGAGCTGCGCGAGCGCGCCCCCGACGACCTGCAGCGGGTGCAGGTCGAGCTCGAGGCCGTGGCCCCAGGCCAGGTCGAGGAGGCGCTGCCCGAGGTCGCCGAGGCCGACACCGTGGACGTGGCCCAGCAAGCGGCCAACGCCGCGACCAGCGAGCTGCAGGAGGCGCGGGCCGAGGTGGAGCGCCTGCGCACCGCAGTCGAGTTCCGCGGCGAGCGCCGGGTGGACGCCCCCAGCCGGATCGCCGCGGCGCGCCAGGAGTCGGCCCTCACCCGGGAGCGCCTGCTGCAGCTCGAGGGCGAGGCCGCCGAGATCCACCCCGTGCTGCACGAGGCGCGGAGCATGCACGCCCAGGCCCAGCTCCGCCGGCTGGAGACCGAGGTCCAGACCCTCGAGGCCGAGGTCTCGAGCTACGACGCGCGACGCGACCTGCTCCAGGCTCGCCTGGACCTCGCCCAGCGCCGCCTGCGCCGCGCCCAGGGCGCGGCCGAGGCCTGGGATACGCGGCTGGCGGAGCTGCGCCAGGCCGCCGCGGAGCGCACCGAGGAGCGCGCGAGCCTGCTGCGCCAGCGCGCGCTGGCCCTCAGCCCGTCCATGGCCCACCTGGCCGCGAGCAACCTCGAGCTCGCCGCGCGCCGCGCCGGCGCCGAGGGCACCGTGGCCCGCCTCGAGTCCAAGCAGGAGCGCCTGGCGCGCCGCCGCTCCCAACTGCGGGAGGTCCGCGACTCCTTCAGCCTGGTGTTCAGCCAGATCCAGGCCGCGGGGCTGGCCAAGGCCCTGGGGCGCCTGCTGCACGCCGAGCTCAACCGGACCCTCGACGCCGCGGCGCTCGAGGGTGAGGCCGAGCGCTGGCGCGAGGAGACCGCCCGCGTGCAGTACGAGCGGATCCAACTGCGCCAGGTCCGCCGCGAGCTGAGCGACCTGGACCTGCGCCTGGAGGCGCTGCTGCAGAGCTTGCCCGCCGCCAACCGCTCCGCGGTGCGCCCGGTCGCGCGCGAGCTGCTCTCGACCCAGCGCGAGCTGGTCGACGACCTCCTCGACGACTACGCGCTCCTCGGGAGCTGCCTCGCGGAGCTGGCGCGGGCCAACGACGAGCTGGCCCAGGCCACCCGCGAGTACCGCGGGTTCCTCGAGGAGCGGATCCTCTGGCTGCGCAGCAGCGACGGCCTCAGCGGGTTCCAGGTCCAGGACGCCCTGGACGGGCTCGCGTTCTACCGCGAGGGCGGCAACTGGAGCCTCGCCCTCGAGCGCTCGCTGGAGCAGCTCCGCGCGGGGTGGTGGTGGGGCTTCCTGTGGGTGCTCGGCGCGGCGGGGATCGTCGTCGGCTTCCGCGCCTCCCACGCCCAGCTCCTGCGCGCCGAGGAGGTCGCCTGGAGCGACGAGGACACCCCCTGGCTCGCGCCCCTGTGCCTGGGCTGGGTCGCCCTGCGCGCCGCTCCGATCCCCTGGCTGGTCCTGGGCGCGGCCGGGTTCCTGTTCGCCCCGCCGCGGCAGCTCCTCGTGGCCAAGTCCGTGGCCACCGGCCTCATGGCGGTCGCGCTCGTCCTGTTCGCCGGCGGGGTGGTGTTCACCCTCGCCGCGCCCCACGGGATCGGCTCCTTGTTCCGTTGGCGCGCGGCGCCGCGCCAGGCCTTGCGCCGGCACCTGGTGTGGTTCGTCCCCGTGCTCGCCGTGGCCAGCTTCGTGGTCGTGTCCATGGAGCGGCAGACCCGGACCGAGCTCGCCGACTCCCTGGGGCTCCTGGCCTTCGCGGTCGAGGCCCTGGCGACGGCGGCGATCCTCGGGGTGACCCTGCGCCCCGGCGGCCCCCTGCTCAACAGCCTGCGCCAACGCCACCCCGACGGGCTCCTGCTCCGGGTGCGCTGGGGCTGGTACCTCGCGGTGGTGGCGCTGCCCCTGGTGCTCCTGGCCCTGGCGCTGGAGGGCTACGCCTACTCCGGGATCCAGCTCATGCACCGCCTGGGGCTGACCGCCGTGCTCGTGACTGGCGCGCTGCTCGTGCGCGCCGCGCTCCAGCGCTGGATCACCCTCGCCAAGCTGCGCCACGCGCGGCGCGTGGCCGAGGCCCGCGCCGAGCAGCAGGAGCGCGAGTCCCAGGACGCGCCCGCCGAAGACGACGAGGACGACGGCGAGGAGCGCGAGCGCGAGCCCGCGGAGGAGGTGGCCGAGGGCGACGCCAAGCCCGAGCCCGCGGACCTCGAGGCCTACCTCCCCGACGCCGAGGTCCGCCAGTTGATCCGTTGGGGTCTGGCCCTGACGCTGCTCGTGGGCACCTACGCGATCTGGTCGAGCTCGCTCCCCGCGCTGCGGCAGCTCGACCGCCTGCAGGTCTACCCCGCCATGCGGGTGCTCCCGCCCCAGCAGCGCACATCCACCTGAGCTCGGTGCTCGAGGCCCCCGGCGCCGACGCCCCCGCGGCCGAGGCCGAAGGCCGAGAGCCGCGTCCGAGGACGCCCAGACGTCGACCCCAGCGCGTCCGAGGCCCGGCTCCCGGGCGCCCCCAGCCTGAGGGCGACGAGGGCGGCGGCGTCGTCGGCGAGGACGCCTTGCCCGAGCGGCTGACGGTGGCCGACCTCGGCCTGGCCCTGCTCTTGTTCACGCTGACCGTGATCCTGGCCAAGAACCTCCCGCGCTCCTGCATGGGGCTGCTCGAGCGGCTGCCCCTCGGCGCCGGGAGTGGGCTACGCGGTCAGCACGGGCGCGCGCTACCTGATCGGGATCGTCGGGCTCAACCTCACGATCAAGACCCTGCTGGGGATCGGCTGGGAGAACATTCAGTGGCTGGCGGCGGCCTGACCTTCGGCCTCGCCTTCGGCCTGCAAGAGATCTTCGCCAACTTCGTGAGCGGGATCATCATCCTCATGGAGCGCCCGATCCGCGTGGGCGACGTGGTGACCGTCGGCCAGACCACGGGCACGCCGGTGAGCGGCACCGTGACCCGGGTGCGCATGCGCGCGACCACGGTCACCGACTGGGACAACAAGGAGCTGATCATTCCCAACAAGGAGTTCGTCACCGGCCAGGTGATCAACTGGTCGCTCTCCTCCCCCGAGATCCGGCTCTGCCTCCCGGTGGGGATCGCCTACGGCTCGGACACCGGGCGCGCCCGCGAGATCCTGCTCTCGGTGGCCCGCGGACACCCCCACGTGCTCGCCGACCCCGAGCCGGTGGCGTTCTTCGACGCCTTCGGCGACAGCGCGCTGAACTTCGAGCTGCGCGCGTTCGTGGCCCACGTGCGCCACCGCTACACGGTCAAGCACGAGCTGCTCGACGAGATCAACCGGCGCTTCAACGAGGCCGGGATCTGTATCGCCTTCCCCCAGAGCGACGTGCACCTGCACCCGACCCAGGGCCTGCGCGAGCTGCTACAGGACGAGGCGCCCCGCCGCGACGCGCGCGCGGAGCGAGACGCCCCCCGGGCGCGGTCCACGCCGCGCGACGAGCGCGCGGAGCCGCGCGCGCCCGCAGAGCCCGCGGAGCCCGACCAGCCGCCCGAACCGGCCGCCGACGCGTCCGTCTACTCCCAGGCCGCCTACGAAGCAACGCGCGAGCCGCCCGAGGTCGCCGAAGACGCCGCTACGCGCAACGGCCGCGCGCCGTCGGAGGACCGCACGGCGGGCGCGCGCCGCTGAGCGCGCGCCGCCCCTGACGCGCCGAGCCAGGGCCCTGAGACAGGGCCGACCCTGGCAGCACGCGCGGCTTGAGGTTGCGCCTCGGCACCGCGGGTGCAGTAGGGCTCCCTACCAAGCGCCCGTCCCCCTCGGGGACTTCACCCGCCGGGGACCGGCGCGATCCCATTCCCACCTCAAGACGACCCCTTTCATAGGAGACCCCCATGCGCACTTTGACGATTGTGAGCGCGTTCGCCATGGCCGTGAGCTTCGGCGGCGTGGCCATCGCCCAGGACACCGACGAGACCCAGGCTCAGGGCGAGAACCGCCTGGACATGCCCAAGGACCACGTTCAACTGCAGAAGGGCACCAAGCTGCCCGGCCTGAAGCTGATCAACGAGGACGGCGAGGAGCTGTATCTCGACAAGGAGATCGCGGACGACGAGGCGACGGTCATCAAGTTCTTCGACGTCAAGCGCGACCCCACGTTCATGGCCAAGACCGGCGAGGTCATGCGCGACACCAGCACCCCGTTCACCAAGCTCTACGAGGACTTCAAGGACAAGGACGTCAACTGGGTGTTCGTCGCCGTCGGCGAGACCGAGGAGGTCCGCGTCGCCCGGGAGACCTGGGAGAGCGCCAAGGACGAGGACGTGAAGGAGGAGCTCGAGGAGCGCCTCGCCGAGGCCCGCGCCCAGCAGTTCGAGGGCATGCGGAAGTTCCTCGAGCAGCGCAAGATCGAGGACTACGCCCTCTACGTCGCCCCGCTGCGCTACGAGGCCAGCGAGGAGTGCACCCCCAGCGCGGTGATCGTGCGTGGCAAGGACATGATCGCCCACGTCGCCGCCGCCGGTGACGAGCAGGCGATCACGAACCTGACCTCGGAGCTGCACCTCGCGGTCAACGACCCGGCCTACTCGGGCAAGGCGAAGGGCACCCTGCCCGCCAGCGCCCCCCGCGAGACCGAGAAGGACTGGGACGACGACGTCGACCAGGAGCCCAAGCAGGACCAGGAGTAGTCCTGACCGCCTGAACGGCTGATCGACTCCGCTGGGACCGCGGCGCACGCCGCGGTCCCTGCATACGGACGCCTCGCGCCCGGCCTGCGCAGGCGCCGCGCGCGCGGGTCTGGCGCCGCGCGCTCGCGCTGAGGCGCGCCGCCGCGCGAGGTCGAGCTGCGCGCCCTCGCGGCGCGGGCGCCGCGAGAGCGCGCGCACGGCGCTGCGGCCGCGCGTCGCGCGTGGCGGACGGCGAGCCATCACCGACCGCCTCGTTCCAGGCTGATTGGACTTGTGTTCGGCAGGCCGCTTGCTCACTGCCTCTCAACGCTGCCACGGCAGCACGTCGCGCGTCGCCCCGGGCGCGATCCCGCGACGGACCCCTCAATCCCGCCCGACAGGAGACTCCCATGCGCTACCTCACCCTCTGCGCGGCCGCCTTGTTCGCCTGCGGCTGCAGCACGACCCTCAAGGGGACCGTGACCGACGCCAAGACCCAGCAGCCCCTCCCCGGCGCCACCGTGCGCGTCGGCGAAGAGACCACCACCACCGACAGCGAGGGCTTCTACGTGCTCGACGCCGACGACGACGACGAGCCCCAGCAGCTCCACGTCCAGGCCCCGGGCTACGCCGCCAAGAGCGAGCGCCGCGTGATCCGCGACGAGCCCGATCCGGCCTTCGTCAACTTCGAGCTGAAGCGCCAGGACGAGGACGGCGGCATGAAGCTGGAAGTCAACGAGACCCACACGCGCACGACCGAGAACCACACCCACAAGGACGTGGACAAGCAGGTCGAGAAGGACGTCGAGGTCGAGCAGGACGTCGACGGCGCCGTGATCGAGGAGGAGACCTCGACCGAGGTCGAGACCGAGACCGAGACCGAGACCGAGACGAAGTCCCGCGAGTACGAGCTCGACGACGACAAGTAATGCCTACCCTCGCGCGGCGACCGCGCGCGCCTGCCGCCGGCGGGGGCGCGTGGTCGCGGCGGGACAGCCCTGTCCCGCGACGCGCAGGAGCCGTGCGCGCGGGCCACACCTGTCTCGCGCGACGGCCCTAAACCCCGCGGGTTCGGCCCTCAGGCCCGGCCCGAGATTCGCTAACTAGATCTGCAACGAGCGAGGGCGGGCGCGCGCCCACCCCTGCTCCCCTCACGAACCCACCAGAACAGGAGACTCACCATGAATTGGGACCGCATTTCCGGCCAATGGACCGAGCTCAAGGGCAAGGCCCGCGAGCGCTGGGGCAAGCTCACCGACGACGACACCCAGCAGATCGAAGGCAAGCGCGAGCGCCTCGCCGGCGCGCTGCAGCGCCGCTACGGCTGGGCGAAGGACAAGATCAACGAGCAGATCGACGCCTTCCTCGAGACCCTGGAGCCCGAGACCAGCACCCGCTGATCCGGGCGGCGCGTCCGCGAGGGCGCGCCTGCACCCGTCCGCACCCTCGCTGCGTCGAATCGCGCCCGCGCTCCGCGCGGGCGCGCTCCGCAGCCCGAAAGGAGATCCGATCATGGTCGCCCTGCTCACGGCGTTCGTCATTGGCGCGGGCCTGGCGACGATCCTCGCCGTGGCCTATTCGGTGCCGATTCGCCGGACCTGGCGCAAGGAACACGACGAGCCGCTGAACATTCCTGGTCCAGAGGCTCACGATCGCGAGCGCTACTTCCACCCCGGACGCTGAGTCCGGTTCACGCGCGTCGCCCGACTCGTTCGCGAGTCTGGCGGCGCGCGCCTCGTGGCACGACAGTGCTGCGCCAGTGCAGCACGTCAGACGTTCCGGACATCTCGCTTGTTCTCGCCGCCCCTGGCGTTGTTGCTCGTCGGTCACAATGGCCCGCATTGCTTCCTCCTCGCGCCTAGCCAGGGACGACGATTGCTGCGCGACCTGTACCGGAACGTCTGACGCGCAGCACTAGTCGCGCTGGAGCAGCTCGCGGTAGCGCCGCGCCAGCCCCTGCGCCGCCTCCAGGCTGCCCGCGCCGAACCAGTCCATGGTGCGCGGCGCCTGAGGCAGCCCGTCGCGCCACGCGATCCGGGCGCCGGCGCCGTCGACGAGGGCGCCCCCTCGCGCGCGCAACAGCGCCTGGCCCGCGGCGTAGTCCCAGCTCGCGAGCACGTTGTAGACGCACACGCCGCCGAGCGCCTGGCCCGCGGCGACGAGGGCGAAGCGCGTGGCCACGCTCCCGCAGCCCGCGAGCTGCGCCGGCGCCACCGCGGCCTGGGCCCGCGCGCGAGCCTGGCCCCGCAGCCCCGGCGAGACCAGCAGCGCGTCGGCGCGACCGCGTGCCGCCGGCGCCGCGTCGTTGACCGTGAACGCCGCGCCCTCGGCCCAGGCCACCAGTGTGCCGTGGGCGCCCGTCAGCGGGCTCTCGAGCGGGGCGTAGACGACCCCCAGCGGGAGCTCGCCCCCGACCGCGAGCCCGATCGAGATCGAGGTGTCACGCGCGCCCTGGAGGAAGTGGTGGGTCCCGTCGTGGGGGTCTATGTGCCACACCCGACCCGAGCTCCCCGGGCGCGGCGGCAGCTCCTCGCTGATCACCTCGTCGTCGGGGAAGGCCGCGCCGAGGGTGGCCACCAGCTCCGCGCAGATCTCGTCGTCGACGTCGGCGTGGTAGCCCGATCCCCGCGGGCCGCCGTCGCGGCTCGCCTCGCGGCGCAGGCGCTCGCCGGCCGCGCGCGCCGCGTCGATCGCCACCTGGAGCTCGGCTGCGTAGGACATGCCACGATCCTACCGCGCCCCCACGGGGAGCCACCCGCGGGTTCTCGCCGCGCTCCGCGCCGCGTATCGTGCCGGGCATGGAGCCCGAGCCCGAAGACTCCGACGCCCCCCTGAGCGAGGAGGACTACGCCCCCCTGGAGGTCACGCCGCCTCAGGGCTTCGACCCGATCTTCGGCACCTGGGGCGCGAGCGGCTACCGCGTGGTGAGCGAGGTCGAGGTCGCGCCCCAGGACGTGCTGCTGGAGGTCCAGGGCGACGCCCGCCCCCGGCTGGGGCTCCTGCTCCTGATCGCCCTCGGCCTGCCGCTCCTGTGCTTGCTCCCCGCCGCCGCCGAGTGGTTCACCCAGGCCGTGCCCGAGGACCTCGGGGTCTCCCCCCTGGCGGTGGTCGTGGCGGTGGGCGCGACCGGGCTCCTGGTGCTCTCGCTGCTCGTGGTCCAGAGCGCGTCGAGCCTCCTGGGCCAGGGTCGCGCGCAGTTCACGGCCCAGGGGATCCTGCGCGAGCGGCCCGGAGGCAGCGTGTTCGTGGCCTGGGAGCAGGTCACCGGCTACCGCAGCACCGAGCGCTTCGTGGCGGTGGTCGGCGACGCCGGGATCCTGCTCAGCGTGCCGACCCTCGACGCCGAGGCCCAGGGCCAGGTCCTGGGCCTCCTCGACCAGCGCGGCGTCCCCCGCCTGGACTGACGCGCGTCCTTTGCGTTCCTTTGCGTTGAACGAGCATCTACCCGCCCTGGACCCCACGCGGGGGCCAGGTCCCGCGACCTCCTCGGCCCGCCTGGACGAGCAGCCGCTAGCGGACGCCGTAGGCCGAGAGCGCGTCGGCCACCCGCAGGAAGCCCGCCACGTTGGCGCCGCGCACGTAGTTCACGCGGCCCTTGCCGTCCTCGCCGTGGCGCACGCACTTGGCGTGGATCGCGTCCATGATCGACTCCATGCGGTCGAGCACGGTCTGCTTGGACCAGCTCTCGCGCTGGGAGTTCTGCGCCTGCTCGAGCCCGCTGGTCGCGACGCCGCCGGCGTTGGCCGCCTTGCCCGGCCCCACGAGCACCCCGGCCTCGTGCAGGGCCTCGACCGCGTCGGGGGTGGTGGGCATGTTCGCGCCCTCGCACACCGCGCGCGCGCCGCCCTCGATCAAGGCGCGCGCGCCCTCCAGACCGAGCTCGTTCTGGGTCGCGCAGGGCAGCGCCACGTCGCAGGGGATCTCCCAGGGCGTCGCGCCCTCGCGGTACTCGAGCCCCGGGAACTGCTCGGGGACCTCGCTCAGCCGCCCGTAGCGCTCCTCCTTCAGCGCGCGGATCCACTCCCACTGCTCCGCGTCGAGGCCGTCCGGCGCGTGGATCGTGCCCCCGCTGTCGCTGAGCGAGAGCACCGTCGCGCCGCCGTCGAGGGCGCGTTTCGCGGCGTGCAGGGCCACGTTCCCCGCGCCGCTGACCACGACGCGCTTCCCGTCGAGGGAGTCGCCGGCGTGCTCGAGCATGCGCTCGCAGAAGCGCACACAGCCGTAGCCCGTGGCCACGACCCGGCCCTCGCTCCCGCCGTAGCTCAGGGCCTTCCCGGTCATGGAGCCGGTCCAGTGGTTGGCGATCCGGGTGTAGTGCCCGAACAGGTAGCCGATCTCCCGCGCGCCCACGCCGATATCCCCGGCGGGCACGTCGGTGTCCTCGCCCATGTGCCGGAACAGCTCGGTCATGAACGACTGGCAGAAGCGCATGATCTCGCGGTCGCTCTTGCCCTTGGGGTCGAAGTCGGAGCCGCCCTTGGCGCCGCCCATGGGCATGCCGGTCAGGCTGTTCTTGAAGGTCTGCTCGAAGGCGAGGAACTTGAGCACGTCGAGGTTCACCGAGGGGTGGAAGCGCAGCCCGCCCTTGTAGGGGCCCAGGGCGTTGGTCCACTGCACGCGGTAGCCGCGGTTGACCTGCACGCCGCCCCGGTCGTCCTCCCAGGCCACCCGGAACACGATCACCCGGTCGGGCACCAGGAGCCGCTCCAGGATCGCGTCGCGCCGGTAGCGCTCCTCCCCCGCGACGAGGGGCGCCACGGAGCGGAACACCTCCTCCACCGCCTGGTGGAAGGTGCTCTGGTGCGGGTCGCGCTCGCGCGCGCGCCGCAGCAAGTCCTCGGTCAACGCCTCGGGGGTCATGGGGTCCTCCTGTCCGTGGAGCCCCAGGGTCGGTGGCCCTCGACAGAAAGCAAGCCGGGGGTACACACCGCGAGGGCCGCGGCCCGCGGCCGCGACCCTCGCGGGACAGCGGGGCGCCTACTCGGCGCGGAGGCCGGCGAGCTGCTTCTCCGCCGCGTGCCCCGGGTCGAGCTCGCCCGTGCGCAGCACCAGCAGCGGGCGCCGGGCCTTGCGGATCACGTCCTCGGCGATCGAGCCCATGAGCAGGCGGGACATGCCCGTGTGCCCGTGGGTCGTGAGCGCGAGCAGGCCAGCGCCATAGACCTCGGCCGCGTTCAGGATCGCGTCGGCGGGCTTGCCGGTGGTGACGAAGCCCTTGACGTCCAGCCCTCCTTGACCAGCTCCGCCCAGGCGCTGCAGGTAGTCCCAGGCCTCGTCCGCGCGCACGGCGTCGGAGAGCTGGATCGGCTCGGGGTCGGGTAGGAGGTGAGCTGCGCCGGAGCGGCACCCCCGGGGCCTCGGAGGAGCGCACGAGCACGAGCCCGATCCCGAGGAAGCGCGCGAGGTTCGTCGAGAGGCCGAGCACGCGCTCGGCGCGACGCGAACCGTCGAGGGGGACGAGCAGGGGCCGAGGTCGCTGGCCCCGGGATCCGGCCCTCGGGGAGCACGATCAGCGGGGCCACCGCCTGGCGCAGCACGGTCTCGGTGACGCCCCGTGGGTCCAGCGGCTGAAGCCGTCCCGGGCGTGGCTGGTCATGAGGATCAGCGTGGGGTCGGTCTCGAGCATGTCCTCGACCAGGCCCGCCGGGGGGTCCTCGCTCATGCGCACCCGGGTGTCCACGACGGCCCCGCGCTTCTCCAGGCCCTCGCTGAGCCGGTCCAGGTGGTGCTGCGCGCTGGCGGCGCGCACCTGGAGCGGCGCGTCCTCGCCCGCGTGCTCCTCCCGAGCCTCCTCGTTGGCCTCGTGGGGGTGCACGATCCGCACCAGGCGGATCTCGGTCAGGGGGGGGAAGCGCCCGTCGCGGGCGAAGAGGGTGCAGGCGGCCTGGATCGCGCGGTCGGAGACGTGGCCGCCGTCCAGGGGGATCCAGAGCTTGAGGGGCTGCGAGGTAGGCATGGGGGGTCCTTTCTGTGCTGGGGCCCGGGGCGTCTCCACGAGGCCCCGGGGCTCGGCCCTCCCTGTGCAACCCGCTTGCCAACCGCGCAGGACCCCCGCGCACGGAGTTGCGCCGGCCTGGCGACACGCCTGTCCCGGCCCCGCCACGGCTGGCCGCTTGCCGTTGTCGCACCCGACCCCTAAACTCACGCCTTCACGGAGGTTCCGCGTGCGAATCGTCCTCGCGTTCCAAGCGTTCTTCGCGATCCTGTTCACGGGCCGGGCCCCGCTCAAGGCCTTGCCCCGCCGCCGGAGCCGAAACCCCGACGAGGGCGAGGCCAAGCGCAAGGCCCTGCAGCAGGAGCTCGACCAAGCCCGGACCGAGCTCAAGCAGCTCAAGGCCGACAAGAAGGCGGCCGACGAGAAGCTGGCCGGCCTCGAGCGCGACCACGCCGGCGCCGCGACCAAGCTCAAGGACCTCGAGCAGGCGGCGACGACCCACGCCGAGGAGCTCGAGTCCGCCAAGGCCTTGGCCACCAAGGACGCGGCCCAGGAGGTCGAGCGCGCGACCCAGGAGCGCGACGCAGCCCAGGCCAAGCTCGCGGAGCTCGAGACCCAGCTCGCCGAGCGGACCAAGCGCCTCGACGACCTCAAGCAGAACGCCGACGAGGCCGGGAGCAAGCTCAAGCAGGCGCGGGACGACGGGGCGCTGGCGCTCCTGGCCTGGCTCCAGCGCGAGGGCCGCCTGATCGACTTCCTGCGCGAGTCGATCGACGACTACGAGGACGACCAGGTCGGCGCCGCGGTGCGCGCGATCCACAGCGGCTGCCGCAAGGTGCTCGACGAGGCCCTGGCCCTCGAGCCCGTGCTCAAAGGCGGCGAGAACGAGCCGGTGGAGGTGCCCCAGGGCTTCGACCCGGTGGCGATCTCGCTCTCGGGCAACGTCAAGGGCGACCCGCCCTTCAAGGGGACCCTCATGCACCACGGCTGGCGCACGGAGACGGTGAGCGTCCCCGTGCCCGAGACCGTGGACCCCCGAGTGCTGGCCCCCGCGGAGGTCGAGCTGTGAGCGACGAAACCCCCTACGTGGTCGGGATCGACCTGGGCACCACCAACTGCGCGATCGCCTACGTCGACACCGAGCCCGACCCCGAGAACCCGGACGTCGTGGGCGACGTCGAGACCTTCGAGATCGAGCAGCTCGTGCGCTCGGGCGCGACCAAGGGCCGGATCCAACTGCCCTCGGCGCTCTACCTCCCCGGCGACGAGGTCGCCGAGAAGGCCATGGCGCTGCCCTTCACGGGCCCGGCCGAGGGCACGATCCACGGGCAGTTCGCCCTGGACCAGGGCTCCAAGATCCCCCACCGCCTGGTGAGCTCGAGCAAGTCCTGGCTCTGCCACTCCGGCGTCGACCGCCGCGGGCCGATCCTGCCCTGGGGCAGCGACGCCGAGGAGGTGCAGAAGATCTCGCCGCAGGAGGCCGCGCGCCGGCTGCTGCTCTACCTGCGCTCGGCCTGGGACGCGACCATGGCCGAGGACGAGCCCGCCTACGAGCTGGCCAAGCAGGAGATCTACCTCACGGTCCCGGCGTCCTTCGACCCCGAGGCCCGCGACCTGACCGTCGAGGCCGCGCGCAAGGCGGGGCTGACCCGGGTCACCCTGCTCGAGGAGCCCCAGGCCGCGTTCTACTCCTGGCTCGAGCAGCAGGGCGACGGCTGGCGCGACCAGCTCGCGGTCGGCGACCAGGTGCTCGTGTTCGACGTGGGCGGCGGCACCACCGACCTGACCCTGATCTCCGCCAGCGAGGAGGACGGGAACCTCGCCCTGGAGCGGGTGGCGGTGGGCGACCACCTGCTCCTCGGCGGCGACAACATGGACCTGGCCCTGGCCCACGTCGCGGCGCAGAAGCTCGGGGGCAACCTCGACGCCTGGCAGTCGCGGGCGCTGTGGCTGGCCGCGCGCAAGGCCAAGGAGCAACTGCTCACCGAGCCCGACCGCGAGAGCGCGGACGTGGTGATCCTCGGGCGCTCGAGCAAGCTGATCGGCGGCTCGCAGAAGACCCAGCTCACCCGCGAGGACGTCGAGGCGGTGATCCTGGGCGGGTTCTTCCCGCCTGCGCCGTGGACGAGCGCCCGCTCAGCGCACGCGGCGCGGCTTCCCAGCGAGCTGGGCCTGCCCTTCGAGGCCGACGCCGCGATCACCAAGCACGCGGCCGTCCTTCTCGGGCGCCAGGGCGAGGGCGACGAGCGGGTCTTTACCCCAGCGCGGTCCTGTTCAACGGCGGCGTGTTCAAGGGCCGACCGTGCGCGAGCGCGCGGTCGAGGTGCCGGAACGGCTGGCTCGAGGCCGCCATGCGCGAGCCGCTCAAGGCGCTGACCGGCGAGGACCTGGACCTTGGCGGTCGCCCGCGGCGCCGCCTACTACGGCCTCGTGCGCCGGGGCAAGGGCGTGCGGATCCGCGGCGGCACGGCGCGCACCTACTACGTGGGGATCGAGTCGACCATGCCCGCGGTGCCCGGGCTCCCGCCCCCGCTCAAGGCGCTGTGCGTGGCCCCTTCGGCATGGAGGAGGGCACCACCGCCGAGGTCAGCCAGCGCGAGTTCTCGCTGCTCGTGGGCGAGCAGGCCGAGTTCCGCTTCCTCAGCTCGACGGTGCGCGCGGCGATCAGTTCCCGGCGAGCTCCTCGACCGCTGGGACGAGGGCGAACTCGAGGAGCTCAGCCCGCTGCAGGTCACCCTCGAGGCAGGCGAAGGCCACGCCGGCGGGACCATGGTCCCGGTGACCCTCAGCTCCGCGGTGACCGAGATCGGGACCCTCGAGGTGCACTGCGTGAGCCGCGACGGCGAGCGCTTCAAGCTCGAGGAACGTGCGCGAGGGCGACGAGGAAGACGCCGGCTAGGTGGTCGGCCTGGACCTGGGCCCTCGCCCGTCGGTCTCCCTCGCTTCACCGCGGGCGAGGCTCCACCGCCGTCCGCGCGATTTCAGGGGTAGGGGCGGGGTTTGTCCCCGCCCGCGCTCCACGCGCGACGACGTCGCCGGGGCTCTCCCGCCGGACGGGCGCCGCCCCCTCCGCTCGCTCGAACACCGTCCGCTCGAACTCAGGGGTAGGGGCGGGGTTTATCCCCGCCCGCGCTCCACGCGCGACGACTGAGGTCCTCCACCAGAAAGGAGCCGGCGTGGCCGAGCCCAACCCGCGCGGGCACACCCGCTCGATCAAGCGCAAGGCGCCCACGGGCGACGAGCAACAGAAGACGCGCTACGTGGTGGGGATCGACCTCGGCACGACCAACACCGCGCTGGCCTTCGTCGACCGCCGCTCGGGCCGCAAGGCGCGAGACGTGCGCCCGTTCCCGATCGAGCAGCTCACCGAGCCCGGGATCAGCCAGCCCTGCCGGACCCTGCCGTCGGCGCTCTACCTCCGCGGCGAGCACGAGCTCACCGACGCGCAGCTCGCGCTGCCCTGGAAGCAGGGCGGGCAGACCGTGGTCGGGACCCTGGCCCGGGTCCAGGGCGCCAAGAGCCCGCAGCGCCTGATCACCTCGGCCAAGAGCTGGCTGTGCCACCCCGGCGTCGACCGCGCCGGGGCGATCCTGCCCTGGGGCGCCAGCGAAGACGAGCTGCCCAAGCGCTCGCCGGTGAGCGTCGAGGCCGAGCTGCTCGGGCACCTGGCCCAGGCCTGGGACCACGGCGTCGCCGAGGGTGAGAGCGAGAAGACCCTCACCCGCCAGGACGTGGTGATCACGATCCCCGCCAGCTTCGACGAGGTCGCCCGGGAGCTGACCCTCGCCGCGGCGCGGGAGGCCGGGTTCGAGCCGCTCCTGATCGAGGAGCCCCAGGCCGCGCTCTACGCCTGGATCGCGGCCCACGAGGACAGCTGGCGCGAGGAGCTCGAGCCGGGGGAGACGATCCTCGTCTGCGACGTGGGCGGCGGGACCACCGACTTCTCGCTGATCACGGTGATCGAAGAGGAGGACGGCGCGCCGGGCTTCGAGCGCTCGGCGGTGGGCGACCACCTGCTCCTCGGCGGCGACAACATGGACCTCGCCCTGGCCCGCGCCGTCGAGGGCCGGCTCAAGGGCAAGCTCGACGTCCACGGCTGGAACGGGCTGGTCCAGGCCTGCCGCGACGCCAAGGAGAAGATCCTCGAGGGCGAGACGAAGCAGGCCAAGATCGCGGTCGCCGGGCGCGGGAGCAAGCTGATCGGCTCGGTGCTGCGGGCCACCGTCGAGCGCGCCGAGGTCGAGCAGATCGTGCTCGAGGGCTTCTTCCCCCGGGTGCCCAAGGACGAGGACACGGTCCCCAAGCGCGGCGCCGGCCTGCGCGAGTTCGGCCTGCCCTACGAGAGCGAGCCCGCGATCACCCGTCACCTGCGCGCGTTCCTCGCGCGCCAGGGCAAGGACGGCGCGCTGGCCAAGGTCGACCACGTGCTGTTCAACGGCGGCGTGTTCCGCACCCAGGCGCTGCGGGAGCGCGTGCTCGAGGTGCTCGCCACCTGGCAGGACGCGCCCCACGAGCTCCAGGGCTCGGACCTCGACCTGGCGGTGGCCCACGGCGCCGCCTACTACGGCCTCGTGCGCCGGGGCAAGGGCACGCGGATCAAGAGCGGCGCCGGGCGCAGCTACTACGTCGAGGTCTCGGCGGACGGCGCCGCGCGCAAGGCGCTGTGCCTGATCCCGCGCGGGCTGGCCGAGGGCGGCGTGGTGCGGATCAGCGAGCCCGCCCTCGAGCTCAAGGCCAACCGCCCGGTGGTCTTCCCCTTCCACAGCTCGACCAACCGCGACGACGAGGCGGCGAGCGTGGTCGCCCTCGCCGGCGACGACTTCAGCGAGCTCGCGCCGCTGCACACCGTGATCCGCGTGGGCCGCAAGCGCACGACCCGGGTCAAGGACGTGCCCGTCGAGCTCGTCGCGCGCTACACCGAGCTCGGGACCCTCGAAATGTGGTGCGAGGCCAAGGAGGGCGACAAGCAGTGGAAGCTCGAGCTCGACACCCGCCCGCGCGAAGCGCAGCCGGAGGCGAGCGCCGAGGAGGACCCCGAGGGCCGCGCCCACGCCGTCGACGACGAGCTGCCTCCGGCGGTGGTCGGCCCCGACGCCGCCACCGTCGACAAGGCGCGCAAGCTGATCATTACCACCCTGCGCCTGCCCGCAGGCACCGCGCAGCAGCCGCTCGAGGACCTGGTCAACCAGCTCGAGGAGATCCTGGGCGGGTCCCGCGAGGGCTGGCCGGTGCCCGTGATCCGCTCGCTCTTCGACGTGCTGATCGAGGAGCGCAACGCCCGCAAGCGCAGCCCGTTCCACGAGGCCCGCTGGCTGAACCTGGTCGGGTTCTTCCTGCGCCCGGGCTTCGGCGCGACCCTCGACTTCGACCGCGTGGCGGTCATGTGGAAGGTGTTC
Source organism: Planctomycetota bacterium (assembly GCA_041402045.1). GTDB lineage: Bacteria > Planctomycetota > J058 > J058 > J058 > JAGQRJ01. The sequence continues at coordinate 63,398 of JAWKSZ010000016.1, read as the reverse complement.
CTCGAGGGCATGTCGCACCCCAACAAGAACGCGGTGCGCCTGGAGTGGCACGTGGTGTGGCGCCGGATCGCCGGCGGGCTGCAGCGCGGGCAGCAGGAGACGATCTTCGCCCCGGTCCAGGCCCAGCTCCTGGGCGGGAAGAAGGGCGCCGACCGCCAGGAGCTGGCCGAGCTCTGGCGCCTGGCCGCAAGCCTCGAGCACCTCTCCGCCAAGAAGAAGCGCCGCCTGGGCGAGGTGCTCCTCGACCAGCTCGAGAAGGGCAAGGCGCCGCCGCGCTGGGGGCCCTGGGCCATGGCCCGCTTCGGCGGCCGCGTCCCGCTCTACGGCCCCGTCGACCGCCTGGTCTCGGCGGAGACCGCCGCCGACTGGCTCACGCGCCTGCTCAAGCTGAACCTGAACCAGACCGAGGCGTTCTTCACCGTCGTGCAGCTCGCCCGGCTCTCCGGCGACCGGGCCCGCGACATTCCCCAGGACCTGCGGATCAAGGCCCACGCCAAGCTCAAGAAGCTCGGCGCCGACGCCCGGGTCCTGCGCCCGCTGGAGGAGGTCGTGCACAGCCAGGTCAAGACCCAGGCCGAGTTCTACGGCGACTCGCACCCGATCGGCCTCGTGATCAAGGACGACTGAAGACAGCCGGAGCAGGAGGGCTCCGCCGCTCGGAGGCGCTGCTCCGAACCCTAGTCCCAGAGGCGCTCTCGTCTCGGCGGAGCCGACCCCTATCCCTCTCCCAGAAACTCGTAGATCCTATGTGGGGGCGCTAGCCAGAGGCGAAGGCGTCACAGCGAGGATGTGAAATGGGGCCGTTCACCCCAAACTTCAACCTCCTACGCCGGAGATCTACTGTGCAAACGGCCCCTCAGAAAGCTACCACCCCCGCCCTCTACATGGCCGTCGAGTGTGGCGGCAGCAAATTCCTCCTTGGCTTCAGCGATCAGATCGCGAGTCCCATGCGCAAAGTCAGCGTGGCCTCACGCGGATTCGCCCTCGTTCTTCCTCGATTCGAGGCGGAGATCGCGAAGGCCAAGCAGCGCTTCAAACTCGCAGACGACGCCCCCGTGTTCAGCGTCTACGAGGCCGGATACGAGGGTTTCTGGCTCCACCGTGCTCTCGTCAGCATCGGGGTGCACAACGTCGTGATCGACCCGTCCAGTCTTCGTGTCGAGCAGAAGGCCCGTCGGGTCAAGACCGACCGCCTGGACCTGCAAAAGCTGCTCGAAGACCTGTTTCGCTACCACCGCGGCGAGAAGGTCTGGAGAACGCTCACCGTCCCTACCCTTGAGGAGGAAGACGAACGACGGTTGACGCGTCGCCGAGACGCGCTCTGCAAGGAGAAGACCATGCACGTCAACCGGATCAAGGGCTTGCTGAACGGCAACGGGATCAAGGTAAAGAACTCCGACCTCACAGAAGAAGGCCTCGCCGAGTTGAAGCGCTTTGACGAGAGCTACCTCGGCGTAGAGCTGGCCTCCGAGCTTCGGGACGAGGTCGCGCGGTTGAACCTCGTGAAGAGCCAGCTCGCCGGGATCAAGGCTCGGCTCGTCACCCTCCTCAAGCAGGCGAGGCCCCAGTCCAAGGCGGTCGAGGTCGCGCAGCGTCTCGAAGCTCTGCGGGGGATCGGCCCGATCAGCTCCTTTACGCTGGCCCTCGAGTTCTTCTGGCGCAGCTACGACAACCGCAAGCAGGTTGGGGCCTACGCAGGGCTCGTCGACTCCCACTGGAAGAGCGACCAGATCGACCGGCAACAAGGCGTCAGCAAGGCAGGCAACCGAAGGATCCGCACGGTCATGGTGGAGCTCGCCTGGAACTGGGTCCTATGGCAGCCCGAGAGCGACATATCCCGGTGGTTTCAGGCGAACTCCGGGAAGGGCAAAAAACGCCTGAGAAAGGTCGCGATCGTCGCCGTAGCTCGGAAGCTCCTGGTCGCGCTCTGGCGCTACGTCGAACACGGCGTGGTGCCCGGGGGGGCGATCTTTTCGCGCGAGTCTCCTGAGACCGAAGCAGCCTAATGACCTGGTCAACCTATCCAGCTCGGCGGACTGTGGAGAGGCCGTGGACTGCTCGCGCCTCCGCTTCCTCCGGGCTTTCGAAGGGCCCTCCGTCAGCTCCGGCTACCAGCCCACAGCCTCACCACAGTCCGCCGAGCTGAACGGCACCGAAGAACAAGTACCTCCCGCATGAACATATTCGTGGAACCAGGAACTGAAGACTGTGAGGAGCGCCGTTGCTCCCCTGGGTCAGGCGCAGAGTGCGTCTAGGCCGTTTTCGTAGATTGGACTCCTCCACGTCGGCTTCCAAGGCCACGAATGACCCCGCGTCAGTGGCGTATGCAGGATTTTGTGCCGGTCCTCACGAGGGCCACACGGATAGAAGGTTGCAGCGGAGTCACTCCAGCTACCTCAAGGCCGACCAGTCCGACTTCCGACCTCCACAAGGAGCCGCCTTCGAGAAGTAAGAACCACTCTTGACTATCAAGGTCCCATAGAAGGGGAGCAGCTTGCTGCTCCCGGAGGTCCCGGCACGCCCTACTACATGTCCCGCGACCAGGTGCAGGGCACGAAGGCCACTCCCGGCTTCGACGTGCACGCCCTGGGGGTGATCCTCTACGAGCTCGTCACCGGCGAGCGCCCCTTCCGCGGGGGGAGCGTGGCCGAGGTCGTGAACCAGATCCTCGAGACCGACGCCCCGCCGCCGTCGGCGCGCGCGGCGCAGTCCTCCCGCCGGGCTACGACGATCTGCGCCCGGGCGCTGTCCCACGACCCCCTGGTGCGCTACCCCAGCGCCCTGGCCTGGCGGAGGACCTCGACGACCTGCGCCACGCGCCTCCACGCCGCGCCCCGCTGCGCAGCGCCACCCGCCCCAGCACCCGGGGCTCCCTGCCGCCATGCCCTTGCCCACGAGCGGGCCCTGGCTCGGGGCCACGGCCGCCACGGCGATCCTGCCCTGCCCTGAGCCTGAGCGTGGTGTGGGGGTGTCCCGCGGGCGCAGGACCGAGGCACCTGCCCCGACCGTCGCCGCCCCCGCTCCGGCGCCGCCCCCGACGGTGGACGTCCCCCGCGAGCTGGCCTCGATCCTCGGGCGGATCAGCGCTGGGGACCTCGCCCGGGCCGCGTTGGACCTGATCGAGCCGCGGCCTGCGGCGCAGGGGAGCCAGGCCCAGGAGCTCGAGTCCCTCACGACGCTGCACCGAGGCGCGCGGACCCAGGAGGCCGACGCCGTCGCCCGGGTCCATGCGCCTACGTCGACGACCCAGCGGGCGCGACGCCTCGACCTGGCCCGGGCGTCGCTCCGCGCGCACCCCGACTCCGCGGGCTTGACCCTCGCGCTCGCGCACCTGCTCGCGGTCAGCGGGGAGACGCCCCGCGCCCAGAGAGCCTGGAGCGCGCGGTGACCCTCGACCCCGCGCTGCAAGAGGACCCTGGTCGAGCGTTCCTCGGCGAGCGCTTGAGCGAGAACGCCGCGCTGCCGCCCACGCCCCAGAGTTGGCAGTCCTGGCGCCCCTACCAGGGCGGCCTGTGGCGCGGCGGAGGAGGGCGCGCTCTACGGGGGGGCCGGGGGCTCGGCGACTTCGACCTGGGTGGACTCCTGCTCCTGCGCGAGGCGCCTGTCACCCTGCCCTACGCGCTGCGCGCGCGGATCGGCCTGGCTCGACACCCCGCGCTTACGGCGGGTTCGTGTTCGGGGCCGCGGACGTGGGGCAGGCTCACCTGGCCTACGTCGTGCGCGAGCCCAACGTGGGCGAGCGGATCGACAAGCTCGCCAGCGACGAGCAGCGCGAGCCTTCGAGCGCGCGCCCTGGCCTCCGCTCCTGCTGCGGGTGGCCCGGCTGATCGACGGCCGCTGGCACCTCGTGCGCAGCGTGCTGCTCACGACCCCGGACCCGGGGAGACCGACCTCGACGTGCTGCTCGCGGTCCACGACCAGTGGATCCAGGCCACGGTGAACGGCGTGCCCGCGCGGCAGGTCGGTCTCCCGACCCCGGTCGCGGCGGGAGAGGTCGGCGTGCTCGAGTTCTCTGGCGAGCCCGTGCGCTACCGCGACGTGCGCGTCGACGCCTCGAGTAGCCGCTCAGCTCCGCCCGTAGACGGGACGAGCGCCGCAGGTCGCGCGGTTGCGCGGCGAGGCGAGGTACCACGGTCTCCGCCACCCTCGCCCACCGAGGCCAGGCCCCCGCGTCGGCCTGGGGCATGCCCGCGCGGTTGGCCGGGGTGTCGAGCACTCCGGGCACCACCGCGTTGACCCAGATCTCGCTCGGCCAGCTCGACCGCCAGGCTCTTGGGTCAGGGTTCGCCACCGCGGCCTTGCTCGCGGCGTAGGCGCAGAGCCCGCCGGTCGGCGCCAGCGCCGGCCGCGCGGCGACGCCGGACCAGGCGCCCGCCGTGCCCCGAGGCGCGGAAGCGGCGCGCCGCCTCGCGGCAGCGAGGAAGCAGGTGACCAGGTTCAGCTCGAGCTGACCCCGCAGGTCGGCGAGGGAGGTCTCGAGCAGGGGACCTGCGCGGGAAGGTGCCTCCGCACGAGCTGGAGCGAGGGCCCACAGCTCGGGGAGCCCGGCGAAGAACCCGCGGGCCGCGTCCTCCTGGCCCAGGTCCACGCCCTGGGTCAGGTGCACCCGCTCGTGGTCGGTGAACGGGAAGCGCGCGAGCTCGTCGGCGTCGTGGACGGGCACGTGGCACACCGCGCCCTGGGCCAGGAGCAGCTCGATCGTGGCGGTCCCCAGGGCTCCGGTGCCTCCGCACACCGCCACGTGTCGTCCGGCGAACTCGCGCACTGGGGGCCTCCGCTAGACGGGCTGCTGCTCGACCTGGCGCTGGGGCTCGGCCACCGGGGGCGCGTCGAGCTCGGCGACCGCGCGACCGACGCGGCCGGTGAGCACCAGGCTCAGCAGGCGCCAGTCGCTGAGGAAGGACTTCAGCGGGGGTGCACTTGAAGGTGGCGGGCCGGTTCTTCTCGAACACGAAGTGCTCGATCCGCGCAGCCGTAGCCGGCCACGAGGCCCGCGAGCACGAACCACGGGTTCTGCAGGGTGATCGCCGCCGCGAGGCAGCTCAGCCCTGCCAGGGACCCCTTAGGGCGTGCAGGACCTGATTCGTCCGGTCCCGGTGCCACCCAGGTAGAAGGGCCAAAACTCGCTCCAGCTCAACCGCCGCTCGTTGGCGTCGCTCATGACTCACTCCCCGCCTGCCGCGCTGCGCGGGGCCGCAGGCTCGGCCTCTTCTCCTGCGGCTAGCCTAGCAAACCTGGGGGAAGCTCCCTACACGAAGTCTCGCGATTCTGAGCGGCCGAAGAACGCGCACGCGCCCCGGCGTAGCGACGGATCGCGAGCCCTTTCAGCGATCCCTGGCTCCGCCGGATACCTTCGTGCTCGATCGAACGGAGGCCCTCAGGCGGCTGGACGAGGCGCTGCACACCCGATTCACGATCCTGAGCGGGCGCGCGCCGCCGCCCGCGAAGGGCCCTCCCAGAGCCACGCCCGCTCAGAATCGTGAAATCTGGTTCAGCGCGGAGTCTGCAACGTGGCGCGCTTCTCGGCGGGCGCCGGGGCGACGGGAGTCGACGCGGTGGAGCTGTGGCTGGGCGAGACGCGGGTGGGGCACGAGGGTCATCCTCGGCCTGACCGGGCACCCCGAGCTGCCCGCCGCCCGCGCCCTGGCGCTGCTCGACCACCCGCTGCTCGCCGACCTCGACGCGCGGGCGACCGGTGAGACGCCCGAGCTCGGCGGCCCTGCGCTCCAAGGGCGCTGGGCCCTCGACGGCGCCGCGTCCCGGCTCGAGGTCGAGCTCATGACCCTCTCGGGGCGTGCAGGCGCTCGAGGCGCCACGACCCTGGTCCGCCCGACCGCGGTCACCTCAGGCGCCGGGCGCCGCCCTCCGCGCCTGCGCCCTTCATGCCTCAGGGGCTGTTGTTCGTGCGCCACGTGCTCGACCGCCAGACCCCTCACCAGCGGATCCAGGTCGGCGAGCACCCCTGTTCGGGCGCTGTTCTTGAACGGCGAGACCCAGATCTCGAGCTCCGACGAGCGCGCCTACACCCAGGGCTTCGTGGCCGGAGCCTGCCGCCCGGGGCTGGTGGCGGGCCATGGTCCTCGGCGGCGGCGACTGCGGTGTCGCAGGCGAGCTGCTCGCGGCCGGGGTGGAGAAGGTGCTCATGATCGAGATCGACCGCGAGGTCGTCGACGTAGGCGCGATACTTCCCCGAGGTCGTGGGCGGCGTGCTCGACGACCCCTGGGCCTCGATCCGCTACGGCGACGCCTTCGCCTACCTCCGCGACCGCGCCGAGAACATTGACCTGATCGTCTACGACCTCGACGCGCCGCTGACCTTCGGCGACTACGGCCCGGTGCTGCCCCTGATCAAGAAGTCCCTGGACCCGGGGCCGGTCGCTGCAGTGCGGCTCGGGCCTGCTCGAGGACCGCGCCCGGCTCGACGTGGTGCTCGACGGGGTTCGCGCGACGCCTTCGGCGAGGTCGAGCTGCGCGAGGTCGACGTCCCGAGCTTCGTGCAGCGCCCTGGCCTTCGCCTACGCCGACCGCTAGCGCATGGCCCGGCGGTAGCGGCTCACGATCCCGAGGGCCAACGTCCGCGCCGCCGTGGTCCCGGCGTCGCCGCACAGCGCGCCGACCAGGCCGCAGGCCTTCCAGGAGCTGCCCGCGCGCGGCGCCGGCGAGCGCGTCGCCTCCAGCGCGGGCATCCAGGCGTCCCACGCCTTCCCGCCGAACTGGAACTGAGCGTAGGACGCGAGGAACTCGTAGAGCGGGGCGTCGGTCCCCAGCCCGGCTCGCTGAGGATCGCCGACGCGCCGCGCAGGCTCGGGGTCGAGCGGCGCTCGCCGCAGAAGATCCGCGCGATCGCGCTGCCTCGCGGTGAACAGCGGCACCCGCGGCGCGACCTTGCCCAGCGCCAGGGACGAGGCGTCCCCAGGCGCGCAGAACTCGGCGGCGCCGTCCTCGGCGGTGCGGGCCTCGAGCACCGGCGCGGGCGTGCTCGAAGGCCCTGTCCTCGACACGTCCGCGGTCTTGACCGCCTTCAGCGCGAGCACGCCGTAGGTCGTGGCTTAGCCAGGGTGTTCGACGCGGCGTCGGGCCCGTTGCCCCAGCCGCCGTCCGCGCCGCGCAGCGCCAGGAGCGCGTCGCGCGCGCCCTCGACGTGGGGCTTGAGGGTGAAGTCCCGGGAGACCGCGTAGGCCTCGGCCAGCGCCCAGCAGCGCACGGCCGCGTCGAGCCAGCCGAGCTTGCCCTCCGGCGCCTTGCGCGCCCTGAGGTAGCGCAGCGCTCCGTTGACGGTGCGCTTGTGCTCGCCGAAGCGGTGGGTGTGCCCCTCGCCCAAGAAGGCCAACGCCACCAGCGCGGTGGTGGCGACGTCGTGCTCGCCCTCGGGGCTGGCCCAGGAGCCGTCCTCGCGCTGCTGAGACGCCAACCACTCGAAGCTCGCGCGAGCCGCGTTCTCCGCGCCCTCGCCCCCCGCCGCGAGCCCCTGCTTCTCCCAGCCCTCGACCGGGGAAAACGGAGCGAAGTCGTCGGCCGCAGCGACGGTCATGGCGATCAGGGACAGCGCGATCCAACGTTGAAGCATGGGGACCTCCTGCAAGGGGTCGGGTATCGTAGACCGCATGGGCTCACTCGTCAGCAAGGCATGCCTCAACTGCGCCGCCCCGCTCCCCGAGGGGAGCTTGACCTGCGCCTTCTGCGGCTCCAGCCACGTCCTGACCGCCGAGGGCTTCCAGTCGGCGTGCCAGGGCTGCGGCGCGGGCAACCCGCCCCACGCCAAGCACTGCGTGCAGTGCACGAAGCCGCTCTTGCTCCCTTGCCCCGAGTGCGCCGCGCTGAACCCCTTGGGCAGCCGCTACTGCCACGACTGCACGATCGAGTTCGCGAGCTACAAGGACCCGCACTACCAGGTCGCCGAGAACACGGTCCCCCTCGAGGCCGTGGACGAGCGGGTCAAGACCTGGCTCGAGGGGCGCTGGTTCAAGGCCCGGGACATTGCGACCCAGCTCCAGGTGCTGGAGCGCACCCTGTTCTGGGTCCCGGTGTGGCGCTTCTTCGCCGAGGCCAAGGGCCACGTGCAGGGGCAGGTCTCGCAGACCCACTACCGCAGCGTGAGCCACAAGCGCTTCGTCTCCGACGGCCAGGGCGGCGGCGACTGGCAGACCGAGGTCGACTCCGAGCCCTACACGGTGTGGAACGACGTCCAGCGCGACTTCCAGCAGCCGATCAGCGTGAGCCTGCGCGCGGCGGACCCCGAGGGCACCGAGCCGCTCTACCGCGCCCTGGGCGAACCCTGGAAGCAGAAGGTGCCCTGCGCCTGCTCGACGGCCCCTGGGCGAGGCCGACTACGAGCGCGTGTTCGAGCCCGAGCTCGAGCCGCTGCTCCGCCTACGACCGCATGCGCGCCGAGGCCGCCGCCGAGCTCGAGCGGACCCTGCTCGAGCGGGTCCTGCGCCTCGACGTGCGCTGGCGTGCAGCCGGCCCTGAGCCTGACCTTCTACCCGGTGTGGAGCGTGCTTTACCGCTACAAGCGCAAGCAGGGCACGCTGCAGCTCGACGGCGTCACCGGCGAGGGCCACGGCAAGCGGATCTCCCTGCTCACCCAGTGGCTGAGCTGACGCGCGAGCGCCGCTCCGCCTTGGCGCACATCGGCAGAGTGCCATACAGGGGGGGCTCTGAGGATTCGCGCCCGTGGGCGAAGGCCGTGCCGAGATTCAAAGAGCCCCTCGCAGGGCGAGGGCGGGCAGATGTTCTTGGACCGCAAAGGGCGCAAAGGACGCAAAGGAACGCAAAGGTCGGCTGTGGCAGAGGTTTGCCGCGATAGCCGAAAGAGTTGAGGTCTGGCTCCGCCAGGTCGGACCTGGGCGGAGCTACCTTGAACGTCGTCGCGAGCCGAGTCCACGCACTCCAGGGGTCTCCTTGGCCACGTCTGGACCTGCCAGCCTTTGCGCTCCTTTGCGTCCTTTGCGTCCTTTGCGGTGAAAAGCATCTACCCGCTTGGCCCTGTGCGGTGAAAAGCTCCTCCCGCTGGGGCACGCGAGCGACCGCGAGCCGGTCGAATGACTCAACACCCGTTAGTCCATGGGATTACGAGTAGGTCGACCCACTCGTAATCCGTTACCCCAACGGATTACACGCAGGTCGACTCGCTCGTCATCCGTTGCCCCAACGGCCTACGAGCAGGTCGACTCACTCGTCGTCCGTTGCCCCAACGTCCTACGCGCGGTCGACGCGCACGTAACCCGTGACCCCAACGCCGTACAAGCAACTCGACCCGCTCGTCGCCCGTTGCAACAACGGGTGACGCGCGGGTCGAGCAGGGTGAGGTCGGATCCTTACTGATCCTCGTCCTCGGGGGTGGCGGGGGTCTCCTCCTGCGGGGGGGCCTCGCCGCCGCCGGCGCGCTCGCGGGCGACCTCGACCGCGCGGGCCTTGGCCTGCTGGATCACGCCGCGCACGACCTTGTTGGTCACGACCGCGGGAATGATCGGGGGGTCGCTCTCGTCGCCGAACATGCCGCCGAACATGCCGCCGCCGCCGTCGGGCTTCACCCCGGAGCTGACGAGGGTCATGACGCCGAGCGGCGCGCCGTCGAGGCCGAACACCGGCAGCCCGGCCATTTCGACGCCCTCGACGGTCCAGGCGGTGCGCGGCTTCTTGATCTTGCCGTTCACCCGACCCAGCTCGAAGTGCGGGGCGTAGTCGAAGCCCTCACCCAGGCGGGAGAGGCCCACGACCTGCTGCCCGATCTCCGGGCGCTGGTCGCCGGCGAAGTCGACGGCGGTGAGCGTGCGCTCGCCGAGGCCCTCGATCTGCACGAAGGCCAGGTCCAGCCGCGCGTCGCTGGCGGCAATGAACCCCTCGTACTCCTTGTCGTCGCCCTCGATCACGACCTTGATCTCGCTGGGGGTGATCTTGAGGTCCAGCTCCTGGTCCGGGGGGACCATGCCCGCGAGCATTTCGCGGATCTTGCCCCCGTTGATCGTGGAGCCCGAGATCATGACCAGCCCCGACGCGTCGACCACGACGCCGGGAATGTTGGCGCGGGACTCCTGGTCCTGGCTCTGCCCCATGACCGAGATCTCGGTCTTGATCACGCAACGCACGGTCACGATCGAGGGCGCGCGCTGCTCGAGCAGCGCCTTGAGGGCAGCCCCGGCGTCGTCGGCGACGGCCCAGGGGGTGAGGGTCAGCGCCGCGAGGGCGGCGACGGCGGTGCGGAACAGCATGGGGTCACTCTCCGGTGGGGGTGTGCGGGGCGGGCTCGTCCCACTCCGGCTCGACGAACACGAACTGAGTGCGGTGGCGTCGGCGCACGAACATGCGCACGACGTCCGGCCGCTCCTCTTGGATCTTCTGCATGGCGGCCTCGAAGTCGGCCGCGCTGGCGAGCTGCATGCCGTTGACCTCGACCAGCAGGTCGTTGAGCCGCAGCCCGGCGACCTGGGCCCAGCTCCCGCTGGTGGCCTCGGTCACGAGCACGCCCTGTTGGGTCGGCGACCACTGGTAGCGCACGCGGTCCATGAAGGTCAGCTCGCGCACGGCGACCTCGAAGAAGTCGTCGTGGGCCACCTCGACGTCGGACGCCGTGGCCGGCGACTCCTGGAGCACGACCGTGAGGTCCTTGGGCTGCTTGGCGCCGTTGGGCACGATCGTGAGCGTGACCGACTCGCCGATCGGGAGGTCCTCGATCGCGACCTTGAGCTCACGGGCGTCGCGCAGGCGGTAGGCCTCGAGCTCCTCGCCGTCGATCGCGGTGATCACGTCGCCCGCCTTCAACCCGGCCTTCTCGGCCTCGGTCGTGGGCAGGACCTGGGTCACGCGGAACCCGCGGGTGCCCTCGATCCCCAGGGCCTTGGCCAGGGGGGTGGTCAGGACCTGGGTCTGCACGCCGAGCCAGGCCTTGCGCAGCTCGCCGCCCTGCTGCTTGGGCTCGTCCTCCTCGAGGTCGACGACCGTCATGAGCAGCTCCTGCCCGCGGCGGTAGCTGACCACGACCTCCTCGCCCTGGTGCGCGTCGAGGGCGGCCTTGAAGCCCTTGAGGCCGTCGATCGTGGCGTCGCCCACGCTGAGGATCACGTCGGAGGGCCGGATCGGCGGCTTGGCCTCCTCGAAGGCCTTGCCCGGGCGCAGCCCGGTGACGAGCACGCCCTTGACGTCGGGGTAGCGGCGCACGAGCGCCATGGGCGCGGTGATCTCGCGCACGGTGATCCCGCCCCGGGCCTCGACCTGGTCGCCGAGGAAGGGCTCCATGCGCGCCACCGGGCAGGTCAGGGTGTGCTTGACCCACTTGCCCTCGACCTCGCGCTCGATCAGGAGGTTCACGGTCTGCCCCGGGACGAGCTCGGCGATCCGCTGGTAGAGCGCGGGGACCTGCTCCAGGAAGCGCACGCTGACCTCGTCGCCGCCGACCAGGGTCACCACGTCCCCGGCCTGGACGCCGGCCACGTCGGCGGGGGAGCCCGGGATCACCGAGGACACGAGCGCGCCGGTCAGCCGCTCCTCGTGGCTGAGGGGCATGACCGAGAAGCCCAGCCAGCCGCGGCGCACCTCGCCCAGGGTCAGGACCTGGTTCAGGATCTTGCTCGCGAGGTCGGAGGGGATCGCGAAGCCCATGCCGCCGCCGCCGAGCTCGTTGATCCCGATCACCTCGCCGCGCAGGTTGACCAGGGGCCCGCCGGAGTTGCCCGGGAGGATCAGCGCGTCGTGCTGCAGCCAGCGGGTGAACAGGCCCGTGACCTCGCCCTCGCCCAGGTCCATTTCCTCGAGCTCGGTCCCGGCGAAGTTGGTGAACACCCGCGCGGTGTTGGCCACCACGCCCAGGGTCAACGACGACGAGAGCCCCATGGGGTTGCCCATGGCGAGCACGTAGTCGCCCACGCGCAGGTCGCCGGATTTGCCGAGGGTCGCGAAGGGCAGCGGGCGGGTGCTGGAGCGGCCCTCGAGGTCGAGCTTGAGCACGCTGAGGTCGGTCAGCGGGTCGTGGGCCAGGACCTTCGCGCGCAGGCGCTCGCCGGAGGGCAGGGTGCACACGATCCGGGTGGTGTGCCCGGCGACGTGGAAGTTCGTGAGCACGTGGCCCGCCGGGCTCACGATCACCCCCGAGCCCGCCCCCAGGCCGCGCTCGCTGCGGCCGCCGCTGTACTGCTTGACCACGACCGAAATGTTCACCAGCGCGGGGTAGACCTTCTCGCGGGCGAAGTCGATATCCCGGCGCAGGGCGTCGGACTGGGCGAGCGCCGGGGTCGCCAGCGCCAGGGCCAGCGCGAGGGCAGTGGGCGTGCGGATCATGGGACCTCCTGAAGGTCAGGAGGTATAGCATTTCCCTGCACGGCGGCGCGCGATCCCGAGCGCGCAGCGCGCGCACCGCAGCTCGCCGGCTCCGCTCAGTCGTCGGCGGCGTAGGCCACCCCGACCCAGGCCTGGTCTTCGGCGTGGGGGCGCACCGACCACAGGTAGCTGCCCCCGGAGGTCGTGTCGCGCCAGGGGGTGGCCCAGGCGTAGACCTCGCGAGGCCCGCTGGCGCCCCACAGGCAGGCGTTGACCTCGGCGAACAGGCGGGTCACCTGCGCCCGGCGCAGGCTCAGCCCGTGGGGCGGACTGCAGAAGCACTCGGCGTAGCCCGGGAGCGGGGTCCAGCCCCAGGAGCCCACGTGGTCGGCGAACACGGCGTCGGCCTCCGCCGCCGGCAGCAACCCCTGCGGGGTGTAGAAGCGCAGCTCGTGGCTGACCGCGTCGTAGCGCTCGCCGTAGAACGCGGCGACCTCGATCGGCTCCCCGGCGTAGCTCGGGTCCTGCGCGAGGGACGGCCCCGGGCCGGGGTGGCAGAACGCCGCCGCCGTCGCCCGGGCCACGAGCTCGTGCCCCGCCGCGCCCTCGAGGCCCGCGGGCTCCCACAGCTCGTGGTGCAGCATGCCCCCGGCCTGGCGCAGGCGCGCCAGGGCCTCCTCCGCCGCGCTGGCGTGGGCGTCGTCGAGCTGCGGGTCGCGCCCGTAGGCCAGCCGTGCCGCCGAGTCGCCCAAGGACGCCTGCAGCCGCAGCTCGCACGAGGAGAGCTCGCCGGCGCGCAGCCGCGCGCCGAACCACGCCGCGCCGTCCTCGTCCGCGCCGGACTGTCTCCAGCGGCGTTCGAGCTCGCGCAGGCCCTCGTCGCTCATGCTCGCTCGCCTTCCCCGCGGCTCCGGTAGGATCTCCGGGAGGCCAACCCCACCCTCCACGACACGCGCAACCCACCAGGGGGACCGCAACGCCGACACCGAGACCTTCTCGCCCGCTACCGCGTGTCGCCGTCGCCCCCGCGGCCGGGGCGAGGCGTTCTTGTGCGAGGACGTCGAGACCCAGAACCGTCGAGGTCCACCGGCTGAGGCCAGCGGGAGGGCCCGCGAGCGCGCGTTCCCCCCTGGTGCGTCGCGCGATCGAGGCCCTCGCCGAGCGGCCCTCCTCCAGCCCTGGCCCGCCCCCCGGCCCTCGAGTGGGGGCCTGTGGCGAGCTGATCCTGGCCCAGGAGTTCCACGAGAAGCCCCGCCCGCCGCGCTGGCCCACGGCAAGCTGGCGGACCCGCGCACCGTCGTGCGTGCTGCACGGGCTGGCTCGGCCAACCGCCGCGGGCTGACCCACGGCGCGCGCTGTGTCCGCCCGGGTGCGCTGCGCTCGGACGGCGGGGTGAGCCTGCTCGACGTGGGGGTCACGGTGCCGCCGTCGCCCTGGTGCCGGCGGAGTTCGTCGCCCCTGGCAACCCGGGCGGCGAGCGCGCCGACGCCTACGCCCTGGCCGCGCTGGCCTGCGGGCTGTGCGGGCCCGACCTCGCGACCCCGCTGGGGCCGCGCCTGGCCCAGGCGCTTGAGGCGATCGCCCGCGCCGACGGCAGCGCGCGCACCCACGACGCCGGCGCCCTGCTCGCTGCCCTCGCGCAGCGCCGCTGGCGCCACGCGCGGTTCCAGGGTCTCCGAGGTGGGACGGCGGGATCGGTGCCGGCACCCAGGACCTGTTCCGCCTGGCTCAGGAGCCGGAGCTCGCCGGGCGCATGCCCGCCGAGGTCTCGGGCAACGCGCCCCTCGCCTCGGGCCGGCTCGACGACCTGCGGTTCATGCAGACGCTCACCCGCCACCCGGCGCCCGAGCCGGCTCCTCTCAAACCCGTGGCGGTCCAGCCTCCGGCCCCCGAGCCGGTGGCGGTCGAGCCGCCGCCCCCCGAGCCCGACCCCGCGACCCCGATCGAGGACCTGGCCACGGTCTACGAGCCGCCCCCGCCGCCCCCGCCCCCGCTCCCGCAGGCGCCCGAGCCGCCGCCCTCGCTCTCGGGTCAGCCCACCCTGCCCCCGGGCGGGATCCAGGTCCGCGTGCGCCCGGCGACCCGGCGCTTCCGCGGCACGACCACGATCTCCCAGCTCCCGGCGATCCGCGGCCCGATCCTGGCCCGGGTCGCGGGCGAGCCCCACGCGACGTTCCTGATCGGGGTGGGCGCGACCCCGAGCCTGGGGCGCGAGCGCACCAACGAGGTCGTGCTCCGCGCGTTCAAGAACCAGGTCGTGGACAGCGTCGCCAGCAACCGCCTGAGCCGGAAGCACCTCGAGCTCGACCGCGGCCCGGAGGGGTTCACGGTCACCGACCTCAAGAGCGCCTACGGCACCGAGCTCAACGGCGCCCGCCTCGCGCCGCGCACGCCGACCCTCCTCGCCCCCAGCTTCCGCCTCGACCTGGCGAACCAGGCCGCGGGCCTGGTCGGGCGCTGCCTGGACGGCGCCCTGGACCTGCGCCGCGACGACGCCTGCGGCCACCGCTACCTGCTGGTGTGGCCGGGCGCCCGGGTGCCCGTGGGCGGCGCGGACGCGGGCGGTCTGCCCCTGGGCGGGGTGGGGGTGTGCGGCTGGCTGAGCTTCGACCCCGAGCTCGAGCGCTTCACCCTCGAGCTCGCCGAGGGGATCGACGCTCAGTTCGGGCCGGCCCGGGTGCAGACCGGGGTCCCGCACCCCCTGGTCTCGGGCAGCGTGCTCGTAGGCGGCGTCGAGCTGCGCATGCGCGCGCTCAACGCGCCCTACGACTTCTTCTCCGTCGGGGACAAGCTCGCGGTGTGAGCGCGGGGATAAACCCCGCCCCTACCCCCGATTGCCCCCACGCCCCGTGCAACACGGCGAAATCCGGGGCAGCACGGGGTTCACCCCCGCCCGCGCCGCGCCGCCTCGTCCGCGCCCCCCCCCGGCGATTTCCAGCCACCTCCGAATCCAGGGGTAGGGGCGGGGTTCACCCCCGCCCGCGACGCGCCACCGCGGCCGCGCCCTCTGTGAGCGCAGCGCAGGCAGCGCAATCGCAACACACTGCTTCCCGTAAGCGCCGATCCTTGAGACCCTGACGGGCTCATGGGTGAGCACATGGACGACGTGTTGGCGCGAGTCGAGCGGCCGAGCCGCTATCTGGGCAACGAGCTGAACGCGGTCAAGAAGGACCTGCGGACGGTGGAGCTCAAGGTGGGGTTGGCCTACCCCGACCTCTACGAAATCGGCATGTCCAACACGGGCCTGCACATTCTCTACTACATGCTCAACGAGGACCCGACGGTCGCCGCCGAGCGCGTCTACCTCCCGGCCCAGGACATGGAGCAGCTCCTCCGCGACGAGGGCCGCCCGCTGACGACCCTCGAGAACAAGCTCCCGCTGCGCGAGCTCGACGTGCTCGGGATCCAGATCCCCCACGAGCTGAGCTTCACGAACATCGTCAAGACCCTGCGCCTGGGCGGCGTCAGCGCCTGGACCGCCGAGCGCGGCGACCGCGAGCCGCTGGTGCTCGCGGGCGGCCCTGGCGTGTTCGGCGCCGAGCCCGTGGCCCCCTTCTACGACGCCATGCTCCTCGGCGACGCCGAGGAGGCGCTGTGGGAGATCCTGGGCGTGGTCCGCCGCTGGCGCGCCGAGAACTGGACCCGCGCGCGCCTGCACGAGGCCCTGGCTCAGCTCACCGGGGTCTACGTCCCGAGCCTCTACCGGGACAGCTACAACGCCGACGGGACCCTGGCCGCGGTCACGCGGATCGAGGGCACCGAGGCCCCCGAGCTCGTGCACAAGGCGGTGGTCAAGGACCTGGAGAGCGCCTACTACCCCGAGACCGCGATCGTTCCCTACGCCGAGACCGTGCACAACCGGCTGGGGGTCGAGGTCATGCGCGGCTGCACCGTGGGCTGCCGCTTCTGCCAGGCGGGCATGATCTACCGCCCGGTGCGCGAGCGCTCGCCCCAGCGGATCGTCGACCTGGCCAAGTGCGGCCTCGGCGCCACGGGCTACAAGGACCTCTCCCTGCTCTCGCTGGACACCGGCGACTACACCCTGATCGATCCGCTGACCAAGGAGCTGCTCGACGAGACCGCCGACAAGCGGGTCGCGATCTCGCTGCCGTCCTTGCGCGCGGGCAGCTTGACCGACGACGTGATCCGCGAC
The DNA here is from genome assembly GCA_041402045.1 of Planctomycetota bacterium. Taxonomy (GTDB): domain Bacteria; phylum Planctomycetota; class J058; order J058; family J058; genus JAGQRJ01. The sequence continues at coordinate 46,993 of JAWKSZ010000016.1, read as the reverse complement.
ATTCAGCGGGTGCGGCGCACGAGCTTCACGATCGCGCCGGAGGCCGGGACCCAGCGCCTGCGCGACGTGATCAACAAGAACATCTCCGACGAGGAGATCTACGAGACCGTCGAGCGAGTGGCGAAGAACGGCTGGAAGGGGATCAAGCTCTACTTCATGATCGGCTTCCCCACCGAGACCGACGCCGACCTCGACGGCCTGGTGGACCTCGTGGCGCGCTGCCGCGACCTGGGGCAAAAGCACACCCGCGGGTTCATGACCACCGCCTCGGTGGGGACCCTGGTGCCCAAGCCCCAGACGCCCTTCCAGTGGGACGCGCAGATCTCGGCCGCCGAGAGCGAGCGCCGGATCAGCACCCTCGCGCGCCGCTTCAAGGAGCTGCGGATCAGCTTCAAGTACCACAACCGCTGGCACTCGTGGATGGAGGGCGTGTTCAGCCGCGGCGACCGGCGGCTGGCGGCGGCGATCGCCGACGCCGAGGCCCGCGGCGCCGGGTTCGAGTCCTGGCAGGACCGCCTGGACCTCGACCTCTGGCACGAGGTGTTCGCGGACCACGGGGTCGACCCCGAGTGGTACCTCCGCCGCCGCGACTACGAGGAGGCCCTGCCCTGGGACCACCTCTCGGCGCGGGTCACCAAGAAGTTCCTGCTCGGCGACCGCAAGAAGGTCGACCGCATGCAGGAGCCGATCACCTTCGACTGCCGCGACGACCTCTGCGCCGGGTGCTCCTGCTGCTTCAGCGACGACGTGCGCAACCGCCTCGCGAAGTACGACCCCGAGCCCTTCGCCGACGGGCGCAAGCTCCCGGTGGCGCTGACCAGCCGGATCGCCATGGGCCACGGCGTGGCCCAGCAGGTGTCCCGTGACCCCGCCGCCAAGTCCGGCGACGCCGCCGCCGCGGCCCAGCTCCGCCGCCGCCGGCGTCCGGCCAAGCCCTCGCCTCGGCGCTGGGCGGTGACCCCGGGCAGCCCCGGCCTCGAGGGCCCGGCCCCGGCCTTCCTCGAGGCGCCGGCCCCCGCGACCCCCGAGGACCTGACCTTCGCGATCGAGGGCGAGGGCGCGCCCGCGCCCTTCGAGCTCCCGGGCAAGCACGACCTCGGGCCCCGCGAGCTGTTCCAGTACCGCGTGACCTACGCCCGCCGCGGCGAGCTGCGCTGGCTCTCGCACCGCGAGACCATGCGCGCGGTCTACCGCCTGGTGGTGCGCACCGAGCTGCCCCTGGTGTTCACCCAGGGCTACCACCCCAAGCCCAAGCTGGCCTTCGGCCCGCCGCTGCCCACGGGCTGCGCGAGCGAGCACGAGGAGCTCGACCTGTTCCTGCTCGAGCCCCGCGAGCCCGCCGAGATCGTGGCCGCGCTGCAGGCGACCATGCCCCCGGACCTCGTGGCCAAGACCGCGACCCGAGTCGTGGGGCGCAAGACCTGCCACGCCGAGCGCCAGGGCGCGCGCTGGGCGATCGAGCTCGCGAGCCTGGACGTGAGCGAGGCCGCGGCCGACGCCGCCGTAGCGCGCTGGGCCGCCTGCGAGGCCTGGCCGCTCACGATCGAGCGCAAGAAGCGCGGGCTGCGGCACCTCGACCTCAAGACGCTCCTCGGCGAGCTGGAGGTCGAGGGCGGCGAGCTGCGCTTCGACCTCGACCAGCGCGGGGCCACGGCCAAGCCGAGCGAGGTCGCGGCGGAGCTCCTGGGGGTCGACCCCCAGCGCGCGCTCAGCGGGCGCTACACCCTGCTCGAGGTGCGCTCCGAGCCGATCTACCGCACCAAGGCCATGGCCGCCGCCGCCGCCGAGCAGGCGTGAGCGCGAGCCCCCTCACCCTGGCCTCGACCTCGCCGCGACGCGCCGACCTGTTGCGCGCGCTGGGGGTCGAGTTCCGCGCGATCGACCCGGGGTTCGGCGACCGGGCCGAGGGCGCGCTCGAGGGCGAGGCCCGCCGGGCCGGGCTCGACGTCCCCGCGATCGTGCGCCGCAACGCCCTGGCCAAGCTCCTGGCCGCCCTCGCCGCGGGGCACGCGCCCCCGGTCCTGGCCTCGGACACCGTGGTCGCCGACGAAGGGCGGATCCTGGGCAAGGCCCGGGACCGCGCGCACGCCCGGGCCATGCTGACCTCGCTCCGCGGCCGCGGGCACGAGGTGTGGAGCGGGGTGGCCTACATAGACCCGCGCGGCTCGCTTACGCTGGACGCCGTGCGTTCCTGGGTGCGCTTCCGCGCCTTCGAGCCCGCCGCCCTCGACGCGTTCCTCGAGACCGAGGCGTGGCGGGGCAAGGCCGGGGCCTACGGGGTGCAGGACGAGGAGGCGGGGGTTCCTGTGGGAGTCGGTCGAGGGCAGCGTGGACAACGTGAAGGGGCTCCCGACGGAGCGCGTGGCCGAGCTCGTGGGGCCACGGTGAACCGCCTGCGCGGGGTGGGGCTGACCCTGCTCCTGAGCGTCGCCTGCACCGGCTGCCCGGCGGAGCCGACCCCCGAGGTCGTCGAGCGGCCCCGGCCGGAGGAGCCTTCGCCCACGACCCCCGAGGAGCCCACGATCACCGCCGCGGAGCCGGGGGCGCCGACCCCGGGGCCCGAGGCGTTCCAGCACCAGCTCCAGCAGCGCCCGACGGTCGAGCTCACCGTGGGCGGGGTGCCGCTGACCGCCTACGTGGTCAACACCGAGGCCTCGCGCCGCCTGGGGCTCATGTTCGTGGAGGAGCTCCCCGACGACCGCGGCATGATCTTCGTCTACCCGACCGCGGACCGGCACGGGTTCTGGATGCACAACACCTACATTCCGCTCTCGATCGCGTACGTCACCGAGAGCTTCACCGTCGACGAAGTGATCGACATGCAGCCCTTCGACGAGAGCTCGCGCCAGTCGCGCGGCGTCGTGCGCTACGTGCTCGAGGTCAACGAGGGCTGGTTCGAGCGCCACGGCGTGCCCCGCGAGGGCGCTCAGGTCGAGGGCCTGGGCGAGCTCATGGGCTACGAGTAGAGGGAGGGCGCCTTGAGGAGCATGCACCGCACCCCCATGACGATCCTCGTGCTGGGGATCGTGACCGTCGCGATCTTCGGCGGCGGGGTGGTGTGGATCTCCAAGCAGACGCCGATCGTGCGCCTGCACCCGCTGCTCAAGGAGCACTACAAGAACGACGCGATCGAGGTCGGCTTCCGCCCGGGCAACGACCCGCGGATCGAGGTCCTCGTCCCCCCGGAGCTCGGCGGCTCGGTCTACGCCCTGGGCGAGGTCGGGACCTGGGCCCTGGCGGAGTACTACGAGCTCGCGCCCCAGTCCAAGGTCCGCGTGTGCCGCGTGCAAGAGCTGGGCCCCGACGGCAAGGGCACCGGGCCCACGGTCGATATCGACCGCGAGTTGATCGACATGTACGAGCGCGCCCAACGCCAGGAGGCCCAGCTCTACACCACCGCGCAGCAAGCCGGACTCAAGAGCGGCTCGCTCAAGATCCTGGGCGTAGTGAACACCGGCGTCCACGTCCAGATCCACGGCGAGCTCGCGACCCTGGACGAAGCCAGCGCCCGCCCGATCGCCGACCGGATCGCGCGCCAGGTCAGCCAAGCCGCCTTCCTCAGCCGCGTGACCGTGACCCTGAACGTCAAGGACGGCAAGCAAGTCACCGTATGGGCAGGCCGCGACCGCCCCAGCGTCCCCCAGGACGCGCCGCGGTAACGGCGCGACTTCACCAGAGCTTGCGCGCGCACGTCGCCGCGGCGGACACCAGCGCAGCCTTGTCACAGTCGTAGACCCCCGAGCAACTGAAGCTGTTGAGCTCGACCAGGCGCAGTCCGTCGGGGGTCTCGCCCACGTCGAACATGAACAACGGATCCGGACGCCAGGCGACCTGCCCCAAGGCGCGCTCCGCGAACTCCCGCACTTCACGCGGGCAGCCCTCCGCGCGGCTGACCTCCCCGCGCTCGTAGTAGCGGCTCGCAGTGACGACCACCCCGTGGGCGATCAGCAGGCGCCACTCCCGCACGAGGTCCTGCGGCTCCGCGATCACGACCAGCTCCGTGGGGTCGTAGCGCGCGGAGGCCAAGGCTTGCTCCAGGTCGCGAGCCCGCGTGATCGTCCCCGTGAACAGCTTTCGCACCGAGTTCGGGCGGACGAAGACCTGCCCGTCGCGGCCAAACTGCTGACCCAACCGCACGGCGTGGCGAACTGCCTCCGAGCAAGGCAACAAGCAGTAGTTCTGATTGAGCAGGAACGCCCCGAAGGGCGGGTAGTAGCTCGAGCAGGCGAGCGCCTCGAAGCTGCACCAGCCGCCAGGCCTCCAGCGCCGCGTGCGCTGCAGGTGCTCCATGACGGGCAGCGTCCCCAAGAAGAGCACGCAGCCGTCCAGCGGCACGTCTTCCGCTCCCAGAAGGTCACGCGGGGCCTGCGCGCTCAGGTTTGGCTTCACGACCCGAGCGGTCATTCCCTGGCGCTGAATCTCAGCCTGCAGCGACTGCGAGTCGACGCCGTAGACGTTCGCTTCGATCAGCCACAGGGGGTTCATGCTTCGCGCCAGCTCGCTCGTGTTTTGATCGCCTTCGGCCTCACCCTTCGTGTAGCACTCGACGGACGGCCAAGCCAGCGTTTCCAAGGGATCCTCCTCCAGCGCGCTTCCCCCACACAGATGGGGAGCAGCTTGCTGCTCCAGTGTGTGCGTCCCTCCACCTCTCCGGAGGAGGTGAGCCTCCGTAGACCGCGCCTCCGGCTTCAACGTCCGGGCGTCTCGCCCTGTCCCGGCTCCTGCCCGCGTAAGGGCACGCCCTGCCTCAGCCGGCCTGCCAGCGCCACGCGTGGACCAGCTCGGCCTCGCTGCGAAACGGCCGCGCTGCAGCTCCGCGGCGGTCCGCTGGCCCACCACGGTAGCGCCTCCAGCTCCGCCAGAGGCGCCATTCACGTCGAGCACCAAGGGCTGTACGGCGTCCCCGAACCCAACCGGCTGGGTCCACGCCCGCCAGCCCAGGACGAGCGCCCACACCACGCACAGCCACCACAGGGCCGCCCGCTCGCGGGGGAAGAACACCGGCTCGAATCCACGCACCGCCATCGAGGCGCAACTCATGGGCCGGGCTAACCCCAACACGCCCGTGAGCTCGTCGGGCAACTCTTGCCCAACGGTTCACCCTGGGTGAGACGGACGAGGAGCGCTCTGAGGTTCAAGCCTCGTCGACCGCAGAGTTCGAACCTCGACCAGGCAGTGAGGGCTCGGAGTGAAGCGAGCGTGGCTCGTCGTGGGATCCGCTCCCGGTGGAGGAGCACCACTACGTGGCCGAGAAGGTCGCGCCAGGCCTCTGGGAATACGAGAGCCAGGGGGATCAGTAGGTCCTGCGCAGGCTGCGCTAGCGCTCGAAGTCCAAGCGTGACTCCCAGTACCTCGGCCGGCGGCGCTCGTGGGCGACGGCGACGATCAACAGCTCGGCGTCGGTTTCGAGGAACACCACCCGGTAGGGGAAGCGCCGCACCCTGGCTTGACGAAACTGGAACCCGGCTCTGCCTGCGAGGGGGACATGCCGTTCGGGGTTTGCGCGGAGGGAGAGCACTGCTGCCTGAACCTCGAGGACCAGAGCCTTGCCCAGCCCCTCGCGTCGTTCCTCGTACCAGCGCGCAGCAGCGCGAATCTCGTCCTCGACCCCCGTCGCGAGCCGAAGCTCCTTCAAGGGCCAAACTCTCGCAGGAGACGACCGCACACCTCGTCCCAGGCGTGACCTTGGTCCTCGCCCGAGAGCAGCCTGCGAGCCCTCCGCTCGGACTCAACGGCCCACGCGGCGTCTGCGTCGTCTTCAGCCTCCCCGTCGAGGCTCGCGAGCAGGTCTCGCGCGAGCGCAGCGCGGTCTTCCGCGGAGAGCCTGAGCGCCTGGTCGAGCAATGTCTGAGCAGCGTCCGTCATGGTCCTAGAGTACTCCTCTCGGCGAGTCCGTTCACCCAAGAAGGAGCAAACCCAGGACCCAGCTAACCCCAACACGCCCGTGAGGTCGTCGGGCAACTCTTGCCCAACGGTTCACCCTGGGTGAGACGCACCCTGCGCGGAGCTCAGCACCCGGTCGTCGGATCCCCCTAGGCAGATCAGTAAGCCCTATCCAACTAGGTCAATCGAGGCCCAGCAGGAGCTTGGCCAAGGTGCTTCTTTGCCAACGCGCCTCTTCCGGACGCTGAGCAACAGCGGCAGCGTTTACAGCCGCCGACTGGGCCGCAGTCGTTGCACGATCGGTGTCGGGGTGGGTCGTGTCGGTCAAGGCAGCGGCTGCTGCGGCGGCGACGGAGTGCCGGCCCACGGGGAGTTCTTCGGAGAGCGTCTCCGCGACCTCCCCCGCTACACGAGCGGCTCTGTGATGGGCCTCGCAGGGGCACGCCAGCCACGCTTGGGTGGCCTCCAGTGCGGCTCGCAGGCGAGGGTCTTCGGGGCGCTCGCCCTCGAAGCACCTGACCGCCGGTTCCACCCACTGGCAGGCGGCCCTGGCGGGGAGCATTGGGCCGAGTAGCTCAACGGCGTCCCACAGGAGCCCGCTCTCCTCCCACCAGTCGTCCTCGTCCCCTTCTTCAACGTCAGCAGCTATTCGCAGCGCCGCCAAGTGTCCGAGCTTGGCGGCCAACACCAGGTGCTCGCGGCTCAGGGCTCCCACGCGGAGCCGCTCTGATAGCCAGGCGGCCTCGTCTTCGGCGCTGCCCGTCTCCTTCCAGCGGCGCTCTAGCTCGCGGAGGTGGAAGTCGGTCACTCGCCCTCCTCCAGGAGATCCGCCAGGTCACGGCGGAGGCTCTCGGGCAGGTCGTGCCGCTTCAGGGCCTCCTCGAAGAGCGGGTGGGCGTCGAACGCCTCGTACTGATACTCCAGGTAGTCAGCGACGGCGAGGGTGGGCCGCCGCTTGAAGGACGCGACCAGCGCCGCCTGCCCGCCTTCGACGTTGGCGATCACCCGGGTCAGGGTCGAGAGGAAGCCGTCGAAATCCTCATGCCACCTCTCCAGCCAAGCGATCACCCGATCGGTGTCGCCCGGCTCCATTACGCGAGCGAGTTCGCCAAGGACGACGCCCGCTTCACGCACCCCGGGAGGTGGATCCTCGATACCGGGGTCCAGGTGAACCTTCAGGTCGGCCAGCACCTCGGCAGCGCTCCGGGGGAAGCGCTCGGCTTCAAGGTGCTGGACGCTGATCCTCACGGTGCGAAGAGGCGCTCCATGGAGGGCTTCGAGCCTCGTCTGGGGGGAGGCGGACAGGATCGTCTCGAAGGCTCGCTCTCTCTCCTCGTCGGTGAGTTGGGGCTCGTTTTGGCAGGAGGCCAGAAGACGGGCCGCCGTCTTGGGCTTATCGAGCAGCGCAGTCAGCGTGTCCCCTGCGGTCTCGGGGAAGTGCCTCACCACCTGGAGCAGGCGGGTGCACCCTGGACGCCACGCACGAGGATCGGGCTCGGGGAGCTCCGCCGACCGCGCGAAGGCCCGGACGTGACGCGGCTGGAGCTCGTGGGTCTCGACGAGTTCCAGGACGGCGTCGGCTACCGCCAGCACAGCCTCTCGGACTTCGTCCTTCGGGGCCCACTCCGCCAGGGAGCGCTCCTCGATGTCCCGGGTAAAGGCGTGGAGGGTCTTCCACTTGGGCATCTGGACCTCCCGCGACAAGGTGGCACTCCAGAGTGGGCAGCGCTACGCCTCCCTCCCTTCGTCTACCATTGCCCCTCCCGAGGCCCCATGGACGACGCGTATCAAGCTGCCCTCCGCACCTGGAGCGCCGACCCCCACGACCTCGAGGCGATCCTCGAGCTGGCGCGCGCGGCGGAGCGCGGCGGACTCCCCTTGCCGCCGGAGCTCGACCCGACGCGGCGGGTGCTCGCGCTGACCGAGGTCGTGCAGGAAGCCTATACGCACCTCGACGGCGGCGGCTACGTCAACAACGCGGCCTGCGCGCGGCTCGACTGGAGCGGACCGCCCGAGGACCCCGACCGGGTGCGGGACGCGCTGTGCAAGATCCACGAGAGCGAGCACGGCGAAGGCCACATGCCCTTCCCCTGTTTGGCCGTGCACGGCCTAAGCGAGGTCGAGACGCTCCGCTTCGGCTGCTACCACGCCTACGAGCCTGGGACGCAGCCCGAGCTCACCGCCGCCTTCGCGCGGATCGAGACCACGGTGGACGAGCTCCTCGCGTCGCTCCCCGGCCCGCGCTGCTACGCCGTCGAGGCCGACTACCCCGACGACGGCGAGGTCTACGGGTCGGCGACCTACCTGCTCTGCGTCCCGCCGCTGCGGGTGAGCTACCTGCTCGTCGTGCAGTACGTGGGGTGAGCGCCCCCCGCGGGCGAAACGCCACACGCTAGACTTCCCTCCCGAGGGGGAGTCATGGCCGACCTGGTCCAGGACCTGCGCGCGAACCTGAACCGCGTGATCAAGGGCAAGCCGCGGGAGGTCGACCTCCTGATCACGGCGCTCCTGGGCGGCGGGAACGTGCTCCTGACCGACGTGCCGGGGGTCGGCAAGACGACCCTCGCCAAGGCCCTCGCGGCGTCGATCTCGGGGGTGTTCCACCGGGTGCAGTTCACGCCGGACCTGCTGCCGACCGACGTCACCGGGGGCAGCGTCTACAACCCCAAGGAGGCGAGCTTCGAGTTCCGCCCGGGGCCCGTGTTCGCGAACGTGCTCCTCGCCGACGAGATCAACCGCGCCAGCCCGCGCACCCAGTCGGCGCTGCTCGAGGCCATGGCCGAGGGCCAGGTCTCGACCGAGGGCGAGAGCCACAAGCTCCCGGACCCGTTCTGGGTGATCGCCACCCAGAACCCGGTCGAGCACCACGGGACCTACCCCCTCCCGGAGGCCCAGCTCGACCGCTTCGCCGTCGAGCTCGCCATGGGCTACCCCCAGCCCGCTCAGGAGCTCGAGATCCTGGCGGGCCTGGGTCAGGCTCCCGCGCTCACGACGCTCGAGCCGGTGTGCACCCTGGCCGAGGTCGCCGCGGAGCAGGCGCGGATCCGGCAACTGCACGTGGCGCAGGAGGTGCGCGAATACGTGGTCGCGCTCCTGACCGCGACCCGGGAGGAGCCGCGGCTGGCCCTCGGGGTCTCCCCTCGCGGCGGGATCGCGCTCTACCGCATGGCCCAGTCCCGAGCCGCCCTCGAGGGCCGCGACGCGGTGATCCCCGACGACGTGAAGGCCATGGCGCCCGCGACCCTCGCCCACCGCGTGGTGCTCGAGACCAAGGCCCGCTACAGCGGGGTCAGCAAGGCCGACGTGATCGCCGACGTGCTCGCGCAGGTGGCCGTCCCGGTATGAGCGTCGAGGCCCCCGAGGCCCCGGCCCCGCCCGACACCGACGAGGGCGGCTTCGCCTCGCTCTACGACTTCCTCGACCGCTCGCTGCCCGAGCGCTCGCTGCTGCGGAACCTGGGCTACGCCTGGCAGCACCGCCTGACGGTCCCCGGCCGAGGCCTGGTGACCGTGGGCGTGACCGTGAGCTACGCCGCGTTCCAGTTCGGCTACGCCTATCCGATCTACATGCTGGCCCTGATCCTGATCGGGCTCCTGGGGGTGCACCTCGTCGTCGGGCAACTCGCCATGCCCCGGGTCGAGGTCGAGCGCGCGCTCCCCCGGCGCGTGGCGGCGGGCGCGGTCGTGCCCCTGCGGGCGAAGGTCACGAACCCGTCGCGCCGCCCGCTCTACGACTTCACCCTGCGCGAGCTCTCGAACCCGCGCGGCGTCGAGTTCGAGCCCCAGCCGGAGCTGACCCCGGTGCTCCCCGGGCGCAGCGAGGCGATCGTGCACTACCGCGTGCGCCCGACCCGGCGCGGGGTCTACGGGTTCCCCGGCCCGCGGGTGCTGAGCGCGTTCCCCTTCGGGCTCTACTACGCCCAGCGCCGGGTCAGCGCCCCCGGCCAGATCCTGGTGACCCCGCGCTTCCACCCCCTCGAGGCCCTCGAGCTCCCCGCCGGCCGCAAGCACCAACCCGGCGGGCTCGAGCTCGTGAGCCAGGTCGGCGACTCCGAGGAGTTCATTGGCAACCGCGAGTACCGCCCCGGGGATCGCCTGCGCGACCTCGACCAGCGCGCCTGGGCCCGGGTCGGGCGCCCGATCGTGCGCGAGTTCCAGCAGGAGTATCTGACCCGGATCGCGCTCGTGGTCGACACCCACGCCCCCAAGGCGCGGCGCGACGACCTCGAGGCGGGGATCTCCTTGTGCGCGGCGGTGGCCGACGCGCTCAGCCGCCTCGAATACGTGGTCGACCTGTTCGCCGCGGGCCCCGAGCTGTATCGACTCCAGGCCGGGCGCAGCCTGGGCTACCTCGAGGACATTCTCGACGTGCTCGCCTGCCTCCAGGCCGTGGAGCAGAGCCCGTTCGAGACCCTCGGCCCGCAGATCCTGGACGAGGTGCAGGAGCTGAGCACCTGCGTGCTCGTGCTCCTCGACTGGGACGAAGGCGCGCGCGCTTCGCCCACACCCTCGAGGGCTGGGCGTCGAGGTCAAGCTGCTCGTCGTGCGCGCCGGCCCGCCGACGCTGGACCCGCTGGCCCACCCCGGCTCCAGCGGACCACCGCGGGTGCTGACCCCGAGCGAGGTCACCCAGGGGGTGCGCAGCCTGTGAGCGAGCCCCGCGCGGACTGGATCGCCTACGGCATGGTCGCCGCCGTGCTCCTCGCGCTGACCCGCGCGGCGGGGGGCCAGCTCGCCCTCGAGCTCCCGCTCTACGCGCTGCTCCTGGGGCTGGTCGCGACCCGCGGGCGCTGGCGGCTGAACCTGGGCTGGATCTCGGTCAGCCTGCTCCTGGCCCCGCTGCTGCTCCTGGTGAACCTCGTCGACGTGAAGGGCCGCGGCGGGAACCAGTTCCTGCGCTCGTTCTACCTGGGCTACGCCATGGTCGAGCTGGCCCTGCTCCAGCTCTACGCGCGGCCCTCCCCCGCCGCCCGCGGCCGCGTGATCTACCTCACCGCCGCCGGGTTCCTGTTCGTAGCGGTCGGGCTCCCCGACTACATTTCGACGCTCCCCGGCTGGCGCGAGAGTGGGCCCTTCGTGGCCCTCGGCCGCAGCGCCCTGCACCCGCACCTGTTCTACGCCGCCTGCGCCGGCGCCTGGCTGCTCCTGGCCTTGACCGCCCTGCGCCCGCGCCGGCCCGACCCGGGGACCCCGGGCGCGCGCGGTCGGCGCGTGGCCTGGGCGCTGTGCGCGGTCGTCGTGTGCGCGGGCGCCGGGGGCGGGATCTACGGGTTCCGCGCCTACTACTCGGAGCTGAGCGAGGCCTACTACCGCCTCGTGGGCAACACCGCCCTCGGCGGCGGCTTCAGCGACCGGGGCGACCTGGGGTCGGTCCTCGACCTCCAGGGCGAAGCGGGCGGACGTCGGATCGCGGTGCGCGCGGTGGGCGACGTGGCCCCCGGCTACCTGCGCGGGCGCAGCTTCCTGACCTACGCCGAGGGCTCCTGGGCGCCGGGCGCCGAGTCGATCCTGCCCCTGCCCGAGTCGGGCCGACTGCGGCGCCCCCAGACCGACGCCGAGCGGGTCGAGGCGCCGAGCCTCTGGATCTACCCCACGGGCGAGCAGGCGGCGGTGATCTTCGCGCCCTTGACCGCAGGCGAGCTGCGGCTCCCGGGCGAGGCCGCGCGGCTCCTGCCCGGCTGGTGCCTGCGCCCCTACCAGGGCGACGTCGCCGGCGGCTACGCCGTGTCGCAGGCGCGCGCGCCCTGGCACTTCGAGGCCGAGCGGCCCGAGTACCGCGCGCTGCCCGAGGACCCCGAGCTCGTGGCCGAGCTCGAGGCGACCTGGGCCCGAATCCTCGACGCCTCCCCCGACGCGGGGTCCAGCCACGACACGCGGGTCGCCGCGCTCCGCGCCTACTTCGACCGGCGCTACACCTACCGCTTCGGGATCGCCTTCGAGGGCCCCTCGGACCCGGTGACCCAGTTCCTCCGCGACAAGGAGCACGGCCACTGCGAGCTGTTCGCCAGCGCCGGGACCCTGCTCCTGCGTCAGGCCGGGATCCCCGCGCGCTACACCACGGGCTTCCTCTGCCTGGAGGGCAGCCCGGTCCGCGACCGGCTGTGGATCGCGCGCACCCGCGCCGCCCACGCCTGGATCGAGGCCTACCACCCCGAGCGCGGCTGGGAGGTCGTGGAGTTCACCCCCACGGACGGGCTGCCGGCGACGGACCCGGCGAGCGGGGGCACCGCGCTGCTCGAGGCCCTCGGCGGATGGTTCAGCGAGCTGTGGGGGGCGCTGCGCGGCCGCGCGAGCGAGCTCCCGGGGCGCCTGCTCGCCGCGCTGCGCGAGCTCACGGCCTGGTTCACCGCCTCCCCCCTGCGCTGGGGTGGGCTCCTCGCGCTCCTCGGCCTGGCGATCGCCTGGCGCCTGTGGCGCCGGCGCGGCCCGCGCGCGCCCCGCGCACGCGAGGCGGCCGCCCGCGAGCTGCCTCCGGCCCTGGCCGCCCTGCGCGCGCGCTTCCTCGAGCTCGAGGCCGCGCTGCGCCGCGCCGGGGTCCCCCGCGCGCCAGGCGAGACCGCCCTCGAGCTGCGCGCGCGCCTGGCCGCCGGCGAGTGGCCCTTGCCCGAGACCCCGCGGGAGGAGGCCCTCGAGTTCCTCGCCCGCTTCGCCGTCGAACGCTATCGCCCTCCGGAGGCCCCATGACCTTGCCCGACCTCTCGAACCAGGTGGCCGTGATCACCGGCGCCAGCCGCGGGCTGGGCCACGGGATCGCCGCCGACTGGGCCGCCCGCGGGATCCAGCTCGCGCTCTGCGCGCGCTCGACCTGGGACGACGCCCCGGCGGGCGCGCTCGTGGCCGAGGTCGACGTGTCCGACGCCCGGTCGGTCGCCGACTTCGCCCGGGCCACGGTCGAGCGCTTCGGGCGGATCGACCTGTGGTTGAACAACGCCGGCGTGCTCGAGCCGATCGTGTTCGTGCACGACCTGGAGTCCGACGCCCTGCGCCAGCACCTGGCGATCAACGCCGTGGGCGCGTTCCACGGGACCCAGGCCTTCGTGCGCCACCTGCGCCAGCGCGTGGGAGAGGGCCGCCTGATCAACGTCTCCTCCGGCGCCGCCGTCGCCGGCTACGCCGGCTGGGGCGCCTACTGCATGGGCAAGGCCGCCCTCGACCGGCTGACCGAGTGCGTGCAGCTCGAGGAGGCGGGGCACGGGCTGCGCGCCTGGTCGGTGGCGCCGGGGGTGATCGACACCGCCATGCAGGCCACGATCCGCCAGACCCCGGTCGACCGCTTCCCGGCGGTGGCCAAGTTCCACGAGCTCAAGGCCAACGAGGCCTTCAACAGCCCGGGCTACGTGGCCCGGGAGCTGCTCGAGCTGGCCTACGTGCGCCAGCCCAAGGACGTCGTCCAGCGCCTGACCCCCGAGCGCTGAGTCGAACGGCACTTCAGACCGGACGTTCTGTCCTGTCCGTCGACGCGGCCTCCCAGCCGGTCTATGGTGGCGCCCATGGATAGCTGCACGCTCAAGGAGCTGGTGTCTCGCGGGCTCGCTCGCGACGCGTTCCTGGCCGAGAACACCGCGCCGGTCCTGGTCCTGGACCCCATGGGCGCGGGGCGCTCGGCGACGGTGGACACCCCCAGCGCGGCCTTGCCCTCGACGACGAAGGCCAAGGTCCTCGGCAGCGGGACCGAGGTCCTGGGGCCCCTCGAGTCGGCCAAGCAGCTCGCGCGCATGGCCTCGGCCCTGATCGACCCCGACGCCCGGGTGCACTGGCTGGAGAAGAGCGACCGCAACCCCTTCGGGTCGCTGATCACCGTGGGCCGCGCGCCGAACAACGACGTCGTGATCCCCTACTCCACGGTGAGCAAGGTCCACGTGATCTTCACGAACCCCGCCGAGACGTGGTTCGTCGCGGACGACGCCAGCGCCAACGGCACGTTCCTCAACGGTGCGCGGCTGACCGCCAAGGAGAAGATCGCGATCTCCGACGGCGACCGCCTGCGCCTGGGGCCCGACGTCGTGGGCCGCTTCTTCCTCCCCGAGTCGCTCTGGGACTACGCCCAGCTCGCCTCGGGCGCGGGGCTGTAGTCAGCCCGTGGGGGTCGAGGTCAGACACCCGCGCTGCCCCTACTGCCACGACGCGATCGCCCCCGAGCAGGTCAAGACGCCGTGCATGTCGTGCATGGCCTGGCACCACAGCGCCTGCGCCGAGGAGCACGAGCGCTGCGCCGCCTGCGGCCGGGGGACGTCCGGCGCCCCCGCCAGCGTCCCCGAGGACTTCCTCGGCTGGGCCGTGTTCAGCTCGACCTGGAACTCCTGGGAGAACCTCTGCGAAGAAGCCAGCTGATTGCTGTGGCAGCTCCGCTGCCACGCCGCCTGCGGCGGCGCTAGAACTCGATCGGACGGGAGCGTCGCCGTTCCCAGAGACCAGCTCTCAGTCGCCCGTCCGACCGAGTTCGCCAGCCGTCGGCGCAAGGACCTGGTCACGATCTGCCACTCCCACCGCAGCAGCGAGGGGCTGATCACGGTGTGGTACGGCGGGCGCTCGAGCGCCGCCCCGCCGCCCGGGACCCGTGTGCGCTACGAGCTATTCCGCTCGAGCTGGGAGAGCTGGGACTCCCTGTTCGGCACCGCCGCCGCCTTCGCCCGCGACCTGGGCACGCGCCTGATCTCGATCTCGCACTCCGGCGAGAGCAGCGAGGGGATCGTCGCGGTGTGGTACTGGGGCTGAGTCAGCGCTTCGGCGAGCGCTCGAGGGCGCCTGAGGTCGCGGACGATCGAGTCCACCGCCAAGGCCGCCAAGGACGCCATGGCTCCGCTCGACCCCTCCGCGGCCTGGATCTGACGCGGCGCCGCGCCAGCGCTCAGGCGTAGCGCTCGCCCTGGGCGTAGTCCTGGACGCCGATCTGGCGTGTGCTCGACCCGGCGCGGACCGGGTCCAGGAGCGGCGCGACCGTCGGGCGCCGGGCGATCGTCGCCAGCTGCTTGCGCTGGGCCGCGCTCAACCCGAAGGCCTGCGCCACCCGCTCGGCGAGCTCCGCCTCGAGCGCCTCGAGCGCCTCTCCCGCCGCCGCCAGGCGCGCGGCCTCCTGGCCCAGCGCCTCGAGCTCGCGCAGGAGCGGCCCCTCCTCGAGGGCCGCGGCGGGGACGGGCAGCCCGCTCAAGGCGCCCACGTACCAGGTCGCGCGGTGGGAGCTGGCGAGCACGCCGCTGCGCAGCGCGAGCAGCGCGAACACCCGCAGCGGGAGGCTGTTGACGAGCGCCGACACGGCGTACGGCGCGGCGTCGAGGGCGGTCCCCGGTGCGCGCACGACCATGACCGTGTTCCGCGCGAGGAACGGCTCGGGCCCCGGATCGACGGCGGCCTGGGGCCCGAGGGCGATCCGCGCCGCGAACACCTGGGGCGCGCGGAAGAAGTCCGCGGGCTTGGGGTCCGAGATCCGCGCGGGGTCGTAGTCGAGCCAGCGCCCAGCCCAGTCCAGCTTGAACGGGCGCACCTCGCGCCCGTCGAGCAGCCGCCGCGGCGCGCGCAGCCC
Organism: Planctomycetota bacterium; assembly: GCA_041402045.1. Lineage (GTDB taxonomy): Bacteria > Planctomycetota > J058 > J058 > J058 > JAGQRJ01. The sequence goes on along the minus strand of JAWKSZ010000016.1, from coordinate 31,591 downwards.
CTCGGGGGACGGCGCGATCAAGTCGCTCGCCCGGGCGCCGGTGCGGATCGCGAGGCCGTAGCTCGCCTTCAGCGGCCGCGGCGCGCGGGCCAAGGCCTCGCACAGCGAGAGGTCCGGCTGGCGCACGAGCAAGGGCCAGGGCCCGTCGGGGCTGAGCCCCAGCCAGCGCGCCTGGGGGAGCGGGCTCCAGCGCACGCCGGCGGGCAGCTCCTGACCTGGCGTCGCGCTCCCCACCCGCACGCGGTGCCCAGGAGGCGCCGCGCCCTTGCGCACGCTGAGCAGGCAGGGGATCACCGACGCGCCCTCGAAGCGCGGCGGCGCCCACTCGAGGCCGAGCACCGCCTCGAGGGTGTGCTCCGCCAGACACGCCCGCAGCCCGCGCGCGGCCCGGGCCTCGAACAGCCCCTGGGGCAGAACCAGCGCCACCCGGCCGCCGGGCTCGACCCAGTCCAAGGCGCAGCGCAGGAAGTAGGCGGCGAGGTCCACGTTCCCGCCGCGCAGCTCGGCGAAGCGCGCGCGCAGCGCGTCGCGCTGGGCCGCCGGCAAGCGCTCGCCCCGCACCCAGGGCGGGTTCCCCACGACCCCCCAGGGCCGCGGCGCGGGCGCGTGGTCGAGGGCGTCGCCCAGGATCCAGGTCGGCGCGTGCTCCGGCCCCTGCCCGCGGCGCAGCCCCTCGAGGGCCAGCGCGACCCAGCCCGCGCGCCACGCGGCGGGGTGACGCTCGATCCCCACCACGCGCGCGGTCCCGCGCCGCGCCCACAGCCCGCGCAGGAACGCGCGCGCCGCCGGCGGCCGCTCGAGGATCCTCGCGTCGGCGGGCGGGTCGAGCAGGTCCAGCAGGAGCTCGCAGACCAGCGCCGGCGGTGTAGACCCTGGCCGCTTGGTCGTCCGCGCCGGCGACGGCAGCAGCGCCTGGGAAGGGATGCGGCCGCCGCCTCGGCGGGCTGGCGGCAGCGGGTGACCGGCGAGTCGCCCGCCATGCTCGGCCAGGGCGCCAGCGCCCGTCACCCCTCAACCCGCGCCGGGTCGCTCTTCGTCGAGCCGGGTCAGCCAGGCGCCGCCGCCGGGCGCGGAGCAGCGCCTCGGCGACCAGCGCCTCCCGCGCGTGCGCCGCCAGCGCGGCCACGGCCGGCTCCTCGCCCCCCGCGCCGTCGACGAGCAGCGCGCGCTGCGCCGGGGACAGCCCGCGCAACACGCGGCGCAGGGTGGCCGCGCGGAGCGGGGCCTCGGCCAGGGCCCAGGCGTCCGCGAGCTCCACTAGCTGCCCTGGGCCAGGCGCGCGGCGATCTCGACGCAGCCCTCGAGCACGCCCCGGGGCACGCGCCCCGTCTCCTCGCACAGCCGCGTCACGTCGAGGGCCACGTCCGCCGGCCGCGGCGCCAGCCCCGCCTCGGCCATGTGCCCGGCCTCGCACAGCCCGGTGTCCAGCCCCAGGGCGCCGGCCAGGGCCAGGCCCAGCTCACGGCGGCTGACCCGCTCCGGCCCCGCCACGTTGATCACCCCGGCGGTGCGCCCCTCGAGCAGGTCGACGAGGAGCTCTGCGGCCTCGCCGACCTCGAGGGGCGTGCGCCACTGGTCGACGAACAGCCGCACGGCCTCCGCGGGAGAGCCGCGACCATGGCGTCGGTGCCGGCCGCGGGCGAGCTCCGTAGAGCGGCGATCCGCGCGGACCAGGAACCGGGACGACGTGGCGCGCACCACCGCCTCCCCCAGGGCCTTGCTCACGGGTAGGCCGAGGGGTGCGAGGGCGTCGTCGTCGGCGTAGGGGGCCCGGGTCCCGTCGAACACGGTCGCTCGAGGCGTAGATCAGGTGCGCGCCTCGACCCTGCGCCGCCGCGCGGGCGATCGCGGCGGTGGCCTCGGCGTTGATCGCCGCAGGCGCGCCGCGGGTCCCGGGCGCAGGCGTCGGCGTCGCGCTCCAGGCGGCGAGGTGCAGCACCGCCCCTCGGGGCGCGTGGTTCATCAGCTCCGCGGCGGCGCCGCCGCCGTCGTCCAGCTCCAGGGCCACCCCCGCGCCCCGGGGACGTCCTCGCCGTTGGTCGAGGTCGCGAGCACGGCGTGGCCCCGCGCCAGGAGCGTCGCCCGTAGCGCCCGAGGAAGCCCGGTGGAGCCCCGGTGAGCAGGACCTATTCAGCGCTGCACGCCGCCGCAGCGGGCCAGTCAAGCGTGGGGCCCTCGCCGCCCCTGCCGTGCTGTCGTCGGTCACAATGGCCCGCATTGCTCTAGCTCGCGAATCTCGACGGTGAGGTTCCGCGCCGCGCGAGCTCGCGCAGGAAGGCCGCCGGGTCGACGCAGCGCCCTGGGGCAGCGCGCCCTTCGCCGATCTGACCGGGCGAGCATGAGCAGCACGATCGTGGCCGGGAACGCGGTGCGCGCATCATGGCCGCGAGCCCGTGCTCGATACTGATCAACTGGTAGCTGCGGGTCACCGGCTTCCCGCCGCGCTCGCCGCTCGCCACCAAGCGCACCAGCGCCACGTCGGGCAGGCCCAGGTCGAGCACCGGCTCTGCGACCTTCGAGAACACCGCCCGCGGCGCGACCTTCACCCCGTCGACCTCGACCTCGTCCCAGGTCAGCATGCCCAGCTTGTGCAGCGCCTGGAACACCTTCCCGTGGCCGGGGTAGCGCAGGGTCTTGTAGTTGAGGCGCTGGATCTGGCCGCGGTAGGTCTCGGGCAAGGTCGAGGTCCCGCCGCTGGTGGTGAAGGCCTCGAGGGTCCCGAAGGGCGCGGGGAACTCCACGTCCTCGAAGTCCTCGAGGGACGGGACGACCTTGGGCTGCCCGCCCTCGAGCACCACCGCGTCCTCGACGTACTCGTTGATCAGCCCCTGAATGTTGAACAGGAGCGAGTAGTCGAGGAGGCTCCCCCGCTCCTGAGGCAGCCCGCCCACCCGGATCTCGAGGGAGTCGGTGCGGTCGAGGTGGTTCACCGCGTCGGCGGCGAGCACCGCCACCATGCCCGGGGCCAGCCCGCAGTCGGGCACGATCGTGACCCCCGCCGCCTCGGCCTCGGCGTGGAGCGCCAGCTCGGCGTTGACCACGGTGTTGTTCCCGCCCAGGTCGCAGAACGAGCAGCCGGCGGCCACCGCGGCCTTGGCCAGGGTCTCGTTGAAGCGATAGGGCACCGCGCTCAGCGCCGCCTTGGCCCCGCGCAGGACCGCGACCGCGGCGTCGTAGTCCGCGGCGTCCAGGCGCACCGGCTTGACCCGCGGGTCCTTCCAGCGCGCAGCGAGCGCCTCGGCCGCCTGGAGGTCGGCGTCGGCGACCGTGATCTCCTCCAGGTCCTGCTGCTGCACCAGGTCGTAGCACGCCGCCTGGGCCTGCAACCCCGCCCCCAAGAGCACCACCCGCATGACGTCCCCTCCTCTCGGCGGCGAGGGTAACGCGCGCGGAGGTCAGCGGCCACGCCTCGCCTCGCCCGATCGAGTCGCGGGCGCGGTCCAGGGGAGTTCGTACCGGGGTGGCCAAGGCCGTGCGCCCCCCCGCGGGCTCGACCCCGCCTGCCCAGCGCCCGCTACCTCGCGGCACCGAGGCGCGCCTCGACCCGTCGCACGCCGGCGCGCCTTCCCTCCGCTCCTAGTAGGTGGGCGAGCACGAGGTCGCGGCGTCGCGCCGCTGACGCACCCGAGCACGGCCTCGCCCCCGAGGCGCGACGCCGCAGGCTCGTGCACGCAGCTATTGGTAGTCGGAATGTGCTCCGGCGCGGCGAGCAAGCCCGACGACGAACCACGGCGGTGATCGCGAGCGCCACGAAGAGCGCGCGCCAGCTCACCGCTCGTGGCCCAGGCCCACGATCGCAGCCAGCATGCCCGGGCGCTGACCACCACGACGCGGCCGTAGCCGGTGGTCCCCGCAGGGCGAACGGCAAGGTTCACGGGGTGGGAAACTCGCTGGATCACCTCAGACTGTAGGCGCCGAGGAGGAGCAGGCCTGAGGTCAGGCAGCCGGCGACGACGTAGCTCCAGGTCAGGTCGCTCGCGGTGACCCCGCCAGCGGCGGTCCCGAGCAGGGCGCGGAACGAGCCCCCGAAGCTCGATCGGTCAGTCCGGGGGTGCGAGCGCGCGGCCCAGGTGCGCTCGATCAACCTGGGGTCGCGCTGAAACGGCCAGCAGCCGCCCCAAGCAGGTCGCCGAAGTCGCCGAGGGCACCCACTTCGCGGTGTGGAAGGCGAGCCCAGGAACACGAACAGCCCGCAGAGCAGGGCGCCCGGAATACTGGGCACGATCATGCCCATGACCTTGAAGAACGCGCGGGTCGAGGGCGCGTCCCAGGGCCGCCCCAGGCGATCTCCGAGTCCTCGAGCTCGTCGGCGGTGACCCGCTTGCCCGTGTCGAGGTCGATCCCGCACAGGGTGCAGATCCGCCCTGGGCGCCAGGCGGCGCACCGAGCGCAGTACTGCCGTTTGGTCTCGGGGTCCTCGCGGGTCTGCACGCGGCACTCTATCCGGGCGCTGCGCCTCGCCAGCGCGCAGCGGGAATTCCTTGGCACAGGCCCCTCCGCCCCCGAGAATTCGGCCCATGGAACGCGCCAAGCCCACGGCCAAGGAGCACCACGACCCCAAGGACGCCTTGGGCGCCCACGACACCGGCGCCTTTCGCGCGGTCGCGGGCGACGACGTAGAGGTCACGGTGCACTCCCTGCGCTGCCCCTATTGCCACGACGGCTGCACGCCCGCCGAGTCCGTGGCCTGCCGCGACTGCTTGGCGCGGCACCACTCGGCCTGTTGGGAGGAGCGCGGGCGCTGCGCGAGCTGCTCCTCGATCCACAAGCTCGTCTCCGACTCTCCGCGTGAGCGCAGCCGTGAGGAGTTGATCCGGCTGCTGCGAGCGGACCAGAGCGAGGCGGTGCGCGCCTACTACCAGTCGCAAGGGTCGAGCGCTGCCGAGGCCTTCGAGCGCACCGCCGAGCTCGCGTTCTCGGCCCTCGCGGGCAGCCGCTCCGCGCCCGGCAAGAGCGTCGTCCCCAGCCTGATCTACGCGCTGCAGGCCTGTGTGCTCCTGGCCCTCGGCGGTCTGGCGTTGGCGGTGGCGGAGCCTGCGGTGTGGGCGGGCCTGGGGACCCTGGTCGTGTTCCAGATCCTGTTGATCCTGGTCCGGGGCAGGCTGGGCGACGCCGCCCGGGGGGCCTGGCTGTGGCAACTCGGGATCCTCGCCGCGGGGGTCAGCCTGACTCCGGCGCTGATCGTCGCCAACTCCATTGGCCCCTCCGACTCGGCCCCCGAGCTCGCCGGGCTCGCCGTGGCCCTGACCACCCTCTCGGTCGGGTGTGCGATCGCGCGCTGGCCTGAGCGCACCCCCCAGGCGCCCCGGTGACGTCGCGCAGGACAGACTAAGATCACCCCCGTGACCCTCTCGGTAGCGATCGACGCCACGGCCGCAGCCAGCGCCCACCCCACGGGTGTAGGCCGCGCGATCGCCCAGCTCGTGGCGGGGCTGCGCGCGGCGCCGCCCGCGGACGCGCAGCTCGAGGTCGCCTACCGGCTCTCGCGGATCCGCCGGCGCGCGCACTTCCTCCCGGCCCCCGCGACCCTCTACCACGAGCGGCTGAGCTGGCGCTTTGCCAAACGCACCCGCGTGTTCCACGGCCCCGACGCGCGGCTGCCGCGCTTCGGCGGCCCGCGCTTCGTGGCCACGATCCACGACTTCTCGGCGCGGCACCCGGACTTCGCCAGCGAGCGCTTCCGCCGCCTGCGCGAGGACCACTGGGCGGTCGCCGCGCAGCGAGCGTCGGCGATCGTGACCTACACCGAGGCGATCAAGCGCGAGGTCGTGGGCACCCTCGGCGTCCCCGCCGAGCGGGTGGCCGTCGTGCCCCTGGCCCCGGCCACCGCGGCCCCCGAGCCCCGAGCGCTCCAGGCCGTGCGCAGCCGGATCGGGACGGACCCCTACGTGCTCGTGCTGGGCGAGGTCTCGGCGCGCAAGAACACCCTCGGCGCGCTCCTGGCCTTCGAGCGCGCGCGCCTGGGTCCGCACACCAAGCTCGTGGTCGTGGGGCCGGACGGCCGCGGCGCCGACGCGTTCCAGCTCAGCCCGCGCCGGGTGGCGCTGGGGAGCCAGGTCGTGCGCCTGCCGTATCTCCCCGACGCGGAGGTCGGCGCGCTCCTGGCCGAGGCCCGCGCGCTCCTGTTCCCCACCCGCTACGAGGGCTTCGGGCTCCCGGTGCTCGAGGCCTTCGCCCAGGGGGTGCCGGTGGTCGCGAGCCGCGACCCCGCGGTGCTCGAGGTCGCGGGGGGCGCGGCCTGGCACGCCGACCCCGACGACGTCGAGGAGCTCGCGCAGGCCCTGAACCAGGCGGTGGCCGACGGCCCGGCCCGCGCCGCGCGGATCACCGCCGGCCGCCTGCGGGCCGCGGGGTTCACCTGGGACCGGAGCGCGGCCAGGTTGTGGGCCGTCTACCGCGCAGTGGCCGAGGGGCGCCCCGCGGCGCGGGCGCGCCAGGAGACCCCGTGCTCCCGATAAGCGCGTGCGTGATCGCGTTCAACGAAGAGGCCAAGCTCGCCGCCTGCCTGGAGAGTGTGGCCTTCTGCGCCGAGCTGATCGTCGTCGACTCGCACTCGACCGATCGCACCCGCGAGATCGCGGTCGAGCGCGGGGCCCGGGTGATCGAGCGCGACTGGCCCGGGCATATCGAGCAGAAGAACTTCGCGATCGAGCAAGCCACCCAGCCCTGGGTGCTGTGCCTCGACGCCGACGAGCGCGTGCTGCCCGAGCTGCGCCAGGCGATCGAGCGCGAGTTCGCCGACGGGCCCCAGGCCGACGGCTACCTGCTCAACCGCAGGAACATGTATCTCGGGCGCTGGATCAAGCGCTGCGGGTGGTACCCCGACCGCAAGCTGCGCCTGTTCAAGCGCGGGCAGGGACGCTGGGGCGGGATCAACCCCCACGACCACGTGGGGCTCGACGAGGGCTCCCGCGAAGCCCGGCTCGCGGGCGACCTCGAGCACCTGTCCTACGACGGGATCGCCGACCACCTGAAGACGATCGACTACTTCTCCACGATCGCCGCCGAGGAGAAGCTCAGCCGCGGCCAGCGCGCGGTGGGGCTGCAGGTGCTGCTGAACCCGCCCTGGAAGTTCACGAAGATGTTCCTGCTGCAGCGCGGGTTCCTCGACGGCTGGCGCGGGCTGATCGTGGCCATGCTCGGCGCGTTCTACGTGTTCCTGCGCTACGCCAAGCTCTGGGAGCTGATCCACGTGCAGCGCCGCGAGGCGGGCACCGGGGCCAAGGTGAGCTACGGCCGGCGGGGCGAGACCGCTGGCTGAGGCCGCCGAGCGCGAGGCCCGCGCCGTGCGTCGGCGCCTGGTCCGCGAGCGCCACGACCGCGCCCAGGGCCCGGCCGTGCTCAAGCACCACGGCCAAAGGCGGGTGACCCAGGTCCAGCTCGACGCCGAGACCCAGGCCGTGGTCAAGCAGGAGCCGCTGCGCGGGCCCGCGGGCTGGCTGCGGGTGTGGCTGCGACGCACCCGCGCCCAGCGCAGCGCCGCCGGGCGCCGCGCCCTCGAGGCCGCGGGCTTCGAGACCCCGCGGCTCCTGGACGTGCTCCGCGAGCCCGGGCGCCTGCTGACGGTGTGGGAGCACGTGCCGGGCCCCACGCTGCAAGCCGCCTGGGACGACGCGTCGCGGCCCCGGCGCGCCGCCCTCGCCGCCGCCGCCGCGCGCTTCGCGGCCCGCCTGCACCAGGCGGGCCTCGCGACCCGAGACCTCAAGCCGCCGAACCTGGTCGTGACCGTGCTCGACGCCTTGGTCCTCGTCGACCTGGACGACGTCGCCGCGCGCCCGAGCCCTCCCGCCCTGCGCTGGCGCAACCTGGCCAGCCTCGACGCCTACGGCCAGCGCGCGCGCCCGCCCCTCGAGGTCGGCGCGCGGCTGGGCGCGCTGCGCGCCTACTGCGCGCTGACCGGGGACGAACCCCGGGCGGTTCTGCGCGCCGTGCTCCCGCTGAGCCGCGCCAAGCGCGGGTGAGCCTTCACGCCAGGCCGACGAACCACCAGCCCTCGACCACCTCGCGCCCGACGCGGCGGGCCGTGCGCAGCGAAGGCGCGTTGATCCCGTGGATCGTGCCCCACAGCACGTCGTCCTCCTCCGCCGGCAGCGCGTCGATCAGCGCGCGCTGCAGCGCGGCGGCCCGGCCCTGGCCGCGCAGCGGCGCGTCGAGGAGCTCCTCCACCACGCAGAACCCGCGCAGCCCGCGCTCCGCCTGACGCTCGGCGGCGGCGAGCCCCGCCCACGCGCCCTCGGCCTCCACGAGCACGACGGCCCCGGACTCGAGGCAGGCCTCGAGCTCTTCGCGGGAGGCGGGCTGGACCTCGGCCCCCAGCGGGCCGGCGCCCGCCTGCCACGCGCGGTAGGCGGCGCAGAACGCCTCGAAGCACGCCAGGTCCGCCGCGGACCGCGTCGCGAGCGCGGCGGACCGGGGCTGCCGCCGCAGCTCCGCGACGCGCCCGGCGACCAGCCACTGGTCGAGCTCGACCGCGGACCCGGGCGGCGGGGCCTCTCCTGGCAGGCGCAGGCGCAGGCGGCGCGGCGCGAACTGCGCGAACGCGGCGGCCAGTCGCTGTCGGAGCGCGTCCCAGGCGGGGAGCGGACCGTCCCAGGCGATCAGCTCGACGAAGGGCTGCGCGCGGTCGCCGCCCTTGAAGCGGATCCCCGCCAGGAGGGTCGGGGTGCCCTCGAGCACCCGCGGCCAGTAGGCCTCGGGAGGCGCGTCGTTGCGTGGGCAGGCGCGGGCGAAGCCCTCGGCGAAGGCGCGGTCGCCGATCCGCCCCAGCTCGACGTCGAGCCAGGCGCGGAGCAGGCTCGCGCGGACCTCCCGGGGGTGGAAGCGCGCGAGGTCCGGGCGCGCGTCGAGCTCGTAGGCGACGAGGCGCTCGCGCAGCGCGTGCACCGCGCTACTCGGGCCCGCCGCTCACGAACTGGGTCTCCGCGACCTTGGTCGACTCGGCGGCCTTGACCCGCAGCGCCGGGATCGACTTCTGGATCACCTTCTCCAGGCGCTTGAACTCGGCGCGCCGCGCGCGCGGGAAGCGCCGCCCGGTCTCGAGGGCGCGGCGCACGCGCTCGCGCACGCTGGCCCACAGCGCGCGCAGGTCCTCGGCGTTGTCGCCGAGGGTCAGCTCGCGGGCGAAGGTGCTCTCGAAGAGTTGGTCGAGGCTCTGAGTCTTGAGCCGGCGCCGGTCGAGGAGGAACAGCGCCCCGATCGCCACGGCGCCGATCAGGACCACGATCAGCACGGCGAGCAGCGCGGACCAGAAGTGCTCCTGAGAGGCGTAGCTCCACACCAGGTAGACCCCGACCGCGGCCAGGAGCGCCACCGCTCCGCTGAGCACGCCGTAGCGCAGGAACAGCCAGAAGCGCTCGCGGGCGCGGTGGTCGAGCACGCGCACGTGCACGCGCATGCGCCGCGCGTGCTGGTAGAGCCGGCTGATCACGTTGTCCACCCGGCGGAAGGGCGCGCGCGAGACCTCGCGCCGGACCTCGTCGGTCTGCTTGTCGAAGTCCTGGGTCGGGACCCCGCGCCGGGGCGAGCCGTGGTCGGAGAGGTAGGTGTTGAAGATATGCGGGAGGTCCTTGCGCGGGATCGCCTTGGAGAGGTTCCAGCACAGGGCGCCGTAGGCCCGCGCGTAGTCGCGCATGCTCTCGAAGCGGTCGACCTTGTTGAAGATCAGGAGCAGCTTGTGGTCGAAGCCCATGAGCGACTCGGTGAGGATCTTGAGCGTCTCACCGGTGGTGCCCGGCTTGTCCGGGTCGAACAGGAACAGGATCACGTCGGCGCGCTCGGCGAACCAGCGCACGACCTCGGGGAAGTTGTAGCCCCGGTCGACCTTGCCGTCGGCGGCGTCGATCATGCCTGGGGAGTCGATCAGCGCGATCCCGTGCAGCCCGGGGTTCGGGTGCACCACCATTTTCAGGTGGCTCACGAGCTGGGGCCCGAAGCGCTCGAGGTCGTTCCAGGCGAGCTTGGGGTTGGTCACGACGGCCATGCCGTCCTTGACCTCCTTCACGTCGCCGTGGGTGATCACGGTGAACCCGTCGTCGATCGGGGCGATCCCCGTGCGCTGGATCTCCTCGCCCACGAGGTGGTTTATGAACGAGGACTTGCCCGCGCTGTGGTTACCCAGGAACAGGACCATGGGCGGGGCCGAGGTCTCGCTGTGGGGGGGCGGGCCCTCGAACTCGAAGCGCTCGGCGATCGGCGCCAGGTGCTCCTCGTAGATCTGTCGGGTGCGCGTCTCGATCTGCGAGACGAGGTCCTGTAGCTGTTCGCTCATTGGTCCCGATCGTAGACGACCGCGCCGGCCTTGACGACCGTGTGCACGAGGCTGACCCCGAAGTGGGTGGGCAGGTAGCGCCAGCTCGGCGCGTCCCACACCACCAGGTCCGCGCGCTTGCCGACCGCGAGCACGCCGCGGTCGGGGCGGGCGACGGCCCAGGCGGCGTTGGCGGTGGCGGCCACGATCGCCTCCGCCGGGGTCATGCGCAGGTTCACGCAGGCCAGGGTCAGGATCATGGGCATGCTCTCGGTGAGGCACGACCCCGGGTTGGCGTCGGTGGCCAGGGCCACCGCGACCCCAGCCTCGAGCATGGCCCGGGCCGGGGCGTGCTCCTTGGCGCCCAGGTAAAAGGACGTCCCCGGGAGCAGCACGGCGACCACGTCGCTCTGGGCGAGGGCCGCGATCCCCGCGGGCCCGGTCTTGGCCAGGTGGTCGGCGGAGACCGCCCCCAGCTCGACCGCCAGCTCCGCGCCGCCGGTGGGCACGAGCTCGTCGGCGTGGAGCTTGAGCTTGTAGCCCAGCTCCTTGGCCCGGGTCAGGATCCGCCGCGACTCGTCCACGGTGAACACGTGGTCCTCGCAGAACACGTCGCAGAACTCGGCGTGGGGCCTGAGCCCGGGGAGGATCTCGCCCAGGAGCTTCTGCACCCAGGCCTCGCGGTCCTGGCGGTACTCGTCGGGGATCTCGTGGGCGGCGAGGTTCGTGGCCACGAGGTCCAGGGGCTGCTCGCGGTCGAGGAGCGCGATCGCCTCGAGCTGCCGGCGCTCGGTCTCGAGGTCGAGGCCGTAGCCGCTCTTGGCCTCCACCGTGGTCGTGCCCAGCTCGAGCATGCGCCGCAGCCGCGGGCGCGCGGCGGCCAGGAGCTGGTCCAGGCTGGCGCCGCGGGTGGCGCGCATGGTGGCGCGGATCCCGCCGCCGGCCTGGGCGATCTCGGCGTAGCTCGTGCCCCCGAGCCGCTTCTCGAACTCGCCCTCGCGGCTCCCGGCCCAGGGCAGGTGGGTGTGCGGGTCGACGAAGCCCGGGAGCACGACCCGCCCGCCTACGGATCGGGTCTCGCGGGCCTCGACCTGGCCCACGACCTCGGCCTGGGGCCCGAGGGCCACGATCACGCCGTCGGCCACGGCGATCGCCGCGTCCTCGATCACGGGGAGGTCGGAGAGGGGCCCGCGCTGGGGGCCGTCCTCCGCCAGCCCCGCGAGGGTCACGAGCTGGCGCACGTCGGTGAGGAGCAGGTCTGCCTTCATGAGGGAACCTTAGCGCGGCCGGCGGGGCTCACAAGAGCGGCGCGAACACCCGGGCGAAGGCCTCGAGCAGGCGCTGCCAGCGCGGGCGCCGGTTGAACTCCGCGGCGAGCACGCGCTTGGCCTCCTGCTGGGTCACGCGCATGGCCTCCTCCATGGAGCGCGCCAGCTCTGCGCTGCAGAAGAAGCCGTTGGCCTCGAAGTTCAGGCGGAAGCTGCGCGGGTCGAGGTTCGTCGAGCCCACGCTCGAGTAGTGCCCGTCCACGGTCAAGGTCTTGGCGTGGAGCATGACCTTGGGCAGCTCGTAGACCTTGACCCCCGCGGCGAGCAGCTCGGGAAAGAACGAGCGCGCGGTGTAGGCGATCGCCTTGTGGTCCGGGACCTCGGGGACCACGACCCGCACGTCGACCCCCCGCAGCCCGGCCTCGATCAGCGCCTGCACCAGGGGGCGGTCCGGAATGAAGTACGGCGTCTCGAGCCACACCCGTGTGCGCGCGTTGTGGATCGCGGCGACCAGCACCAGGTGGATCGACGACCAGTGCTTGTCGGTGGGCCCGGAGGTCAGGATCTGGCCCCACACGTCCCCCGGCGCCTCGGGCTCGGGGAACAAGCTCTGGTCGTCGGTCTCCTCGCCCGTGGCCTGGTACCAGTCGCGAGAGATCACCTCCTGCATGCGGTGCACCAGCGGCCCGCGGACCTCGACCATGGCGTCGCGCCAGGGGACGCCCTGGCCGGCGTACTCGTCGCCGACGTTGTAGCCGCCAATGAACCCGACCCGCCCGTCGATCACCAGGACCTTGCGGTGATTGCGATGGTTGATCGAGATCTGCCGGCTGAACAGGTTCAGCTTGAGGAAGCGCGCGACCTGCCCGCCCGCGTCGACCAGCGGCTGCATGAAGCGCTTCTTCGCGCGCCGCGAGCCGACGTCGTCGACGAGCAGCTTGACCTGGACCCCGCGCTTGGCCGCGCGCACCAGCGCGTCGCGCATGCGCTCGCCAGTCCTGTCCTTCTTGAAGGTGTAGACCAGCCAGTGCACGTGGTGCTCGGCGGCGTCGATCGCCTGCTCCCAGGTGTCGAAGGTTCGCGGGCCGTCGTTGCAGTAGCGCACGAGGTTTCCCGCGGTCGGCCCTGGCGGACCGAGCCGGCGCGAGAGCGCGAGCAGCTCGGGCTCGAGGGGCGGCGGCTCCTGGGCCCGGCGCACGATCTTCGACTGCGCCGCCGGGGTCAGCCCCGGGCGCTCGCGCTTCTTCAGCCGCCGGCGCAGCCGCAGGCGCCCAGGCCCCAGGACCCAGAACCCGAACAGGCCCATGGGCGGGAGCAGGAACACGAAGAAGATCCAGGCCAGCGCGCCGCGGGGGTCTCGGGCCTGGAGCAGGATCCGCGGGACGAGCAGCGCCACGATCAGGTAGTTGAGGGCCGTGAGCGCGACCCCCGCCCAGCCCCACGCGTTGAGACTCGCGACTCCAAAGTCGGCCACCGGGCGCTCCTGCAGCGAGTGTGCGACAGCCCCCCCGCCGAAGCAACACGCAGCCCTCGCGCGCAGACGCTCGAGGGCCGAAGATCGGGCCGAGGAGGTCCGGCATGCGCGGCGTGCTCACGATCCAACCCCACCGCTACAACGACCACGGCGACGAGGAGATCACGCGCACCGCGTGGGGCTTCGCGCAGCTCGACGGCGAGCCCTACGCGATCTACTGCGCGCGCTGGACGATCGGCCGCGCCGAGCGCGGGGCGCAGCTCCTGGTCTCGATCGGCGGCTGGGGGGGCGGCCCCGACCTCGAGGCGCCCCAGCCCGGACAGCCCAAGCCCGAGCTGGGCACGGGCCAGGTCGCCCTCGAGGGGGTCGAGGAGCGTGTGGCCTTCGCCATGCTCTGCTTCGCCGAGAAGGGCCGCCCGCGGTTCGAGGCGATCGACGCCGAGGCGATCCAGTGGAGCGAGCAAGCCTTCCTCGGCGAGCGGCTGAGCGCCGAGGCCGCCCCGGCGCACCCCCTGTTCGAGGACGCCCAGGCCCTGCTGCGCAAGATCGTGCTCGACGACGAGCGCGTGCGCGGGTTCATGACCCGCGAGGGGCGCGACCCCAAGGAGGCCAAGCGCTGGCAGGACCTGGCCGAGGCCCGGCTCCAGGGCGGCGACGACGCCGAGGCCGTCGCCTGCGCGACCCTCGCCCTGGGCCTGGACCCGGAGCTGAGCGAGGCCCTCTTCGTGCGCGGCTGGGCCCGGGGCCGCGACGGCGACTACGACGGCGGGATCGCCGACCTCGAGCTGTTCCTGACCCGCGCCCGGGGCTCCAAGAAGGCGCCCCGAGCCGAGAAGATCCTCAAGGTGTGGCGCAAGAAGCGCGGGTAGGCGCCTCGTGGCCCGTCAGGGTCGAGCTCAGCGGCGCTCGCTCGCCCTCGTCGCCCTGGCGCTTGCTCGTCGGTCACGACGCCCCGCCTTGCTCGCTCCTCGCGCCTCGCCAGGAGCGACGCTCGCGGCGCTACCGCCGCGCGGCCAGGAAGCGGCGCACTCGCTCGGCCGGCTCGGGGGCGGCGCCGAGCGCGATCGCCTGGTTCAGGTCGGCGTCGGCGGCGGCGAGGTCGCCCTCCGCGGCGCGCACGCTGGCGCGGAGCAGGAGCGGCGCGGGTTCACCAGGGAGCGCGCTCAGGAGGTAGGGGACCTCGGCCGCGGCGCGCGCGACCAGGCCCTCGCGGTAGAGCCAGAGCTCGGCGCGCTCGAGGCGCATGTCGGGCGCTTGATCCCACGCCAGGAGCTGCGCGCGGGTCGCGGGCTCGAGGGGCTCCGGCAGCGGCTCACCGAGCCACCAGGCCGCGGTCGCGCGCATGTCGCGGACCTCCTGGGCGTCGAGCACCCCCAGGTCCACCTTGGCCTCGAGGTCGGTGCACACCCGCGCGGCCCGCGCGTAGTCCCGCCGATAGAAGGCGGCGGACGCCTCCTCCAGGGCCCGCGCATAGCGGGCGCGGTAGTCCAGGCGCGCCTCGTGCGCGGCGCGCGCGGCCCACAGCCCGAGCGGCGCGCCGACACCCACCGTCACGACGAGGCCCCGCCACAACGCGCCGCGGCGCCGCGCTCGCTCGACGCCGGCGCCAGCCCAGCGCCGCACGGCCCGGTCCCCCAGCCACCCCGTGAGCGGGAACAGGGCGGCGCCGGCGCTGAGGGTCCCGAACAGGAAGCGTCGGTCGAGCACGTGCAGGCAGAGCTCGCTCCCCAGGAACACCGCCGCGGCCAGGGGCACCGTCCCCACGCAGCAGGCCAGGGTGGCTTCGAGCACCCCCACCCCCGTCCCCCGGGTCGCGAGCCAGCTCGCGAACAAGGCGCCGACCACGAGCATGAGCGCGGTCAGGGGGGCGGGGTCGTTGGCCGTGCGCAGGAGGAACTCGGCCACGTCCTGGGACGCGAACTCGTTGCCGTGCCCCCCGAGCACCGCGTCCAGGTAGATCCCCTGGAGCAAGGCGCCGTAGGCGAGGACCGCGCCCAGGACCCAGGCCCCCGCGCAGCCGAGCGCCAGGCGCCCCGGCGCAGGGCGCGGACGCGCGCCCCACACCGCGGCCTCGTAGAGCGCGAGGGCGCCGAGGATCCCCCCGCCGAAGAACCCCTGCAGCGCGAGGAACCCCACGTAGTAGACGTGGAAGGTCCAGGCCAGGAACGCGGACACCCCGGCGCCCACGGCGCCGGTGATCAGCCCGCGCGCGAGGGCCGCCTGCAGCAGTTGGCCGGCGCGGGGGGGCTCGACGTGCTCGGGCGGAGGGAGGGCGTCCATGGGTCCAGCCTACGTCGGGTTCAGCCGCCTGACACAGGCAGCAGGCGCCGCACGCGCTCGAGGTCCGCGTCCGAGGGCGCCAGCGCCGCGGCCAGGCTGCGCCCAGGCGCGGCGGGCGCCCCCCGTGTCGCCGCGCCGCGCGTGGACTCGGCCTCGAGCAGGCACAGCTCGGCGAAGCCCCCAGGCGTGTCCGGGGCGTGCGGGAGCGCGTGGCGGCGGCGAGGTCGGCGAGGGCGCCGGGGAACGCGCCGCGACGCGCGCGGGCCTGCCCGGCGAAAGCGCAGCGCCCGCTCGCGGAGGAAGCCCGCGACCCAGGCGCTCCTCGAGGTTCAGCTCCCGGCGGCCCGGGCGCGTCGAGGAGCCAGGCGGCTCGATCCAGCTCGCCCGCAGCGCGTCGCGGGCGGCGCGGGGAGACCCCAGGGCCTCGGCGGCGCGACAGGCCTCGAGAGCGCGCGCTCGGGCTGGCCCTGCGCCAGCGCGCGCTCGGCGGCCTCCGCGCGCAGGTCGGACACGATCCGGTAGTCCAGCCGCGCGTCGCCCAGGAGCCGGGTCCCCGCCCACACCGCCGCGCTGGAGCAAGCGAGGAGCAGGGTCGCGTTCCACACCAGCCCGGGGTCGGCGCGTGGGCCGCGGAGCAGACCGCTGCGCCGATCCTCGGCCCAGCCCACCGCCGGCAGGAGCGCGGCCAGGCCGCTCACCAGGAGCAGGTGAAAGCCCGGCGCGGCGTTGAGGCCGGCGAACACCGGGTTGAACACGCACACGGGCAGCGTCGGGAGCAGCACCCCGAAGAACGCGGCGGCCGCTTGCTCGCCGCGGCCCACGTTCGAGCCTTCGCTCAGGCTCAGCACCCCCAGGGGGAAGCCCACGAGCGCCGCGAGCAGGACGAAGGGCGCGGGGTCGTCGCGGACCGCGTCCAGGTGCGCGCCCAGCGCGTGCTGGACGTCGGCGCTGCTGCCCGCGGCCAGGTAGAGCGCCTCGAGCTGGGCCGCCCAGCCGACGGCGGCGGCCGCGATCCACACCGCGCACGCGGTGAGCACGCGGCGCAGCCGCGACGGGCGGTCGGCCCCCCAGCCCGCGGCTTCGATCAGCGCGGCGAGCCCGTAACAGGCGCCGAGGGCCGCGCCCTGGGTCGCCGCGCCGAGCGCTCGACCGGGGAACCAGCCGCAGAACACGAGCGCCAGGCCGCCGCCCACGAGCGCCCCCCCCGCGGCGCGGCGCAAGGCGCTCGGCGCCGCGCGCCCCACCCGAAGTGTGAGCGCCCGCTCCGGCGCGCTGGGTTCGCTCCGCGTCTCCACACCGGCACCGTAGCCCGCTCGCGCCGCGCCGGCGAGCCGGGTTGCAGCCACCCCGGGGCTGTCCGAGACTCCCTCCATGACCGACCTCCAGAGCCTCGACCCGTTCTTCCAACCCCGCGCCGTCGCCGTCGTCGGCGCCTCGACCCGGCCCACCGCGGTCGGGCACGCGCTGTTCAAGAACCTGCTGTTCGGCGGCAAGCAGGGCAGCGACCGTGCGCAGGGCTTCCAGGGCGAGGTGTGGGGGGTGAACCCCAAGGGCGGCGAGCTCCTGGGGCAGCCGCTCTACGCGTCCCTGGCAGAGCTCCCCGGCGAGCCGGACCTGGTCGTGGTCGCGATCCCGCCGGCGTTCATTCCCCAGGCCCTGGACGAGGCCGCGGCGCGGGGCTGCCGGGCCATGATCGTGATCTCCGCCGGCTTCGCCGAGCTGGGGGAGGAGGGCAAGGCGCTGCAGGACGCGCTGGCGCAGCGCGCGCGCGAGCTCGGCGTGCGGCTCGTGGGCCCGAACTGCCTGGGGGTGATCCGCCCCAGCCTGCAGCTCAACGCGAGCTTCTCGGCGGCCGCCCCCGGCGTCGGGCGGATCGGGCTGCTGAGCCAGTCGGGCGCGCTGGTCACGGGGTTGATCAGCTGCTGCGAGCGCGAGCGCTTCGGGCTCTCGGCCGCGGTCAGCCTGGGGGCCAAGGCCGACGTCGAGGACGAGGACGTGCTGCGCTGGCTGGCCGAGGACGAGGCCACCGGCTGCCTGGCGGTCTACCTCGAGGCGCTGACCGACCCCGCGGGGTTCCTCGACGCCGCGCGCGCGATCGTCGACACCAAGCCGATCGTGGCGATCAAGGGCGGCGCCACCGCCGCCGGGGCCAAGGCCGCGAGCAGCCACACCGGCTCCCTCGCCGGCTCGATCGCCGCCTACCGCGCGGCCTTCGCCCAGACCGGGGTGCTCGAGGCCGAGAGCGTGGGCGAGTTCCTCGCCTGGGCGCGCGCGCTGGCCTACCAGCCGCCGGCTCCCGGCGAGCGCGTGGTAATCCTCACCAACGCCGGCGGCCCGGGGGTCCTCGCCGCCGACGCTGCGACCCGCCGCGGGCTCACGCTCGCGACCCTCGAGGCCGAGACCCTGGAGCGGCTGAACGCGGTGCTCCCCAGCGTGTGGTCCCACGGCAACCCGGTGGACGTGATCGGCGACGCCGACCCCGAGCGCTACGCGCGCTCCCTCGAGATCCTGTTCCAGGCGCCCGAGGTCGACGCGATCGTGCTGATCATGACCGAGCAGTTCATGACCGACCCGCTCGAGACCGCGCGCCGGATCGCCGAGGTCCACGCGCGCCTGGGCGGCACCAAGCCCCTGATCGCGAGCTTCATTGGGCTCGAGGGGACCCCGGTGGGCTCCTACCTCGACGAGCGCGGCGTGCCCGAGATCTCCCTGCCCGAGCTCGCGGTCGCTGGCGTGGACGGCGCCGTGCGCCGCGGGCGCTGGCTGCGCCGCACCCGGCGTGAGGTCTCGGTGCCCCAGTTCCCGGCTCCGGACCTGCCCCGGGTGCGGGCGAGCCTCGACGCCGCCCGGGAGGCCGGACAGGAGAACCTGGACCTGGCCCTGGCCCGGGACGTGCTCGCCGCCTGCGGCCTGCCCTACAACCGCTCCGCCACCGCCCAGGACCCCGACGAGGCCGCGCGCCTGGCCGAGGGGCTCGGCTTCCCGGTGGTCGTCAAGCTGATCAGCCCCGACGTGGTGCACAAGTCCGACGTGGGCGGCGTGGTCCTCGACGTCGCCGACGCCGAGGGGGTGCGCGCGGCCTGCGCCGCGATCCGGACCCGGGTCGCCGAGCACCAGCCCGGCGCCACGATCACGGGCTTCACGCTGGAGGAGCAGGTCAAGGGCACGGAGCTGATCGTGGGCATGTCCCGCGACGCGACCTTCGGTCCGCTGCTCATGGTCGGCATGGGCGGCGTGTTCGTGGAGGTCTACAAGGACGTCGCGTTCCGTCTGGTGCCCCTGACCCACGACGACGCCCGCCACGCGATCGACGAGATCCGCGCCCAGGGGCTCCTGAACGGGGCCCGCAAGCGCCCGCGGCTCGACCGCGACGAGCTGGCGGAGGTGCTGGTCCGGGTCTCGAACCTGGTGCAGGCCTACCCCGAGATCCGCGAGCTGGACGTGAACCCGCTGGTGATCACGCCCCGCGGCCTGGTCGCGATCGACGCCCGGGTGGTGATCGACCGCTGACTACTTGGCCGGCGCGGGCACGCACCCGCTGCTGAATGCCTCCAGCGCGCTCAGGTAGCGCTGTCCGCCGCGGTAGAGGGTCTCGTTGTGCCCGGCGCCTTCGAGCTCGACCCAGGTCTTGGGCTCTCGCGCGGCCGCGAACAGCGCCTGCCCCATGCGGAAGGGCACGACCTCGTCGGCGCGGCTGTGGACCACGAGCACGGGGCAGGTGATCTGGGCCAGCTTGCGCTCGGTGTCGAACTTGGTGCGCACGAGGAAGCGGGGGACGAAGGGGAAGGCGATCTGGGCCATGTCCGGGATCGAGGTGAAGGTCGAGTCCAGGATCAAGCCCGCCGCCGGCACCCGCGTCGCTAGCTCCGCCGCCGGGCCCCCTCCCAGCGAGCGCCCCAGGAGCACGATCCGGCTGGGCGCGACCCCGGCCTCGGTGGTCAGCCAGCTCCAGGCGGCCATGGCGTCGCGGTAGAGGCCCTCCTCGCTCGGCTGCCCGTCGTTCCGCCCGTAGCCGCGGTAGTCGAACAAGAGCACGTCGGCGAAGCGGGTCAGCTCGGGGAGGTAGGGATAGCGGTCGGCGAGGTTGCCCGCGTTGCCGTGGCAGAACAGCAGCACCGGCCTGCCCTCCGCCCCCCCCGTCGCCTGGGCATACACGGCGTGCAGCCGCTGTCCGTCCTCGGCCACGAGCTCGACGTCCCTCAGCTCGAAGCCGCTCGCCTTCGCCGGCGGCCACTCCCCTGCTGCCAGGGGGCTGGGGAAGAAGATCAACTTGTCTTCGTAGAGCATGAGCGCCCCCAAGCCTGCGGCCAGCGCGGCGCTCAGCACGACACACACCCAGAGCACTCGTCGCCGGCGGCTCGTCATGCCTCGAGCTTACTGCATGGGGTAGGCTGCACCCATGGCTCGTTTGCCCCGCTGTGCCCCGTGAGCGCCGATCGCTGCCCGTATTGCCTGGCGGACCTCGCGGTGGCGGACGAGCCCCCGGACGAGCCCGTGGTCGCGTGCAAGCGCTGCGCGACCCCGCACCACCTCGCCTGCTGGGAAGAGCACGGCCGCTGCACGATCTTCGCCTGCGGGGAGCTGCACCACGTGAGCGAGGTCGTGCGCCAGCTCACCGCGGGGTCGCTCTCCCCGTTCCGCCCCCTCGACGACGAACCCGGCTCCGTCGCGCCCACGTTCCTCCGGGTGAACTCGAGCTTTCGCGAGTCCAGCCGCTCGCTGTGGAAGCGCAAGCCCCGGCTCGAGCTCTCCGTCCCCGGCACCCTGCGCTGCGGCTCCCCCCTGGAGGGCAAGCTCACCGTCCACGCCCCGCGCGAGGTGATCGGGCAGGGCCTGCGGCTCACGGTCGCCGCCCTCGTCCAGTCCCCCCAGGGGCAGGACGAGGTCGTCAGCCTGCGCGAGGCCGTCCTCCGTGGCGGCGCGTCCCGCGGCTGGCTGCAGCGCGCGCTGGGCTGGGCCAAGGACGAAGAGCGCCAGGAGCTCGCGCCCCCGGGGGTCTCCACCTTCCGCTTCTCCTGCGACTTCACCCAGAACCCGCTCCCCGAGCTGCCCAAGCACCCCACCTTCGGCACCTGGCACGTGCTCCGCGTGCACGCGACCCTCGACCAGGGCGGCAAGCTCAACGAGTCGCGCCAAGCGCGGGTCCTCGTCTCCCACGGCCTCGGTCGCTGCAAGCACGCCGAGCGCAAGCGCAGGGTGGGTCCGATCAAGATCCGCTACCGCGGCGCGGACCCGAACCTGCCCTTCGGTCACTCCCGGGACTGACCCAGCCGCTCGTTCAGGCCGCGGTGGGCGGGGAGGAAGCGCGCCAGCTCGCGCTCCAGCGCCTCCAGCGCGCGCGCCTGACGTTCCAGGGCCCGGACCTCTGCGTCGTAGGCCTCGCTCAGCACCTCGATCCAGGGCGGCCCGGAGCGCAAGGTGAACCCCCCGAGCTCCTGGGGCTCCTTCCCCGCCGGGTCTCCGCTCAAGGACCCCAGCCTGCGGTCTGTCCGGCCGACCTCGGCGAAGGCCCCCTCCTCGCGCCGCACGGCGTTCAGCGCTCTCTGGACCTTGAACGCGCCCACCAGGTCCTCGTCGACCCGCACGAAGGAGGACGGCTCCGCGCCCGCCTCGAGCACCCGCTCGCGGACCTCGTCCCGCAGGCGCCGGGCCTCCGCCGCCGCCTCGCTCATTCTCGCCACCCCGCGCGCCTCGTCCTCGCGCAGCCTGCGCAGGTGGGTGCGCTCCAGCCGCGCGACCTCCTCGGGAGCCGAGCTGAACCGTGTCCGGCCCAGGGTCAGGGTCACCTCCACCGCGCTGCTCACGCTCACCGGGTCTCCCGCGAAGCGCACCACCGCCCACGGCTGCGCGAGCGCCCTGCCTCGGACCGGCACGTCCGCCTCCACCCGCAGCTCGACTTGCCAGCCGCGGTCGTCCCGGACCGTGGCCTCCACCCGCTGCACTCGGGTCCCTGCGGGAAAGCTCCCCAGGCACACGGCCACGTAGGCGTGCCCCTCCTGGAGCTGGGCTCCAGGCAGCCACGCCCTCAGCTCGCCCTCGGAGCGCAGCACCCGAGCGCTCGCCTCCTGAGGTCCTCGCTCGCCGCGCCCCACGATCGTGGTCTGCGCCCACGCACACCCCACGCTGACGAGCACTCCCAACACGACGCGACGGAGCATGGCCGCCTCCTCTCCGCCTGCTCCGGGCGAAGTTCAGGCCCGCGTCCTAACTCCCGCCGGCTCCGCCTGGCGGCGGAATTCACGGGTCGAACTGGCGAGGAAGTCCTATCGACGGCACGTGCCGCGGGTGGGACACGGAGGACGTCGGCCCTAGCGAGGCGCGACGACGGGCGCGCCGCCCAGGCCTTGAACCGGCTGGGCAGGGGCCGCGGCAGGCAAGGGCGCCACGGTGCGCCGACCGGCGAGGCCCAGATCCTGGTGGCTCGTCACGCGGTGCATGTGCCGCAGCGCCTCGGGGTCGAGGTAGAACCCCTCGCCGCCCGAGTCCATGAGGTGGTCGCCGCGGGCCGGCTCGGCGAGGCGGCGGCGGTTCTCGCGGCCCAGGTCGTCGAGCCCGAACTGGTGTCCGACCTCGTGGGCCACCGTGTGGTGCCCCGTCAGGTAGCGCAGGCTGACGATCGAGAAGTTGTCGTTGTGGTCGGTGAGCGTGTGCGGGGTGGCGACGCCGTCGCCCAGGGTCCAGCCCCGGCACCCGGTGCCCACGATCGGGGTGGCGGTGAGCGCCAGGACCACGCGGCCCGGCTGCTTGAGGCCGATCCGCTCCAGGTGGTCGCGGAGGGCGCGCACCTCGTCCTTGTCCAGGCGCCCGTCGCCGTTGGCGTCGGCCCGGGCGCGGGCGACCGGCACCGGCGGGGCGAGCTCGAACTCGAGGCCGACCGGGGCGTAGACCTGGACGAGCTGCTCACGGATCGCGCGCTGGGCCTCGCGGACGTCGTCCGGGCTCAGGGCCGCGGGGCCCTCCCCCTGGAGGACCGCCACGGAGACCGGGATCCGCACCGAGATCGGCTTCCACCGCTCGCTGCGGGCCGGACCGCGGGTGGGACGGACGCGGACCAGCAGCCCACCCCGATCGGGGCGAGCCTCGAGGTGGCTGTCGCCCAGGCTCCCGAGCCAGCTCGATCCTGCGCGGAGCCAGGCGCCCTGCGCCTCCCCGCGAGGCGTGAGCACGTGCAGCGCAGGGCCCTCGGAGCCCGGGTAGACCAGGGCGCTGGAGCCCGACGGCAGACGAAACCGTCCCTGGGGGGCCACCTGGGGCGGGGCGCACAGGGCGAGGCTGGTGAAACCCAACCCGAGCAGCGGTAGGAGCTTGATCGCCGTCACACGGGGCCTGGTCGCAGTTTTCGTGCCGTCGGGACGAAGCAGTGCAAAGGACTTAGGTCGTTGCGTTGGTTTCAGATGGAGCTCGGCGCCCGAATCTGGAGGAGCGGAAGACGGGGAGGGGGAGCGATCCCGGGACGTTGGCCGTAAGCTGAGCGCCGTGAGGCAATTGCTGATCCTGTATGCGGTCATGATCGTGCTCGCGAGCCTGGGGGCTCGCTGGGCCGGCTGCCCTTCGTTGTTCCGCTTGCCGGACCCCGCCTGGCCCTGGATCGTGGTCGCGGTGCTGTTCGCAGGCCTGGTGTGCGGCGTAGGGGTGTGGCTCGAGGCCGTGCCCTGGTATCGGCGGATGGCCCTCTACCTCAAGCGCCTGCTGACCGCCCCCGACGTGCTCGGACCTCGGATCGACGCGGGCACCGCCGCGGTCGTCGCCCTCTACTCGAGCGTGGGCGAGGAGGCGTTCTTCCGCGGATTCGTGCAGCCGTGGCTGGTGGAGGCCGCGGGCGGCGGGGCGCTGGGCGCGGTGCTGGGGATCGGGGCCACGAGCGTGGGGTTCGCGTTGGCGCACCCTCCCCTGGTGCGCGAGCTCTGGCCCTGGACGGTGTTCGCGTTGGTGATCGGGGTCGTGCTCGGGCTGTTCGCGCTGGGGAGCGGCTCCTTGCTCCCGCCGATCCTGGCCCACGGCCTGATCAACGCGATCAACCTCCTGCGGCTGCGGCACATTCACGACCCCCAGGCGCTGTGACGCGATGGCCGCTAACACGCGCGGCGGCGAAACCCAACCCCAGGAGGGGCCGTCCGGGGTCGTGTTGCCGCGCTTCGAGGCAGGTGCTAGCGTTGTCCAGGGCCCATGACAGCTAGGGTTTAGGCCCTTTGCCTGGCGGAACTCGAGCGTGAATCCTCCCGAACGAGCGAGCACCAACGACGCGGATGTGCGCAACGCGTCCCGGTTCCAGCAACGCGAGCGGGAGCTCCGCGACGAGGAGGCCTGGGACGCGCTGATCGCGCTGTACGAGGCGCGCACGGCGGTGGTGGAGGCGCCCCAGGGCCGGGAGCGCCTGCTGTTCAAGGCGGGCGAGGTCGCCGCCGACCAGCTCAACGACCCCCAGCGCGCGCGGGACCTGTTCACCCTGGCGTTCGAGGTTCGGCGCAGCTTCCTGCCCGCGATCGGCGCGCTGCGCGCGCTGCACACCAAGAGCAAGAACACCCAGGGCATGGGCGAGGTCCTCGAGCTGGAGCTCGAGGTCGCCAAGGACCCCCGGCGCAAGGCCGCCTTGCACGTCGAGCGCGCCGAGCTGTTGGCGCCCAAGAACCCGGTCGCCGCCCTCGACGCCTACGTCGCGGCGCTGACCGCGTTCCCCGCCAACCGCCGCCCGCTGGAGGCGATCGAGCGCCTGGCGAAGCAGACCAAGCGCGTCGAGCCCCTGGTCAGCGCGTATCGGGTGCTGGCCAAGAAGGCCGACGACGACCAGGCCGCGGTCTACCACTTCCTCGCGGGCAAGAGCCTCGAGGACCAGGCGCAGGACTCGAAGGAGGCCCTCGCCGAGTATCGCCTGGCGCTCAAGCGCAACTGCCAGAAGCCCAAGATCCTGCAGTCGATCTCCCGCAGCTTCGAGCGCGCGAAGGCGTGGAAGGACCTCAACCGCACCCTGAACCAGCTCCTGCGCGTCGCCGGCAACGACGAGGAGCGCGCGCGGCTGCTCAAGCGCCAGGCGCTGGTCCACCAGAACGGACTTCAGCAGCCGGAGTCCGCGATCCCGCTGTTGCTCAGCGCGCTGGACATGCGCCCCCAGGACGCCCCGGGGATCAAGCAGCTCAAGGCCCTGGCCGAGCAGCAGGAGGACGCCTCGGCGCTGGCCCAGGCCCTGGTGCACGAGGCGAACCTCGGCAGCCAGGACCCCGCCGCGGCCGCCGACCTGCTCGAGCGCGCGGCGGAGTACTTCGACCAGGCCGGCGAAGGCCGCCAGGCCCACGCCACGATCCGTCGCTCCCTCGAGCTGCGCCCGCGCCACCCGCGGGCGCTCAAGCTCTACGAGCGGATCACCCGCCGGCTCGGCGCCTGGAAGGAGCACCTGGAGGTGCTCCAGGAGGAGCTGAACCTGCTCGACACCGAGCGCTCCGACCAGGAGCGCCAGGCGGCGGTCGCGATCCTCAACCGCATGGCCACGGTGCAGGAGGGCAAGCTCAAGGACCCCAAGGGCGCCTCGGGCTCCCTGGCCCGGGTGGTGGAGCTCGAGCCCTCGCCGCAGGCCTTCGAGCGCGCCGAGGAGCTGGCCCGCCAGACCAAGAACCTGCACGAGCTCGAGAGCGTGCTCATGCGCCGGGCCGAGGTCGCCGCGCCGGCGCTGCAGGAGGAGGCGCTGCGCGAGCTCGTGGTCCTGCGCCGCGACGAGCTCAAGGACCCCAGCGGGGCCCAGGCCGCCTGCCGGCGGCTGCTCGAGCTGCGCCCGCGGGACGTGCGCGCGCTGGGTGACCTCGCGGACCTGCTGCGGGGCGGGGAGGCGGCGCCGCTGGCCCAGGTGCTCCGCGACCTGGCGGACGCGGAGCCCGACGGCCAGCGCACGTGCGAGGTCCTGACCGAGCTCGGCGAGCTGCAGCTCGGCCCGCTGGGCGACCCCGGCGCCGCCTGCCGCTCGCTGTCCGAGGGCCTGGAGCAGGGCGAGGGCGAGGCCGCGCTGGCGGCGGTGCGCCTGCTGCGCAAGGCGGCCCGCGAGGCCAAGGACGAGAACCGCCTGCTCGACGCGCTGCGCACCCTGGGGCAGCTCGAGCAGGATCACCAGCTCCGGCGGATCGCGCAGATCGAGCTGGCGCAGCTCCTCGAGCAGCGCGGCGAAGCGGGGGAGGCCCTCGCCACCTGGGAGCAGATCCTCGCCCACAACCCCGCGGACGAGACCGCGCTCCCGGCGTGCGTCGCGCGCTACGAAGGCGAGGAGCGCTACGCCCAGGCGGTCGACCGCCTGGAGGCCGCGGCCCGCGCCCTCGAGGCCGACGACCCCCGCGCCGGCGCGCTGTGGGCCCAGGCCGCCGAGCTGCTCGCGGTGCGCCTGGAGGCGCCCTTGCGCGCGCGGGAGGCGTGGCGCGAGTCGTTCCTGGCCGACCCCGCCGGGAGCCGCGCCCTGGACGAGCTCGTGGCGCTCTCGGACGACGACCCGCGCGGGCTGTTCGAGACCCTGGAGCAAGGCCTGCCCAGCGCCGGCGAGCGCGAGCCCGCCGTGCTCCTGTTCCAGGCGCGGCTGGCCAAGGAGCCCTTGAGCCAGCCCGAGGTCGCCGCCAGCAAGTACGCCGCGATCCGCGACAAGGACCGGACCCACAAGGAGGCCGCGACCGCGCTGCGCGAGCTCTACCGCCAGCTCGAGCGCTGGGGCCCGCTGGCCGACCTCCTCGACGCGGACCTCGAGCGCGCCGCGCCCGCCGACGCCGACTCCATGCGCCGCGAGCTGGCCGAGGTCAGCGGTCAGCACCTGGCCGACCTGCCCCGCGCCGCCAGCGCCTGGGAGACGATCCTCGCCGCGAGCAAGGACCCGGCCGACCCGGGCTGGGACGCGCTGAGCGAGATCTACGCCAAGCAGGGCGACGCCGAGAAGCAGATCTCGACCCTCGAGCGCGTGGCCGGCCTGGGCGGCGAGCGCCAGGTCGAGCGCCTGGTGACGGCGGCGGAGGTGTGCAGCCGCGCGCACCAGCACGACCGCTCCGCCAAGCTCTTCGCCGAGGCCAAGCGCCTCGCCCCGGACAGCAACCAGATCCAGCGCGGCCTGGCCCGGGCTCGCGAGCTCTCGGGCGACCTGCGCGGCGCCTGCGCCGCGTTGGCCGAGGCGGCCAAGACCGAGCCCGACGCGCGGGAGTCCGCCAAGCTGCAGCTCGAGCGCGGGCGCCTGTTCGCGAGCGGGTTGCGGGACATGGACGCGGCGCGCGCGGCCTACGAGGCCGCGATCCAGGCCGACGTCAAGTTCCCCCCCGCGCACCGCCAGTTGATCCAGCTCCTGCGCGAGCAGGGCGACTGGGAGGGTCTGGCCAAGGCCCTGGGCCGCGCGGCCGAGCACTCCGGCGGGGCCCAGCGCGCCGACCTCTGCGCCGACCGCGCCAAGGTGCTCGCCCACCGCCTGGATCGCCTGGACGACGCGCTCGAGGCGCTGGACGAGGGGCAGCAGGCGAGCCCCGACCACGTGCTCACCCGCCAGACGCGGGTCGAGCTCCTGCGCCACGCCGGCCGCCCGCGCGAGCTGGCCCAGGCGATCGAGCACTGCCGCGAGCTGGGCACGGTCCTGCCTCAGCGCACGCTGCGCCGGCTGGCGGTCGAGGAGGCCGAGGTCCGCGCCTTCGCGCTCAGCGACAGCGAGCGCGGGCGCGCGATCCTGCTCGAGGCCCTCGAGGACGCGCCTCGCGACCTGGACCTGGTCAACGGGCTGTTGCGGGTCGAGCGGCGCCTGGAGCCGGGGCTCGACCTGGTGATCCACCTCGTGCTCGCCGCCGAGCTCGAGCCCGACGTCTCGCGCCGCGCGGACCTGTTGCTCGAGGCCGGGCGGGTGCGCAAGCACGCGCTCTCGGATATCGAGGGCAGCGAAGAGCTCTTCCTGCGGGTGCTCAACGAGGACCCCCAGCGCGTCGAGGCCGTGCGCTGGCTCTCGGCGCTGGCCCGCGAGCGCGGCGACCGCACCGCCCAGGACCACTGGCTCGAGGAAGAGGCCAAGCTCGAGACCCGCGGCAGCCGCAAGGCGCGGCTCCTGGTGCGGCTGGCCCGGCTGCGGCGCAAGGCCCCCGAGCGCGCCCGCGCCGCGCTGGAGGAGGCGCGCCAGGCCGACCCCGACAACCTCGAGGCCCTGCGCGCGCTGTGCCTGATCTACCAGCGCGAGGAGGCCTGGGAGCCCCTGGCCGAGGTCCTGGCGCGGGTCGCGGAGCTCGAGTCCGAGCCGCGCGTGCGCTGCAGCCGCCTGGCGTCCTTGGGCAAGGTCTACCTCCTGCACCTCAAGCAGGCGAGCAAGGCGCGGCGCGCCTTCGAGCAGGCCCTCGAGCACGACGCCGACTTCCTCCAGGCGCTGCAGGGCAAGGCCCTGACCCTCAGCGCGGCCAAGGAGCCGGAGGAGCTGGCGCGGGTGCTCCGGCGCTGGCTGGCCCGCACCCCGCAGGCGGACAAGCGCCACGTGCTCGGCCTGCGCCTGGCGCGGCTGGAGCTCGAGGTGCTGAACGAGCTCGACCGCGCCGCCGAGACCCTGACCCAGGTGCTCGAGATCGCCCCCACCGACCCCGAGGCCTACAAGCTCCTGCGCGAGGCGCACCAGCGCCGCGAGGACTGGGCGGCGCTGGCCGAGACTTACGAGCGCGAGGGGCGCCTGGTCCACAACGACCGGCTGCAGGAGGAGCGCCTGCGCCAGGCCGCGCTGATCCACCTCGCCCACTGCGCGGACAAGCCGCGGGCGGCGGGCCTCCTGCGCGAGGTGCTCGACCGCGGCGACCCCCACTGCGTGGCCACGCAGCTCCTGCCCAAGCTCCTGATCGAGCTGAACCGCGAGGACGAGCACGAGGTCGTGCTGCGCCTGATCTCGCGGGTCGTGCCCGGCTCGCGCTACGCCGCCCGCGCGCTGGGCGAGGTCGCGCAGCGCGCGATCGTGCGCGGTCAGCACGACGAGGCCGTGGCGCTCTACGAAGAGGCGCTGACCCACGACGCCGAGTCGATCGAGTCGCTGGACGAGCTGTGCAAGCTGCACCGCGACGACACGCCGCGATTGGCCCAGACCCTGGACCGCAAGCGCGAGCTCGTCTCGGGGACGCCCGCCGCGATCAAGCTCCGGGTCGAGCGCGCGCTGCTCCTGGAGAACGACCTGCACGACCTGCCCGGCGCGGTCGCCGAGCTGAGCGAGGCCGCCGAGGAGGCGGCGCAGCTCAGCCTCGACCCCCTGGTCCTGCGCGGGCTGCACGAGAAGCGCGCCTCCCTCCTGCGGCGCCTCGAGCGCTGGGGCGAGCTGCCGGCGGTGCTCCTGGCCGAGGCCGCGGTCGTGGCCGAGGACGAGGTCCGCGCCGCGCTGCTCGCCGAGCGCGGCGCCGTGCTCCGCGACCGGGTGCACGACCCCCGCGGCGCGATCGACAGCTACCAGCGCTCCTTCGAGCAGCACGAGGACCCCGAGGTCCTCGCCGCGCTGCGCGCGCTCTACGAGAAGGAGGACCTGTTCGACGAGCTGGTGGGCGCCTGGCGCGACACCGCGCGGATCCAGCCCGAGCGCGCCGCGGAGAGCCTGGCCCAGGCTGCGCGCCTGCTGGCCGAGCCCCTGGCCCGCTCCGCGGACGCGATCGAGGCGTGGAACGAGGCCCTCGAGCGCGCGGCGGAGCCGCTGCCCCTGCTGCGCGAATACCAGGAGCTGTGCGAGCAGGTCAACGAGCGCGGCGCGTGGGCGCGGGCCCTGAGCCGCGAGGTCGAGCTCCTGGCCCAGGCCGAGCGCGAGCCCGCGCGCACGGAGCGCCTGTTGAGCGCGGCGCTCAAGGCGGGCGAGCTGTTCTGCGCCCAGGAGCGCGGCGAGCGCGCGCTGGAGGTGCTCGAGCGCGCGGCGGAGCACGAGCCCGGCGACGTGCGCGTGTTCGCCGCGCTGGACCAGCTCTACGAGGACCGCGAGGAGCCGCTGCGGCGCTACCGCAACGCCGCGCGGCACGTGGGCGCGACCCGCGACCCGGCGCGCCTGCTCACCCTGCACGAGCAGCTCGCTCAGCTCGCCCAGGGCCCCCTGGGCCGCGCCGAGGCGGCCCGCGAGCACTGGGAGCGCGTGCTCGCCCTCGAGCCCACGCACCTGGGGGCGATCGGCGCCCTGCGCGAGGCCTACACCCAGGCCGGGAGCTGGGAGCCGCTGCTCGACGTGGTCGAGACCGAGCTCGCCCACGCCCCGCCGGAGCGCGTGGCCGCGCTGCACCTCGAGCGCGGGCAGCTCCTGGAGGAGCACCTCGGGCGCAAGGCGCGCGCGGTCGAGGCCTACGACCGCTCCCACGCCAGCGACCCGGCGGACCCGCGCCCGCTCCAGGGCTTGAAGCGGATCCACAAGGACGCCAAGCAGTGGTCCGAGGTGGTGCGGGTGGCCAAGGCCCTGCGCGACCTGACCCCGGGCGCGGTCGAGCGCGCGCGCCTGGCCACCGAGATCGCCGACGCCTACGAGCACCTCGCGCAGCGGGCCGAGGCGATCGCCGCGCTGCGCGAAGCGCTGGAGCTGACCCCCGACGACGCCGAGGTCCTGGCCCGGCTGCGGACCTTGCTGCTGGCGGAGGGCCGCCAGGAGGAGGCCGCGCAGATCCTGGCCCGCGAGAGCGCGGTCGCCCCCGAGCGCCTGGCCGAGTTCGCGATCCGCCTGCAGCGCGCCGAGCTCCTGCGCGAGCTGAAGCGGCGCGACGAGGCGATCCAGGAGTTCGAGGCCGCCCGCGAGCTGGTGCCCCAGGACCCGCGCCCGCTGGCCGCCCTGGACGCGCTCTACGACGAGGCCGGCCGCCGCGAGCAGCGGGTCGAGGTGCTGGAGGCCCAGGGCGCGCTGAGCGAGGACGACGAGCCCGCCGCCGAGCGCTACCTGCTCGCGGGCGGGCTCAACCGCGAGCCTGACCCCGAGCGCGCGGCGCGCTCCTACGAGCGCGCGCTGCAGCGGGTGCCGAGCCTGGTCGCGGCGACGGAGCCGCTGATCGAGCTCTACGAGCGCCTCGAGCGCTGGCCCGACCTCGTGCGCGCGCTGCACCAGCGCGCGGACCAGGAGCACGCCGAGGGCGCGGGCCCCCAGGACCCGCTGCGGCGCGCGGCGGAGCTCGAGGAGCAGCGCCTGGAGCAACCCGCGGCGGCGGCCGCGAGCCTGGAGAAGCTCCTCGCCCACGACCCCGAGGACGAGCAAGCGCTGCGCGAGCTGGCGCGGCTGCGCGGCGTGCGCGGCGAGCACGCCGCGCGGGCCGAGGTCCTCGGGCGCCTGGCCGCGCTGACCTCGGGCAAGGCCAAGCGCGAGCTGCTCGAGGAGCGCGCGCAGCTCCTGGGCGAGACCCTCGGTCGGCCTCAGGCCGCCGCGGAGTGCCTGTGGGAGGCCCTCGAGACCCTGACCCCCAAGGCCAAGGTCGGGCGCCGCCAGTTGTGCGAGGCGCTGATCGAGGCTCTGGAGGAGGCCGGCGACGCCCCCGGGCTGCTGCGCGCCCGGGAGGAGGCCCTCGCCGTCGCCAGCGACGACGACGACGCCCGCGCCCAGCGCCACGCGATCGGCGAGCTGACCCGCGGCCCGGTCTACACCCCCGAGCGCGCGATCCAGGCCTACCAGGCGCTCTACGAGGAGGACCCCAGCGACAGCGCCGCGCGCCGCGCGCTGGAGGGGCTCTACAAGCGCGAGGCCATGCACACCGAGTGGGTCGACCTGCTCGAGCGCGAGACCCAGCGCCGGGTCGCCGCGGACCAGGCCAACAAGGCGCGCAAGCTCTGGCACCGCCAGGCCAAGATCTACTCTGGCCCGCTGGGGGACCCGGCGCGCGCGGAGCGCAGCTACCGCCGGGCGCTGGAGGTCGACCCCAAGGACGCCGACGCCCTGCGCGGGCTCGAGGCGCTCTACCGCAACCAGAGCGACCTCGACAAGCTGTCTACGCTCCTGAGCGAGAAGGCCGCGGCCGCCGAGGGCGAGGCCCGCGCGCAGGCGCTGAGCGAGGAGGCCCAGACCCACGAGCAGCGCGGCGAGGTGGCCGACGCGATCCGCTGCCTGGAGGCCGCGCGCGAGCTGGCCAGCGGCGCCCTCGAGGCCCGGATCCTGCGCAACCTCTGCCGCCTGCGGCGCCAGACCGACGACCCCCAGGCCCTGGACGAGGCCTTCGGCCGGCTCGCGGCCTGCGCCGCGCTGGACGCCAAGGAGCGGGCGGCGGCGTGGGTCGAGCTCGGCACCGTGCGCTGGCGTCAACTCGAGCGCCTGCCCGCGGCGATCGAGGCCTACGAGGCGGCCCTCGAGAGCGACCCGCACACCGTGGCCGCGGCGCGCTCGCTGCAGACCCTCTACCAGCAGGCCGGCGACAGCCGGAACCTGGT
>JAWKSZ010000015.1:0-140586 GCA_041402045.1 Planctomycetota bacterium | reverse complement strand
AGGCGCTGGTCGAGGCCGACCCCGCCGCGCACACCGACGCCCGGGTGGTGGACGTGCTGGTGCGGCTGGACCCCGAGTCCAGCGCGGTCGCCGCGCGCTTCGTGAACCTCCAGGTCCGCGCCCGGTTCGCGCCGTGACCGCCCTCCTCACCCGGCTCCTGGGCCGGCTCCCCGTGGGCTGGCTGCAGCTCCTGCACAACCGCACGCGGCTGGTGGCCGCGGTGGGCGGGGTGACCTTCGCCAACGTGCTGATCTTCATGCAGCTCGGGTTCATGAACGCGCTGTTCGAGACCAGCGTGATCCTGCACCGGAGCTTCGTGGCCGACGCAGTGCTCGTCAGCGCCGACTTCCGCTCGCTGCGCGAGGCGAACCCCCTGCCCCGGGCGCGGCTCTACCAGGCCCTGCGCGACCCGGCGGTGCTGCGGGCGACCCCCGTCTACCTGGGGACGCTCTACTGGACCGACCCCGAGACCGGGGACACCACGAACTTCCGCGTGGTCGGGGTCGACCCCGAGCGCGAGGTGTTCGCGCTGCCCACGCTGCAGGCGCAGCTCGGGGTCCTGCGCGCCGGGGACAGCGCCCTGGTCGATCGCCGCGCGCGCGACTTCCCCCCGCGAATCTCGCGGGCCCTGGCCAGCGACGGGGCGTTCACGATCGAGGTCAACGGGCGCGAGCTGACCCTGCGCGGCGAGTTCGTGCACGGCGCGGCCTTCGACATCGACGGCGCGCTGGTCGTCTCGGACCAGACCTTCCTGCGCCTGTTCCCCCGGCGGATCCCCGGCGCGCCGACCGCGGTCCTGCTCGGTCTCGCGCCGGGGAGCGACCCGGCGGCGGTGGCGCGGCGGATCGAGGCCGCCTTCCCCGAGCGCGACGCCCGCGCGTTCTCCAAGGCCGAGTGGGTCGCGGCGGAGCAGAGCTACCAGGCGCGGCAGACGCCGATCGGGTTCGTGTTCGGCTTCGGCGTGGCCATGGGGGTCGTGGTCGGGCTGGTGATCGTCTACCAGGTGCTGGCCACCGACGTGCAGGACCACCTCGCCGAGTACGCCACGTTCAAGGCGATCGGGTATCGCCCGCGCTACTTCCTGGGGGTCGTGTTCGAGGAGGCCCTGGGGCTCGCGTGCTTCGGCTTCGTGCCCGGGCTGCTCCTGAGCCTGGTGCTCTACCGCGTCGCGGCCAAGGCCACGGCGCTCCCGATCTCCATGCCCTGGACCCGGCCGGTGTTCGTGCTCGCGTTGACCGCGAGCATGTGCGCGATCTCGGGGGCGATCGCCACCCGGCGCCTGAACGCGGCGGACCCCGCGGAGCTGTTCTAGTGGCCGCGCCCACGGTCCGCGTGCGCGGGGTGTCCCACGCCTTCGGCGCAGGGTCGACGGCGGTCGAGGTCCTGCACGGGATCGACCTCGAGCTGCGCGGCGGGGAGGTCGTCGTGCTCATGGGCCCCTCGGGCTCGGGCAAGACCACCCTCCTGACCCTGATCGGCTGCCTGCGCACGCTGCAGCAGGGGAGCGTCGAGCTCCTGGGCGAGGAGCTCCTCGGCGCCGAGGCCGAGACCTTGATCCGACTCCGGCGCCGCCTGGGGTTCATTTTCCAGGCGCACAACCTGCACGGGAGCCTGACCGCGATCCAGAACGTGCGCATGGGCCTCGAGGTCCAGGGCCCGGAGGCGTGTCGGGACTGGCGCGCGCGCTGCACGCGGGCGTTGGAGCTGGTCGGGCTCGGTCACCGCCTGGACTTCCTCCCCGAGGAGCTCTCGGGCGGCCAGAAGCAGCGGGTGGCGGTGGCCCGCGCCGTGGTCGGGGACCCCGACCTCGTGTTCGCCGACGAGCCCACCGCCGCCCTCGACAAGGACAGCGGGACCCAGGTCATGCAGCTCCTCCGGCGCCTGGCCGACCGCCGCGGGGTGACCGTGCTGATCGTGACCCACGACCGGCGGATCCTGCCCTACGCCGACCGGATCGTGCGCCTCGAGGACGGCCGGCTCGTGGGGGAGCAGCCCGTCCAGGCGCGCGCGCTTGCGGACGCTGAGCCGCCTGGGACACTGGCCGAGGGGGAGGTGGAGCGGTGACGGACGCAGCCAAGTCGGAGCTCACGCGCAAGGTGCTGGACGCGTATCGCGAGATCTACGGGGACTCGCAGAGCGAGGACGAGATCCTGAGCACGGACCCCAACGGCTACGACCTCGACCCCTCCCACTTCTACGAGTCGCTGCAGGAGACCTTCGGCGTCCCCTACGACCCGTCGAACGACTACTTCGGGGGCTACGGCGGCACCGTGCAAGACACGGTGGACTTCCTCCACAGCCGCGGCGCTAGCTGAGCGCCGCCTCCACCATGGAGACGAGCGCCGAGAGCTGCTGCTTCTCCTCCACCGAGAACGCCTCGCGCCCGGCGTAGGGCGCGAGCAGCGCGCGCAGGGTCGCCGCCCGCGGGTCGAAGGGCGCGAGGACCTCGGCCACCGCGCTCAGGCTCTGGACGGTGCCCGCGTCGTCGGTGCCCTCGGGCACGTAGCGCGCCGGCTCGGGGCGCGCGCACAGGGCGCGCACGAGCCCGGTCAGCCAGCGCGCGCAGCCGGCGATCTTGGGGTAGTCGAGCTTCTCCGGGGTGTCCGTGACCTGGTGGTAGTGCTCCCAGCGCCCGCAGGTGAGGAACAGGTGCGGGATCCCGGCCTTGTCGAAGGCGTAGTAGTCGCTCAGCGCGGGGATCACCTCGCAGCTCAGCCGGCGGGGGAACACGCCAGGCTCGCTCGTCGCCAGCCCGTCGAGCAGCTCCACGGTCCCCGCGCTGCGCCCGCCGCCGAGCACGAAGAAGGACGCGCGCAGCTCCGGCGGGAGCCCGGCGGGGCCGAGGGCGTGCCCCATGAGGTCCATGCAGACCATCATGTCCAGCAGCCCCAGGTCGAAGGGCGGGTGCTGGACGAAGTGGATCGAGCCCATGCCGACGCCGAGGAAGTAGGGCGGCTCCTCGCCGTCGAAGCTCACGAACCACACGTCGCGCTCGAGGGCCTCGCCTTGGAGCGCGCGCGCTACCTCGAGCAGGATCGCCACCGCGGCGGCGTTGTCGTCGGCACCCCAGAAGCACTCCCCTCCGTCGGCGGGCCCCAGGTGGTCGTAGTGCGCGGCCACGAGGATCGCGCGGCGCCCGCCCGGACCGTGGCGCCCGACCACGTTGTGCCCGCCGCAGGCGGGGACGGGCTGGAGGTAACTCCCGTCGGGGCCCCCCGGCGTCAGGCCGAGCTCGCCGAAGCTCGCCGCGATCAGGTCGCGCGCCCGGCGACCCCCCGGAGTGCCCGGGGCGCGGCCCGCGCACTCGGGCGCGCACAGGGCCTCGACCAGGCTGCGAATGCGTCGTTCTTGGTCACGCATGGTTGCTCTCCAGGTGCGGACGACGCCGGGTGGGGACGCCGGCTTTCACACCCTCTGTTGAAGACCTGAGACACACGAAGCCCCCAGAGCACACGCCACTAGGCGCGCTCTCCCTCCGGCTCGGGCTTGGGAGCCTTGGCCTCGGGCTCCTCCTTCGACCATGCGTCCTTGGGTCCCTTCTCCGGCAGGGGCGGCGGCTCGGCTGGAGCGCGCCCGCGTCGGTCGAGCCAGCGGTAGAGGAGCAGGCTCGGCACGCCCAGCAGACCGAACTGGATCCACGAGCCCACGGTGTGCTCGATCCAGCCCACGCCCAGGGCGTCGCGCCAGCCAGCGCCGAAGTTGATCAGCCCGATCAGCCCCAGGACCCCGGCGACCGCGAGCAGGAAGCGGCGGAACCAGACCCCGCGGGCCAGGTCCCGGGTGCGCTCGGGCCCCGCGATCGAGGCGTGGAACAACGCCAGCGGGAGCCCGGCGAGCACGAGGAAGGTCCCGGGCGCCCACAGGTGCGCGCCGTTGCGGAAGAAGTCGTCGGCGCCCTTCGCGAGGGCCGCGAACACCCCGGTCCCAAGGCACAGCGCCGGGGGCACGCAGAGCATGCCCAGGCAGCCAAAGATCACCCGCTGGGACTCGGTGGCCAGCCCGCCGCCCGCGCGCAGCACGTGGGCGTGACCGCAGGCCGCGCACGTCTTGCCCTCGTCCCAGCAGGCCTCGTGGTGCGCGGCGAGGCAGGTCCCGCAGGCGGCCACGGGCTCGCCGGCGGCGACGGCGGTGTGGCAGTAGGGGCAGCGGCGCAGTCCCAGCTCGGGCATGGCCCAAATCCTACGTGCAGTTCGGGACGAAGTCCGCGCTTGCCGCGAGCCTCCGGGCGCCGTATTCTTTCGAACCGTGGTTCAAATTTCTAACGCAGGTTCGAAACGGCCGCGCGCGGGGCGCGGGGCCAAGGGCATGGCCAAGCGGCGCGCGATCCTGCGCGCGGCGGCGGCGGCCTTTCGCGAGCACGGGTTCGCGGCCACGGGCATGCGCGAGATCGCGGAGCAGGCGGAGCTCTCGCCGGCCAACCTCTACTACTACTTCAAGAGCAAGGACGAGCTCCTGTTCTTCTGCCAGGACCAGGCGCTCGATCGCCTGCTGGCGGCGGTGGAGGAGGCCGCGGGCGAGCGCGCCGAGGAGCGGCTCCTGGGCGTGATCCGCGCCCACGTGCGCTGCGTGCTGGACGAGGTCGACGGGGCCTCGGCTCACGTGGCGGTGGACGCGTTGCCCCTCGAGCTGCGCCAGAAGATCGCGAGCAAGCGCGACCGCTACGAGCGCGCCGTGCGCCGGCTGGTCAGCCAGGGCGTCGAGGCGGGGGAGTTCCGCGCCTGCGACCCGACGCTGGTGACCCGGGCGCTCCTGGGCGCGCTGAACTGGACCGTGCAGTGGTATCGACCCGGGGGGCGCACCTCGCCCGCGCGGGTCGCCGACGAATACGCCGAGTACCTCGTGCGAGGGCTCACTGTGAGGAACGCGTGACGAAGGAAGTCGCCGGGGACCGGAAGGTCCTGGGCCGGTTCGTGGTCAACGAGGAGCAGCACCAGGTCGCCTACGCTCCCCACAAGACCCTGCTCGAGGTCCTGCGCGAGGACCTGGGCCTGACCGGGACGAAGCACGGCTGCGAGCTGGGCGAGTGCGGCGCGTGCGCCGTGCTCGTCGACGGGGTCCCGACCCTGAGCTGCCTGACGCTCGGCCTCGAGGCCGAGGGCCGCCCCGTGACCACCGTCGAGGGCCTGGCGTGCGACGGGCGCCTGCACCCGGTGCAGGCAGCGTTCGCCGACCTGGGCGGCTCGCAGTGCGGCTACTGCTCGCCGGGGGTCCTGGTCACCGCCAAGGCCTTCCTCGACAGCCACCCCCAGCCGACGCGGGAGGAGATCAAGGAGGCGCTGGCGGGCAACCTCTGCCGCTGCACCGGCTACATGCAGATCCTGAGCGCGGTCGAGCGCGCAGCCGAGGAGCTGGCCCAGTGAGCGAGCCCACCCCCAACACCGGGCACGAGACCCCGGTCTCGACCCCCGCGGACCTGAACAAGCCGGCGTTCGAGCTGATCGGTCACCCGCGGCGGCGCGTCGACGGGCGCAGCAAGGCCCTGGGCCAGACCCAGTTCGCCGACGACCTGAGCCTGCCGCGCATGCTCTACCTGCGGCTCCTGCGCTCGCCGTATCCCCACGCGCGGATCCGCTCGATCGACACGACCCGCGCCCAGGCGGCGCCCGGGGTCAAGCTCGTGCTCACCGGCGAGGACCTCCCGATCCCCTACGGGATCTTGCCGGTCAGCCAGGACGAGCACCCGCTGTGCCCGGACGTGGTGCGCTTCGTGGGCGACCCGGTGGCCGGCGTGGTCGCCGCGAGCGAGGAGGAGGCCGAGGCGGCGCTCCCGCTGATCGACGTCGACTACGAGATCCTGACCACGATCTCGACCCCCGAGGAGGCCCTCGAGACGCCGGAGCCCCAGATCCACCGCTACGCCCAGGAGGGCAACGTCCACAAGCTCGTGGCCCTCGAGTTCGGCGACGTGCCCGAGGCCCTCGACGGCGCGGACCAGGTGTTCGAGGACGTGTTCTTCTACCAGGGCAACACGCACCTCCCCATGGAGGAGCACGCGTCGCTCGCGAACCTGGACCCCGACGGGAAGCTGGTGATCTGGTCCTCGACCCAGACCCCCCACTACCTGCACAAGGCGCTGGCCAAGGCGCTGGAGTATCCGGCGCACCAGATCCGGGTGATCGCCTGCCCCAACGGCGGCGGCTTCGGCGGCAAGAGCGACCCCTTCAACCACGAGGTCGTGGCCTGCAAGGCGGCCCTGGTCCTCGGGCGCCCGGTGAAGGTGACCCTCACCCGGCAGGAGGTCTTTTACTGCCACCGCGGGCGGCACCCGGTGCTCATGCGCTTCCGCACCGGGGTCAAGCAGGACGGCTCGATCGTGGGCATGGACCTGGAGACCGTGCTCGACGGCGGGTCCTACGGCAGCTACGGCGTGGCCTCGACCTTCTACACCGGCGCGCTGCAGACGGTGACCTACGAGATCCCGCGCTACCGCTTCCGCGCCGCGCGCTGCTTCACCAACAAGCCGCCCTGCGGGCCCAAGCGCGGGCACGGCACGGTGCAGCCGCGCTTCGGGCAGGAGATCCAGCTCGACAAGATCGCGGTGGCCCTGGGCAAGAACCCGGCGGACCTCCGCCTGCAGCAGCTGGTGAAGGACGACTCGCTGACCGCGAACTACCTCACGATCAGCAAGATCGGGCTCGAGGAGTGCATTCAGAAGGTGGTCGCGGGCTCGGGCTACCGCGGGCGCTGGGGCCAGCTCCCCGAGGGGCGCGGGGTGGGGCTCGCCTGCTCGAGCTACCTCTGCGGCGCGGGGCTCCCGATCTACTGGAACAAAATGCCCCACTCGGGGGTGCAACTGCGGATCGACCGCATGGGCGCGGTGACAGCGTTCTGCGGGGCGACCGAGATCGGCCAGGGCTCGGACGACGTGCTCGCGAGCTGCGTGGCCGAGGTGCTGGGGATCGACTCCCACGACGTGCACGTGCGCACGGGCGCCACGGACATTACCCCGATCGACCTCGGCAGCTACTCGAGCCGGGTGACGCTCATGATGGGCAACGCCGCGATCGAGGCCGCCGAGCGCGCGCGGCTCACGATCGCCGCGGCGGTGGCCGAGAAGCTGGGCGTGCCCAAGGGGCGCCTGGCCTTCGCGGGCCGGCGCGTGTTCGACGTGGCCGACCCCGAGCAGGGCATGGACTTCCGCGAGGCGGTGGTCCTGGCCGAGGCCGCCTACGGGACCCTGGGCTCGGTCGGGAGCTACACGCCGCCGCGCTCACCGGCGCGCTTCAAGGGCGGCGGCGTTGGGCCTTCGCCCACCTACAGCTACTCGGCGGCGGTAGTCGAGGTCGAGGTCGACCCGCTCACCGGCTGGATCCACGTGCCCAAGATCTGGATCGCCCACGACATTGGGCGCGCGCTGAACCCGACCCTGGTCCAGGGTCAGGTCGAGGGCAGCGTCTACATGGGCCTCGGCGAGGCGCTCATGGAGGAGCAGACCTTCCGTCGCCTGCCGCCCAAGCGCTCCCACGCGCTGGTGCACAAGATCCCGTCGCTCCTCGAATACAAGAGCCCCACGGCCTTGGACATGCCCGAGGTCGTGACGTATCTGGTCGAGGACCCGGACCCGCGCGGGCCCTTCGGCGCGAAGGAGGTCGGGCAGGGCCCGCTGCTCCCGATCATGCCTGCGCTGGCCAACGCGGTCTACGACGCGGTCGGGGTGCGGGTGGACGAGACCCCGATCAGCCCCGAGAAGATCCTGCAGGCGCTGGATCAGAAGGCCAAGGGCAAGCCCGCGCGCTACGGGCCCACGAGCTTCCCCACGGTGGCCTGGCCCGAGCCATTCCACGTGGCGCCGCCCTGGGAGGGCGGCGACGGCCGCGCCGACGACGACCCCAAGGCTCAACGCACGCAAGCGAGCGAGGTGCGCTCATGATGCGCGTTCCGTTCTTCCGCTACCTGGCGCCCACGACCGTCGCCGAGGCGGCCACGATCCTCCGCGGCGAGGGGGCCGAGGCCCGGCTGTTCGCCGGCGGCACCGACCTCCTGCCCAACATGAAGCGCCGGCAGCAGACGCCCAAGACCCTCGTCGCCCTGCGCGGGGTCGAGGAGCTGCGCGCGGTGACCCAGGACGGCGGGCTGACCCTGGGCGCGGGGCTGACCCTGAGCCAGGTCGCGGCGGAGGGCCGGATCCCGCTGCAGCAGCGCGCGCTGATCATGGCCGCGGGCAAGGTGGCCACGCCGCATATCCGCAACATGGGGACCCTGGGCGGGAACCTGTGCCTGGACACGCGCTGCAACTACTACAACCAGAACCACGACTGGCGCGAGGCGATCGGGTTCTGCAAGAAGGCGCCCGAGGGCGAGGCGATCGAGGAGGTGACCCACGGCACGTGCTGGGTCGCGCCCTCGAGCCCGCGCTGCTGGGCGGTGCAGTCGAGCGACAGCGCGCCGGCGTTGATCGCGCTCGGCGCCGAGGTGAGCCTGGTCTCCGCCGACGGCGAGCGGCGGATCCCGCTCCACGCGCTCTACCACGACGACGGCATGGCCTACCTCACCAAACGCCCGGACGAGCTCTTGACCCAGGTGCACCTGCCCCAGGTCGACGCGAGCTGGCGCAGCACCTACTGGAAGCTGCGCCGCCGCGGCTCCTTCGACTTCCCGGTGGTCTCGGTCGGCGCGGCGGTGTCCCTGGACGAGGGCGGCGTGGTCCAGGCCGCGCGGGTCGTGGTCGGCGCGGTCACGAGCTACCCGGTCTCGATCGACACCTCGGCGCTCCTCGGGCAGACGCTCAGCGACGAGGCGATCGCCGCCTTCGCCGACGCCGCGGTCAAGCCGGCGCGGCCGCTGGACAACACCGACTACCACCTCTCCTGGCGCAAGCGCGTGGTGCGGGAGTACGTGGCCGGCGCGCTCAAGGAGCTGCGCGGGGACAGCCTCGAGGACCTCGGGCTCCTGGCGCGGACCGCGGCGCGGATCCTGCCCCTGGCGGCCTGCTCGTGACCGGCCAGGGCTTCGTCCAGCCGGGCAACGCGCACCTGGGGATCGACGTCCCCGAGGCCGGCTGGCACCTCGAGCTCGCGCGCCTCGACGGCGAGGCCGAGCCGCGCTTCAGCGCGCTGCACAAGCAGGAGGTCCGCCCCCAGGACCTGCAGAGCCTCGTGCCCCAGCTCGGCGCGGTCTCCTTCCGCCAGGCGCGCACCCTCCCGGGCATGCCCGAGAGCGCCGAGGGCGAGACCGAGGTGTTCCGCGTGGTGCTCACCAGCAAGGGCGAGCTGGGCTGGGAGCACGTGGTCGCCGGGCTGCGCACCTGGCTCGGCGCCGGCCCCGGCGGGCGCCGCCTGGCGTGAGCGACGCGCGGCTGCGCGAGTGAACGTCCGCGCTGCGATCGAGGCCGAGGTCGTGCCCTGGGCCCTCGGGCACGCGGACCCCCTCGCCGCGCCCTGACTCCGGGCCGCTCGCCCCCACCCGGGTAGGGGGCTCCCGGTCCGGGCGTCCCTTCACCTCCCGGAGGGAAGGGTGTGCCGGGGAAGGCGACCTGACACAGCGGTCTGCACGGGTCCAGGAGAGGAACACGGAAGACACGGAAGGCACGGAGGTCCCGCCGGCCGTCGGCGTGCTCCTGGGTTCAACCCAGACACGGAAGCTCCGCCCAGGTGTGACCGCGCCGAGGGTCGACGTCAGAGGCAGGAAGCTCCGCCCCGGCCGCGCCGCGCCGCTCCGGCCGTCGAGATCAGGGGCAGGGGCAAGGGCAGGGGGCTTCGCTGGGACAGCCCACTTGGAGAATCCGGTAGGTCTTTCAACCCGCCGTTGTAGGCCTTTCAGGCAGAGGGCGTGTGAGGAACGAGGAGCTTTAGCTTAGAGGGCGCTCCCGTCGGGTCCCGCGCTTGCTGTGCCGGCTGGCCTGGAGGCAGCATGGCTGAAGCAGACCTGAGTCCCCCTGCGGAAGAGCGCGCGTCGATCCTGGTGTGGGACCTCCCCGTGCGGCTGTTCCACGTCGCCTTCGCCGCGTCGCTCCTCGGGGCGTTCACGATCGGGCAGCTCGCGGACGACGACAGCGCCGTGTTCCCGGTGCACATGCTGCTCGGAGGCACCCTGGTCGGCATGGTGCTCCTGCGGATCCTGTGGGGCGTGGTCGGGTCGAGATACGCGCGCTTCCGCTCGTTCGTGTTCGGGCCAGGCGAGGTGCTCGCCTACCTGCGCGGGGCGCTGACGGGGGAGGGCAAGCGCTACGTCGGGCACAACCCGGGCGCGAGCCTCGCGATCTTCGCCCTGCTCGCCCTCACGCTGGGCCTCGGCGTCACCGGCGCGCTCATGGCCCAGGGCGGGGAGCTCATGGAGGAGCTGCACGAGCTCCTCGCCTACAGCGCGGTGGCGGTGGTGGGGATCCACGTCGCCGGCGTGGTGTGGCACTCGCTCCGCTTCCGGGAGAACCTACCGCTGAGCATGCTCCACGGCCGCAAGCTCGGGGCGCCCGAGCAGGGGCTGCAGAGCGCCCACCCCGTCGCGGCGGTCCTGTTCGTCGTGCTCACCGCCGCCTGGGCCGGCGCGCTCGCGCGGGGCTACGACGCGTCGACGAACCAGGTGACGCTCCCCGGGGTCGGGCTCACGCTCCAGCTCGGCGAGGGCGAGCACGAGCACCCCCGTTCGCCCTACCACGACGACGACGACGACTGACCTGCGCCGGGCGTCGTCCTCGCGACGCGCGCGTCGGCTCCCTCGACGGCAGCTGACCCCGCCGCTGGCCGCCGCGTCCGCGCTCGGTATCGTGGGCGCAGAGGAGCGCACGCGAGCATGGCCAGGCCCCGGGAGGTCACGGACGAGCAGATCGTCGCCGTCGCGCGGCGCTGCTTCCTCGCGCGGGGGGCCGGGATCTCTGCGGCCGAGATCGCCAAGGAGCTCGGGGTCAGCCACACCACGCTCTTCAACCGCTTCGGCTCCAAGCAGGCGCTCTTGATCGCTGCGCTGGGTCCGCCAGAGCGGATCCCCTGGGTCGCGGCCCTCGAGGCTGGCCCTGACGAGCGCCCGCTGCGCGATCAGCTCGTCGAGCACGCGGGGGTGATCGCGCGCTACTTCCAGACCCTGCAGGAGGGGCTCTCGGTCCTGCGCGCTGCGGGGGCCGAGGCCGAAGCGGTCTCCGGCTGCAAGGGGAAGTCGCCGGCGCAGGCGTTCCAGGCGCTG
Source organism: Planctomycetota bacterium (assembly GCA_041402045.1). Taxonomy (GTDB): domain Bacteria; phylum Planctomycetota; class J058; order J058; family J058; genus JAGQRJ01. The sequence goes on along the minus strand of JAWKSZ010000015.1, from coordinate 129,471 downwards.
ACCGACTGGCTGCGCCGCGCGCAGGAGGCGGGGCGACTGGGCCGCTGCGACGTCGAGGTCCTCGCGTCCACGATCCTGGGCGCCCTCCACACCCAGAGCTTCGTCGTCCGGGTGTGCACCGCGGACGAATCCGCCGAGGTCTGCGCGGGGCACGTCGAGCGCTTCGTCGACCTGCTCTGGAACGGCGTTCGTCCCAACACCCCAACGGCTTAGCGGGCCTTCCTGCACCTCGCGCTTGCGCGCTCTGCCCCGCAGAAGTAACTTTCTTTCTGGAAAGAAACCGCTGTGGCTAGGAGCGACCCCATGACCGACCCCCTGTTCACTCCCTTCGACCTCGGCGCGCTGCGCCTCCCCAACCGCGCGGTCATGGCGCCCATGACCCGCAGCCGCGCGCTGGGCAACGTCCCCAACGAGCTCATGGCCACCTACTACGCTCAGCGCGCGGGCGCGGGCCTGATCGTGAGCGAGGCCACCGCGCCCAGCCCCAACGCGCTCGGCTACCCGCGGATCCCCGGGCTGTTCTCCCCCGAGCAGGTCGCCGGCTGGCGGCAGGTGACCCACGCCGTGCACGAGGCCGGCGGGCGGATCTTCGCGCAGCTCATGCACGTCGGCCGGATCGCGCACCCGGCGAACCTGCCGGAGGGGGCCGAGGTCCTCGCGCCCAGCGCGATCGCGGCCAAGGGTGAGATGTACACGGACGCCGAGGGCCTGCAGCCGTTCCCCACCCCGCGGGCCATGACCCTGAGCGAGGTGGAGGAGGCGCGCGAGGAGTTCGTGCGCGCGGCAATCCTGGCGCTCGAGTCGGGCTTCGACGGCGTCGAGCTCCACGGGGCGAACGGCTACCTGATCGACCAGTTCCTGCACCCGGGCACGAACACCCGCGAGGACGCCTACGGCGGGTGGCCCGAGCACCGCAACCGCTTCGCGCTCGAGGTCGCCCAGGCGGTGGCCGACGCGATCGGGCCCGAGCGCTTGGGGATCCGGCTCTCGCCCTACGGCGTGTTCAACGACATTCAGCCCTTCGACGGGATCGAGGCGCAGTTCACCGAGCTCGCGCGCGGGCTGGGCAAGCTGCGCCTGGCCTACCTGCACCTGGTCGATCACTCGGCCATGGGCGCGCCCCCGGTGCCGGAGGACTTCAAGCAGGCCCTGCGCCGCGCCTTCGGCGGGACCGTGGTCCTCTCCGGCGGTTACGACGCGGCTCGCGCCAAGGCCGACCTCTCCGAAGGCAAGGGCGAGCTGATCGCCTTCGGGCGCCCGTTCCTCGCGAACCCGGACCTGCTCGAGCGCTACCAGCAGGGCGCGGAGCTCAACGAGCCCAAGGCCGACCTGTTCTATACGCCGGGCGCCGAGGGCTACACCGACTACCCGACCCTCGCCTAGGCGCGGCGTCCGCGCTCGAACGCGGCCTGGAGCACCAGCGGGACGCCGACGACCAGGCCCAGCGCGAGCCAGGCCGCGCGGGTGCTGGCGGCGGTCGGGTTCTGCAGGCGCTCCAGGAACCTCCAGGCTCCGAACGCGCCGACGGCGCAGCAGGCGAGGCCCACGAGGAGCGTGCTCCCGGCGCGGCTGCCGCCGCTCGCGGCGAAGGAATCGGCGAAGCCTTCGACGCCCGAGCGCTTGCCGACCGCCCTCGTGTGGGCCAGGCCCCGTCGGTCGAGCTCGGCCGCGATCGAGGCCCGCGCGGCCTCGTCGTAGTCGTCGGCGAACTCCGCGAGCGCGTCGCGCAGTTGCTGGGCTGGCCAGGACTCGAGTTGCTCGGGGGTCATGCTGCCTCCGGGCGGCACCCTATCACCGGGTGCGGTCGGTCTTCGAGGACGTTCGGGGGGCGACGAGCACCACGTCCGTTCGCTCCTGGGGGAGGTCGAGGTCGAGGGTTGTGACCTGACCCTCGTCCTCGCCCTCGCGCCGCAGCTCGAGGCGGTAGCGCCCGGGCTCGACCCGCCCGAAGTCGAACCAGGTGCCGACCGGGCTCGACGCCACGAGCACGTCCCGCTCGGCCTGGAACAGCGCCAGATCCCAGCGATCGCCCCCGGCGCCGCGGATCTCCCCGGCCAGGCGGAGCCCCGGGGAGAGCCGCAGCGCGAGGTCGCGCAGACCCGCTGGAGGCACGTTCAGGTGGACCACGCGGGTGCCCACGTCGAAGCGACGCACGACCAGGTCCACCTCGCCCGGGGTGCGCGTGAGCTCGAACCGGCCGTGCTCGTCCACGCGGTGCCCGTCCACCCACGCGTCGAGCAGGGGTGCGCCGTCGTCGCCGAGCACGCGGCCGTTCACGGTAGCGGGCGGAGGCACCGCCCCCGAGGCCTTCAGCGTGCAGGGACCCTGGGCGACGCTCCATGTGCGCACGCTGTGCTCGCTCCACACCCGCAGGGGACCGGCAGGGACCCAGGGAAAGCGAACCCGCCCTGCGGCGTCGGTCCGAGTGGAGTCCTCGAACGACTCGCCCTGGTGGACGGAGACAGACTCGTCTGCGAGCGGCGCGCCGCTCGCGTCGAGGAGCAAGACCTCCAGCGGACGCAGGTCCCTCAGGTCCACGCGTAGCCCGTCCTGCTCGAAGGGGACCTTCAGCCGTGGGCCGAAGTCGAGCACCAGGCGCGCCCCAGGGGCGGGCTCGATCCAGGGCAGCACGAACTCGGCTCCGCTCTGCGCGACGACGTAGCCTTCGCCCTCCCAGTCCGCGTCCTCCCCGGGTGCAGGGGGGGCCACGGGGACGGAGGGAAAGCGCCCGCGCTCCAGCTCGGCGCCGAGCTCGACCTCGAGCACGCCCGGGGGCAGGAGCACCCGGCCGCATGCGCCGCGAGGCCGGCGCAGCTCGACGACGACCTCCGTGTGCGGCGCCGTCGGGCGCAGCGCGAGGACGACCGGCAGGTAGCCCGGGCACTGGGTGCGCACGAAGGTGGGCGCGTCGCCGGGGAGCGTGTGCAGCTCGAAGGCGCCCTGGTGAGCCCACCATGTCGCGTTGCCGTGGTACACGTCGCCGGTGTAGCGCTCGACCTGGAACGCCTCGATCCAGACGCTGGTCTCGGCGTCCCGGCAGCGCAGGGTCACGTCGCCGCAGGGCTGGGGGCCGAGCTCGACGTCGACCCGCGGCGTGCGTCCGGGCTCGATCGTGACGGGTCGCGAGCGTCCGCCCCGACCCTCGCGGTAGGCGAACACCACGTAGAGCCCGGCCTGGATCCCCTCGACCCGCAGCCTCCCTCCCGCGTCACACGTCCCGCGCGCGAAGCCGTAGTCCTTGGCGACCCGCGTCGCGAGGGCGCCGGGGTCCTGGTGCAGGCGATCGTCCTCGAGGGGCAGCCACACGACCTGGGCGTTCGCGACGGGGGCTTCTGGGTCGTAGACCTGGACCTGGAGGGATCCGAGGACGGAGTAGGCGTCCGGGGCGTGGATCAGCTCCACGCGCTCGCTGCGACCGGGCGCCAGGGACACCCAGCCCTGGAAGACCCCGTCGCGGTCTCCCACGATCGCGCGCAGGCGATAGTCGCCTGCGGGCAGGCACACCGGAGTCTCGCGGGTCAGGTCGACGGCGCCGCGCCAGGCCTCGTGCTCCAGGCGCCGCCCGGGCGCGTCGTCCTGCGCGAGGACGACCACCGCGGCGCGCTCGAGCGCGGGGCCGAAGCGCTCCTGCGCCGACGCGGCCCGGGTGGGCTCCAGCGCGATCACGATCGAGGCCGGGCACGCCCGCGAGTCGATCGCGGCGACCGGCGCGCTCGGGAGCGCTGGGGTGGAGCCGTCCGCAGCGGGTGCGACTGGGACGACGGGCGCGGTGTCCGGCTCGTGCGGCGCGGGAGCGGGGCCTCCCCGTCCGCTCCAGAGGGCAGCGACGAGGAGCAGGGGAGCCAGCAGGAACGGCAGACGATTCATTGCTGATCAACACGAACGAAAGCGAAGGAGGGTTCTGCGAAGAGAAGATCCGCGAAGCGAGGACCGCCAACTAGGGACTTAGGTTGGCCCTCTCTGCAAAGAGTCGAGTTCGAAAAGAGTGTGATCCGAGTTCCAGGGCGTTCGCGTAAGGGGGGTGGAAGCGAGAGGCGGCGGTGAGGCCGCTGCCAAGGAAGAAGAAGGATCCCCATGAACTCGAAGGCCCCCGTGGCGCTGTGCGCCCTCAGTCTGTCCCTGATCTGCGTCGTCGGCTGCGGCAACAACGAGCGCTCGCGCGCGACCGCCACCCAAGGCACCTCGTCCTCGTCGACGGCGACGCCGAGCACTCAGGCCGCGACGGCCAAGGTGCGCGTGCTGCACGCCTCCCCCGACGCGCCCGCGGTCGACGTGCTCGTCGACGACGCGGTGGCGCTGGCCGGCGTCCCCTACAAGGCCGGCTCGGGTTACCTCGACGTCCCCGCCGGCGCCCGCAACCTGAAGGTCAACGCCGCGGGCACGACCACGACCGTGATCGACGTGACCCCGACCCTCGACGCCGACGGCGTCTACACCGCGATCGCCGTCGGACCCCTGAGCGCGATCGAGCCGCTGCTCCTCGTCGACGACGCCAGCGACCCCGCCCCCGGCGACGTGCGCCTGCGGGTGGTCCACGGGTCACCGACCGCTGGGCAGGTCGACGTCTACGTCACCGCTCCGGGCGACGACCTGAGCGGCGCGACCCCGACCCTGGCGGGGGTGTCCTTCAAGGACGCCTCGGGCTTCCTCGACGTCCCCGCCGGCGACTACCGCGCTCGCCTGACCCCGGCCGGCCAGCCCACCGTGGTCTACGACTCGGGCGCCGTGTCCCTGGCCCCCGGCTCGAACCTGACCCTCGTCGCCGTCGACACCGCCGCCGGGTTCTCGCCGGTGAGCCTGGTCGCCCTGACCGGCGACTCGAACACCCCGACCCTCGAGCTCGTGGATCAGGTCGCTCGGCTGCGGGTGGTGCACGCCTCCCCCGACGCCCCGGCGGTCGACGCCCTGGTCAACGGCGCCGTGGTCGCGGCGGGGGTGACCTACCGTCAGGCCTCGGGCTACCTCGACGCCCTGGCCGGTCAGACCCGCGTTCAGGTCAACCCTGCCAACAGCTCGACCTCGGTGATCGACGCCTCGCTGGCCGTGCTCCCCGGGACCGAGTCGACGGTGATCGCGGTGGGCCGCGTCAGCCAGATCGGCGCCCTGGTCCTCGAGGACGACACCACCCCGCCTGCCGCCGGCAACGTCAAGCTGCGCCTGGTGCACGGCTCCCCCAGCGCAGGACCGGTCGATATCTATGTGACCGCCCCCGCCGCGAGCCTGGCCGGCGCGACCCCGACCCTGACCAACGTCACCTTCCTCCAGGCGTCCGGCTACCTCGAGGTACCCGCCGGCGACTACCGGGTGCGGATCACCGTGGCCGGGAGCCTGGCGGTGGCGATCGACACCGGCGCCTTGACCCTCGGCGCGGGGCAGATCCGCACCGCGATCGCCGTCGACCCTGCGCCGCGCTCGAACGCCTTCGGCGCGATCCTGCTCGCCGATCGCTAGCTGGTTTCAGGGGGCCTTTCCAAGGCCCCCTCGCCCTCGGGGCAAAGCCCCTCGGGCTCACCCCCAAGGGGCTCGCGCGCTTCGCGCGCTGCGCGCTCGCGGCTTCGCCGCTCGCCGGGCGGGCCGCAGGGACGAAGGCTGGGCTCTCCCTGGTTCCTCGTCCAGCTTCAGGGGCCTTCCAAGCCCCTCGCCCTCGGGGCAAAGCCCCTCGGGCTCACCCCAAGGGGCTCGCGCGCTTCGCGCGCTGCGCGCTCGCGGCTTCGCCGCTCGCCGGGCGGGCCGCAGGGACGAAGGCTGGGCTCTCCCCGGTTCCTCGTCGTCGGCTCGCGCGCTTCGCGCGCTGACCACTCACCTCTTCCTCTGTCTCTCTGCACGTGACGGGCCGCGAACGCTGTGTAGGCGTTCGCGGCCCGTCGCACGTAGCGAGCGTGGGTCAGAGCGCGGTCATGAGGGCGTCCACGAGGGCGTCGGGGGCGGGGCGCCCGCCGAGGCCCAGGGCCGCCTGAAACGTGATCCGCAGGGTGTCGCCGTCGGCGCGGGCCGCGAGCGGTCCCGCGCCCAGGCGCACGACGGCCAAGGGGGCGAGGGACTCCTGGGCGTCGGGGTCCGCGGCGAGGACTTGCAGCGCCTGGAACACGTCCTCGCTCACCTGCGCGGTCACCCGCCGGGCTTCGGCCTCGGACTCGAGCAGGCCCTCGAGGAACTCGGGCTCCAGCTCCAGGCGCAGCCCGAGCTCGTGGGCCGCGCGCTGACTCAAGGCCTCGACCGCCCGGCGCAGCTTGAGCCGAGTCGGGGCCTCGGGGGCGTCGCGCGGCGGGGGCGTCGGCAAGTCGACCGCGCCGAAGGTCAGCAGGTGCGCGACCTCGTCGGCCGCGTGCACCCGCAGGGACTCGACGCGGGCGACCTCGAGGTAGACCAGGTCGGCTCCGCGTCCGGCGGTTTGGGGGACCGAGAGGGTCAGGACTCCGTCGGTCAGCGCCAGCGGAGCGCCCCGCAGGGACGCCCCGGACGCGAGGCCGAGGGTCACCTCCGCGGCCGCTCCGCCCTTGGCCCGCGCGCGCGTGAGCGCGTCCAGGACCCGGCGCGGCGCGACCGCGGGGAGCTGCTCGAGGTCGCTCAGAGCCCGTCCTCGAGCACGTCCTGGATCGCCTTGGCGCGGTCCTTCACGTAGTCGACGTTGGTGAACGGCTTGTGGTCGACGGTGAGCACGCCGTCGCTGAAGGTCGCGCAGCGGCCGGCGGTGCTGCAGTCGGACGCGTTCTTGAACACGACCTTCTTCAGGCCCTCTTGCAGGGCCTCCTTGCCCATGGCGTCCACGCCCACGGCCTCGAGCGCGGCCACGGTCGGGTCGAAGTACACCTTGGGCCAGGTCTCGTTGATCATGTGCAGGTACGTGGGGTCGACTAGCGAGTCCCAGTCCATGTCGAGGTCGACCTCGAAGCCCGCAGCGTCGTCGATCCGCTTCTTCTGCGCGGCGAAGTGCTCGTCCTGAAACGCCTTCAGCGCGCGACGTTCTTTCAATCCCATGGAATCCTCCTCCTTGGCGGGCAACCTACCGGGCAGGCGTCGCTTTGCCAGGCGGGTGCGGGGGGGGGCGCGCCCCACGGGGCGTCGAGTTTTACCCACGCCTGACGGTGGGCTCCGGAAAGTCGCCCGGCCCGGTGAGCCAACACACCTCGACCAGGCCGGACGGGAAGCGCTCCTGGTGGTCGGGGCGGCGCTGCCGCCGCTGGGCTGGCGGCTCTACGGCGGGCGGCGCCCGGGGCCGCCCAAGGGCGACCCCGTCGACCACCTGGTCGAGGAGCTCCAGCTCGACGTCGCGCAGGCCCAGGAGGTGCGCGCGATCTTCGAGCGCTACCGCCCCGAGTTCGACGCGGTGGAGCGGGAGCGCCGCGAGCGCTTGAGCGCGCTCCGCGACCGGGCGGACGCCGAGCTGCGCGAGGTGCTCGACGACGCCCAGTTCGCCCGACTCGAGGAGCGGCGCAAGCAGCTCGAGCGCCACGACCGCGGGCCGGGTGGGCCCGGCGGGCCGCCCCCGGGTGGACCGGGCGGGCGGCCGCCGCCTCCGCTCGGCGGACCGCGCTAGCGGACCTCTTCGATCACGAGATAGGCGCCTTCGACCCGCCAGCGGACCTTGCGCTCGGTGCCGTAGACCGCCCCCACGATCGCGTCCAGGAGCTCGGTGACCGGCGCAGGCTTCACGCTCAGGGCTCCGATCGGGAACCCCGTGAGCTCGTCGTCGAGGAACGCGACCTCGAGCCCCAGCTTCTCGCTCAGCTCGCCGAGGACCTCTCCCAGGGAGCGGGGCGCCTGGAGCTCGATCCCGAAGGGGAGCGCGAGCTTACGGCGGGCCTCCGTCTCCCCGGGGACCTCCAGCCCCTTGGCGCGGAGCACGGCGTGGTTGGCGATCAGCGCTTTGACCAAGGCCGCGTTGGCGGCGGCGCGAGAGCGGACCTGGTTCTCCAGCCAGCGGCGCTCTTCGTCGACGCTGACCCGCCACTCCTCCTCGCGCGCGAGTCGCTCCGCCTCCCGGCGCATGTCTGCCTCGCGCTGCTTGTGCAGGGTGTCGACCATGCGCGAGTAGTCGGCGATCCGCTCGCGCTCGCGCTCGACCTGTTGGCTCGCCTCGCGGAGCTTCTCCTGGTGCACGGCCTCGTCGGACGTGCGCCAGCGCGCGGCGCGCTCGAGGCGCTCCTTGAGCTCGACGATGTCGCGCTTCAGCTCCTCCTTGGTCTGGGCCTGGGCCAGGGGCAAGGCGCAGAGCGCGGTCAGGGTCAGTACAGAACGGTAGTGCATGGTCTTCCTTCCTCTCAGAGACGCTGCGGTTACTCCTCGGTGAGGGACGCTCCGGGCGGCAGGATCCGGTAGCGCGCGAAGCGGCTCTGATCCGTGCGCTCCAGCTCGAGCACCAGGTCGGGACCCACGGTCTGACCGCGGATCGCGACCGTCGGCCCCTGGCCTTCTCCGTAGACGCTCCAGCCGGCGCGTCCGTAGAGCGTGACTCGGGTGGGACCCGCGGGCAGGTTGCCGGCGGGGTCCGTGAGCTCGAGCTCGAAGCCCGCGGCGCTGGGCGCGAGGAGCGGCGCGCCGTCGCGGGTCGCGAAGCGGGTGAGGGGCACGAAGGCGCGGGGGGCGAAGGCCACCTCGAGCAGCGGGCGGTCGCTGACGAGCTCGCGCACGTCGTGGACGTAGCCCTCGACCCGGGCGTCGGTGGGCTTGACCAGGCGCTCGCGCTCATGGCGGCTGAGGAGCAGCTCGCTCACCGGGCCGGTGGAGAGCCCGATCAGGAACGCCGCGGGCTCGCCGGCGCCGGTGAGGCTGCCCGAGCCGAAGCCGATCCGGCTGGAGAGCGCGTCGTAGGTCTCGTAGATCCCGCCGGTGTGCGCCTTGGTGATCCCGCGCAGCAGGCGCCGGCGGAGCTCGCGGGACTCGTCCTCCCAGCCGTACTTGAACAGCGCCTCGCAGGCGGCGTAGGCGGGCACGAGCCAGCTCTGGCCGCGCCAGTAGTAGCCGTCGAGCTCGTGGTCGTACTCCGGGTCGTCGTAGGCCACGCTGGGCACCGGGAACCAGGGGCGCTGCGGGTCGTCGGGGTCGCCGAAGGCCTTGTCGGGGTTCAGGAGGTAGCCCTCGACCACGGCGCGGATCCGCTCGGGGTCGCGGGCGATCCCCTGGAACAGGGGCCAGGCGACCACGGGGGTGTCGACGCGCACGTGGGTGCGCTCGCCCTTCGTCTCGCTCAGGTCGCGGTAGCTCTGGGTCACGGGGTCCCAGAGCTGGTCGTCGATCTCCTGGGCGAGCACGCGGGAGCGCTCGCGCCACTCCGCGGCCTCCGCCGGCCGGCCCAGGTCCTCGGCCCAGCGCCCCATGGAGCTGTAGTAGCTCGTGAGCCAGGCGTTGAGGTCCAGGGCCTCGACGTTCTTCACCGGGAGCAGCCCCGAGAGGTTGCCGAGCACGACCTTCTTGCCGAAGAGGTTGATCTCGGGCGCCGGGTGCAGGCCCGGGTAGCGCGGGGTGTCGTCCCAGCCGGTCTCGAGCGCGTTCTTGAACCCGTAGATCCGGTCGCCGTCCTGGTCGCGCTTGCGGTCGAAGAACTCGAGGTAGTCGCGGCTGCGCCCGTAGATCTCCTCGAGCCAGGGGCGGAGCTGCGCCTCGTCGAGCTCGCTGCGCTCGCGCACGCGCTCGACCACCCAGCCGTGGATCGGCGGCTGGCTCGTGCCGCGAATGAACCCGCTCACCGGCTTCTGGTCGGGGCCCACCGCGTAGTGCAGGTGGCCTTCCGGGAGCTGGGCGCGGAACAGCTCGCCGAGCATGCCGCGGGCGAGGGCGGGGTCCCAGTTGGACTCACCCAGCGCGGCGATCGCCACGTCCCACACGTAGAACGCGTTGAAGTGGATCTTGGCCGCGGTGTTGAAGGTCGCCTGCAGCCGGTCGCGGGGCGCGTAGCGGTTCATGCGCAGCCCGGTGTAGGCGAGCTGGTAGATCCGCTGCGCGTCGGCGCCCTCCACGTGGGGCGTGGGCAGCGCGGCGAGGTCGCGGGCCCAGCCGGCGCGGATCCCCTCCAGCGCGGCCCAGGGCCGCTCCACGGCGGCGCGGGTCGCCGCGAGCCGCGCGACCGCCTCGTCGTCGCGCGCCCCGCAGCCGATCACGATCCCCACGTCCATGGACGCTCCGGGACCGAGGGTCCGGGCCTCGAGCTCGATCGTACGCGCCCAGCGGCCGGCCTTCTTCACGAAGGGCTCGAGCCCGCGGCGGACCTTGACCGGCGCCGGCGAGCTGGCGATCCGCCGCGCGAAGCGCTGGCGGTCCCAGGCGAAGAGCTCGATCCAGGTGCCGCGGCGGAAGCCGAGCTCGACGTCCTGGGTCTGCTTGCGCAGCTTGGCGCTCCAGCGGCGGATCCCCGAGAGGTGCAGCGGGTGCATGCCCTCGTGGATCCCGTCGCCGTCGTCGAGGAAGCCCAGCCGCGGCGAGAGGGTGCGGGTGCGCGGGGTGAGGTTCGTGATCCGCGCGGTGATCAGGAACACGTCGGTGGCCAGGGTCGTGACCGCGCCCCGGGCCACGAGCCCGTCGCCGAGGGCGGTCTCTTCCCAGCCCCAGGGGTGGAACTCGACCCGGCGCTGGGCTGCGGGGGCCAGGAGCGCGCGCTCGCCTTCGGCGAAGAACAGGAAGGACTGGTCGACCTGGCTGGCCACGGCCTGGAAGCCGCTGTAGTGCGCGGTGTTCAGGAAGGCGTGGGCGGGGACCGGGGCGTCGAAGGTGACGCTGGCCTTGACCCCGGCGTGGCTGCCGAAGTCGGCGACGGGGCTCCCGACGGTGAGGTTCTCGACGTAGGTGGGCCAGCCCGAGATCGGGACCTGGGCCTCGCGGGTGGGGTCCACGTGGTGGAGCTCTTGGGCTCCGACGGTCCCGATCGCGAGCGCAACCACCAGGCTCGTTGCGCGGTTCATGCCAACGCTCTCTCTCTCCAGGGAGGGATTGGTAGCGCACAGCAGGCCCATTAGCCCGAATTCCAGAAACGTCTCTCGCTAGGTCGCAAGTCTTTCTTGCACAGCTGCTTGTGCGTCGCCGCAGGGGCGTTGCAGGTCGGAATGGGGAACAGAAGCGGCTCACTTAGGCACCGCCTCCCCAGATTCCGGCGGGACGATCTTCCTGTGTCAACTCCTGACCCGGCAGGAGCTTGACCTTGCCCGGGACGTAGCCGGCGCTCCCGGTGAACCGGATGTCCGCGGCCGGCCCGATCGGGTATCGTTCCCGCCGAGGAGGTCCCGTGGAGCCCGAAGCCGTCGTCGAGGCGCGCCTGACCGAGAGCGCGCGCACCAAGGAGCGCCTGCTCGAGTCCCAGAAGGCCGCGATCGTCGCGGCGGCGGAGGTCCTGGCCGAGGCCGTGCGCGCGCGGAAGAAGATCCTGTGGTGCGGCAACGGCGGGAGCGCCGCTGACAGCCAGCACTTCGCCACCGAGCTCGTGGTCCGGCTGAGCAGCGACTTCGAGCGCCCGGCGCTGGCCTCGCTCGCGCTGACCACGGACACGTCGCTGCTCACCGCCTGCGCCAACGACTACAGCTTCGAGCGGATCTTCGCGCGGCAGGTCGAGGCCCTGGGCCAGGAGGGCGACGTGCTCGTGGGGATCACGACCAGCGGCAACAGCAAGAACGTGCTCGCCGCGCTGGAGGAGGCCGGTCGGCGCGGCATGCGCCGCGTGCTGTTCTCGGCCGGCGAGGGCGGCACCTGCCGCGCCCAGGCCGACGCGGCGGTGCTCGTGCCGTCCACGGTCACCTCGCACATTCAGGAGTGCCACCTCGCGATCGGGCATATCGTGTGCGAGCTGATCGAGCGCATGGCCTGCGGGCGGGACGCATGAGGGCCCTGCGCTTCGACGCCGAGGGCCTGCGGCTGGCCGAGGTCCCCCGCCCCAGCCCGGGCATGGGCGAGGTCCTGGTGCGGGTGCACCTCGCCGGGGTGTGCTCGACGGACCTGCAGATCACCCAGGGCTACATGGCCTACCAGGGCACCCTGGGCCACGAGTTCGTGGGGAGCGTGGTCGAGGGCGCCGACTGGGAGGTCGGGACCCGGGTCGTGGGCGAGATCAACTTCGCCTGCCGGCGCTGCGCCTGGTGCCGCCGCGGCCTCGACCGCCACTGTCCGCACCGCACCGTGCTCGGGATCCAGGGCGCGCCCGGCTGCTTCGCCGAATACGTGATCGTGCCCGCCGCGAACCTGCACGCGGTGCCCGAGAAGGTCAGCGACGAGACCGCGGTGTTCACCGAGCCCGTGGCCGCCGCCTTCGAGATCCTGGAGCAGACCGAGCTCGAGCCCGGGACCCGCTGCGCGGTGTTCGGCGACGGCAAGCTGGGGCAGGTGATCGCCCAGGTGCTGCACAGCGCCGGGCACCGGGTGCTCGCCGTGGGCAAGCACCCCGAGAAGCTGAAGCTGCTCGAGGACCTGGGGATCGAGACCTGCGCCTTCGCCGACTACGCGCCCCGCCCGCACCAGCTCGTGGTCGAGGCCACCGGCTCGGCGGCCGGGTTCGAGGCCGCGCTGGTCTCGGTCCAGCCTCGGGGCACGCTGGTCCTCAAGAGCACCGTCGCCGAGCACCACCAGGTCAACCTGGCGCCGCTGGTGATCCACGAGATCACCGTGCTCGGCTCGCGCTGCGGCCCCTTCGCGCCCGCCCTCGACGCCCTGGCCAGCGGCCGCGTCAAGGTCCGCCCCATGATCTCGGCGGTGCGTCCGCTGAGCGAGGGCGTGGCCGCGATCGCCGAGGCCGCCGAGCGCCCGACCCTCAAGGTCCTGCTCGACTGCCGCAGCTAGCAGCCCGTTGAGCTCCGCTCCGGTCTTCGGGAGTCGGCTTCGCCGACCCCTCGATCGTCAGGCGTTGCTTTGCGTTCAGCACCGCGCAGCCTCAAGGCCCGCCGCGACCCGGGCGACGCGGCGCGCCGCGTCCGGCCCGACGGCAAAGGCCTGGGCGCGCAGCCACTCCGCGATCGGCTCCACCAGGCGCTGCGCGAAGGCCTCGAGCGCCGACTCGGCCTCGCCCACGGCGGCCGTGAGGGCCTCCAGCTCGACCTCGTAGGCGGCCTCGCTCGGGGGCTGAGAGGACTCGGTCGGGGGGCCGATCAGCAGGCGGGCGCCCTCGGCCTTGACCTGGACCCAGGGGTGCCCGATCCAGAGCATGTCCCAGTCGGCGGGGGGCGCGGCGAGCACCGTCTTCCAGTCGGCGAGGTTCCCCAGGCAGCAGCAACAGGCGGGCAGGAGGGGCGGGCGCCCAGCTTGCTGCAAGACCAAGCCGCCCTGGAGCGGCTGCTGCCACTCCCAGAGCTGCTCGGGAGTCAGCGGGTCCTCAGGGGAGAAGTAGGTCTGGGCGTGGACGCGCCATACCGCGCGGAGGGCGCTGGGCTCGACGAGGTCCTCGACCGCGACCTCGTAGCTGCCTGGCGCGACGGCGCGCAGCCCCAGAGCACCGGCGTCGGCGAGGCACGCTTGCCAGTGCGCAGCGCAGGCGTCGGGATCCTGGGTCGCTGGGTGCGCGCGCTGCGAGAGGTCCCAGGGCTCGAGGGACACCGCGGCGGTCAGGGTCGGTCGGTCCGGGGTCGAAGCCATGAGCCCTCCCTCCGCTGGGGCGCGCCAGGTGCCGCCGGCTGTCACGCGCATTCTGGCATGCGACAGATCTGGCCCATGCCCCGTGCAAGTGCAGCGTGAGCCCGCCCTGGGGTCCGGCCTCCTTTCAGGCTTCGCGAGCGCTGCTAGCGTCGACCCTGGGCGCGCAACGCACGCGCGCGAAGGGAGAGGCCCATGAAACGCGGAGACGACGTCCACCTGCGCGCCGAGCGCCGCGCCACGAGCGCCGATCAGCCGGGGGCGGCGGGCCCACCGACGCGGCTGCGCGGCCCGCGCCTCGAGCTCGAGCTCACGGTCAACGGGGAGCGGCGCGCGCTCGAGCTCGACGTGCGCACGACCCTGCTCGACGCGCTGCGCGAGGAGCTGGGGCTCCAGGGCGTGCACAAGGGCTGCGACCACGGCCAATGCGGAGCCTGCACGGTGCTCGTCGACGGCGAGCGGATCAACAGTTGCCTCGCCCTCGCCGCGAGCTACGCCGGACGGGAGGTCGTGACCGTGGAGGGCCTGGCCGACGCCGAGGGGCTCAGCCCGCTGCAGCGGGCGTTCATGGCCCGCGACGCGTTCCAGTGCGGGTTCTGCACGTCGGGGCAGCTCTGTTCGGCGACCGCGCTCCTCGACGAGCTCGCGCGGGGGGAGCCCAGCGCGCTCACCCCCCTGCGCGGCGAGCTGCACGTCACGGACGACGAGCTGCGGGAGCGGCTGAGCGGGAACCTCTGCCGCTGCGGCGCCTACCCCCACATTCTGGCGGCGGTGCGTGACGCCCTGAGCGAGGAGGCCAGCCCATGAACCCCTTCGTCTACACCCGGGCTGGCTCCGCCCTCGAGGCCGCCGAGCGCGCGCAGGGCGGCGGGGCCTTCCTCGGCGGCGGCACGAACCTCCTCGACCTCATGAAGCTCGGGGTCGAGACCCCCGAGCGCCTGGTCGACGTGTCCCACCTGCCGCTGGCCAGGATCGAGGAGCGCGAGGGCGGGCTCTTGATCGGGGCCGAGGTCAAGAACGCGCGCCTGGCCGCGGACCCCGTGGTGCGCGCGCGCTACCCCCTGCTGAGCGAAGCCCTGCTCGCCGGAGCCACCCCGCAGATCCGCAACATGGCGACCACCGCGGGGAACCTGCTCCAGCGCACGCGCTGCTATTACTTCTACGAGCTCGGTCAGCCGTGCAACAAGCGTGAGCCGGGCAGCGGCTGCGGCGCGCTGGAGGGCCACAACCGCATGCACGCGATCCTGGGGACGAGCGAGGCCTGTATCGCCACGCACCCCTCGGACATGGCCGTGGCCCTGGCGGCCCTCGACGCCTACGTGTGCGTGCGCGACCCCGAGGGCGCGCAGCGGTGGGTGGAGCTGGACGACCTCTACCGCTTGCCCGGCGACACGCCGCAGCTCGAGCACACCCTGGCCGACGGCGAGCTGATCGAGGCGGTCGCGCTGCCGCCGCCGCCCGGGGGCGCGCAGGCCTACCTCAAGGTGCGCCAGCGCAGCAGCTACGCCTTCGCCCTGGTCTCGGTCGCGGCGGCCCTCGAGCTCGAGGGCGGGGAGGTGGCCCAGGTGCGGGTCGCCCTCGGGGGCGTGGCCCCCCGGCCCTGGCGCGCGCGCACCCTCGAGCGCGCGCTGCGCGGGCGCCCGGCGACCCGCGAGGCCTTCCGCGCTGCGGTCCGCGCCGAGCTCGAGCCCGCCGTGGGCCGCGGGCAGAACGACTTCAAGATCCCGCTGACCGAGCGGGTGCTGATCGGGGTCCTGGAGGACCTGCGCCGGGAGGTGCAGCCATGAGTGAAGGCACGTTCCTGGGCCGCCCCCTGCCGCGGGTCGACGGGCCGCTGAAGGTCCGCGGCCGGGCGAGCTACGCCAGCGACCACGCGCTGGCTCAGCGTCCGCTCATTGGCTGGATCGTCGAGGCCAAGGCCGCCCCCGGCGCGCTCCGGGTCGACGCCTCCCGCGCGCGGGAGGTCGCGGGGGTGGTCGAGGTGCTGACCCACGAGAACGCCCCCGCCCAGCGACCGCGGGGCGAGCCCGCGGACGCCGACCGCTTCACGCAGTCCCACGCCCTGCTCGCGGCGCCGCGGGTCGCGTTCTACGGCGAGCCGGTGGCCCTCGTGGTCGCCGAGTCCCTCGAGGTCGCGCGCCACGCCGCGCGCCTGGTCGAGGTCGAGGTCGACGCCGAGGAGGGGCGCTTCGCGGTGACCGGGGACGAGCCTTCGGAGCTCCAGGAGACCCCCGACGAGCTCGACGGGGGCACTGACGCCGACGTGAGCCAGGGCGACTTCGACGCGGCTTGGGCCGAGGCGGCGGTGCGGGTCGACGCCACCTACCGCACCGCCGGGCAGATCGCCGCGGCCATGGAGCCCCACGCCACGCTCGCCGAGTGGGACGGGGAGCGGCTCACCGTGCACACCTCGATCCAGATCGTGGGCAGCGGGGTCACCGCGCTCGCGAACACGCTGAACCTGGAGGAGGATCGGATCCGGGTCTTGAGCCCGTTCGTCGGCGGCGGCTTCGGGAGCAAGCTCGGGATCCACGGCGACGCGGTGCTCGCGTCCTTGGCCGCCCTCGAGCTCGGGCGGCCGGTGCGGGTGGTCCAGACCCGGCGCAACGCCTTCGCCTCCGCCCCGCACCGCGGGAGCTCGATCCAGCGCGTGCGCCTCGGGGCGAGCGAGGCGGGCGAGCTCCTGGCGGTGGCCCACGAGAGCCTCATGCCCATGTCCAGGGGCTACGCCTTCGCGGAGGCGTGCGCCGCGACGGCGCGGGCGGCCTACGCCTGCCGCGGTCTGCGCACCCGACACCGCGTGATCTCGACGGACCTCCCGGCGATCGACAGCCTGCGCGCGCCCGGGGAGGCGGTGGGCTCGCTGGCCTTCGAGAGCGCGGTGGACGAGCTGGCCCGAGCCCTGGGTCAGGACCCGCTGGACCTGCGCCTGCGGAACCTGGCTCGGCGCGAGCCCATGAGCGGCAAGCCCTTCGCGAGCTACGACCTCGGGCGCTGCCTGGAGGCTGGCGCCGAGCGCTACGGCTGGCGCCAGCGCGGGCCCGGGGGCGCGCGCGAGGGGGACTGGCTGATCGGCCACGGCCTCGCGGCGGCCACGCGCCCGAATTTCCTCAGCGAGTCCCGAGCGCGGGTCTCTCTCGACGAGGAGGGGCAGGCCGCGGTCGAGTTGGACATGACCGACATTGGCACCGGGACCTACACGCTCTTGACCCAGATCGCGGCCGACGCGCTGGGGCTGCCCCTGGAGCGGGTGCAGGTGCGGCTCGCCGACAGCGACTTGCCCAGGAGCTCGGGCTCCGGCGGCTCCTTCGGCGCCGCGAGCGCCGGCGGCGCCGTGCACCGCGCGTGCCAGCAGCTGCGGCGCCAGCTCGAGGCGGGCGGTCCGCGCAGCGCCGAGGGGCACCTCGAGCCCGGCGAGGACCAGGAGGAGTACGCCCAATACATGTACGGCGCGCACTTCGTCGAGGTCGCGGTGAACGCGATCACCGGGGAGCCCCGGCTGCGCCGCGCGGTGGGGGCGTTCTCCTTCGGGCGCGTGCTCAACCCGCTGACCGCGCGCTCGCAGTTGATCGGAGCCATGACCTTCGGGATCGGGGGGGCGCTGCTGGAGGAGCTGCTCCTCGACCCCCGGACCGGGGCCTACGTGAACCGCGACCTCGCGGAATACCACGTCCCGGTCAACCGCGACGTGCCGCGGCTGGACGTGCTCTTGCTCGAGGAGCCCGACCCGCGCTGCGGGCCCCTGGCGTCCAAGGGCGTGGGCGAGCTCGGGATCTGCGGGATCGGCGCCGCGATCGCCAACGGGATCCATGACGCGACGGGGGTCCGCGTGCGGGAGTTCCCCCTGACCCTCGACAAGATCCTGCCGGGGCTCCCCCCGCTCTGAGCCTCAGCTCCCCTGGACCGCGTCCCTGAGCCCGGCCGTGCCCTCGGGGCGGGGGCCAGGGGCGCGCTCGCTGGAGGCGGGGCGCGCCTCGCCGAGCGCGCTCAGCTCCACGAGCCCCGTCGCGTCGTGGAACAAGACGTAGGCGTAGGCGACGCCGTCGAGGGAGATCGTGGCGAGCTGCGTCAGCGCAGCCCCGGCCGGGAGCGTGAACACGACCCGGCGCTCGTCGCCGCGCAGCAGGACCACCGGCGCGTCGCGCTGGGCGAAGCGCTCGGGGGTCTCGGCCCACGCGGCGGTCGCGAGCTCGCCGATCGAGCGCGCGCGCTCGATCGGCGAGCTCGCCCGTGACCGTCCCTCCCGAGGTCACGGCGACCTGGACGGCGGAATCTCGGGGCCGGGTTGAAGTCCTGCTGGAAGGCCGGAGCGGACCTCAACGGGCCGTACGTCCTCCTGGGCTATCCCGAACCGGGCGCCCAGCCCGGCGGCGCGGACCGCAGACCGGGACTCCGCGGCCGGCTCACAGGTCGGGGGAGCCGGGCCCCAGGGGCTGGCCGTAGCTGAACTCGACCGCGGCGCCGCCGGGGCCGCGCACGGCGCAGTAGTAGCCCACGGGCCAGCCGCTCTGGCGCGGCTCCCAGGCCAGGCGGCCCTCGGCCCGCGCGCGCGCGGCCACCGCGTCGACGGCGGCCTTGCTGTCGAGCGCGAAGCCCAGGTGCGCGAAGTCGCCCTCGCGCTGCGGGCGCTCCGCCCCGCCCGGGATCAGCACGAACACGAGCACCTTCTCGCGCCCGGGCTCGGCCAGCCACACCACCCGCCGCGCGCCCTCTCCCCGGGAGTGCACGACCTGCAGCCGGCAGTAGTCGGCGAAGAACGCGATCGCCTCCCCCACGTCGGGGACGTGCAGCGCGACGTGGGTGAAGCTGGGGGCGGTCACTTGGGCGGTGGGACCGGGGGGAAGGCGCCGGGGAGGTCCTGGGCCAGGCGGCTCAGCGCGCGGATCGGCTCGTCGAACAGCTGGCCCAAGCGGCCCTCGCCCTCGACCGCGGCCCAGCGCACGCGCTCGCCGACCTTCTGGCCGAGGAGCACGGTGTAGCGGGTGACCTCGCCCCCGCCGAAGGGGCGCGTGGCCAGCACGAGCTTGCCCTCCGGCGGCGCCAGCGCGCGCTCGGCGAGCTTCTCGGGGGTCGCGTCGGAGACCTCGGTCAGCTCCAGGGACTCGAACTGCAACAGCGCGGTCTTGAGCCGGTCCTCGAGGGCCTCCTCCAGCAGGGTGGGGCCGTCCTGCCAGGCGATCGCGCCCTCGGGCTTCTGCAGCTCGAGCACCGGTTGCCCGCCGAGCTCGAGGGAGAGCTCGCACACCAGGTTCGCGTCCACGCTCAGGACCTTGGCTCCCCGGGCGAAGCCGCGGGCGGCGCGGTCGAGGAAGCCGGCGTCGACCTTGCCGATCGCGCTGGGCCCGTCGGGGTTGCGCGCGTAGACGTACTCGCCCTCGCGCTTGCCCAGATACAGCGTGCGCAGCTCCTCGGTCTCCTCGCCCTCGACGTAGGTGCGCACGGTGATCGTGAGCGTGCGCGGCGCGTCGAGGCCGTAGCGCTCGTAGAGCTCGGGCAGGTCGCGGGCGACGTAGGCCTCGACCTGCACCTGGTCGAAGCGCTCCATGAAGGTCGCGAGCATGTCCTTGTCGGCCTTGCCCTCGGGGACCGCCTGGCGCCAGGTCGGCGGGTCGTTGCCCAGGCTCTCGATCACCAGCTCGGGGGTCTCGCCCTGGCGCAGCTCGAGGCGCTGCGCGTCCCAGTGGCTGGCGATCAGGATCGTCCTGTCGATCAGCGCCAGGTCGGCGTCGCGCAGGGTCTGGAGCAGGCTCTCGCCCAGCTCCGCGGTGTAGATCCGCTGCTCCCCCGCCCGGCGCACGTAGTAGACGCCCGGGTCCCCCTCGACCTCGGCCCCGATCTGCAGCTCGCGGGTGAGCTCGTTCTCGCTGACCCGCACCTGGGTCTGGGGCGCGTCGACGCCGGCCACCGCGGCCGTGACCTCGGCGGGGGCCAGGAGCTCGAGGCCCACCAGGCGCTCGACCAGGGTCTGGCGCACGAGGTCCTCGACCTTGGTCCCGACCTCGCGGAAGGCCCAGGAGCCGTCGCGCTGGCGCTCGACGTGCCACTCCAGCCCGTCGCCCGGGAACAGGACCCCGATCCCGGTCACGGTCTGGGCGTTGCCCGCCAGCGGGATCAGCTTCAGCGAGCGGTAGTCGTCGCGCTGGCCCTCGAGCTGCTCGTCGAGCTTGGCGCTGGCCACGCGGTAGACGTAGGGCCGCCCGCGGACCCGGGCGTAGCGCACGCCGCTCTGCTGGGGGACCTCGACGCCGAGCTCGACGGCCTCGGTCTCGCCAGCGCCCTCAGGAGGCACGAGGCTGACCACGACCTCGGGCGGGGCCAGCCCGAAGCGCGCGAGGTCCGCGTCGCTGGGCGCGTCCTGCTCGCTCGAGAGCGCCTTGAGTCCGCGGATCTCCTTGACCAGCTCGTTGCAGCGGTCGGGGTCGGCGTACTCGCCCTGGGGGTCGTCCAGGCGCCAGAACCCGTCGTGGCGCACGAGGGTCAGGTCCGCGCCCTCGCGGCGCTCGACCCGCAGCTCCACCGACTTGGGGATCTGGAACAGCTCCTTGCGGCGGTACGTCCAGAGCGGGTCGGTGAAGTTCGTGTCGATCAGGCTCTTGCGCACGAGGAACCCGCCGTCCTGCCCGGCGAGGGTCACGGGGTAGCTCCCGTCGGGGCGCTCGGCGCCGAAGGTCAGGGCGTAGGGGTCCTTGGTCCTGCGCTGGATCGTGAGCGTGAGCTCGGTCTCGCCCATGCCCACCTCGTCGAGCTCCGGCGGCGACAGGCGCTGGGCGAACTCGGCGAAGCGCAGGTTGTTGAGCAGGCGCTGCACGGCGGCCTCCTCGGCGCGGTCCTCGAGCGGCGCGGTCAGCGTCCACTGGGCGGCGTCGCCCTCGCCCTGGAGCTCGAGGGCCAGGTCCTGCTGCCCGCGGCGGGTGATCTCGAGGGCGGTCACGTCCTCGGGCTCGAGGTGCGGGAGCAGGCGCTTGGTGTCGAACTGGGTCTCCTGGCTGGTCTTGACCTCGTTCTCGCCGAGGAACACCCACAGGCCCAGGCCGCCCACGATCAGCGCGAGGACGAGGGTCGTCTTCATGCTCAGCCCGGACTGATCCAGGGACGTGGCGGTGGGGGGCGGCGGGGCGCTCATGTCGACTCCTCTTACGCGCAGCTCAGGAAGGATTCTGGGCCGCCTCGCGCGCGAGTCAAGGCGGCAGGCCCGCTCGGGCTAGTTGCTGCGCACCCTCCACACCACGACGCCGAGCAGGATCGAGAGCAAGGGCAGGCCGAACAGGCTCACGAGCTTGAAGAACGCCAGGGTCTCCTGAGGCATGAGCAGGCGGTAGCTGCGCGGACGCTTGCGCTCGCCGACGACCTCGTGGTCGCGCTGCGCGGCCCAGCTCACCGCGTTCAGGAGCACGTCGAAGTTGCGCACCGTCGGCTCCTGGACCATTTCGTTCGAGCCCCAGTCGACGTCGCCGACCACCACGATCCGGGAGCTGAGCTCCCTGGGCTGCGCGTCGTCGCCCTCGCCCGGGAGCTCGACGGTGCGGGTCGAGGCCGCGGCCAGGGTGAACGGTCCGCGCTGCTTGCCCGGGTCCTCCCAGGCCGCGCGGGGGTCGGGCTCCGCCGAGGAGAACACGAAGTCGGGGAACTTCGGCAGCGGCTCGGCGACCAGGAGCTCCTTGGCGATGCAGGTCCCGGTGGGGGGCAGGACCTTGAGCGGGCGCGCGGTGTAGAGGTAGACCACCCCGCGCCGGGGGTCCTCGCCCTGCACGATCGCGTGGTCGCCGAAGGAGGTGTTGCGCACCTGCGCGCTGACCTGGGAGGTGGACGCGAACTGGAACACGGTCTCGTTCAGGACCTGGATCCGATACGCGCTGGCGAGGTAGTCCTCGAGGCCCGAGGCCACGTACTTCGGCGCGCCGAAGCGGGTCTCGATCCGGGGCTCGAGCAGGAGCACGGCGTCGCCGCCGCGGTCGAGGTAGCGCTTCAGCCCGGCGACCTCCTCCTCCTCGAGGCTGAGGGTCGGCCCCAGGAGCAGGACCACGCTCGCGTCCTCGGGGACGTCGCCCCCCGGCTGCTGGGAGAGGGTCAGGTCGTCGAAGGCGTAGTTGCGCTCGCGCAGGACCTTGGCCAGGAACCCGTAGCCGTCGCGCTCGAAGCTCCCGGGGGAGCGCTCGCCGTGGCCGCCGAGCACGTAGAGCTTGGGCTTGTGGTCCTCGACCAGCTCTCGCAGCGCGCTCGAGAGCTCCTCTTCGCCGCGGAACTCGGCGGAGCCGCCCTGGTTGCCCGACCCGACCCACAGCCGGCGCCAGGGAATGCTCTTGCTGCGCAGGGTCTTCCACGCGCCCTCTGCGTCGTGGTGTCCGACCTGCACCGTCAGCCCCTCGACGTCGCCGTCGGTCTCGCGCCCGAGCTCCTGCATCAGCTCCGCGAAGCGCTCGCGGCCCAGGGCGTGGACGTTGCGCCAGGCCTTGAGCTCGAAGCGCGGGTTGGTGCCGGCGAAGGCCTGGAGGTAGTCGGCGGTGGCCGCGATCCGGTCCGGCGAGCGCGGCCCCGTCACGAGCAGCAGCCGGGTGTCGAGGTCGACCGACTCCGCCAGCGCCCGGGCCTCGGGGCTCACGCTGTAGAGCAGGTCCGAGGTCACGTCCCAGCGCGGGTTGTGCCGGTGGGCGAGGAAGTTGACCAGGCACACCAGGGTGAAGGCCAGCGCGACCTTCAGCCCCTCGTTGATCATGCCGAAGGCCTTGCGCTGGCCGAAGAACTCGATCAGCGCCGGGAGCTGCATGGCGACGGCGGCGCAGAGCGCGCCCAGGCCGAACAGGAGCAGCCAGGTCTGGCCCGTGGGCGAGGTCTGGACCGGGCCGCTGTCGCTGACCAGCCAGGCGCCGAGCAGGCGGAACAGCCACACCGCCAGCAGGGCCACGCCCAGGGTGCCGACGACGAGGCTCGTGAGCCGGCGGGCTTCGGAGACCTGACGCTGGTGCTCGACGGCCATGCTCACTGCCACCGGTGCGAGGCTACGCCGCGCACCGCCACGAAGACGAAGAACCAGATCGAGGTCGCGTAGAACACGACCGCCTTGAGCTCGAGCACGCCCTTGGCGAACAGCTGCTGCAGGCCGGTGACGTTGGTGTGCCGCACCAGCGCCTCGACCGAGTCGCCGGGGGCCATGTTCAGCAGGGTCCCGTTGAGCAGGAGCAGCAGGATCAGGGGCATGGCGACCACGAACGCCACCACCTGGCTGCTGGCCCAGGCCGAGGTGCACAGCCCGATCGCGAGGAACAGCCCGCCCATGAGGAACAGCCCGAGGTAGGCGCTGAGCACGGGGCCCCAGTCCCACTCCCCGGCGTAGCGGCGGAGCACGACCATGTAGACCAGGTTCGCGAGCATCAGCCCGCCGAAGAAGCTCAGCGCGCCGAGGTACTTCCCGAGGGTCACCTGCACGTGGCTGACCTCGGTCGTGAGCAGGTTCTCGAGGCTCCCGGCGGAGCGCTCCTCGGCCACGAGGCGCATGGTGATCGCCGGGCAGAGGAAGGCCATGGCCAGGTAGAGCTGCCAGTTGGCGGTGACGAAGTAGCTCGCCGGGCGGCTGAAGTCCTGGCCCAGGGTGTCGGAGCCGCCGTAGTACTCCAGCAGCGCCACGAACAGGAGCCCGCTCACGAAGAAGAAGCCGAACAGGGCGAAGTAGGCCACCGGGCGGGTGTAGGTCGCCTTGAGCTCGCGCAGGTAGATCGCGTTCAGGAGCCCCCACCAGCGCGGGTGGAAGGGGAGCCCCAGGGGGTTGATCGGCGCGCGCAGGCCGGTGACCTCGAGCAGCGTGCGCTCCCCCGGCTCGCGGCCGGTGGCCACGGCGAAGGCGCCCAGCAGCGCCGGGTAGAGCGGGAGCGCGAGCGCGATCAGGCGCAGGAGGGTCTTCAGCCGCCAGTTCTCCACCGCGAGGTCCATGCCCTCGCCGAAGGCGGCGCTGCCCAGCCACCAGGCGCCCAGGAGCCCGAGCACGACGTAGACCGCGCCGATCGCGCGGGTGCCCGGGGTGGGCTCCGGGAGCTCGGGCTCGCGCACCGGGGGCGCGTCGCCGGCGGCCGGCGCGGGCGGCGCCTTGCGCGCGGCGATCAGCGCGCGCAGGTCCCCCGGGCTCTCCCCGCGCTCGACGGCGGCGATCGCGCGGTCGCGCTCCTCCTGGGTCAGGAGCAGGGCGTGGTCGGGCAGGTCCAGGTGCTCGGGCACCAGGAGCCGCTCGGCCTCCTTGAGCGCGTAGAGGTCCTGGTGCACCTCGCCCGTGCGGGCGGCCGCGTCGCGCAGGTCGTCGTCCTTGGCCGCGACCTCGGCGGCGGGGTCGCCCAGGGCCTTCTCCACGGGCTCCTCGGCCTCGGGGGCGTCCTCGGCCTCGCCGCCCAGGGTCTTGGCCGCGGGGGCGGGGGCCTCCTCCGGGCCGGCGTCGGGCTCGCCGCCGCCGAGGGTCTTGGCCGCGGGGGCGGGGGCCTCTTCCGGCTCTTCCGGCTTGGCGGGCTCGTCGCTCACGCCACCGCCTCCGCGCCCTGGCCCTGGGTGAGCTTGGCGAAGATCTGCTCGAGGGTCGTGCGCACCGGCGCGAGCTCCGAGAGCTCCCAGCCCCGCTCCGCCGCGGCGTGGAACACCGCGAGCTGGACCTTGGTCGGGTCGACCCCGGTCTGGAGCGCGAGCTCGAAGCGCCGCGGGGCCAGCTCGCTGGCCCGGGCCACGCC
Organism: Planctomycetota bacterium; assembly: GCA_041402045.1. GTDB lineage: Bacteria > Planctomycetota > J058 > J058 > J058 > JAGQRJ01. The sequence goes on along the minus strand of JAWKSZ010000015.1, from coordinate 105,226 downwards.
CGGGAGCGCCTCGAGCTCCTCGGCGCTGGGGCCGGTGACCGCGGTCACCAGCGCCGGGCGCTGGTGGGTCTCGATCAGCCCGCTCACCGTGTCGTCGGCCACCGTGCGCCCGTTGGCCACGATCACCACCCGGTCGGCGACCTGCTCGACCTCGGGCAGGATATGGGTCGAGATCAGGAGCGTGTGCTCCTGGGCCAGCTCGCGGATCAGGGCCCGGACCTCGCGGATCTGGTTGGGGTCGAGGCCGATCGTGGGCTCGTCCAGGATCAGGAGCTGGGGGTTGCCGACCATGGCGTCGGCGATCCCCACCCGCTGGCGGTAGCCCTTGGAGAGGGTGCGAATGATCTGCCGCGTGCGCTCGGCGAGCCCGGTGCGCTCGATCACGCGCTCGACCCGGGCCCGGCGCTCGCGGCGGGCGACGCCCTTGAGCTGCGCGCGGAAGTGCAGGTACTCGTCGACGCGCATGTCGAAGTTGAGCGGGGTGCTCTCGGGCAGGTAGCCGATTCGCTTGCGGACCTCGCTCGGGTAGCGCGCGGCGTCGATCCCGTCGACGGTCACCCAGCCGCGGTTGGCGGAGAGGTAGCCGGTCACGATCCGCATGGTGGTCGACTTGCCCGCGCCGTTGGGCCCGAGGAAGCCGATCACCTCGCCCGCGGCGACCTCGAAGCTCACGCCGCGCAGCGCGACCAGGGTCCCGTAGCGCTTGTGCAGGTCGCGCACGACGAGCATCAGTTGCCGCCCACCGGCTCGTAGCGCGCGCTCAGGCGCCGCTTGTAGGTGGACTCGAACTTGCTCAGGAGCTCGGCGTCCGCGGTCAGGTAGCTCCAGGCCTCGCCCTCCTGCTCCTCGAAGCGGCTGGCCGCGAGCTGGAGGCGGAAGGTCTGGTCGCCGTTGGGGCTGATCTTGCCGCGCACCCGGTGGCCAAGCCGCGTGCGGCGCACGAGGTCCTTGTCGACCTCGACCACGTTGGTCACGAAGAACCCGCTCTGGCCGTCGCGAGAGCTGTCCTCGATATGGAAGCCCAGCTCCTCCGAGGCCTCGATCGCGCACTCCCACACCGTGTCGAAGGGGTAGGCCTGCGGGGGGAAGTCCTGATACGTGGACTCCGGCTCCGGGCTGACGGTGCTGCAGCCGGCGCCGAGCACGAGCAGAATCCCAGGACCCAGAACAGCTTACGACCGAGCATTCGACGTCGACCCCCTGCAGCGCGCGCGGGTGGCAACCATAGACCAGGTCCCGCACCTTGCCAGACGTCGCAGGTGGCCGCTTTGTTGCGCCGGGGGCGGGGCCTGGAGACCCTGTACAAGGAGGTAGCGGGTCTCCATCGATCTGCTCCAGGAGCCGGAGAGGTTGCGCGTGCTCTTGAGCAGGTAGCCGTCGGCCTGGCAGCGCTCGGCCAGGGCGCGGGCCTCGTCCTCGTCGGAGGAGGTGAAGAACACCAGGCGCGTGGGGCGGGTCTCGGGGCGGGTGGGCATGCGCCGGAGGATCTCGATCAGTTGGTCGCCCTTGAGCCCGGGAGGTTCACGTCCATGAGCACGAGGTCGCACGGGCGCTGGAAGAAGAGACGACTGACCTGGGTCCAGTCCCCGGTGGACGCCAGCTCGTGCTCGTCGCCGAGGAGCTGCTGCAAGCGATCGATCGCCTGGGGGTCGTCGTCGACGATCAGGATTCGGGCCACCGCGGGTTCACTCTCCTTCTTCGTTCCAGGCGTCGTCGTCGAGGGACCACGCGTCGTCGCCCCAGTCGTCGTCTTCGTCGTCGAGGCCGCCCGCGCCCGGGGCGGCCTCGCCCAGGAACGCGCTCACGCAGGCCAGGAGCTGCTCGGCGCGGTAGGGCTTGGTGAGGTACTCGCTGAACCCGGCCTGGAGCCCGCGCTCGCGGTCGCCGGCCATGGCGTGGGCCGAGCAGGCGATCACCGGGATCTCCTGGGTGCGCTGGTCGGCCTTGAGCTGGCGCAGCACCTCCCAGCCGTCGACCTCGGGCATGGAGAGGTCGAGCAGCACGAGCAGCGGGGGGTCCGCGGCCACCAGGTCCAGGGCCTCCTGGCCGCCCTCGGCGCTGCGCACGCGCCAGCGGCCGGCGAGCACCTGCCGGGCGTATTCCCGGTTGTGCTCGTTGTCGTCGACCACCAGCACCTGGCTCACGGCGTCCGCTCGCTGCGCACGGCGCGCTCGAGCACCTCCAGGAGCTGCGCGCGCTGGAGCGGCTTCTCCAGCGCGGCGAAGGCGCCCTCGCTCAGGGTCTCGCGCAGGTCGTCGCGCACCGAGGCGATCACGATCGGGACGTGGCGGGTGCGGGGGTCGTCGCGCAGCAGGCGCAGCGCCTCGCGCCCGTCGACGTCGGGCAGCTTGAGGTCGAGCAGGATCACGTCCGGGGGCAGGTGCCGGGCGGCGGCGATCCCCTCGACCGGGGAGAGCTCGCTCTCGAGCACGCAGCCGGCGAGGGCCCCGGGGGCGTCGGCCAGCTGCTCGCGCAGGATCGCGAGGTAGTCGGGGTCGTCGTCGATCACCAGCACCCGCAGCGCGTCCGAGGGCGCGGACGGCGCGGCGCTCGGTGCCTCCGCGGGGGTCGGGGCCTCGGCGGTGCGGGTGGGCACGACGAGGGTGAAGGTCGAGCCGGCGCCGAGGCTGCTCGAGAGCCGGACCTCGCCGCCCATGAGGCCCATGAGCTGCCGCACGATCGGGAGCCCGAGCCCCGTGCCCTCGTGCTGGCGGCTGCTGGAGGCGTCGACCTGGCGGAAGGGCTCGAAGATCACCTGCTGGTCGGCGGGGGCGATCCCGGGGCCCGTGTCCGTGACCGCGATCGAGACGAAGGGCTGGTCCTCTCCGTCGCGGCGCGCCTGGAACACGCGCACCCGCACCCGGATCTCGCCCTGGTCGGTGAACTTGGCCGCGTTGCCGAGCACGTTGGTCAGGCACTGCTTGAGCCGCAGCGGGTCGGCGAAGAGCAGGGGCAAGTCCGGGGGCAGGGGCTCGCGCTGGAGCTTCACCGGGCGCTCGGCGAGCAGCACTCGGGCGTCGGCCAGGCAGCGCTCGAGCAGCGGCGGGAGCTCGACGGCCTCGGGGCGCAGCTCGAGGCGCCCGGCCTCGATCTTCGAGATATCGAGCACGCTGTTGATCAGCCCCAGGAGGTGCTCGGCGTTGCTCAGGATCCGCTCGAGGTTGCGCTGGGGGGTCTTGGGCAGCTTGGCGCCGAGCTTGGTCAGGAGCAGGTCGGTGTAGCCAATGATCGAGTTCAAGGGCGTGCGCAGCTCGTGGGAAATGTTCGCGAGGAACTCGTTCTTGAGCCGGCTGGCCTCCTCGAGCTTGGCCTTGGCCGCGAGCTCGAGCTCTTGTTCGCGGATCGTGACCGCCTGGGCGAAGACCTCCCGGTCGCGGCTCGCGAGGCGTTCGCCGATCGCGTCGCGCTGGTAGCGCCGCCCGACCTCGGCGCCCCGGGGCCCCCACTCGGCCTTGAGCCGGCCCACGAAGCGGCAGGTGTGCGCGTCGTCGGAGCTCGCGGCGCAGGACTCCTCTATGAACAGGACCTCGTCGCCGAAGAACGCGCTGGCGTAGCCGGTGAGGTAGCCGGCCAGGCGGTGGCACACGGGCTCGGGACCAGGCCCCAGGCGCTGCTTGTGGGCCTCGGCCTCGAAGGCGTTCGTGGCCCGGGCCTCGACCCGGAACACGCCCTGCGCGCGGTCGACCACGACCTCGCGCAGCTCGACCCGCGCGAACCCGAGGATCGTGCGGGTGCGCGCCGCGGCCAGGAGCCACTCCTGCTCAGAGCTCCAGGGGAAGTGGGTGCGCAAGCGCACGGCGTCCTGGTAGCCGCTCTGGTAGCCGTAGCGCGCGAGCACGCCGCGGGCTCCGGCGGTGCCCAGGGTCTCGGCCAGCTCCTCGGCCAGGCGGTAGGTCGCGGCGACGTCGGCCAGCAGCACCCGGTCGCCCTTGATCCGTAGCAGCCCCTCGTCCGGGTCGGGGGTCAGCAACCCCTCGAGGCTGAGGTCGTCGGCCTTCACCGTCAGGCCGGGAGCGCGACGACCACGGCGGTCGTGTTGTGGAACCCCGAGAGCTGACCGCGCACCCGGGCGATCTCGCCGTAGGTGTTGAAGCCCAGGACCGGAGCGCCGACCACCTCCTCGAAGGCCTGGACCTCGCGCGCGAAGGCGTCGCCGAGGACCAGCTTGCGCGCTACGCAGTCGAACACGATCGCGCCCGCGGCCTTGGCGCCGCCGAGGCCCTTGACCGCTTGCTCGGCGGCCTGGCGCGCGGCGGCCACGATCGCGTCGTGGTCGCCCTCGACCACGCGCACGGTCTGCCCCACCGGGACCTCGGTCGCGCAGTGGATCGAGCCGTCGGGGTTCACGCTCAGGGGCGCGCGCACCTTGAGCTCGCCGTTCATGAGCACGAGCCCCAGCTCGTGGGTGAACACGAACTGGTTCTGGTTCTCGGGGGTCAGCTCGAACCCGATCTTCTCGGCGTAGGCCCGATAGAACTCGATCGCGGGCTTGCCGTCGATCGCGATCAGGGTCGCGCCCTCGGCGGCGGTCACCTCCCCCGGCGCCGAGGCGGCGCACCAGCCGTGGTGCACGCCGACGCCCAGGGGCCGCGCGCTCGTGAGCTGGATCCCGACCACGGCGTCCTTGAGCACCCGCGAGCCCACGAAGACCTCGGTCTCCTTGAAGGCCGCGTCGTCGCCGGCGGCGCCGCCGGTGATCGCCACCGCCGCGCCCAGCTCCATGGCCAGGGCGTCCACGAGGCCCTCGCCGTTGCCCGCCATGCCGTCGCAGAGCAGGAGCACGGTGCCGTGCGCGGCCCCCGGCGGCGGGGCGCGGTGCGGCGTGCGCAGGCCCTGGGCGAGGCTCCGCACGGCGCGGGGGGTGTTGCTGCGCAGGCCCTCGGCCGAGGCGACCGCGACCCCCAGGGCGTCGCTGGCGACGAGGGTCACCGCGGTGCCGCCCGCCGAGACGTGGCCGGTCGTGAACTCGCCCGCGGTCGAGCAGCCAATGAAGGGCACGTCCCCCAGGACCTCGGCGACCCCGGCGCTGAGCGCCGCGAGGTCGACCTGGCTCGTGGCGAACACGATCCCGAACAGCGGCTCGCGTCCGAGGGCCTCCCGGGCCTGGGTCGCCGCAGCGACTCCCTGGGTTCGTCCGTCCCCCGTCGCTGCGTGCCCGACGGCCATGTGGGTAGGCATGTGACCCTCGCTCCGTCGTCAGCGTAGCCACCCCCTCTGGCCGTCGCACGTCGACCCCGGTCGAGGGGGAGCGGGCCTGCTATCGTCGCGGCGTGACGGACGAAGCGGCAGAACGAACGTTCTCGCGCCCCGGCGGGGCGGACTGGAGCGAGGCCCCGGGGTTGATCGCCCGGGGCTCGGCCATGGGCGCCGCCGAGGTGATCCCCGGCGTCTCCGGCGGGACCATGGCCTTGATCCTGGGGATCTATCCGCGCCTGATCGCCGCGGTGAAGTCCTTCGGGGTCGACGCGCTCAAGGACCTCGGCGGGCGGCGCTGGAGCAAGCTGCAGCGCGACCTCGGCTGGCGCCTGTTGCTCCTGGTGGGGATCGGCCAGGCCCTGGGGATCGTGGTGTGCCTCAAGGGGATCAAGCTCCCCGAGCTGCTCGTGCGGCCGGACTCGGCCACCGTGACCTACGGCCTGTTCTTCGGCCTCGTCGCCGGGAGCGCGGTGATCCTCGCCCGGGACCTGATCCAAGACGGCCTGCGCGGGACCTGGATCCTGGCCTTCGGGGTAGGGGTCGGGCTGGCGCTCGGCCTCTCGCTGGGGGTCAAGGGCGCCACGCCGCGCACGCCCTGGTTCACCTTCCTCTGCGGCGCCGTGGCGATCTGCGCCATGATCCTCCCCGGGGTCTCGGGCTCGTTCCTGCTCCTGCTGCTGCGGCAGTACGAGCGGATCCTGGGCGGGGTCAGCGACCTCCTGCACCCGGCGGACGGCTCCTGGAGCGCGCGCTGGGAGGCGCTGGTGCAGATCGTGGGCCCGTTCGGCCTGGGCTGCGTGACCGGGATCGTGCTCTTCTCGCGGCTCCTGCACTGGCTGCTCGAGCGCTACGAGCGCGCGACGCTGGCGTTCATGACGGGGCTGCTCGTGGGCTCCTTGTGGCTCCTGTGGCCGTTCCAGCAGCGGACCTTCGTCGAGGTCCGGGGCAAGCAGGTGTTCGAGGGGAGCACGGGCCACCAGCTCCCGAGCCTCGACGGCGTCGGGTTCGGCGCGCTGGCCATGGTCGTCCTCGGCGCGGTGGGGATCGTGGCCCTCGACCTCTACGCCCAGCGCAAGGGCAAGAGCCTGGAGGAGGGCGCGTGAACAAGCAGGTCGCCCTCGCCCTGGGAGCGCTGCTCGTGCTCGCCGTGGGCGGCGGGCTGTTCTTCGTCGTGAGCGGCGAGCGCAGCCGCGAGGAGGTCGTGAGCGAGGGCGCCGAGGCCCCCCGCGCCCGGCGTCGGGGGCCGCGGCGTCCGCCGCAGGCGCAGCCTCTGGAGCGTCCCGCTCCCGCCCCGGTCGTCGAGACGCCTCAGGACCCCGCGTCGGGCGGCGCGACGCAGGGCCCCCAGCGCCCGGCGGGGACCCCGCCCGCCCCGGAGGTCGGGGCCCACGCCAACGCGGGGGCGCTGCAGGTGCGCTGCCTGCTCGACGGTGAGCCCTTGCCCGGCGCCACGGTGCTCGGGCGCTTCAGCGACGGGTCCGGCGGCGAGTGGCGCACCGGCGGGGACGGGACCGTCGAGGTCCCGGTGCCCCAGGGGCTCACGCTCTCGGTCGCGGCGAGCCACGCCACCGGGCTGCGCCTCGACTGGCGCCCCGCTCTCCCCGGCGGGAGCGCGGTCACCTTCCAGTTCCAGCACAGCGGCGAGCCCGCCTGGCTCGAGGGCGCGCTCCTCGACGACGCCGGGCAGGGCCTGGGCGAGGGGGAGCTGGTGCTCGTCAACGCCGACCAGCAGGGACACGCGGTGCTCGACCGAGCGCAGGCCCAGCTCAGGCCCGACGGGCGCTTCGCGTTCGAGCTCCCCGCGGGGCGCTACGCGCTGCGCGGGCGCCTGGGCCCCAGCGAGTCGGCGCCCAGCTACTTCACCCTCGCCCCGGGGCAGCGCCACGACGTGGGCACGCTCCGGGTGCCCCGGCCCTCGAGCCTCGCAGGCCGCGTCGGGCTCCCGGCGAGCCTGCGCCTCGCGTTCCCGATCGACGCCCGGATCGTGATCGAGGTCCGCTCCGAGCCGCGGGAGAACGACCCCGAGCCTCCGGGCTGGGGCCGCAGGATCGTGCGCGGGCTCCAGCTCGACGCGACCCTCGCCTACGCCCTCGAGCTGCCCCCGGGGGAGCTGCGCCTGCGGGTCGAGCTCCCGATCCCCGGGGACCACCAGGTCGGGCACTGGACCGGGGTGACCCTCGAGCCCGGCGCGAGCCAGTCCCTGGACCTCGAGCTCGGCGAGCTGGCGGTCGCCCTGCGCGGGATCGTGCGCGACGACACGGGCCGCCCGATCCCCGGGGCCAAGGTCGGCTACCGCGGCACCACCGCGCTCACCGACGACCAGGGCGGCTACGCCCTGCGCGGCCTGGACATGGGCGACTTCGAGCTCTCGGTGCACGCCCCGGGCCACGAGCAGGGCTTCGTGCGCAAGACCTTCACCGGCTCGGCCCTGGTCGCCGACTTCACCCTCCAGCGCCTGGGCGCGCTGCGCGGCGTGGTCAAGGACGGCGAGGGTCAGCCCAAGGCGGGGGCTCCGCTCTCGATCACCCTGCGCAAGGACACCGGCGAGGTCGTGCCCTTCGAGGCGCGCACGTCCTCGGCAGGGTCCTACGCCCTGCGCGAGCTGGTGCCCGGGCGCTACACCGTCGGCTCCGGCGCGGTCCAGGTCCAGGTCGAGGTGCGCCCCGGCGACGAGGTCGAGGCGCCCGAGCTGCGCGTGCCCTGAGCGCGCGGCGCCGGCGTTCGTCGCGGCGACGCGTCCCCGGTTCGCTGCGGGTGTTTGACGAGGGCGGCTCGGACCCGCACAATCGTGCCTCCATGCCCGCGCTCCTCCGCCTCCTCGTCGTGACCCTGTTCCTCGCCTTCCTGGCCGCGGGCCAGGGGGTGGGCATGCTGACGCCCGCTGCGGAGGGCGACGTCAGCGCGGAGGAGGTCGTCGGCAGCGACGCGCTCGTCCGCGAGGCGCCGCGCAAGGAGACGCGCCGGCGACAGCCCCTCGATCCGGCGTCGACGCCGCGCGTCCCTGCCGCCGCGTCCGCTCAGCGCGGGCTCCAGCCGCTCGCGCGCCCCGCTGGGGTCTCCGTGGGCTGGAGCCGCCCGCCTCGCTGCTAGCGCTCGACCTCCGCGGAGGCGCGACCGGCGCCCCGTGACTCCGGAGCCCCCGTGGCTCCTGACCCTGGCCCGGGCCGGGCGCGCCTCGAGCGCGCTGGCCGCGGACACCCTCTTCGAGCCGTCGCGGCGCGGGGCGTCGGCCCCGCGCAGCGCCCGAGCGCGTCGGCGCGCTCGGGACGCGCGCGACCTCGGTCGCCGCTCACGGCGCGCAGGCCTCGCCTGCTCCACGCACACCACCCCCACGACCGCGCCGGCTCCCCGGCGCCCACGGACACCCCATGACGAACCCCGAGCACCCCTCCGGCCCTGACGCTGCAGCCCAGACCCCACCCCTCGACGACGGCCTGACCTGGACGCGCCGCTTCGCGGGAGGCCTGCGCAACGACCTCCGGCGGCGCCTGCCCCTCTACCTCGACGACTACAAGCAAGGGATCCACCCCAAGGTCCTGGCCTCGACGCTGTTCCTGTTCTTCGCCTGCCTGGCCAACGCGATCGCGTTCGGCGGCTTGACCGAGGTCGTGACGAACGGGCAGATCGGCGTGTCGGAGATGATCCTGGCCACGGCGGTGGGCGGGGTCGTGTTCGCGGTCTTCGGCGGTCAGCCGCTCACGATCCTGGGAGGCACGGGGCCGATCGTGATCTTCACCGGGCTGCTCTACATGGCCTGCGAAGACCTCGAGATCGACTTCCTCTCGACCTACGCCTGGACCGGGCTGTGGTCGGGCGGGTTCCTCGTGCTGCTGTCCGTGTGCGACGCCAGCGCGCTCATGCGCTTCTTCACCCGCTTCACCGACGAGATCTTCGCGGCGTTGATCGCGGTGATCTTCGTGGTCGAGGCGGTGAAGGACATGGCCCTGCCGTTCACCGAGGTCGAGGCCGGCGGCGACTACTCGCCGGCCCTCCTGGGCATGGTGCTCAGCCTGGGGACGTACCTCGTGAGCAAGCAGCTCAAGACCGCGGCCCAGACCCGCTTCCTGTGGGAGGGCATGCGCAACTTCCTCTCGGACTTCGGCCCCGCGATCGCGATCGCGGCCATGACCGGCGTCGCGCTGACCATGCCCTCGATCGAGCTCGCCGCCCCGAAGATCCCGACCGAGTTCGGGACGACCTCGGGGCGCCCGTGGGTGGTCGACCTGTTCGCCGTCCCCACCTGGGCGATCTTCGCCGCGGCGCTGCCGGCGCTCATGGCCACGATCCTGTTGTTCCTGGACCAGAACATTACGACCCGCCTGGTCAACTCCCCCACGAACAAGCTGGCCAAGGGCCCGGCCTACCACCTGGACCTGCTGGTGGTCGGGCTGATCATTGCCGCCTGCTCGCTCCTGGCCTTGCCCTGGATCGTGGCGGCGACGGTGCACGCGCTGAACCACGTGCGCAGCCTGGCCACGGTCAAGGTCGTCGAGGTCGGCGGCGTGAAGAAGGAGGTGATCGACTCGGTGCGCGAGAACCGGGTCTCGGGGCTCTCGATCCACCTGCTGATCGGCGTCTCGATCCTGTTCCTGGGGCTGATCAAAATGATCCCCATGTCCGTGCTGTTCGGCCTGTTCCTGTTCATGGGCTTCAACACCCTGGGCGGGAATCAGTTCTGGGACCGGGTCACCCTCTGGGTCACCGACCCCAAGCTCTACCCCCAGACCCACTACGTGACCGTCGTGCGCCACGCCAAGATCCACCTGTTCACGGCGGTGCAGGCCGGGGCGCTGGTCGCGCTCTGGATCCTGAAGACGAGCAAGGTCGGGATCCTGTTCCCGGTGCTGATCGCGCTCCTGGTCCCGCTGCGCATCCTCCTGGGCCGCTTCTACAGCGACGCTGAACTCCACGCCCTGGACGCGGAGGAGGAGCTCGAGCAGATCGCCAGCGACAAGATCGGCGGCGACCTCCACAGCTAGGGCTCGTCCTCCCGCCCTGGCTACGCCTGGGGCGGGCAGGCCTCCGGACGGAAGGGGGCGCCGCCCGGGCTCTGGAAGAAGCGCTCGAGGAGCTCGGCGCCCAGGGCGCGCACGTCGTCGGACGACCACAGCCAGTCGCCGACGGTGGTCGCGTCCTGGGCCTCGTAGAGCCGCTCGAGGAGCTCGGACTCGTCCTTGAGCGCGGCGCTGCGCAGGGCGTCCCACAGGGCGTCGCGGGCGCGGGCGCGGGCGGCGGCGTCGGGGAGCAGGGACTTCAGCGGGCGCTGGAGCATGTGCTCGGCCAGGCTGCGCTGGGCCTCCTGGAAGCCGGCGCGCTTCTCGGGAGAGAGCACGTGCTGGATCAGGCGCTCCACCGCGCGGCCGCTGAAGCCGCCGAGGAAGCTCTTGATCTGGCCCTCGAGCCGACCCTCGACCTCGTCCTTGAACGCGGCGCGCACGCGGCGCTGGATCCCGCCGAGGACGGGGAGCTTGTCGACGAACCCGCCCAGGAGGTCTACCCGGCGGAAGAACTCCTGGATCCCGTTGTAGAGCACGTCGCCCAGGCTCTCCTCGACCGCGGGAGAGCGCATGAACGCGCTCAGGGCTTCGCGGTCGGGCTCGAAGTTGGCGGCGGCGTCCAGCAGGCGAGCCTTGGCCTCGGGGGAGAGCAGCTCCTCGAGGGAGCGCGTCTCGGTGGCCCAGGTCTCGCTGGCCTTGTCCCAGGCCGCCTCGAAGCGGGGACGGAAGCGCGTGAAGAACGCGTCGTCCTCGCGCCAGGCGCGGAGCAGGGCCTCGGCTCGCGCGCGGGGCAGGAGCTCCGCCGGGGGCTGCTCGCGCAGCCAGGCGTCCAGCGCGTCGATCGCGTCGCGGGTGCTCATGGTCAGACCCCTCGCTTGGCCTCGGGCCACACGTACTTGTGGAGTTGCAGGTTCAGGCGCGCGTGGCGCAGGCCGCTCTCGGCCACCCAGGCGGCCAGGCGCGCGGCGTCCAACCGACCGTGGACGGGTGAGAACAGGAGCGGGCAGCCCACGGCGTCCAGGTCATGGGCGTCGATCGCGGCGCGGGCGAAGGCCAGGTCGTCCTCGTCCTGGACCACGAACTTGAGCTCGTCGGTCGCGCGCAGCGCGGCCAGGTTCTGGGGGAGGTTGCGCCGCTGCATGCCGCTCCCCGGGCACTTCCAGTCGAGGACGCGCACGACCCGGGGGTCCAAGGGCGCGGTGTCGACGTGCCCCCCGGTCTCGATCAGGACCTCGAGCCCCCGCTCGCAGAGCGCGCGGGCCAGGGTCAGGCAGCCGGGCTGCTCGAGGGGCTCGCCGCCGGTGAGCAGGACCAGGGGCACGTCGTGGGCGAGGACCTCGTCGACCAGCGCGGCGACCGGGCGGCGCGCCCCCTCGTGGAAGGCGTATTCCGTGTCGCACCAGGCGCAGCGCAGCCCGCAGCCCGTGAGCCGCACGAACACACACGGGCGCCCGGCGCGGGTGCCTTCGCCCTGCACGCTCACGTAGAGCTCGTTGAGCACGACCTCGTCGGCGGTTCCCTTGTCGCGGGCCATGGGCAGAGGATACCCAAGGGGACCGGCTTACTCCTGGCACAGCTCCAGGAGCGCGCGCACGAGGGCGGGGGCCGTGAGCGCGTCGAGGCAGGTGCGGGGCTGGCCCGGGAGCTTGCAGCGGCTGGCGCAGCAGGGGGCGCAGGCGACGCGCCCGACCCACACCGGCGCGGGGGCGTCGACCGCGCCCCGGTAGCCGGCGGGGCCCGTGCGCGCCGGGTCGGCGGCGTGGAACACGGCGAACACCGGGCGGCCGAGGATCCGCGCCAGGTGCAGCGGCCCGGTGTCGCCGCCGAGCACGGCGGCCGCGCGCTGAAGCTCCTTGGCCGAGGCGGGCAGCGACTGCCCGCAGGCGACCCGGGGCCGCGCGCGCTCGCAGCGCTTCAGCACTGCCTCAGCGCGGAAGCGGTCGCCGGGCCCTCCCAGGAGCACGGCCCGGCGGCCGGCGGCGGCGAGGCCGTCGGCGACCTCGGCCAGGAGCTCGGGGGGCAGGCGGTTGGCCGGCTTGCCGGCGCCCACGAGCAGCGCGACCTCGCGCCCCGGGGCCTGGGGGGCGAGGGGGAGCGTCGCCGGGGGGAGCGCCTCGGTGTCGAGCTGGACCCCGAAGCTCGCGGCGACGCCGCGCACGGCGAGGGCCGCGCGCAGCGCGGCGTGGGCCTCCCCCGGGCGCGGCAGGTCCAGGGGGTCGGTGTAGAGCCAGGTCGCGCCTTCCCGCGCCCACCCGGGTCCGAAGCGCTGGGGCGTGCGCGGCAGGCGCGCCACGAGGGCCGAGCGCAGGAGGCCCTGCAGGTCGAGCACCGCGTCGAACCTCGCGCGGCGCAGGTCCCGCGCGAGGGCGGCGCTGGCGGTCAACGCGGCGACCCGCGAGCGCGGGTTGCGCAGGGCGGGCCGGGGGAACACCCACAGCCGGTCGAGGTCGGGGTGCCCGCGCAGGAGGTCGGCGGCCGGGGTCTCGACCACCCACTCCAGCCGCGCCTGGGGCATTGCCCGGCGCAGGAGCGCGACGGCGGGCAGCGTGTGCAGGACGTCCCCCAGCGCGCTCAGGCGCACGAGCAGGATCCGAGGGGCGGTCGGCGCGTCGCTCACGGCCCGAGGATAGCGCGGGCGATCGCCTGTGCGCCGTGCCCCGCGCCGGGAGGTCGTCGGCGAATCGCGCTTCGCTCCTGGGGTCGGAAGAAGGATCGAACCGCCAAGGACGCCAAGGACGCCAAGGCTCCGCCCCCACGACCTCGCCTCCTGGCCCGGAGTGGAAGGCTGCAGGAGGAGGTGTGGACTCGAGTCCTCTCTCTCACCTGCGAGAGGTGGCCGAATCAGCGGAGCCTTGGCGTCCTTGGCGTCCTTGGCGGTGCGGATTTCTGGTTCCTGTCGGCGCGGCCTCGCACCGGCGTCCAGGCAACCCCGCGCGCCCACGCGAACTCCTGCGCAAGGCGCGGCGCGCCGCGCGCGTCTCTCTCCGTGGAACGGGTTGGGATTCGGGGAAGCAATGCTCAGGAACGCTGTGTTCGCGATCGGTGTATGGGTGGCCTGCGGGGCCGGGACGGCGGGCGCGCAGCAGGGGGACCTGGACCTCCCGCTGGCGCACCCGACCTACGAGGGCGACCCGCCGATCGACGTGCCGGTGGAGCCGGACGACGACCTCCCGCCGACCTTCATTGGCGAGGAGATCGACTCGGAGAACGACACGATCGTCTACGTGATCGACGTCTCGGGCTCCATGGGCTGGGACACCCAGAGCTACACCCGGCCCGACGGGACCGTCGCCAGCGGGACGCGGATCGAGCGCGCCCAGGCCGAGCTGATCCGCTCGATCCGCGGGCTCTCCGAGAACTTCCGCTTCAACGTGGTCAGCTACGACTGCAGCGCGCGGACCTGGCAGCCGGCGGTGGTCGACGCCACGCCGCCCAACAAGGCCAGCGCCGAGGCCTGGGTCGCCGCGCTGCGGCCGACCGGGGCCACGGGCACCGGCCCCGCGACCGCGGTCGCGCTCTCCGACCGCGAGAACATGGCCGTGGTCCTCCTGACCGACGGCGCGCCCAACTGCGGCGCCAACGGAGCCGCCGGCCACCGGCGCATGATCGCCAGCGCCAACGCCCAGGGCGCCTCGGTCAACGTGTTCGGGATCGCGGCCTCGGGCTCCTACCGCGCCTTCTGCCAAGGTGTCGCCAGCGACAACTCGGGGGTCTACGTCGACGTGCCTTAATGCGAGGGGGTCTGTCCCAGACCCCCTCGGCCTGTTGCAGGGGTCTGTCCCACCTCGGCCTCGGGGCAAAGCCCCTCGGCCTCACCCCCAAGGGGCTCGCCGCGGCTTCGCCGCGGCTGCGCGCTCGCGGGCTTCGCCCGCTCGCAGGGCGCGCCGGCGGTCGGGAGGCGGCTTCGCCGCGGCTGCGCGCTCGCGGGCTTCGCCCGCTCGCAGGGCGCGCCGGCGGTCGGGAGGCGGCTTCGCCGCGGCTGCGCGCTCGCGGGCTTCGCCCGCTCGCAGGGCGCGCCGGCGGTCGGGAGGCGGCGTGCCGCGGCTGCGCGCTCGCGGGCTTCGCCCGCTCGCAGGGCGCGCCGGCGGTCGGGAGGCAAAGCCCCTCGGCCTCACCCCCAAGGGCTCGCCGCGCTTCGCCGCGGCTGCGCGCTCGCGGGCTTCGCCCGCTCGCAGGGCGCGCCGGCGGTCGGGAGCAAAGCCCTCGGCCTCACCCCCAAGGGGCTCGCCGCGGCTTCGCCGCGGCTGCGCGCTCGCGGGCTTCGCCCGCTCCGCAGGCCCGGCGGTCGGGAGGCGGCGCGAAGCTGCGCGCTCGCGGCTTGCCGCTCGCAGGGCGCGCCGGCGGTCGGGAGGCGGCGTGCCGCGGCTGCGCGCTCGCGGGCTTCGCCCGCTCGCAGGGCGCGCCGGCGGTCGGGAGGCAGAGCCCCGGGTCGCTCCTGACACTGCCGCTCAGTTCCGCCTGGGTTGTCCGGTAGACTACCGACGTGACGCCCCAAGAGACGCTGCAGCAGTTGGCCACCGTGACCGAGCTCCTCCACGGAGGAGCGGACGAGGGCCTGCAGCTCGCGCTCAGGCTCGCGATCCAGATCGGGCAGGCCCAGGCGGGCTTCCTGGCTCGCGCTCAGCGCGGGCGGCTGCAGCTCGTGAGCGCGCTGGACGAGCGCGGCGACGAAGCGCAGGTCGGCGCCCGCCAGCTCGATCGGGTGTGGGAGGCCGTGACCGAGGCCGAGGCCGGGGTCAGCGACGCGCCGCCCTCCATGACCGGCGGCGAGGCGCCTCCGGGCGCGGTCGCGGTCAAGGCCGAGGCCGGGCACCCCCCGGTCCACGCCTTCCCCCTGCGCGGCGAGCGCGGGATCCTGGGGGTGCTCGGGCTCTACCCGTCCCCCAGCGCGCCCGCGGTCCCGGACCTGGGCGTCGTGCAAGGCCTGAACGTGCTCGTGGGGCTGCTCAGCCGCCCCTCCGTGCGCGGGGCGAGCGAGGGCAACGGGCGCGGCGAGGGCGAGGGCCTGCGCTACGCCTACGGCGATATCGTGACCCAGTCCGGCGCCATGCAGTCGGTGTTCAAGAAGCTCGACCGCGTGATCGGGACCAAGGTCCCGGTGCTCGTGGTGGGCGAGACCGGCACTGGCAAGGAGCTGATCGCTCGCGCCTTGCACCGCAACGACGAGCAGCGGCGCAGCAAGCGCTTCTACGCGCAGAACTGCGCCGCGATCTCGAGCACCCTGCTCGAGAGCGAGCTGTTCGGCCACGAGAAGGGCGCCTTCACCGGCGCCGACCGGCGCAAGCGCGGCCTGTTCGAGATCGCCGACGGGAGCACCCTGTTCCTGGACGAGATCGGCGAAATGAGCCTCGACATGCAGGCGCGGCTGCTGCGCGTGCTCCAGGAGAAGGAGGTCGTGCCCGTCGGCAGCACCGAGCCGATCGCGATCGACGTGCGCCTGGTCGCGGCCACCCACCGCAACCTCGAGGACGAGGTCGCCCGCGGACGGTTCCGCAACGACCTCTACTACCGGCTCAAGGTCGTGCGCCTCGAGCTCCCGCCGCTGCGCGATCGCCGCGAGGACGTGCCGCTCCTGGTCGAGCACTTCCTGCACGTGGCCGCCCGCGAGCGCGGCGGCACGGCCAAGGTCCTCGACCGCCGGGACGAGCGCGTGCTCAAGGTGCTCATGGACTACCCCTGGCCGGGCAACGTGCGGGAGCTGGAGAACCTGGTCCACCGCCTGGTGCACCTCGCCGCCGGCGACGTGATCACCTACGACACCCTGGTCGAGGAGACCGACCTCGTGCGCCAGTCCACCGACGAGGCGCGCCCGGTGCGCCCGCTGGACGAGGTCGTGGAGGAGGTCGAGCGCGCGGAGATCGAGAACGCGCTGCGCATGACCAACAACAACCGCACCCAGGCCGCGGCGCTGCTCCAGATCAACCGCCGCTCGCTCCTGCGTCGCCTGCAGAAATGGCTACCAGGGTGGCGAGGACTAGCGTAAGCCCTTTGCGAAGGGGCGATCTGGACGTAAGTCCTTCGGGAACGCCTGCAGCGTAGGTCGACCCACTCGTACACCCGTTCGGGAACGCCCGCAGCGTAGGTCGACCCACTCTACCCGTTCGCGAACGCCCGCAGAGGTGGTCGACCCACTCCGTACCCCGTTCGCGAACGCCCGCAGAGTAGGTCGACCCACCGCACACCCGTTCGGGAACGCCTGCAGCGTAGGTCGACCCACTCGTACACCCGTTCGGGAACGCCTGCAGCGTAGGTCGACCCACTCGTACACCCGTTCGTGAACGCCTGCAGAGTAGGTCGACCTACTCGTACACCCGTTCGTGAACGCCTGCAGCGTAGGTCGACCTACTCGTAAGGCCTTTGGCGAACGTGCACGGCGGGGGCGCGCGACGCGTAACCCCTTCGCGAACCGTTAAGTCGTGGGTTGGGGCTCCTCGCGGTAGGGCAGCCGGCGCTTGAGCCGGGCCAGAGGCCGCTCGAGGAGGACCCAGCTCGCGCTGGCCAGGGCGATCGAGGCGACCGCGCTCAGCGCGGCGAGGGTCAGCGGCCCTACGCTCCAGTCGAGCTTCGCGAACACGCGCGCGAGCTGGCGGGGCACGAAGAAGTGGTAGACGTAGATCCCGTAGCTGATCCGGCCCAGGTAGACGAGGGGCCGGCTCGCGAGCAGGCGCTGGTCGAGCCCCGTCCCGCCGCGCACCAAGCGCGCGACCCAGGCCACGCCCACCGCGCCGAGGGCCAGGTCGCCGAGCACGATCCAGGCCGGGTCGCCCCAGCGCAGGGCGTGGCACAGGAGCAGCGGGATCAGGGCCAGGGCGCCCGCGACGCCGAGCGGGCGGAGCCAGCGCCCGGCGCCTGCGAGAGCGAGCAGGGCGCCGAGGCCGAGGGTGTCGGTGCAGCCCAGGGTGAACACCCGCGCCGTGACCTCGGCCCCGCCCAGGAGCAGGACCCCCAGGCGCCAGGCGGGGGCTGCCGCGATCAGGGCCAGCACGCAGCCCACCAGCGCGCGCCGCGGGAGCAGGAGCACCGCCGCCGGCCACAGCAGGTAGAACTGCTCCTCGACCGCCAGGGTCCAGAAGTGCGGGGCCACGCCGTAGCTCCCCTCCCAGGCGAAGAGCAGGTTCTGTAGGTAGAGCAGGAACACCCAGGCCTGGGCCCGGATCGTGGGGCTGGCCAGGGACATGACCGCGACGGTCAGGTAGTAGATCGGGAAGATCCGCAGCACCCGGCGCAGGTAGAACGTGCGCAGCGCCTGGCCCAGGCTCAGCGCGCCCTGGTCGCGCTGACTCCGGGCGTCGAGCAGGATCCGCGTGATCAGGAACCCGCTGAGCACGAAGAACAGCCGCACGCCGAGGACGCCCCAGTCCACGCGACGCGCGAGCTCGGTCTCGGGGAGGAAGTGCGTGATCAGGACCGCCCCCACCGCCAGCGCGCGCAGCCCGTCGAGCTGGGGCACGTAGCCCAGCCGAGGCGCGGCGGTCGGAGGGGGCTCGCTCATGGCGTCAGTGTAGTCGGGGGCAGGGGCCCGACGTGAACGCTAGAACCCACTCCCCGCGCGCAGGCCCAGGCGCAGGTCGCCGTCGCCGTCGCGCTTGGCGAGGAGCACGATCCAGCCAAAGCCCTCGGGATCAGGCTCCATGCGGGCCCACACCAGGCCCTCGGAGGTGTCGTTGTCGACCAGGGCCGGGTTGGGGTCGCCGTTCAGGGTGAGGAAGTCCACGCCGTCGCCCGAGCGCTGGGCCCAGGCGTGCCGATCCTGGGTGAAGAGCACGAGGATCGAGGTTCCCTGCCGGAGCGCCTGCACGTCCTGGACCGGCAGGTCTTGGTGGTCGAGGCGAATCGGGAGCGGGGACTCCTTCCAGCGCGCGCCCACTTCTGCCAGGTAGGGCGCCGGCACGAGCCGGGTCTGCAGGGAGCCCCGGGCGTACAGGTCGAGCTTGCGTGTGAACAGCGCGCCGTAGCCGAAGTCGTCGGCGTCCCGCGCCCCGTAGAACAGGATCGACGTCTCGCCCCACGAGGTGCTGCTCAGCGCCTGGGGCGGGAGCAGCCCGCCGGGGCGCCGGGCGAGGGAGTCCTGCGGGTATGGCGCGCCGATCGGGAGCGCGGCGTCGGTCACGCGCCCGCGGGCGAGCCGGCTTGCGAACACGCCCTCGCCCAGGGGCGTGGCCTGAGTGTGGACCACGAGCAGGGCCTCGCCGTCGGGCGCGCTCTGCACGTTGCGTCCTAGGCGCACCTCGCCCTCGGGCCAGGGCGCGAGGGTCAGGAGCGCGACCGGGGGCAGGGGGGCCACGTCCAGCCCCTCCACCCGCAGCCCGCCGATCAGCACCCGGTCGGCGTCGGCGTCGGACTGCTCGTAGAGCAGGGCCAGGTCGTCTGGGGTCGACTGGAGTCCGCGGTAGCCCGAGCCCCCCGGCCAGGCCAGGTCGCTCACCGGCAGGCGCGCCGAGGTCAGGGTCCGCGGCGGCGAGAAGCACAGGGGCCGCGGGGCGTCGGCCCGCGGGCAGCGGTAGGCGACCGCGCTCAAGGTCTGGTAGCGGTCGTCGCCGCGCTGGCGGGCCTCGGCGTAGACCGTGGCCAGCCAGGCGCCGTCGGCGCTCAGCCGCGCGCGGTAAGGGCGCCCGCCGACGGGGACCAGCTCGCTCGCGGCGTGGCTCAGCCGCCGGGGGCGAAGGCGCCGTCGTCGTCGAGGCGCGCGGCGTAGAGCCCGGCGGCGCCCTCCGCCTCCTCCGCCGCCCACAGGGCCACGGTCTCGCGCAGGCCCTGGTCCGCGCCGAAGGCCCAGGGGTCGACGGGGTCGACCTGCACCTGGCCCGGGAGCGTTGGGCGCAGGACCCGCTGCGCGCCGCTGGGGACGTGGAGCGCGACCAGGCCCTCGGCCCGCGGGCCCGCGGCGCGGGCGGTGCCGACGAAGGCCCAGCCGTCGAGGGCGGCGATCCCCGGACGCCACACGACGTCGGGCTCGAGGGTGGCCACGACCTGTGGGGGGTCGAAGCCGAGGGTCGCCAGGTCCAGCCGGCGCGTGAGGAGGCGCCCGTCGGTCACGGTGTAGAGCGCGCTGGCGAAGCTCGCGGCCTCGCCCCGGCTTGCGTGGGCGGCGCCGGGCACGCGCGCCTGGGTCGGTGGGTCGAGCGGGCTCGCCGACGCGGCGGGCTCGATCGAGCTGGCGTAGCGCGCGAAGCCGGACAGCCCGTCGGAGACCAGGCCGTAGCTCGTGACCGCCTCGCCGGCGAGGACCTCCGCGTCGACGGCGAAGCCGTGCTCGTAGGCCCCCGCGCCCGTGCTCGGTCGGGGGTCCGTGGTCCGCCCGCGGTTGCGCACGTCGCTGCGGAACGCCCAGTGCGCCAGCGCGTGCCCGGTCCGGCCGCGGGTCGCGACGTCTCCCAGGAGGACCCAGCGCGAGCCCGAGCGGCCGGGCACGGTCAGCGCGCCGAACCCTTCCAGGCGGACTGGCTGCAAGGGATCGCGCTCTAGGCAGCGGAGCTGGGCCGGCGGGGTGAAGCAACAGCCGTCGAAGTGAGCGCCCCAGAGGGTGAACGCCGCGCCGTCGGTGGTGGTGAACAGGACCAGGGCGTCGCCGACGGCGGCGTCCTCGCCGTCGCTCGCGGGGTCGTCGGCGCTCCAGAGCACGCGGACGTCGACCAGGTGGACGTTGTTGGGGCTCAGGCCCCCGCCGTCGGGGGCCAGGTTGTTGGAGGCGATCGAGCTCGCGGGGAACGGGTCGTTGGAGCTGATCTCCCCGCTCCAGTAGATCACCACCACGTCCCCGTCGTCCGAGAGCCGGAGCTCGCTGAGCCCAACGGTGGCCCAAGCCCCGACGATCCCCAGCGCGGCGAGTCCGGCGAGCACGAACGGCCCCGCGATCAGCGCCGCCAGGAACGGCGACTCGCGGGCCCAGCGGTGCCAGGCCCCGAGCAGCCGCGTGCGGCGAGGATCGACCCGCGCGAACCGCGGCCGACGGGTCGCCCACAGCTCCTCGAGATACAGGATCGACAGCAGCCCGGCGCCTATCCCGCCGAGCCAGAGCATGAGCAGCCCGACCTCGTTCCAGACCTCCACGCCCACCTCCCGCGCGGCCGCGCGCAAGCGGCGGGCCAGCGGCCCAACCCCCGGCGGCGCGGTCGGCGGGCACCGGACCCCCGGCAGCCCTGCCGGATCGCTGGCGTCAGCGGCGGGTTCAGTCCGGGCCCGGATCTGCCGACGAGTAGTCCACGGGGGAGTGCCATGACCTGGGTGCGCTATCTGGCGGTGATCGGAGCCGTGGGTCTGGTGGCCCTGAGCACGGTGTGCGAGCACGTCGAGGCCACGCGCCTGGCCTACGAGGCCCGGGAGCTCGAGGTCGAGAAGGCCCGGCTCGAGGAGGAGACCAAGGCCTGCCGCCTGCGCTACGAGCAGGCCTCGGCCCCCGAGCGCCTGCAGGAGCGGGCGGTGACCCTGGGCGTGGCGAGCCCCGAGGAGCTGGCGGCGCTGACCGGGGCGCCGAAGTGAGCGCGCCGAGCTTCGTGGCCCAGGCGCTGCGCGCCTGGCAGCTCGCGCTCCCGCACCTGCGGCTGCACGCCCCGACCCGGACCACGACCAGCGGCCGGCGCTGGGCCAAGGCCGCGCTGATCGCGGTGCTCGTGGGCTACGCGCTGCTCACGGTGCGGCTGTATCAGCTCCAGGTCGCGCAGCACGCCCAGTGGAAGGACCGCGCGGCGCGCCAGCACCTGCGCAAGCGCGTGCTCCTCGGCGAGCGCGGGCGTTTCCTGTTCCAGGACGGCGGGCGCGAGGTCGTGGCCACCGTCTCCCTCGAGCGCGGGAGCCTCCTGGTCGAGGGCCGCGCGCGCTCGGCGGAGGACCAGGCCGCGCTGGTCGCGACCCTGGACGAGCTCCTGAGCTTCACCCCCGAGGAGCGGGCCAAGCTCGAGGCCTACGTGGCCAGCGAGCGCTCGCTCTACGTGCGCCGGCGCAAGCTGCTCCCGGAGCAGGTGCGCGCGATCCGCGCCGCCAAGCTCAGCCACGTGAGCCTGAGCGTCGAGCCGATCCGGGTGCACCCCTTCGGGCCGCTGACCGCGCAGGTCGTGGGCCTGACTCGCCTGGCGGAGGACGAGGCCCGCGGGCGCGAGGTCCTCCAGGGCACCGTGGGCCTCGAGCGCACCTTCGACGCGCAGCTCCAGGGCCAAGACGGCTACGAGCAGGTGCGCCTCGACGTGCGCGGGCGCGAGCTGGTGGTGCCGGGCACCGCCGCGGTCCCCGGGCAGCGCGGGGCCGACGTGGCCCTGACCCTCGACCGCAGCATTCAGGCCGTCGCCGTGCGCGAGCTCGAGCGCACCGCCGCGGAGTTCGAGCCCGAGGGCGCGGCGGTGGTCGTGGTCGACCCCCACACCGGCGACGTGCTCGCGATCGCGTCCTGGCCCACCGCCGACCCCGGCGACCTCGGCCCGAACTTCCAGGAGGGCCTGCGCCTGCGCGCGATCACCGACACCTACGAGCCGGGCTCGACGGTCAAGCCGCTGATCGTGGGCACCGCCTGGGAGCAGGGCCTGGGCGGCCCCGAGCGCGCGATCTCCTGCCCCCAGTCCTGGCACCTCCCCGGACGGCGCAAGGCGATCGTCGACGTGCACCTCGTGGGCTCGGTGACCGAGCTCGACGTGCTGATCCAGTCGAGCAACGTGGGCGCGGTCAAGATCGCCGACCGCCTGGGCAAGGAGGGGCTGCACCGCGCGCTGGAGGCCTTCGGGATCGGCGCCGCCACCGGGCTCGGGATCGCGGGGGAGTCCGCGGGCAACACCCGCAACCTGGAGAAGCTGCACTCGCCCACCGTGCTCGGCTCGGTCGGCCAGGGCTACGCGTTCTCGGTGACCCCGCTGCAAATGGCCCTGGCCTACGGCGCCCTGGCCAACGGCGGGACCGTCTACCGCCCGCGGCTGGTGAAGGCCCTCGTGGGCCCCGACGGGGGCGTGGTCCAGGCCTTCGAGCCCCAGGTGTTCGGGCGCCCCCTGAGCCCGGCGGTGGTCAACGGCCCCCTGCGCGAGGCGCTGATCGCGGTGGTCAACAGCGAGCACGGCACCGCCAAGCGCGCCAAGAACGCCGAGTTCACGATCGCGGGCAAGACCGGCACGACGAAGCTCCTGGTCGACGGCCGGTATCACGAGAAGGAGATCGTGGGCTCGTTCTGCGGCTTCGCCCCGGCGGAGAACCCGCGGATCGCGTTCTCGGCGGTGGTCTGGGGTCCGACCACCAAGAAGGGTCGGGTGTGGGGCGGCACGACCGCCGGCCCCCTGGCCAGCCGGGTCGCGGTGCAGGCGCTCAAGATCCTGAACGTGCCCCCGAGCCCCAAGCCCGAGCCCGAGGTGGCCGCCCGCCCGCGGTAGCTGCTGGTCCTCCGGGCGGGGAGGCCCCGGAGCGGGGCCTCCCCGCCGATCGCGCCCGCTAGCGCGCGAGGTCGTGCGCGCCGGGCAGGGCGAGGGACCTCCCGCCCCAGGGGGCCCAGAGGTCGCTCCAGCCGAGCGGGCCTGCGGGGGCCGCGCGCTCCAGCAGCGGCTCGACCTGGGCCGCGGGGGTCGCCCAGGCGTAGCTCAGGGCGAGGTCGCCGAACACGGGCACGCGCACCGAGCGGGCGGCGTAGCCCAGGAGCTCGCCCTCGACGGAGATCAACGGCGCGCCCGGGGGCAGCGTCGCGCCGGGCTCGAGCAGCGCCAGGACCGGACCTCCCGGGAGCGCGCCCCAGGCCTGGGCCCGGGGCAGCGCGCACGGCGCGCACCCCTCGAGCGGGGCGGCGACCGCGAGCACCGCGGCGTCGCTGGCGGTGTCCACCGCGGCGACGGACGCGGCCAGGGTCCGGCCGTCCGCGAGGCGCACCCGCAGCCTCGAGGCGTCCTCGACCAGCGCGCGGGACGTGACCACCCGCTGTTCGCCGGCCACGGCCCCCGCGCCGACCCGCGGCGGCGGGGTCAGCAGCCGCGCGGCGTCGGGCAGCAGCGCGCGCAGGCGCAGGGCGTCCCAGCTGAGGTCGGTCGCGGGCTCGGCCTCGACGGTCACGACCCCCGGGGCGGGGACGACCTGCGCGCCAGCGACGGCGCAGGCAGCGGCCAGGAGCGCAGCGACGGAGAGCGGGATCCTCATGGTGTTCCTCCTTCGGGGTGGGGGTGCGCCCGCGGCTTAGCAGCGACCGTGCCGGGCGCAACGGCCCGCGGGGGCAGCCCGGGGCGTCCGCGAAGGGTGTGTCGCAACGACCCACCCGTGTCGGGGTGGCTCACGCGCGCTACGTCGGCGCGGGGGTTGTGGCAGGCACGGCCCCTGCTCGCCGGCTGGCGGAAGGAGGCAGCATGACCCCGATCCCTACCCAGCGCGTCGTCGACCGCCTCGGCCTCGAGCCGCGGAGCTGCGTGGTGTGCGGCGCCGGCACCGCAGAGGACAAGCCCTACTGCTCGCGTCACGTGGACCGCTCGCCCTACGTGCGTCAGCTCCTGGCCCGGCTCGAGGCCTCCCGCGCGGTCGAGCACGCGGCCTGACACCGCGGCAGGCGGGTGCCGATTTGACGGAGGGCGAGCCCCGAGGTCGATCGGAGCCGCCGAGGCTTGCGGTGACGATCGAGCTGGCCCGGGTCTTGCTCGGGCGCCCCGGGCCATGAAGCTCACCCACAAGCTCACCGCGCTGCTCGTCGCGGGGAACTGCGCGGTGCTCTGCGGCTACGGGCTGCTCGCGCGGGCCCGCGAGCTGGCCATGTTCGAGGCCGCCATGGAGCGCGAGACCTTCCGCGCCGGCTCGACGTTGCTCGCCGCCGTGGAGCCCACCTGGGGCCGCGCCGGTCGCGACGCGGCCGTGGACCTGATCGCGCACGCCAGCGGGCGCCAGCCCGACCGCGCGTTTCGGTGGTATCCGGAGCTGGAGGCGCTCCCGGTGCGGGAGCGCCTGGCCCGCGAGGGCCGCGCCTTCGTGCGCCGGGAGGGGGCCCTGCATACCTGGATCCGCTTCGCGCCGCCGGGCGAGCCGGAGGGCGCGCTGGAGGTGACCCAGGCCATGGAGGAAGACCTGGCCTACGTGCGCTCGTCGACCTCGCTCCTCGCCACGGCGACCTTGGCGTCGGTGGTGGTCTCGGGCGCGATCGCGTTCGGGGTGGGCTCGGCCCTGGTCGGGCGCCCGATCCAGGCGCTCGTGGCGCGGGTGCGCGAGGTCGGGGCCGGCGACCTCGCCGCGCGCCTGGACCTCGGTCGCCGCGACGAGCTGGGCGCCCTCGCCGACGCCCTGGATCGCATGGCCGCCGACCTGCAGGCGGCGAGCGCGCGAGCGTCGGCCGAGGCCGAGGCCCGCCGGGCGACGCTGAACCAACTCCGCCACGCAGAGCGCCTGGCGACGGTGGGGCGCCTGGCCGCGGGGGTGGCCCATGAGCTGGGCACACCGCTGAACGTGGTCCTGGCTCGGGCCAAGCTGTTGGAGCGTCAGCGCGGAGAGCCCGAGCGGGTGGAGGCTCACGCCGCCGCGGTGCGCGAGCAGACCCAGCGCATGACCCGGATCATTCGGCAGCTCCTCGACTTCGCGCGCGGGGGGGACGCCGAGAAGCGCCGGGTGGACCTCGTCGCCGTGGCGCGGGGCGTGATCGAGGCGCTGGCCCCCCTCGCGCGCAAGCGCGGGGTCGCGTTCGCGCTCGAGGGCGCCGACGCCGCCTGGGCCGTGGCGGACCCGACCCAGATCGAGCAGGTGCTCACCAACCTGCTCATGAACGCCGCGCACGCCAGCCCCGAGGGCGAGCGCGTCGAGCTGCGGGTCGCGCGGGTCCAGGGCGACCCGCCGCCCGACCACGACGCGACCCCGGGCCCGCGCTGGTGCCTGGAGGTCCGCGACCGCGGGCCCGGGGTGCCCCTCGAGCTGCAGCAGCGGATCTTCGAGCCCTTCTTCACCACCAAGGACGTCGGGGAAGGCACGGGGCTGGGGCTGCCGGTGGCCCACGGGATCGTGGTCGAGCACGACGGGTGGATCGAGCTCGACTCCGCTCCCGGCGAGGGCGCGACCTTTCGCGTGCTGCTCCCCTGCGCCGAGGAGGCCGCGTGAAGGGCGACGTGCTGCTGGTGGAGGACGACCGCGAGCTGCGCGAGGTGCTGCGCGAAGGGCTCGAGGCGGAGGGCTTCCGGGTCCGGGCCGCCGCGGGCGGAGGCGCGGCTCTGGACGAGCTGCGGGCGCGGCGCCCCGAGGTCGTGCTCAGCGACCTGCGCATGTCGGGCCTCGGCGGCCTCGAGCTCTGTCGCCGGGTGCAGGAGCTGGACCCCCACCTCCCGGTCGTGCTCATGACCGCGTTCGGCGACCTGGAGGCCGCGGTGGGCGCCATGCGCGCGGGGGCCTACGACTTCCTGGCGAAGCCCTTCGAGGTCGAGGAGCTGGGCCTCGTGCTGGAGCGCGCGGTGCGCACCCGGCGGCTGACGCAGCAGGTGTCCGCGCTCGAAGCCCGGCTGCGCGAGGTCGAGCCCTTCGAGGAGCTCCTGGGGGAGAGCCGCGAGGTCCGCGCGCTGTGCGACCTGATCGCGCGCAGCGCGCGCGCGGACACGACCGTGCTCGTGCTGGGCGAGACCGGCTCGGGCAAGGAGCTGGTCGCCCGCGCCTTGCACCGCCGCAGCCCGCGCGCGCGAGGCCCCTTCGTGGCGATCAACTGCGCGGCGGTCCCCGCGGCGCTGCTCGAGAGCGAGCTGTTCGGCCACACCAAGGGCGCGTTCACCGGCGCGGAGCGCGACCGCCCCGGGCTCTTGCAGCAGGCCCAAGGCGGTACGCTGTTCCTGGACGAGGTGGGCGACATGCCGCTGGAGCTGCAGGCGAAGCTCCTGCGCGTGCTCCAGGAGCGCCGGGCCCGCGCCGTCGGGAGCGACGCGGAGTTCGCCGTCGACTGCCGGGTCGTGGCCGCCACGCACCGCGACCTCGAGGAGGAGGTCGAGGCCGGGCGCTTCCGCCAGGACCTCCTGTATCGGATCAACGTGATCGAGCTGCGGGTCCCGCCGCTGCGCGACCGCGGCAACGACGTGCTGCTCCTGGCTCAGCGCTTCGTGGAGGCTCACGCCGCGCGCATGCAGCGCGAGGTGTCGGGGATCTCCGCGGCGGCCGCGGCGAAGCTCCTGGCCTACGACTGGCCGGGCAACGTGCGCGAGCTCGAGAACTGCATGGAGCGCGCCGTGGCGCTCACCCAGGGGCGGGAGGTCGTGGTCGACGACCTCCCGCCCCGAGTGCGCGGCGCGGCGCCCGGGCCCGCCGCGGGCGCCGCCGTCGAGCTGATCCCGCTGGAGCAGGTCGAGCGCCGGCACGTCCTCGCGGTCCTGAACGCGGTGGAGGGCAACAAGGCGCGGGCGGCCTCGATCCTGCGGATCGGGCGCAAGACCCTCTACCGCAAGCTCGAGCACTACGGCGCCGAGGGCGAGGGCTAGCCCTCCCCGCCCAGATCCTGGAAGTAGGCGTCGAGCACGAGGTCCTGCTCGGCCGCCTGGTGGCGGCGCAGGGCCTGGCGCAGACCGCGCCGGGCGACCCACACCTGCGGGCTGTCGGGGGCCTCGTGCTCGAGGAGCGCGATCAAGGCGTCGAGCTGACGCAGGAGCTCCTCGTGCTGCGTGCGGCAGAGCTCGACGCGGGGAGCCAGGTGCGGGGCCTGGCGCAGGGCCTCGCTCAGCACCCCGCCTGGCGCCTCCTGCTCCTCGAGCTCGGCGACGAAGAACGGCCGGTAGCGGGCCAGGCGCTGGCGCAGCCCGGGGCTCGGGTCGTCCCAGGCCAGCAGGTCCAGCAGGCCCTGATACACGGACTCGGGCGGGAGCGGCTCGGCGCGCGCGGGGGACACGCGGCCGCGAGGGCGTTCGACGGTGTGGATCACGGGGTCCTCCTTCCGCGGGATCGACCGCAGCTCGCGTGCCGGTCCAAGCCTCGTGGGGCCGGAGGGAGGCGCTGCGGGCGTGTGGCGCGCTCCGACCCGCGCGTGTCGGGGCGACACACCCGCGAGGCGGGCCGCGCGCAGCTTGGGGTGGCACGCCGCGTGCACTGAAGCAGCTCGAGGAGGTCTGCATGATCCAAGACGCCGCGCCCTGCGTTCGCCGCCGCGCCGCCTGCGACGCCGAGTCCGGCTCGCCCCGGGTCCTGGTCGCAGAGGACGACCCCGCGCTGCGGGGGCTGTTGGTCGAGGCCCTGGAGCTCGAGGGCTACGAGGTGACCGAGGTGGCGAGTGGGCTCGACCTCATGACCGAGCTCCGGGAGGGGCACCTGGCGAGCCGGGGCTACGACCTGGTGCTCTCCGACGTGCGCATGCCCGGGTGCACGGGGCTCACCGCGCTGGAGTTCCTGCGCCAGCACGACTGGGCGACGCCGGTCGTGCTCCTGACCGCCTTCGGCACCCTCGACGCGCACGAAGAGGCGCAGCGCTTGGGGGCCGTGGTGCTGGACAAGCCCTGCGACCTGGACGAGGTCGTGGCCGCCGTCCAGCGTCGGGCGCCCCCCGTGCGCTGCGACGGCGAGGTCGACGACTGGACCTGCTAGCCGCAGTGCCTCCTCGCGCTCAGCGGCCGAGCTGGCGGAGGAAGGTCTCGCGCACGGCCTGGAAGCGCTCGGGTTCGAGGCGCGCGGCCTCCTCGATCGCGGCCAGGGCGCCCTGGGAGTCGCCTCCGAGTGCCAGGTAGCGGTAGCGCATGTAGTGGAGTTCGCCCTGCTCGGGGTGGGCCCGGAGGAGCGGAGCGAGGGCGGCGAGGGCTGCGCCAGGCCCCTCGCGGACCAGCGTGCAGTCGGCGAGCTCGCGGCGCAGGAGGTAGGTCCCCGGGTAGCGCGCCAGGGATTCGCGCAGGAGCTGTTGCGCGCGCTCCAGCAGGCGCTGGCCGTCCTGCGTCCGCCGCTGGCGTAAGAGCTCCTCCGCGATCAGGCGCCAGGCGTAGGCGCAGGACTGGCGGAGCAGGGGGTCGTCCGGGGCGAGCGTGAGGCCGCGCTCGAGCAGCTCCTGGGCGCGTCCGAGCTTGGCTGGGTCCACCGACCGGTGGAACTGCAGCCAGCCGGTGTAGAGGTTGCCGGCGCTGACGAGCACCTCCGGGTCGTCGGGGGCGACCTCCACCGCGCGCTCGGCCCACTCCAGGCCCTGGTTCCACTCGCGCTCGGCCTGCTCGAGCTGGTCGGCATGCTTCTGGCGGTAGGCCAGCTCGGCGGCGAGGGCGTGGTAGCTCAGCGGCCCGAGGTAGCGACTGGCGAGCTCGCGCAGGGTCTCGATCCGCCGCTCCGGGGGCGGCTTGTCGCTGGCGTAGAGGCGGAGCGCGGTCTCCTCGTGGTCGTCTCCCGCGGCGCGCGCGCGGCGAAAGAGCTCGAGCGCGTGCTCGTGGAGGCCCGCCGCACGGGTCAGGGACGAGCGCTGGAGCGCCGCGCGGGCGAGGAGTCGCAGGACCTCGGGGTCCTCGCCGCCGCCCCGGAGCGCGGCCTGCTCCGCGACCTCCGCGTCCTCCCAGCGCGCCCGCTGGACCGCGGCCAGGGCCAACAACGCCTGGCTGCGCGCCGCGAGGGGGCCTTGCGCGCGCCGCGCGAGGGCATACAGCGCGTCGAAGTCTGGGTGCCGGCGCTGGACGCCGAGGGCGAGGCGCTCGAACTCGAGGGGCAGGGGCAGCGGGGGCTCGAACTCGCCCGCGGCGTGTTCCAGGAGCTCTGCGGCGCGCGAGTAGGCGTAGGCCTCCCGGGCCTGCGCGACGTCCGTCGCCAGCGAGGTGGCGCGAGCGTCGTCTCCCTCTCGGGGGTCGTCCGGCGGCGCCGCCGCTGTCGGGGTCGGCGCGGCTCGCGAGACCAGCACGAACCCAATCGCGCCGGCGGCGGCGAGGGACGACGCGGCGGCCAGCGCGAGGGGCCAGCGCGGGCCATGGCGGGGCTGGGGGGCGCTCGCCCCGCGGAGCCAGGCCTCCAGCGCCTCCCCGAGCTGGGCGGCGGACGGGCGCTCGGCGGGGTCCTTGGCCAGCGCGCGCAACGCGATCTGCTCCAGGGCGCGAGGGGCGTCGACCAAGCGGGGGGGAGGGTCGTCGAGCACCTGCCGGATCGTGTTCAGGGTGGACGTGCCGCGAAACGGAGGGCGTCCGCTGAGCAGGGCGTAGAGCAGGGCGCCCAGGGCGTAGGCGTCGGCGGCGGGGCCTACGCGGCTCGCCTCCCCCGCCGCCTGCTCGGGGGCCATGTAGGCGGGGGTGCCGAGCACCGCGCCGGTCTGAGTCAGGTGCCGCTCGCCGAAGCGCGCGAGCCCGAAGTCGGTGAGCCGCGGCACGCCGTCGTGCAGGAGCACGTTGTCGGGCTTGATATCCCGGTGGATCACCCCGCGCGTGTGGGCGTGGGCCAGGCCCCGGGCGAGCTGGGCGACGAGCCGCGCCGCGTCGGGCGGCGGCAGCGGGCCCTCACGCTTGAGCCGCGACCCCAAGGTCTCGCCGGGGACGAACTCGAGCGCCAGCCAGGGGCGGCCGTGGGCCTCGCCTGCCGAGAGCACGCGCACGAGGTTGGGGTGGTCGAGCTGCGCCGAGGCTGCGGCCTCGGTCTGGAACCGTCGGAGCTCCTGCGGGCTGGCGTCGCCCAGGATCACCTTCAGCGCGACGGGGCGGCCGAGGCGCGGGTCGCGGGCGCGGTAGACCACGCCCATGCCGCCGCGGCCCAGCTCGGCCTCCAGGAGGAATCCGCCAACCTCGCGCGGAGCGTTCACCCGCGCAGTGTGGCCGCCGTCGCCGCAGTGCGCGAGCCGGCTAGCGGCCGCCGAGGGCCTGGAGGTCGGCCTTGCAGTCGGCGCAGAAGTCGGGCTCCACGTCGCGGCGCAGGCCCCAGTTGTTGCTGCGCGCGGTCATGAGGCAGCCGTTGTTCTGGCAGTGGGCCAGGTTCAACGGGTCGGCGTGGGGGGCGGTCAGGGGCGCGCCGAGGTTCACCAGGCCCATGAGGTGCCCGAGCTCGTGGAGCGCGACGGCGGCGCCCAGGCGCTCGGCCGAGGGCGCGTGAGCGGCGACGGTCTCGGCGAACACCGCGACCTGGGAGGGGCTGATCGCGAGGCCCAGGCGGTCGTCCTCGTGCTCGTTCACGGCGCCTGCGCCGTCGACGAAGATCACCTGCAGCTCGACGGCCTCGCCGCCCAGCGACTCCCGCGGCGGCGCGGTGCGAGCCAGCGCCTGGAGGTCGGCCTCCGCGTAGACGCTCTGGCGCACGCCCTGGAGCGCGCCGCCGTAGAGCACGTGCACGCCACCCGGCTTCTGGCAGCGCTCGCTCAGGCGGCGCTCGAGGAGGTCGAGGGTCTCGACCGCCGGTTGCTGGCCTTCGACCCAGTCCACGTAGACGACCAGGGCGTCGTGCCCCGGGCCCGCGGAGACCGCCTGCGCCGCGAGGGCGCCTGCGCCGTTCTGAGCGGGGGCCGAGGCCGCGGCCCCGGACGAGCTCGACGACGTGTTGCAGCCGGCGAGGACGCTCAAGAGTCCGATCGCGATCAGGCTGGGTGTGCGCATGGTGGGTTCCACCTTCTCCCCTCAGGTGCCCCGTCCAATGCACCCCCCGTGCCGCATGACGCGTTGCGTAAGTCCCCTGGCCGTGAGGGATCTCCGCTCGGATTCGCAAGTGCCGACAAATCAGCGCCGTAGGATCGGCAGTGACGACATGTCGGCACCCACGAGGGGGGATCGGGCCCACGGAGCGTGCTAGAGTTGCGCCAACAGGGCGACGGCCTGGGCCACGTATGTCCGCCATCGGGTGACCAGAATCGGAACGGGCGTCATGTTCGCGTGACCGACCGCCGATCTCGCGCCCCTCGGCGGGAGCCGGAGGAGCGGTGAACGCGGTGCCACGAGACGGGCAGTGGGCGACGGAGGCCCAGGTCGTGGAGCAGCACCTCGGCCGCTCGGACCTGGTCGCCGAGGTGTGCCTGCTCCCGGGCGCGGGGGCCGACCCGTTCCTCGACTGCCGCGCGGTGGTCGTCCCCGCCGCCGAGACGCTCCAGGCCCAGGCGGTGTTCCTCGCCCACGAGCGCCTGCGCGAGCTGCTCGCGGTGGCCTCGATCTCGGCGCCGCGCCCGCTGCGGGTCCAGGACGTGCTCGTCGTGCGCCAGCCCCTGCCCCGGCGCGGGGAGGCCCTCGACCGGCCGCGGGTGGCCGAGCTCGTCGAACGCCACGCCCGCGCCCGCGCGGCGCTCCTGGGGGGCGAGGTGTCCGCCGAGACCTCGCCTCTGCGCGAGCGCCTGCGCGACGCCCTCGGCGTCGAGGGCCCGTGGGCGCCGGGCGCACGCCTGGGCCCCGAGCTGGGGATCGACTCGCTCAAGCTGATCCAGCTCCGCGCGCTCCTCGCCGAGGAGTTCGGGGTCGAGGTCCCGCACCGCGAGGTGTGGGAGCTCCTGACCCTGGGCGACCTCGAGGCCCGGGTCGCGGGCGCGGCGCCCTCGGGGGTCCCCGGTGACTACGGCTGGGCGCGGCTCCTGCGTCAGCGGGTGGACGAAGTGCCCCTGGGCCAGCGCTTCAACCTGGCCCGGCGGGGCGTGCACTGGTGGGCGGCGCAGCTCGGGATGTACGCCTTCACCGCCGCGGCCAAGCTCGGCTTCCGCGCCGAACTCCTGCACCGCGAGCGCCTCCCCCGTCGCGGGCCCTACCTGCTCTGCCCGACCCACCAGAGCATGATCGACTCGCCCCTGCTCTACGCGCTGTTCCCCTATGCGGTGGTGCACCGCTTCATGATCCTGGCCTACGGCCCGTACTTCCGCGGGCCGCTCGCGGCCATGATCCGCATGGGGCGCGTGATCCTCACCGGCGAGGCCAACACCGTGGCCGACTCGCTCAAGCTCGCGTTCCAGGGCCTCGAGCGCGGCTACGTGGTGTGCATGTTCCCCGAGGGCAACTGCTCCTACACCGGCGGGATCATGCCCCCGCGCCCGGGGGTCGGGATCCTGAGCTGCGAGGCCCAGGTCCCGATCGTGCCCGTGCTGTTCCAGGGCTCGCACCGCCTGCTCTCGCCCCTCTCACCGGGCGTGCGCCTGACCCCGATCCGCGCGATCGTGGGGGACCCGATCCAGCCGCCGGCCCCGCGCCGCTTCGCGCGGGTGGACTACGAGGCGGTCGCCCAGGACTGGCTGCGCGCGGTGCAGGCCCTGGCCGCCGACAACCCCTGGCCCCACGCCTGAGCCTCAGCCCCCCTGAGGGCGAGTGATCCCGAGCTTGCGCATGCGCGACTGGAGCGTGGTCCGCGCCAGGCCCAGGCGGTTGGCCGCGCCCTGGGGGCCGCCGATCACCCAGTCGGTGTCCGCGAGGGTGTGCTCGATGATCGCGCGCTCCCACTCGGCGAAGGTGCTCGGCTGCTGCCCGTCGCCGGGCGCGCTGAGGGCGGCGCTGGGCAGTCCCCCCGGGGTGAGGGGGAAGGGCAGCTCGAGCTCGTCCCCGGGGGAGAGGATCACGCAGCGCTCGATCGTGTTCGCCAGCTCGCGCACGTTACCGGGCCAGTCGTGGGCGCTGAGCGCGCGCTGCACGTCCGGGGGGATCCGCTCGACGCGGCGCCCGAGGCGCCGCGCGGCGCGGGCCAGGAAGTGCGCGGCGAGGATCGGCACGTCTCCCGGGCGCTCGCGCAGCGGCGGGAGGGTCAGGGGGAACACGTTCAGCCGGTAGTAGAGGTCGCTGCGGAAGGCGCCCTCGTCCACGAGCTGCTGCAGGTCGCGGTTGGTCGCGGCCACGATCCGCACGTCGACCTGGATCGTCTTGCTCCCGCCGATCCGCTCGAAGCTCAGCTCCTGGAGCACGCGCAGGAGCTTGGTCTGCAGCTCGAGGGGGACCTCGCCCACCTCGTCCAGGAACAGCGTGCCGCCGCTGGCCATTTCGAACCGGCCCAGGCGGCGCTCGTTGGCGCCGGTGAAGGCGCCCTTCTCGTGGCCGAAGAGCTCGCTCTCGAGCAGCCCGGTCGGGAT
Organism: Planctomycetota bacterium; assembly: GCA_041402045.1. Classification (GTDB taxonomy): domain Bacteria; phylum Planctomycetota; class J058; order J058; family J058; genus JAGQRJ01. The sequence continues at coordinate 72,181 of JAWKSZ010000015.1, read as the reverse complement.
CGCGGCGCAGTTGATCGCGACGAAGGGGCCCTGGCTGCGGTCGCTGAGCTCGTGCACGGCGCGGGCGAAGAGCTCCTTGCCGGTGCCGGTCTCGCCGGTGAGCAGCACCGTGGCCGGGGTGCCCGCCACCTGCTGCACCTGCGCCAGCGCGGCGCGCACCGCCGGGCTCTGGCCGAGGATTTCGTGGTCGCCGCGCAGCCGGCGCAGGTCGACCTCCAGGTAGCGCTTCTCCGCCGCGAGGCGGTCGCGCAGCTCGCGGATCTCCTGGTAGGCGAGGGCGTTGGCCACCGCCGGCGCCACGTAGTTCGCGACCTGGCGCAGGAGCGCCACGTCGTCCGCGCTGAAGGCGTGCTCGCGGCGCGACGCGATATCGAGGCTGCCCAGGACCCGCTCCCGCGCGCGGAGCGGGACCACGACGCCGGAGCCCAGGCCCTCGTCGCGCAGGCGGGTCACGAGGTCGCTCTCGAGGTGCGCCAGGTCCTGGATCGAGTTCACGACCAGCGGCTCGCCCATGCAGCTCTGGCCGTGACCGGGGGCCCCCTCCAGCAGGGGCAGCACGTCGCCCTCCTTGAGCAGGCCGCGGCCGCCCTCGAACTCCAGGGCCAGCACGCGCACGCTCTGCTCGTCCTTGCTCAGGAGCGAGAGGCTCGCCCACTCGCAGGGCATGACCCGCGACAGGCTGCGCTGGACCTCGGCCAGGAGCGCGCTGAGGTCGAGGTGGGTCGAGACCGCGCTCCCGATCTCGAGCAGGATCTGGAGCCGGTCGCGCTCGGTCGCCAGCGCCTGGCCGTAGGACAGCGCGTGGTGCCGCGCGTCGAGGGCCTCGAGGGCCAGGGCCAGGAGCCGCGAGGCCTGGAGGATCGCGTCCAGCTCCTCGGGGTCGAACGCCCGCGCGGTGCCCAGCGCCATGAGCCCGGAGACCTTGCGCTCGCTGCGCACGGGGAACAGCCACACGCCCTCGGCGCCCGCCTCGCGGAACGCGCTCTCGAGCGGGCCCGCCGCCGGGGTGTGCAGGTCGGGGATCGCGCGCACCGCGATCTGGGCCAGGGCGGGGTCGAGGGAGTCCGCGAGCTGGCGCGAGGGCTCGAACAAGGGCTCGACGAGGACCTGCGCGTGGTCGGCGTCGGGGTCGTCGCAGCCCGACATGATCAGCACGCCGAGCTCGCCGCCGAGCAGCTCGCTCAGGGGCTCCGCCAGGGAGGCGAGCAGCTCGTCGAGGGTCCCGTGGACCACGACGGCCTCGCACACCGCCACCAGCGCCTTGTAGCACTCCGCGCGGGTGGTCGCGTTGAACACTCGGGGTCGCATGGGCCAGAGTCTACCGCGGGGCGAGGCGCGGGCGGCCGCGATTCCGGGCGCTGGGGGTCAGCGCGGAGCGAGGGCCTGCACGAGCTGGATCGCCCCCACCACGCTCAGGAGCCCGCCGAGCACGACCGCGAACACCGCGGGCAGCGCCTCGACCGACCCGAGGCGCCGGGAGCGCGCGAGGCCGAGGAGCCCCAGCGCCAGCGCCGCGAGGGCGAGGGTCAGCTCGGGGTGTGGGAGGAGCGAGCCGAGGGCGAGGGCCGCGCCCACCCAGGCTGCGAGGTTCAGCGAGGACCGCGACGCGGCACCCTCCGACGGCCGGGGGGCGGGGTCGGGCGGCAAGGGCGGCAGGGGCTCGGGCAGCGGCGGCGGAGCCAGGAGCTCGGGCGACGGCGGCGTCCAGTCCAGGCCGGGCGGCGCGCCGTAGACCGAGTGCTCGAGCCGGTCGTCGTCGTCGACCTGGGCCCGGGGCACGAAGGCCGGCGCGCCGTAGACCGAGTGCTCGAGCCGGTCGTCGTCCGCGTCGACCTCGGCCCGGGGCATGAAAGCCGGCGCGCCGTAGACCGAGCGCAGGAGGGGGTCGTCGTCGACCCGAGCGTCGTCGACCCGCGGAGGCGCGGGGGCTTCGGCGTCCGGGACGTAGGGGAGGTGGGCGTGGCAGAACGGGCAGCGCTCCTCGCCGCGGCGCACGAACTCCTGGCAGTCGGGGCAGGCGAACAGCGAGGTCATGGAGGGTCCTCGGGCTGAGGCCGGCGGCTCAGTCGCTGGGCGGGGGGGGCGGCGGCGCGTCGTCGCTGAGGCCCGGGTCGTCGGGCCGAACGGGGGCGATCGGCTGCGGCGGCGGAGCGTCGTGGACGCGCAGCTCACGGTCGTCGAGCAGGTCGTCGTCGAAGGGCAGGGGCCGCGGCGGCGGTCCGCCGTAGACCGCGCGCTGCATGCGCGGGTCGTCGTCGCGGAGGGGGATCGGCTCGTCCCGAGGGGGCGGGGCGCCGTAGACCTCGCCCGGCTCGCGCAGGACCGCCGGGCGCGGGAGCGCAGGCGCCTTCGAGACGTCTGCGCCGCAGAAGGGGCAGGTCTCGGCGTCGACGGCGACGTGGCGCTCACAGTCCGGGCAGGGCGAGAGGTCGCTCACTTGGGGGCTCCAGTTCGTCGGGGGGCGGCGCGCTCCGATCGCGGTCGTCCGGGGGCATGGGGGCGCCGTATTCGGCGCGCAGGTCGTCTCGGTCGTCGGGGGGCATGGGGGCTCCGTAGACCTCGCCGGGCTCGCGCAGGTCGTCCGGCGGCATGGGGGCGCCGTATTCGGCGTGCAGGTCGTCGCGGTCGTCCGGCGGCGCGGGCTGCTGGTCGCTGAGCACGGGCGCGGGGTCGGGGGCTCCGTAGACCGGCTGCGGCGCGTCTCCGCGCTCGCACCCGGCGAGCAGCGCCAGGCCGGCGGCGGCGGCCAGGCCGGGGGAGACGCTGCGCGGGCGCGGGAGGGCGGCCTCGCAGAAGGGACACGTCGCCTCCTGCGAGCGCACGTGGCGCTTGCAGCCGGGGCAGGGGATCAAGGGTGGCACGTCAAACCTCCTCGTGCGAGGCGCCGGCCACCGTGGGCAGCGGGCGCGGACTGGACGGCAGCGGGGCGCCCTCGGGCTCGAGGACGAGCTCGAACACGCCGTGATCGAAGGGAGCGCCCGGGGCCGGGGTGGCCGGGACGAAGCGCTCGCGCAGGCCCTGGCGCTGATACTCCAGGGCGCGGTGGTGGCAGTAGGGGTTGTTGCCCGCGCGGCCGAAGAACACGTGGGCGGTCCAGGTGCAGCCGCCGCGGCACACGTCGGCGTAGTAGCAGCTCGCGCAGGCGCCCCACAGCTCGACGCTCTTGTCCCGGGTGAAGCGCAGCTCGGCGGTGTCGTCCCACACCTCCTGGATCCGCCGGGCGCGCACGTGGCCCCCGGTGAAGGCCGAGGTCGGGAGCGACGGGCAGCCCTTGATCGCGCCGTCGGCCTCGAGCCCCAGCGTGTAGCGCCCGGCCTGACAGCCGCTGGTGTGCCCGGCGCGGGTGTCGCCGCGGAACACGTGCTCGTGGGGGCCGAAGTAGCCCACGTTGTTGCCCGGCCACAGCCGGACCCCGAGCTCCTTGGCCCGCGCGCCGAGGTCGGCCAGGTGCGGGATCACCTCGAGCAGCTCGTAGGGCTGGAGCAGCCACTCCCAATTGTCGGCGGCGCGGCCCATGGGGACCGTGAGCTGGATCTGCCAGCTGTGGGCGCCCTTGGCGGCGATCAGCTCCAGGAGCGGGGCGAGGTCGCCGAGGGTCAGGCGGTTGACCTGGGTGTTGACCGAGACGGGGACCCCGGCGGCCTGGAGGTTCTCGAGCGCCTGGAGCCCGGCCTGGAACGCGCCCTTGACCCCGCGCTGGCGGTCGTGGGCGGCCTCGAGTCCGTCGAGGGAGACCGACATGGACTGGATCCCGGCGGCCTTGGCCCGGCGCGCGCGCTCGGGGGTCATGCCCCGGCCGCCGGTGGTCATGGTGCAGCGCATGCCGGCCTGGCGGATCGCGCGCGCGATCTGGTCCCAGTCCTCGCGGAGGTAGGCCTCGCCGCCGATCAGGGTCACCTCGCGGCAGCCCATGGCCGCGATCTGTTGGACCACGTCCAGGCACTCCGCGGTGTTCAGCTCGTCGCTGCGCGGCTTGCCCGCGCGCGAGCCGCAGTGACCGCAGGCGAGGTCGCAGCGCAGGGTGATCTCCCACACCACGTAGCGCAGCTCGCTGGTCGCTGCGCTCACGGCGTGCCCTCGGGGGCGGGCAGGACCTCGGCCACTCGCGCCAGGAACGCGGCGGCGGTGGGCTCGGGCCCGCGGCCCAGGTTCAGGTGATCGCCGGCGGCGTTCCAGGCGCCGACCACGGTGCAGGCGTCGCCGGTCTCGAAGTCCTGGCTGTGCTCGAGGGTGTAGACGAACAGGTCCTCGGGCCCCGGCACGATCGCGAGGAAGTAGGCCTCGGGCATGATCTCGGGGGGCGGGAGCTGGATCAGGAACGCCGTCCGCCCGCCGGGCAGCGGGTGCAGGCTCAGCGCGAGGCCGTCGTAGGGCAGGGCGAAGGCCGAGTCGGCGCCGACGCGCTCCCACAGCGCCTCGAGGGAGGCTTGTCCCGCGGCGCGATCGCTCAGCCGGGCGCAGAACCCGGCGGGGTCGTCGAAGGCCAGGTGCGGGAGCACACGGTGCGCATAAAGGTAGTGGTGGCGGCGCCGTTCCCGAGGGTCCATGGCTCTAGGGTGGCCTGCAAGTGGCCGGGTTGCAAACCCCCTCGGGCAGGGATACCGTTCGTGTAGCCGTTTGGACACGCCCCTCGAGGATCGATGCGTTCCGTCTCCCTCTTCTTCTCCTGCGCGCTGCTCTGCTGCGGCTCCCTCGCCGCGCAAGACCCCGTGCGCCGCGATATCTCGCCGGGCGATCGCCACGCCGAGCTGACCCCTGAGGCGCACACCGCGATCCGCCAGGGCGTGAAGTGGCTGGTGCGCAATCAGGCCCGCGCGTCGGGAGCCTGGAGCTGCAGCCCGACCAACTACCGCATGAGCGTGACCTCCCTCGCGGGGCTCGCGCTCCTGGCGCATGGCGACACCCCCGACGACGGCCCCCACGCCGAGGCGGTGCGCAGCGCGCTGAAGTTCGTGATCCGCAACCAGCGCGGCAAGGACAGCAAGTGGCCGGGGCTCCTGTTCGACGTGCGCCCGGGACGGGAGACGAAGGACGACCGACCCATGCACGGGCACGGCTTCGCGCTGTTGTTCCTGGGCGAGGCCTACGGCATGCCCCGCGACCCGGTGCTGCGGCGTCAGCTCCACGACTGCCTGGCGCAGGCGGCGCGGCTGACCGAGCGCTCGATCAGCCCCGACGGCGGCTGGTGCTACTTCCCCGACTCCCGCCGCGACGAGGGCTCGGTCACGATCACGCAGATCCAGGGCCTGCGCTCGGCCAACGACGGCGGGGTGCTCGTGGACCGGCGCACGATCGAGCGCGCGGTGGAGTACATCAAGAACAGCCAGCAGTCCGACGGCGGCGTGCGCTACATGCTGAACTACGGCAAGACGACCCCCGCCCTGACCGCGGCGGGGATCTCGGTCTTGCACGGCTCGGGCGAGTACTACTCCGACGCGATCGAGCGCGGCTACGGCTACCTGCGCAAGCACCTCAAGATCCGCCAGTCGGATCAGCAGTTCTTCTACTACACCCACTTCTACGTCGCGCAGGCCATGTTCCAGCGCGGGGGCGCGGAGTGGGCGGCGTACTTCCCCAAGATCCGCGACGAGCTCCTGGACCTGCGCCGCGGGAGGCAGTATTGGGAGCAGGGCAACTACTACGGCCCTGCTTACGAGACCGCCTTCGCGCTGCTGATCCTCGAGGTCCCGCTCCGCTACCTCCCGGTGTTCCAACGCTGATGCCCGAGACCCCGCCGCGCAGTGACCTGGGTGAAGTCGTCCACTGGGCGATGCTCTACGAGCCGGATCAACTGATCTCGGCCAAGCGCTTCGACTTCAAGCGCACCGCCGAGACCCTCATGGACGTGGCGTCGCGGGTGCTCCAGGGTGAGGCCTGCGCCCTGGGGATCTACGAGCGCGACGAGCTGGGGCTGGTCGCGTCGCAGGGGGTCGACCCCGACGGCGTGTTCGAGGACCCGCGGCTGGTGTCCATGATCGAGGACGCGCTGGAGGACGCGCGGATCGTGGTCAGCGAGGGGGTCGCCGGGCCCTCGTTCCCTCGCGCCGGCGGGCAGCAGCTCCTGGTGGTCATGCCGCTGTTCCTGCACCTGCGCGCGCCGACGGAGGTCGAGCGCGAGCGCCGGCGCTATCCGCCCCAGGGCCTGAGCAAGCCCTTGGGGATCCTGGTCGTGGCCGTGCCCCCCGGGCGGCGGGTCTCCGCCGCCGAGGTCGACGCGCTGGAGGCCCTGGCCAGCCACACCGGCGAGGCCTTGCTCAACGCCCGGCTCTACCGGCGCAGCTCCCGCGACGAGCTCACCGACCTCTACAAGCGCCAGGAGCTCGAGCAGCACCTCGACGTCGAGTCCACGATCGCGCGGCACACGGACAAGCCCGTCACGCTGCTCATGATCGATATCGACGGCATGACCACGCTCAACCAGCGCTTCGGTCGGCGCCGCGGCGACCGGGTGATCGCGCGGGTCGCGCGGCTGGTGCGCGCCCAGGTCCGCGTGCAGGACGCCTGCATTCGCTACGGCTGCGACGAGTACGCGGTCGTGCTCCCCGGCACCGACCCCGACGGCGCCATGGAGATCGCCGAGAAGATCCGGCGCGCGGTCGAGGACTACGCCGGCTTCGGCGACGGGATCCGGGTCACGGTCTCGGTCGGGTTGGCGGTGTTCCCCTACCACGCCCAGCGGGTCTCGGACCTGCTGCGCAAGGCCGACCAGACCCTGTTCAAGGCCAAGCAGGAGGGCGGGAACCGGACGCTGACCTGGCACCGCCAGATCCCGCGCCACGCGCTGCGCTCGGACAAGCTGATCGGGATCCTCACCGGGAACCAGGCCAAGGACTACCGCAACGTGATGTTGCTCCTGGACACGGTGGTCGTGGTCAACAGCCTGCTCGAGCGCCGGCAGGTGCTGGGCACGCTCTTGGACATGATGATCCAGCTCAGCGAGAGCGAGCGCGGGCTGCTCTACCTGGAGCAGGACGGCGACCTCCTGCTCGAGGTCGGGCAGAACGCCATGGGCGAGTCGGTGAACGACCAGGGCGTGAGCAAGGCCGTGGTCGAGCGCGTGCACCAGGGCCAGGTGCCGGTGGCGATCCTCGACACCGACGACGACCACGGCGAGCTCGTCGAGTCCTGCCGTGGGCTAGGGCTCGAGCGCGTGATCTGCCTCCCGCTCTCGATCAAGGGCAAGCAGATCGGGTGCATGTACTTCGACAGCACCCGCGCCGCCCACGACTTCGAGGAGTCGGACCTGATCTTCATGCGCGCCCTGGCGCGGGAGCTGGGCAACGCGATCGAGAACGCGCGGCTCTACCAGGAGAACCTCGAGCAGAAGCGCTCGCTGGAGGAGCTGACCGCCAAGCTGGCCCAGAAGGTCCAGGCCCAGGCGAACGAGATCGCCGACATGGAGCGGAACCTCAGCCAGTTCAAGGCGCGCTTCGACTACGAGCGGATCGTGGGCTCGTCGGAGGCCATGCGCCAGGTGTTCCGCTTCCTCGACCGGATCACCGACTCCGACGTGGCGGTCCTGGTCATGGGCGAGACCGGCACTGGCAAGGAGCTGATCGCGCGCTCGCTGCACCTGAACGGGCCGCGCCGCGACGGGCCCTTCGTGTCCGTGCACTGCGGGGCGATCACCGAGACGCTCATGGAGAGCGAGCTGTTCGGTCACGTGCGCGGCGCGTTCACCGGCGCCGACCGCGACAAGCAGGGCTTCTTCGAGCAGGCCGACGGGGGCACGATCTTCCTGGACGAGGTCGAGGACATGAGCCCCGGCATGCAGCGCGAGCTGTTGCGCGTGCTGCAGGAGGGCGAGATCCGCCGGGTCGGCGGCAAGGACATCGTCAAGGTCGACGTGCGGGTGATCTCGGCCTGCAACCGCGACCTGGCGGGCATGGTCAAGAGCGGCGAGTTCCGCCAGGACCTGTTCTACCGGTTGAACGTGGTCTCGATCGAGCTGCCGCCGCTGCGCGACCGCAAGGAGGACATTCCGCTCCTGGTCGAGAGCTTCCTCGACGAGATCGCCGAGGCCGAGGGGCGCCGCTTCCAGATCAGCAAGAACGCCATGCGCGCGCTCCTGCGCTACGACTGGCCGGGCAACGTGCGCGAGCTCCAGAGCTTCCTGCGCAAGAAGGTGCTCCTGGTCGAGGGCGACGTGCTCGAGGAGCAGGACGTCCAGCTCGACGACGGCGGCCAGGTCAGCCACGGGATCTCGAAGCTGTTCGAGGTCAACTACGCCGACGCCAAGACGACCTTCGCCAAGGAGTACCTGAAGTCGGTGCTCAGCCGCAACGGCGGCAACGTGACCCGGGCGTCCGCCGAGGCGGGGATCGTGCGCTCGAGCTTCCACAAGATGATGCGCAAGCACGGGCTCACGGCGAAGGACTTCAACGCCCCCAAGCCGAGCTGAGGGTCCGCGCGCAGCTCAGCGCAGGTCGGGCGACTCAGTAGTCGTCGTAGCTGCCCTCTTCCTCGTCGTCGCCGTACTCGTCGCCGTACTCGTCCTCGCCGCCCTCTTCACCGGCGGCGGGGCCGACGCCCTCTTCCTCCTCGCCCAGGCCTTCGACGATCGGGGTGCCGCCGGCCTCGGCGCCGGGGAGCTTGGGTCCGATCCAGCCCGGAGGGCCGCTGTCCTCGGCCACCAGGGGCGGCAGGGGCTGCCTGACCCCGGCCCAGTGCCGATAGAACGAGCGGCGCCGGTCCTCTTCGTAGTCGGTCCAGGGGTCGTCGGGGACGCGGTCCAGGAACGCGCGCAGCTCCTTCAGGTCCTCGGTGCGCCGGCTCTCGCGGGCGAACAGCTCGCGGTCCAGGCGCCGCTTCTGGTTGGCCTCGTAGAGCCGCTCGCGCACGGTCTCCTGGGTCTGGGTCTGCTGCTCGCGGGCGCGGGCCAGCTCGGCCTCGGTCCGGCGAACCTCGACCTTCTCGGTCGTCGTGGTGAAGCAGCCGGCGAGGACGGCGAGGGAGAGCAGGGCGAGGTGTCGCATGCGGGGGATGGCCTCCAGGCGCGCGCCCCGACCCTATCCCGCGCCGCCGTAAGGGTCAAGGTCGTCTCACGGTTCGTCTCAGCTCCCAGGATCGGGGGGACGTATGGCGCAGAGTGGCGTCGCCCTCCCAGGGGTTACACGAGGGTTATCCGTCCGCTATGCTGGCACTCATCTTGCACTCCATGGGACTGGAGGATCGTATGCGTTGGCACCTGTGGCTCTTGACGGCGGCGTTCGTGGTGGGAGGGGCTGGCTTCTCCTCCGCCCAGGACGAGCTGGACGACCTCCTCGACGACCCGATCGAGCAAGGGACCCCGCAACAAGGTCCGCCGCAACAGGGCCCGCCGCAGCAGGGCCTGCCCCAGCAGCAGGGCCCGGCCGACGACGAGATCGACGCCCTCACCGAGGAGCCGCGGGGCGCCGAGCAGCAGGTCGCGATCCCCGAGGACCCCAAGATCCAGCGTGAGCTAGACGACGCCGCCTCCGAGCTGGGCGTGGACGCCGAGAACGTGGTGGAGGAGCTCGACGGCTTCGACTCCCTGCCCCCCGAGCACCAGGAGCGCGCCGTCGAGAGCGCGCGTCGCGACGCCGACCGCGCCAGCCAGGAGGTCCGCCGCCTGGCCGAGGAGCAGGGCGTGAGCCTGCCGGGCCTGACCGGGAACATCGACGTCGTGGGCGACGCCATGAGCGACAAGCCCTACGACCACCCCCCGACGATCGGCGACCCCGTCCGCGAGCGCGAGTACATCGCGCACCGCCAGTTCGGCGACGAGCCCCCGCTCGGTGACGGCGAGGGACACTACAGCTTCTGGCAGCGGATCTTGACCAACCTGCTCAAGACCGTGGGCACCGTGGCCGGCAGCGAGCTCAAGCGCACCCTGGCCATGGCGCGGATCAACGAGCTCAAGGCGCGCTCGGACGCCATGCTCCTCGGGCGCACGGACCCCAACCTCCGCGCCTACGCCGACGAGCGCGTGCGCGCCGCGGTCCGCGGCTCGGGCCTCGGGAGCAGCCGGCGCCTCGACGACCTGTTCCTCAGCCAGAACCGCGGCGGCCAGAGCGGGACCCTGCGCCCGGGCACCAACACCAACGCCGGGAGCCCCGTGCCTCGCGTGACCCCGACCGCCCCCGCGGTGGCCGGCCCCTCGCTGACCTGGAAGGGTCCGGTTCCCCGGCTCCCCACCCAGCCCGGCCTCAACGGTCAGCCGGTGCCCCAGGTGAACATGCCCCTCGGCGTCCCCGCCGGGCAGCCGCTGCGCGCGCTCCCGCGCTAGGCGACGGTCGATCGACCCACGACGGCGGCGAGCCCTGCTCGCCGCCCGTGTGCGGTTGGTGGCGCTCTGCTCTGCTCTGCCCTGCCCCTGCCCCTGCGCGAGGAAGGATCAGCACGCGCGCGAGTCCGCGGGCAGAGGGCAGGTGAATGCGCTTTGAGCCGCAGAGTGCGCAAAGGTTACCGCAAAGGAGCGCAAAGGGCGCGGGAGCGCGGCCCAGCCGCACGTCTCGGCCTCTGATGCGCGAGCGAGCGAACGTGTCGCTGGAAGGAAGGGAGTAGCTCCGCGGACCACCCTCCGTCACGAGACGCAGATCCAGGGCGGAGCGTCCCTTGCCTCCGGGCCCACACCGCGCTACTGAATTGCGAGACTTTGCGAACCTTTGCGTCCTTCGCGCCCTTTGCGGTCAAGAGCATCTACCCGCGCTCGCTCAGCGAGGCGGCGTCTACTGGCGACGCCGACCCGCTCTCCCATCCCGGGTAGGGGAGCAGCCCACCTCTCGGAGGGGAGGGCCTTCGCAGCACGTCGTCAGGGAGAAAGAGGTGGCGAACCTGCGCCGCGTGTCGGTGCGGTGGCGGAGCCGCGCCGCCTACTGATCGTAGAAGCGACCCTCTTCGGCGCGCTTGATCAGGTTCGAGATCCCGTCGTAGCCCGGGTCGAGCTTCTTCAGGCGCTCGAGGCTCGCGAGCGCCTCGTCCCAGCGCTTGAGCTCGATGCACAGGGTGCCGTGGGCGGCGAGGAGCTTCACCGCGTCCGGGGCCGAGGTCAGCCCGCTGGCGTAGGTCGTGACTGCCTGCTCGCGGTCGCCCTCGTCCAGGTAGAAGTTGCCCAGGAGCAGGTGCGCCTCCGGGCGGGAGCGGTCGATCTCCATGGCCGCGTCGAGCTGGGTGCGGATCTTGGCCGAGAGGCGCTCGCGGGCGGACTCCTGGAGGAGGAAGGTCTTGGCCAGGAGCACCCGGGCTTCGTAGTCGCGCTCGTACTTCGCCACGGCTCGCCCCAGGACCTCTTCGGCCACGGGGTAGGCGTCGTGATCGAGCGCGATCTGGGCCAGCTCCAGGTAGTTGTCGCGCTCGCCCAGGGTCTCGAGCGCCTCGAGCACGGGCTGGAGCACCTCGGTCTTCCCCTTGCCGACCTTGAGCAGCGCCTTGCGCTGGAGCAGCCGAGCCTCCGCTTCGCGGGCCTCGGTCAGCTTCTCCTTGAGCCGGAACATGCGGCCCAGCTCGTTGATCGCGTCGGGGAACTTGCCCTGAGCGAAGAGCACCTGGGCTACCGCCAGGCTGGCCTGCGGGTCCTCGGGGCTGAGGTCGCGGGCGGCGCTCGCGGACTTCAGCGCGCCGTCGGTGTTGCCGTCGAGCAGGTAGAGCTGCGCCAGGAGCGAGTGCGCCAGCGAGCGCTTGGGGTCGAGCTCGATCACCTTCTTCAGCGCCTGCCGAGCGGGGCCGCGCTGCTTGAGGCGGTCGCGGAGGTCGGCCAGGAGCAGCCAGCGCTCGGGGTCGTCGGGCGCGCCCTCGGCCGCGACCTGGGCCGGGCCCACGGCCTCCTGCGCGCGGTCCGCTTCGGCCAGGAGCGTGGCCAGGGCGTAGGCCACCCGCTCGCTCTGGGGTTCGGCCTTGAGCGCCTTCTGCAGGTAGGTGATCGCCTCTTGGGTCTCCCCGAGCTCGACCGAGGCCAGGCCCAGGAGCGCGTCGGCGCCCTTGACCGCGGGGTCCTCGTCCTGGGCGTCGACGCACTGGTTGTAGGCGTCGCGGTGGCGGCCGAGGGCAAGGAGCTGCTCGGCGTAGACCACGCGCATGTCCGCGCGCTGGAGCGGGTCCTCGCAGAGCTTGATCGCGCGGTCGAGGTGTCGCTGGAGCAGGGCCGAGTTGCGCGCCTGCTCAGCGGCGCGCACGAGCCCGATCACCGCGGGGGCGTAGTCCGGGTCGTAGGTCAGCGCCTCCTGGAAGGCCTTGATCGCCTCACCGGCGTTGCCCAGCTCGAGGGCCTCGCGGCCAGACTCGGTCAGGGACCCGGGGCGGGTGAAGCGGTAGAGCCCGAAGCCGCCGCCGCCGACGAGCAGCGCGACCAGCACCAGCGAGATCAGCCCGATCGGCACGTTGGCGCCGCCGGCGACCACCTCGGTCCCGCAGGCGCAGCAGATCGGGTCCCCGGCGGGGACCATGGCGCCGCAGGTCGTGCAGCGGGTGGGCTTTTGATCCTTGGGCTTCTTGCCCTTCTTCTTGGCCTTCTTGCCCGAGCCTCCGGGGGCGTCGCCCTCGATCAGCTCGTAGCGTCCTGAGCGTCCGATCTGGTCGTCGGGGACCTGCTCTACGTCGGAGAGGTCGGGGACGACGTTGACCTCTTGGCAGGACCCACAGCCCAGGCGGCGACCGGCGAGCTTGGTGGGGACGATCAGCGGGTTGCCGCAGTTGGTGCAGAAGAGCTGGATCGCCATGCAACGAATTCTAACCCCGCGGTCGCGTGAAAAGCACGGGCCGCCGGGGTCAGCCTGGCGGCCCGATCGCGGCCCCAGGCAGGGCCGCTCCGGCCGTGCGGCCCCGGGCCCGGCCATGCTAAGATCCACGGCTTCCACGGCCTCAGGAGGGGCACTTGATCTCCAGTCGAGAACTGAAGCTCGGCAAGATCGCCCTGAAGCGGGGCATGGTCGAGAAAGAACAGATCGACCAGTGCCTGCGGCTCAAGAAGAAGCTCGCCAAGGAGAAGGGCAAGAAAGTCGCCCTCGGCGCGCTGCTCTTGAAGAAGGGCTATCTCTCCAAGGAGCAGCTCGAAGAGATCGTGGCCATCCACGACAAGGCCGCCGCCAAGGCCGAGGCCAAGGCGGGGGGCAAGCCCGCGTCCGCGAAGTCGAGCAAGACCGAGAGCAAGTCTCGGCGGAGCAAGCGCGCCACCCAGAACGGCGTCGCCGCCGCCGAAGGGGACGAGAAGGACGCGCGCCGCAAGCGCGCGAAGACCGAGGGCAAGCGCAGCACCGGCGCCTCGGCCAAGCGCGAGTCCGTCAGCTCCAAGCGCGAGTCCGCGAGCACCAAGCGCGCCAGCGGGAAGACGACGAGCGCGCGCAAGGCGACGGGGTCGCGCAAACGCGAGACCGCTGAGGCCGGGGACGACCCGCGCAAGAGCGCGAAGAAGGCCTCGGTCTCGCGCAAGCGCGAGACCGGCGGCGACAAGCCCGAGTCGAGCAAGCGCGCGACCCGCAGCAAGAGCAAGCGCGTCTCGGCCACGACCAAGGCGGTCAAGGACAAGTCCTCCAAGGACCGGCTCAAGGCGCGCGGGAGGCGCGACGACCCCTCGCAGAACGGGGCCCTGGCCAGCGACGTGTTCCTCAGCGCCACCGAGAGCGCGGTGGACGAGGTCGACAAGCGGATCGTCGCCTGTCCGAGCTGCGGGAAGAAATACCGCGTGCGCGAGAAGCAGGTGGGCAAGCGCTTCAACTGCCGGCGCTGCGAGACCAAGATCAAGGTCCCCAAGGACCTGTTCGAGCGGGCCCTCGAGCCGGAGAGCGGCGTCGACGAGTTCACCCTCTCGGGGTCGGACGTGCTCGACTCCGCGGAGCTGCAGGCGGCCGCCGCGGTGGCGCAGCAGTCGGTGCAGAAGGTCCAGCGCAAGTCGATCGCCGACCTGGCCCAGGCCGCGGAGAAGCACCAGAAGAAGGGCCTCGGCCCGCGCACCAAGTTCGGCACCCCGCAGTTGATCACCCTCGCGGTGAGCCTCGTGGTCCTGGGCGGTGTGGTCTACGGGCTGGTGTGGTACAGCGGGCGGATCGAGGCCGAGCAGAAGGCGCAGCTCGAGGAGCGGATCCGCAGCGAGTACGAGGACTGGAACACCGAGCTCGGCGCCGCCATGCAGGAGCTGGGGGCCCTCGCCGCGCTGGAGGGCGACGAGTTCAACGCGGCCCTGGAGAGCGGGCAGCTCGCCAACGTGCAGGCCAAGATCGACGCCCTCCGCCAGCAGCGTCCGTCCTCGGGCGGCAACCTCGCCAAGGCCGAGGCCCGCGAGCAGGAGCTGGAGATCGACGGCAAGGTGCGCGCGCTCCTGGGGCGGCAGGCCGAGATCTACCGGGCCATGGGCGGCTACCAGATCGACAACGCGATCGACGCGCTGAAGGCAGCGGCGGCGATCGACCCCAGCAACGTGGACGGACAGCTCGACCTGGCCGGACTCCTGCTCTCGGTGCGGCGCACCGCGCAGGCGCTCGAGGTGCTGGGGCCGCTCTCCGGCGAGGGCGCTGAGGCCCTCAAGGCCCTGGCCATGGAGCGCGGCGGCAACGCCGCGGCCGCGGCCGAGGGCTACGGCAAGCTGGAGGACCCCTGGGCAAGGTGCTCGCTGCGCGCGCGTTCCTCACCCAGGGCGACGCGAAGCTGACCCTCGACAAGCTCGCGGGGCTCGACCTCCAGGGCGAGGACAAGGCGGTGGGCAAGCTGATCGAGGGCTACGCGGCGGAGGCCCTCGACCGCGACGCGGAGCGTGCCTTCAGCGACGCCATCGACGCCAGCGAGAGCTCGCCCTACCCCCGGGTCGCGCGCGGCGAATACTACGTGCGGATCGGCAAGCCGCAGCCCGCGCTCAAGGACTTCCTCGCCGCGAACCGCGCGGTCCCCACCGCGCGGGGCTACCTGGGCCTGGGTGACGCGCAGCTCCTGCTGCACGACCTGGAGAAGGCGCAGCGCGCGTACGAGCAGGCGATCAAGCTCAGCAGCCCGCCCAAGGATCAGCGGCGCGTGGCGGGGCGGATCGACCCCTACGTGCGGCCCCTGGCCCCCGATCCGCGGAGCATGGCCCGGGTGCGCCAGGGCATGCTGGCCTGGATGCAGGGTGACGTGGAGACCGGGCGCACCAGCTTCCAGTCCGCGCGGACCCTCGACCCCACGAACCCCCTGGCCCTCGCCGCGCAGGCGCACCTCGAGATCCTGGCCAAGACGGCCTCCCCGGAGATCCCGGCGCTGATCGCCGAAGCCAGCAAGCTCCAGAGCGGGTTGAGCCCCGAGGCCGGGGAGCGCGCGCTGCTGCCCAACGCGGTCTCGGCCTACGTGCTGGTGGTGCGCGCGGCCATGGAGGTGGACGCCGGTCAGCACGACGCGGCGGGCGAGAGCCTGACCGCCGCCGAGCGCTGCTTCGGCGCGGAGAAGGCGGCGATCTCCGCGCTCCGGATCCAGCTCTACCAGGCCCAGGGCCGCGACTCCCTCGCGCTCAAGGAAGCCCAGGGCATGCACGAGGCCGAGACCAGCGAGCGCACCGAGCTGGGGCGGGTCTACCTCAGCGCCAAGGCGGCCGTCGCCGCGCTGGACGCCAGCAACCGCACCAGCGTGGAGGAGGCCCGGGCGGGGGTGCTCGCCTGCCTGGTACGCGACCCCTACCACGTGAGCGCGCGGGTGCTCCTGGCCAAGCTCTCGATCCAGGTCGGGGAGTGGGACACCGCGATCCAGGCGCTGCAGCGCGCGGAGGAGATCAACCCCTACCAGCGCGACGTGTTCGTGACCCGCGGGTTCCTGAACGTGCGCGACCTCCCCGACGAGCGCCAGACCCGCGAGACCAAGGCGCAAGCCGAGAAGGACTTCGCCTTCGCCCTCGAGCTCGAGCAGCGCACGGGCGGACCCCAGGCCGAGACGCTCTACGGGCAGGCCCTGGTCCAGTTCCAGCAGCGGCGGCTCCTGGACGCGCAGCAGAAGATCAACGCTTGCCTCGAGGTCGACGCGGACTACGCCCCGGCCTACAAGCTGCGGGCGGAGGTCCTGCGCAGCCTGAACCAGCCTGGGGCCGAGGAGGCCCAGGCCAAGTACGAGGAGCTCTCCCAGGGCGGGTAGGGGTCGCCTGCGGCGGCTGGCCCGCCGCGCGGCGCCTCACTACGCTGAGGAAGGTCAGGCCCGCGACGGGTCGCCGTCGTGGAACCGAATCGAGGGGAGCGCGAGTCGCTTGAGCCAGGAGCTGACCGAGACCTTGATCGAGCCCCTGGCGCGCCTGGGGCTGACCGTGGAGCCCGCCGGGCTGAGCCTGCGGGTGGCCGCCGACCTCGGGCGGGTCATGACCCTCACCGCCTCGACCGAGGGCGTGGTGTTCTGTCACCAGCTCGACCCCGAGGTCGGCGACGAGGCCCCGGCGCGGGTCGACGCCTTGAACCGCGACGCGGGTCTCGCGCGCTACCTGTGCCGCGACACGGGGGTGTGGGTCGAGACCTTCCTCCCCTTCGCCGGGCGGAGCCTGACGCCGTCGCAGCTCACGGTCGCGGTCGGCGAGCTGGACCTCGCGATCCAGCGCTACCGCCACAGCCCGCCGCCCGCCGCGACCCTGATCGCGCCGGCCCCCGGGGGGGCGGTGACCGCGCCCCTGGCCGCCCCGTTCGGAGCCGTGGACCGCGGCGCGCCGACGGAGGCCGTGCCTCGCGGCGGCGTGGCGCCGACGGAGGCCGTGCCTCGCGGCGGCGTGGCGCCGACGGAGGCCCTGCCCGCGGGGGCCGTGGCCGAGACCGTGGCGTTGCCCACGGGCTCGGCGTCCCGCGCGCAGCCCAGGCACAGCCCGAGCGGGCGCGCCGCCCGGCCTCGGACCGAGTTCGCCCGAGGGCAGGTCGACCTCTCGGGGGACGGCGGCGGGTCGGGGGGAGCGGTGCTCGTGCTCGGGGTGCTCGTGCTCCTCGTGCTCGGCGGCGCGTCGGCGCTCGGGGTCTACGTCTACTCTGCGTCGCGGGACGTCGCGGTCTCCGGCCCGGGGCCCGGCTCGCCCGGCGGCGCGACGCCGACGCCGACGGCGCCGGTCGCGGACCCGGAGCCCGAGCCCGCGCTCGAGCGGCCTCCGGAGGTGCCCGCGGGTGGGTGGGCCGACCTCGGCGGCGAGGATCCCGCGCCCGCGACGACGCCCGAGCCCCGCGAGCCGGACGGGCTGCCCGAGGGCTGGGACGAACTCCTGGCGTGGATCCGCGAGCACCCGAGTCGCGCGCTCGACGGGCTCGAGGCCGCGTTCCTGCGCCGGCAGTTCGGCCAGGAGGGGACCTGGCCCGCGCTGGTGGACGCGCTGGACGAGGCCATGCACGACCTGGAGGTGGTCCAGGCGCTCACGGCGCGGGTGCGGCGCACGCCGCCGTCGGTGGCGGACGGGCTGCGCTGTCTGCCTCGCGCCCGAGGGAGCTTCCGCTACGCCCTGGTGGAGCGCGTGGTGGCCTGCGCCCCCGACGAGCGCGACAGGGTGGCCGCGGCCTTGCTCGCGGGGCGGGTCGAAGACTCCGCGGACCTCGCGATCGAGCAAGGGTTGGTGCGGGTGCTGCGCCCAGCGCCGGACTCCCTGGAGCGCCTGCTCGAGCGCCACGGCGCGGACTGGATGCTGTTCGGGGCGGGCCGCTCCCTGCTCGAGGGCCTCGCGGTCGAGGCGGTCGGCGAGCTGAGGCCCTTGGCGGGCTCGGACTCGCCGCGGATCCGCGCCGCGGTGGCCGAGCTGTGCGCGGTCTCTACCGACCCTCGCGCCGCGCTGAAGCTGCTGAACGTGCTCCTGCACGACCCCACCCCGGAGGTGCGCGGGATCGCGATCGAGAGCGCGGTCAAGCTCGAGAGCCCGCTGGCGACCTGGCCTCTCGCCCGGCGCCTGCTGGTGGAGGAGGACGGCGCGGTCGCCAGTCAACTGCGCGCCTCGCTGCGCCAGCTGGGGACGAGCCGCGGCGTCGACCTCCTCGACCAGCTCTACGGCCGCCCGCGGCTCGGCGATCGCAAGGCCGCGCTCCTGGGGCTGGAGGCGGCGGGGACCTCGGACGCCGTGGGCGTGATCCTGCGGGGGCTCGACGACGCGGAGCCCGAGCTCCAGCTCCTGGCGCTGCATCAGCTCGCGCGCCTGCTGCGCCAGCCCGGGCTCAAGCCGTACGTGCGCAAGGGCACCCCGCGGATCCGTGAGCTGGCGCGGGGCGGGTCCGACGACGCCGTGCGCGGCGCGGCCCGCGACCTCTACGTGCAGATCACCGGGAGCGTCCCCCGCTGAGGCGCGCGGGGCTGGGGCTGAGCTGCCTGCTGCTCGGGCTCCTGGGCTGTCCGGCAGCCGAGGAGCCCCCGCCGCCGGCTCCGCGCGGCGCGCCGCGACCGGCGGCGGAGGCGTCGAGCGCCGCGGCTCCTGCCGCCGCGCCGCAGACCGAGGAGGCCGGCGAGCTCGCCCTCGACCCGGCGCCGCCGGCCTCCGCCTCGCCGGAGCTGGAGCGGGCGCTGGCCGAGGGCAGCGCCCTCGAGGCCGAGGGCGCCTGGGACGCGGCCGAGGCCCACTACCGCGAGACGGCGCGCGCCTTTCCTGAAGACGGGGTGCGGGAGGTCCTGGGGGCGGCCCTGGTGCGCTCGGGCGATGCGCGCCTGCAGGCGGGCGCGGCGGAGGCGGCCCTCGACCGCTACCGCGAGGCGCGGGCGCTGCTCTCGCGCCCGCTCCTGCTCGCGCTGCGCGAGGCGCAGGCGTTGATCGCGCTGCGCCGCTTCTCCGAGGCCTCCGCGCGCTTGAACCCGCTGCTCGACGGACACCCGGGCTCTGCCGAGCTGCGGATCCTGCTGGGGCAGGCGCTCTACGCTGGCGGAGACACCCCCGGTGCCTACGCGCACATGCGCCAGGCCCTGGCGCTGCGCCCGGACTACCCCGACCTCGCGGCGCGGGTCGAGGCCCTGGCCAAGGAGGCGGAGCTCGAGGGCCAGCTCGTGACCGACCTCGGCGCGCGCCACTTCGCGATCCGCTACGACGGCGCCCGCGACCTCGAGCTCGGGCGCCTGGTCGGGCGCGTGCTGGAGGAGGCCTACGTCGAGGTCGGGCAGCTCCTGGGGGAGTATCCGCCGTTCGAGGTCGCGGTCGTGATCTACCCCGCGCGCGCGTTCCAGGCCGCGACCGGCGCCCACGGCTGGGTCGCCGGGCTCTACGACGGGAAGATCCGCGTCCCGGGGGACGGGCTGCAGGCGGCGCCGCCGGCCGAGGTCCGGCGGGTGCTGTTCCACGAGTACGCCCACGCGTTGATCAGCTACGCCGGGGGTCAGGGCCTGCCCGCCTGGCTGCAGGAGGGGCTGGCCCAGGTGGCAGAAGGGCGCGCCGCGCCCAGCGGTCTGCGGCGCAGCGACGTCCCGGGTCTGGACGGACTCCAGGGCTCCTTCGCCCAGGAGGCCGACGTGCGCGAGGCGCGCCGGCGATACGCCGCGGCCCTGGGCTTCGTGCGCTACCTCCTGGCCCAGGGCGGGAGCCCGCTCCTGGCCGACGTGTTGGGCCGCTGCAAGCGGGGCGAGGCGCTGGTCGACGCGGTGCGCGCGGTCTACGGGCGCGAGCTGAGCGAGCTCTACCAGGCCTGGCAGGGGACGCTCCCGTGATCGCGGCGCAGCTCGGCTGCGTGGCCGCGGGGGGCGCGCTGGGGGCGCTCTTGCGCTTCGGGATCGCCGAGCTCATGGCCTTCGCCTTCGGCAAGGGGCCGCCCTGGGGCACGCTCCTGGCCAACGCCCTGGGGTGCTTCCTGATCGGCGTGATCTGGGCCTGGCTCGACCAGCGCGAGGGGGACCCGACCCAGCTCCGGCTGTTCCTGGTGACCGGCATGCTGGGCGCGCTCACGACCTTCAGCTCCTACGGGCACGAGACGGTGACCCTGCTCCAGGCGCACCGCTACGGCTGGGCCGCGCTCTACGCCCTGGGCAGCGTGGCCCTGGGGCTGGCGCTGGTGGCGCTGGGGCGCGCGGCCTACGGGTCGCCGGCGGGATAGCTCCTGCCCTCTGCCTTGCCCTTGCCCGTGAGGCGGTTGGTGAGCCGCGCGGGTCGCAGCCTCCGGGCCTCTGAGCCCGAAGAGTGCATGAACCGCCCAGGACGCCAAGGACGCCAAGGCTCCGCCAATCCGGCCCCGGTTCTGACCTCTGAGTTGAGAGGAAGGAGCTCCTCCCTATCATTCGTGCCGCGGGAGGTGACCGAATCCGCGGAGCCTTGGCGTCCTTGGCGTCCTTGGCGGTGAACCAGCATCTGCCCGCCCCCGGCCACCCGCGCCAGGGTGCGCCCCCGGCCACCCGCGCCACGGTCCGCCCCGCTCCGGGTTGCTTCCCGGCGCCGGACGCCGTACACCCGCGGCTCCGAGCGAGGCCGAGCATGCACGACCCCCCCGACCTGCCCCGTAACCCCGTGGTCCGCGCGCTGATCGCGGAGCCCACGGTCATGGCCGTGATCGTCGTCAACACCGCGGCCCTGTTCCTGCTCGGGTTCGCCGAGTGGGAGGCGGCTCAGACGAGCAGCGAGCTCCAGTTCCGCGCCGCGTGGTGGGTGGACAACGCCTGCGCCCTGTTCTTCCTGGTCGAGGCCGCGCTCAAGGTCCGGCACCTGGGCTGGGCGCGCTACTGGAGCAAGGGCTGGAACCGCTTCGACCTGCTGGTGGTCGTGATCTCGGTCCCGGCGCTGGTCTCGGTGTTCTCCGAGGACGCGCACCAGGTGTTCAGCGGGCTCCTGGCCCTGCGCGCCGGGCGCCTGCTGCGCCTGATCAAGCTCATGCGCGTGGTCCCCGACAGCGAGCGCATGCTCGAGGGGGTGTGGCGCGCGCTCAAGGCGTCGATCGGCGTCCTGGTGGCGCTCACGATCTTGAACCTGGTGCTCGGACTCCTGGCCAGCTCCCTGTTCGGGCGCCTGCCGAGCCCCACCGCCCAGGCCGCCTTCGGCGACCCGATCTCCGCCTTCTACTCGATCTTCAAGGTGTTCACCGTCGAGGGCTGGTACGAGATCCCCGAGCAGATCGCGCGGGAGTCCTCCTCCGGCTGGGCGCGGGCGGTGCAGGCGTTCTTCATGGCGGTGGTGATCGCCGGCGGGCTGTTCGGGATCTCGATCGCCAACGCGGTGTTCGTCGACGAAATGGTCAAGGACAACACCATGGAGCTCGAGCAGGACCTGCGCCAACTGCGGGATCAACTCGCCCAGGGCCTGGCGCGGCTGGAGACCGCACAGGTCGACCTGCAGACCCTGGCCGCGGAGCAACGCCAGGCCCTGGAGGAGCTCCTACGTCTGGGGCGCGCCAACGCCCAGGAGTAGCAGGGGCACCTCGCCCTCCCGCTTTCGCCTCCCGACGTTCGTGCTATGTTCGCCGCCCCCGGAGGCAGGCGCGTGAGCGAACCCCAAGAGATCCGCGTCATGGGCGCGCGGGAGCACAACCTGAAGGGGATCGACGTCGCGATCCCCAAGAAGCAACTGGTCGTGTTCAGCGGACCCTCGGGGTCGGGCAAGTCCTCGCTGGCGATCGACACGATCTACGCCGAGGGGCGCCGGCGCTTCGTGGAGAGCCTCAGCGCCTACGCGCGGCAGTTCCTCGGGCAGAAGGAGAAGCCGAAGTACGACAAGATCTACGGGCTGTCGCCGAGCATCGCCGTCGAGCAGAAGAAGGCCTCGGTCAACCCGCGCTCTACGGTGGGCACGATCACCGAGATCATGGACTACCTGCGCGTGCTGTTCGCGCGGGTCGGGGTCCAGCACTGCTACCGGTGCGGGGCCACCGTCGAGAGCCAGTCGGCGCAGCAGATCGCGCGGCGAATCGCCGAGCTGCCCCAGGGCACGAAGGTCCTGCTGCTCGCCCCGCGGATCCAGAACCGCAAGGGCGAGTTCAAGGAGGAGCTCGAGCTCCTGCGGCGCCAGGGCCTGGTGCGGGTGCGGGTCAACGGCGAGGTGCTGAACCTCGACGGGCTGACCCAGCTCAGCAAGCGCAAGAAGACGCACCTCGACGCGGTGGTCGACCGGCTCGTGATCAAGCCCGGCCTCGAGAGCCGGGTCACCGACTCCGTCGAGACCGCGCTGAACCTCGGCGACCGGCGCCTGATCGTGGCCAACCTCGACACCGGCGAGGACACGATCCACTCCGAGCGCCTGGCCTGCGAGCCCTGCGGGATCAGCTTCCCCGACCTCAGCCCGCAGTCCTTCTCCTTCAACAGCCCCCAGGGCATGTGCGTCTCCTGCAACGGCCTGGGGCACAGCCTGGAGATGGACCCGGCGCTGGTGGTCCCCGACGGGCGCAAGTCGATCCTCGAGGGCGCGGTCGTGCCCTGGAAGGAGGAGACCCTGCGCGACGGCGACGGCTGGACCGCGCGCATGGTGCGCGCCCTGGCCGAGCACCTCGGGTTCGAGCTCGAGACGCCTTGGAAGGACCTCACCAAGAAGCAGCGCGACGGGGTGCTCCACGGCGTGGGCGGGGGGCGGATCGACGTCTACTGGAAGCGCTCGCGGCCCTACCGTCTGCGCTGGGAGGGGGTCCTGCCTCAGCTCAAGCGCCGGCTGCTGGAGACGAGCTCGGAGGAGCGCCAGAGCTACTACGCGCAGTTCCACAGCTACCGACCCTGCGACGCCTGCGCCGGGAGCCGCCTGCGCCCCGAGAGCCGGGCGGTGCTCGTGCACGGGACGGCGCTGGCGCCGGTGTGCAGCATGTCGGTGCAGGACGCCTCGGCCTGGGCCACCGGGCTCGACGCCGCGCTCAGCGCCACCGAGCGCACGATCGCCGGCGAGCTGCTCAAGGAGATCCGCGCGCGGCTGCGGTTCCTCGAGGACGTGGGGCTCGACTACCTCTCGCTCTCGCGGCCCGGCCCTTCGCTCTCCGGCGGCGAGTCTCAGCGGATCCAGCTCGCGTCCCAGATCGGGAGCGAGCTCTCGGGGGTCGTCTACGTGCTCGACGAGCCCTCGATCGGGCTCCACGCCCGGGACGGGACGCGGCTGATCGACACCCTCGAGCGCCTGCGCGACAAGGGGAACACGATCGTGGTGGTCGAGCACGACCGGGAAATGATCGAGCGCGCGAACCACGTCGTCGACTTCGGCCCCGGGGCCGGGCGCGACGGCGGGACCGTGACCGCCAGCGGCAGCCCCGAGGAGCTGGCCCAGGACCCGAACTCGCTGACCGGCGCCTACCTCAGCGGGCGCAAGCGGATCGAGGTCCCCGCCGAGCGCCGGCCGGTCGACCCAGCGCGCGCGATCTCGGTGGAGGACGCCCGCGCCAACAACCTCAAGGGGATCGACGTGTCCTTTCCCCTGGGGGCGTTCGTGTGCGTGACCGGCGCGTCCGGCGCGGGGAAGTCGTCGCTGGTCAACCAGATCCTGCTCCCGGCGCTCCAGCGCGCCCTGCACAAGAGCAACGTGGTCGTGGGCGAGCACCGCGGGCTCTCGGGGCTGGACGAGATCGACAAGGTGATCGCGATCGACCAGCAGCCGATCGGGCGCACCCCGCGCAGCAACCCGGCGACCTACGTCAAGCTGTTCGACCTGATCCGCAACTTCTTCGCCGAGCTCCCCGAGGCGCAGATCTTCGGCTTCAAGCCCGGGCGCTTCTCGTTCAACGTCAAGGGCGGGCGCTGCGAGAGCTGCGAGGGCTCCGGCGTGCGCCGGATCGAAATGCACTTCCTGGCCGACGTGTTCGTCACCTGCGAGGCCTGCGAGGGCAAGCGCTTCAACGACGCCACCCTGCGCGTGCGCTACCAGGGGCGCTCGATCTCCCAGGTCCTGGACCTGACCGTGGACGACGCGCTGGACGTGTTCCGCAACCACCCCAAGATCACGCGCCTGCTGCAGACGCTCCAGGACGTGGGCCTGGGCTACGTGTCCCTGGGGCAGCCCTCCCCCACGCTCTCGGGCGGCGAGGCGCAGCGGATCAAGCTCGCGCGCGAGCTGGGCAAGCGGTCCACCGGGCGCACGCTCTACGTGCTGGACGAGCCCTCGACCGGGCTCCACTTCGACGACATTCGCAAGCTGCTCGGCGTGCTCGACCGCCTGGTCGACGCGGGCAACACCGTGGTCGTGATCGAGCACAACCTGGACATCGTCAAGACCGCCGACTGGGTGGTCGACCTCGGCCCCGAGGGCGGCGACGCCGGCGGGGAGCTGATCGCCTCGGGGCCGCCGGAGGCGATCGCCGCCTGCCCCCGCTCCTACACCGGGCACTATCTGGCGCCGCTGCTCGACGTCCCCGCCGCCGGCCCGCCGCCCAAGCCCGCACCGAAGAAGAAGACGTCGGCGAAGAAGAAGACGTCGGCGAAGAAGAAGACGTCGGCGAAGAAGAAGACGTCGGCGAAGAAGAAGACGTCGGCCAAGAAGAAGACGTCGGCCAAGAAGACCTCGAGCAAGGCGAAGGCGAGGAAGAAGAAGACCTCGGCTTGATCGCGCCGTCCGCGTGCAGGCCTCGGTCCCCCGGGGGGTCCGGCTCTGCGCTTACTCAAACCCGCCGCGCCCGTCTGAATGTAGAGGTGCCAAGGCCGACGTGCGCGGCCCTGGAGCGCGGGAGGCTCGCCTACCTACGCAAACCCGCCGCGCCCGTCTGAATGTAGAGGTGCCAAGGCCGACGTGCGCGGCCCTGGGGCGCGGGAGCGTTGCTCTTCTACGCAAACCCGCCGCGCCCGTCGGCCTCGTCGAAGTCGAAGTCGAAGCTGATCTCGTCGGGCACCGGCGGCGGCGGCGCGGGCGGCGTGGGCGGGGGTGCCGGGGCCCGCGGAGGCGCCGGAGGAGAGGGCGGCGTCGGCGGGGCAGGAGGCGCGCCAGGCGACATGTAGGCTTGGGCCACGTCCTGGTCGTAGCTGTCGCCCATGTAGTCGGGTCGAGCTGGGCGCGTCGCCGAAGCTCGAAGCCGAGCTCGAACTCTCGGTCACCGCGCCCGGCGCGGCGGCGGGGCTGAGGCCGCGGCGCGAAGGCGGGCAGCGGCGGGGCGGGGCTCACCTCGCGATGGGGAGGTGTCGGCGCCGCGCTGACCGACCTGGAATGGCCTGCGCAGGAGCGGGCGCGCCCCACCGCGTCGTCGAAGTCGCTTCGGCTGATCGAGGGCAACGGCGCCCGCGAGCTGGTCACGACGGTGCAGGCCCTCGGGGGTGAGCACGCGCAGCATGAGCGCCTTGCCCAGGCGGAGCGCGGTGCCGTAGCCCAGGGTCGTGGGTTGCTCCTTGGGTACGCGCTGATCGTGCAGGAACACGCCGTTGGAGGAGCGGTCCATGAACTGCCACGCCGAACCGGTCCAGGCCATGACCATGTGCAGGCGGGACACGGCGGCGTGGTCGAGGAGCACCACCGCCCGCGCGTCGCGGCCGACGGGCACCGGCTGGTTCGCCGCCCGCGGGAGGAACACGTAGGACGCGAGCCCGTGCAGGTCGCCCGCGTAGTCGCGCCCCGGCTCGTGGGGCTCGAGGATCACGACGTCCTGATCGGGGCGACGCGACGCGAACGAGGCGGCGTCGGTGGAGAGGATCTCGTCGTGGAGATCGGATACCGGAGGCAAGGCCATACGCAGAGCTTAGATCCGTGGGCCGCGGCGCGCCAACCTCAAGCAGTCCTTGCACCCGCTCAACGCGCGCGTCCCTTGCGCGGCGCCTGGGCGCGGATCGGGTCCTCGGGCCAACTGTGCCGCGGATAGCGCCGGCCGAGCTCGCGCCGCGCCGCCGGGTAGTGCCGCTCCCAGAACCCCGCGAGGTCGCTGGTGACGGAGACCGACTGCTTGTTCGGCGCGCGCAGGTGCAGCACCAGGGGCACGCGGCCCTCGCCTACCGTCGGTCCCTGGGCCATGCCGAAGAAGTCCTGGAGCCTCGAGGCGACCCACGGCGGCTGGTTGGCTTCGTAGTGCACCTCCAGGCGACGTCCGCCCGCGAGGGTCACGTGGCTCGGCGCGAGGCGCTCGAGGATCCGGTAGCCCTGGGGACCGAGGGCGGCGGTCAGCGCCTGCAGGGGATTCACGGCGCGCAGCTCGGCGAAGGACGCGCAGCCCTGGCAGAGCGAGGCCACCAGCCCCTCGGTCGACTCCAGCGCCGGGAGGCTGGGGTCCAGCTCGCGGGCGAAGGCCACTCGCCGGCGCAGGCCCTCGAGGGCGTCGGGGTCCCAGATCGCCTGCAGCTTGCGCGTGGCGGCCGCGGCCAGCGACGCCGCCAGGGCCTCGGGGTCGCCCTCGGTCGGGCCGTCCTCCAGGGTCAGCGCGCCGAAGCGCACGCGCCAGCGCGCCTCCACCCGCTCGCGGGCGTCGTCGAAGGCGACCACCTCGTCCTCGTCGATCGCGTCGGGGAACTGCTCGAGCAACCAGTCGGGCTCGATCGCGCTCGCGAGCTCGACCCGGATCCCGCGCGGGGTCGCCCGCGCGCTGAGGGCCAGGAGCCAGGCCGCGCTCTTGACCACGCTCTCCTCGGCGAGCTGGGCCGCGCCGCCGCCCACCAGGGCCAGCCCGCGCCCGCGCTGTCGCCGGGCCACCCGGTCGGGGTGCCCGGCCAGGAGCGCCTGACGCAGGGCGAGCTCGGGATCGGCGCCGCCCTGCTCGGGGCGGACGTCGCGGGCGGCGCGCTCGAGCGCTCGCGCCACCTTGCGCACCTGGGCCACCGCCGCCGGGCGCAGCCCGCGCCGACGCTGACGACCGACGTCGTGGCCCGCCTCGCGCAGCAGGTCGCGCAGCGCGCTCACGTCGCAGGGGCCGCCCTCCTCGTGGGGCTCCGCGCGCTGGCGCACGTCGGGCTCGGCCAGGAGCGCCACCGACTCGGCGGCGGCAGGCAGCACCCCGCGCCGCGCGCCCTCGAGCAGCACCCGCCCCAGCCGCGGCGGGAGCGGGAGCTCGACCAGGCGCCGCCCCTCGGCGGAGAGCGCGCCGGCCTCGACCGCGCCCAGCCGAGTCAGGAGCTCCTGAGCAGCCTCCCAGCGCGCGGGGGGCGGCGGGTCGAGCCAGCGCGGGTCGTGGACTCCGGCGGCGAGGAGCGTCAGCGCGGCGCCGCTCAGCTCCTCGCGCAGGATCGCGGGCTCGCTGCGCTTGGGGCGGCGGCCCCACTCCGCGCGCGGGAACAGCCGCAGGCAGCGGCCCTCGCGCTGGCGCCCGGCGCGGTTGGCGCGTTGGATCGACGCCGCCTGGCTCACCGGGCGCAGCTCGAGGGTCGGGAGCCCCAGCGCGCCGACCTGGGGGACCTTGGCCAGGCCCGCGTCGAGCACCGCGGCGACCCCGTCGATCGTGACCGAGCTCTCGGCGACGTTGGTGCACAGGATCAGCTTGCGCGCGCGCGAAGGACCCAGGGCGCGGCGGGTGTCGGCCACGTCCAGCCGGCCGTGGAGCGGGTAGAGCGCCAGGCCCTCGCGCTCGGCGAGCGGGCGCAGCGCGCGCTCGCTGGCGCGGATCTCGGCCACGCCGGGGAGGAACACCAGCGCGTGGCCGTCGAGGCCTTCGTCCAGGAGCTGGCGCGCGCCCTCGAGCACGCGGTCCTCCAGGCGCTGGTCGCGGCGGCCAGGAGGGAGGTAGTCGACGGCGACCTCGAACCGCCGGCCCTCGACGTGCACCGGCTCGACGCCGAGGTAGTCGCCCAGGGGCGAGGCGTCGAGGGTCGCGGACATGATCACCAGCGCCAGGTCCGGGCGGCGGGTGCGGCGCAGGCGCTCGAGGAGCACGAGGCAGAGGTCGGTCTCGAGGTGGCGCTCGTGGAACTCGTCGAGGACCACGGCCCCTACCCCGGCCAGGTCGTCGCCCTGGGCCAGGCGCCGGAGCAGGATCCCCTCGGTGGCATAGATCAGCCGGGTGCGGGGGCCGGTCCCGCGCTCGAAGCGCACGCGGTAGCCGACGCGCTCGCCGAGGGTCTCCCCGACGAAGCTGGCCGCGAGCTTGGCCGCCAGGCGGCGCGGCTCGAGCACCCACACCTCGCCCTCCAGCGCGTCGAGCAACGCCGGGGGCAGGCGGGTCGTCTTGCCGCTCCCGGGGTCGGCGCTGAGCACGAGGGCGCGCTCCTGCGCCGCGCGGGCGACCAGGTCCGGGAGCTGAGCGTCGATCGGGAGCTGCACGCGCCCAGGATACGCGGGCGCCTGCGCGGAGCGGCTGCCGTCGGCAGGCTCCCGCGCTACAATCCCGCCATGCTGGACCGTCGACAGCTCAGTCAGGCCATGCGCGACCCCCACCACAAGGGGTTCGCGGGGGAGACCCTCGGGCGCTACGAGATCCTGGGCACGATCGGGCGCGGCGGCGCGGGGCAGGTGTTCCGCGCCAAGCACTCGGAGCTCGGGGCGTTGGTGGCGCTCAAGGTCCTGCTGCAGCAGGACCCGAGCGAGGAGGCGGTCAACCGCTTCCGGCGCGAGGGGCGCGTGCTCGCGCAGCTCAAGCACAAGCACGTGGTGGGGATCAGCGACCTGGGCGAGGAGAACGGGATCCCCTATCTGGTCATGGAGCTGATCGAGGGGCAGAACCTGTTCTCGGTGGTCCGGGGCCCGGGCGGGCGGCTCCCCGAGCCCGAGGAGACCGTGGAGATCGTGCTCGCGATCGCCCAGGCCCTCGACTACTGCCACCAGAGCGGCGTGTTCCACCGCGACGTGAAGCCGAACAACATTCTGATCGAGCACGGCACCCAGCGCCCGGTGCTCACCGACTTCGGCCTGGTGAAGCGCGACCCCAACAAGAAGGGCGCCGCCTCGGGGCCGGCCGGGATCTCGGCCACGATCACCCACGCCGGGCGCCTGGTCGGTACGCCGTCCTTCATGGCGCCGGAGCAGTTCGACCCGGGGGCTGAGTTCGGCGAGCCCGGGCCCAAGAGCGACGTGTGGGGCCTGGGCGCGACCCTCTACTTCCTGCTCACCGGCCAGCCCCCGTTCACCTCGGAGAACGTGGTCGACCTGTTCACCTCGGTCACCACCGAGGACGTGCCGCCCCCGCGCACGGTGCGGCCCACGATCCCCGCGGCCCTCGACGCGGTGTGCCTGGCCACCCTGCAGCGCGACCCGGAGAAGCGGATCTCCATGCACGAGCTGGCCACGCGCCTCGAGAGCCTCCAGGGCGGGCTCAAGCAGGCCAGCACCCGGCGGGGCATGAAGCAGGCGACCTTCGTGGTCGTGGCCCTGCTCGCGCTGGTGATCCTCGACCTGACCGTGCTCAACCCGCAGCGCGGGGCGGCGCTGCTGCGCAAGGTCACCGGCGCCCCGGACCCCGCCGACGCGCCGCTGACTGCGGAGCAGGTCAAGGCCCTGGTGAAGGACGGCAAGGCCAAGTACGAGGCCGAGGACTACGTGGGCGCGCTCGAGCGCTTCGAGAAGGCGGCGGACCACGAGAGCCCGGCGGCCCTGTTCTGGGTGGCTTGGCTGCACGACCCGACCCGCCCGCACGCGGGGATCGCCCCCGACGGCGCCAAGGCCCTCGCCGCCTACCGCCAGGCCAGCACCCAGGCCGAAGACGCGGAGACCCGCGCGCGCTGCGAGAAGCAGATCCAGAAGCTGCTCGAGGCGCACCCCGAGCTCGCGCAGTAGCGCGCGGTGGTCGACTTCACCTGCCCGGCCTGCAAGCAGCGCACGCAGGCCCTGGCCAGCCCGGGGAAGCGCACGAAGTGCAAGCGCTGCGGCCAGCGGGTGCGGGTGCCCTTGCCCGACGCGCCCCAGGCGCTCCTGACCTGCCCCGAGTGCGGGGCGGAGACGACCAGCAGCGCGGCTCCGGGGAAGACCGCGGTGTGCGCCCCGTGCGGCGCGCGCTTCCGCGTCCCGCTGCTCGATCCGTCGCTGCGCGAGGACGCGGTCGCGGCGGTGCGTGAGCGCACGGCGCCCGTCGTCCGGCGCACCTGCCCCGCCTGCGGCGCCAAGGTCGACGGCCGCTTTCGGCGCTGCTCCGAGTGCGAGGCGGTCATGGACGAGGCGCAGTACGCCGCGCGCTACGCGGGCGCGGCCGCGCTGGCCGACGTGGCCGAGTCCCTCGCCGCGGGGGACGACCGCTACGCCACCCTCGCGGACGTGGACCGCGTCCGCGGGGTGGCGCTGGCCGAGGCGCGCGCCGAGCGCGACGCGCGCCCGCTCTCGGAGCGCCACGCCACCCGCTTTCGCTGGCGCGCCTTCGGCGCGGCGCTGCTCCTGCTGGGCGGCGGGGCGGCCTGGGCTTACGAGGAGGCGCCGGCGCGGGGGCCGGGCCCCAAGGCGTTGTTCACGCTGGGCGCGCTGGTCCTGAGCTTCGTCCTGGCGGTGCCGCGGAGGGTTGGGTGAGCAAGGGGAAACGACGCAAGGGCAAGGGCGAGGCGCCGACGGGGATCCCCCGGGCGAAGCGCGCGGAGCAGCTGCTGCTCGAGGCGCTGCCGGAGGCCGGCGAAGGCCCAGCGCTGTGCACGACCCAGGGGCGCGGGCAGCTCGCCCGCGGGCTGGGCGAGCGCGGCTGGGGTCCCGTGCAGTGCTGGTTCCTGGACCTGGCGCAGCGAAACGCCGCGGTGGAGGTCGAGGCGCCGCCTCCAGGCGTCGAGTTCGTGTGCGCCCCGGACCTGCCCGAGGGCGCGCCGGGGTTGATCGCGCTCCCGGTGCAGCAGCAGGGCGACGGCGAGCTCACCCGGGACCTGATCCAGCAAGCGCTCCAGCGCCTCGACCCCGAGGGCACGCTGTGGCTGGCCAGCGACAACCCCAAGGACAGCTGGTTGCGGGAGCTGCTCAAGAAGCTCCCGCTCAAGGTCAGCCCCGAGCCCCATGGGAAGCGGGGCGTGGTCTACCGCGCGCGGCCCCAGGGACCGCTCAAGCGCGTGCGCGACTACGGCGCGGACTTCGCCTTCCGCCACGGCGAGCGCCTGTTCGAAGTGCGCAGCCTGCCTGGGGTGTTCGCGCACCGGCGGCTCGACCTCGGCGCCCGCGCGCTGCTCGAGTCCCTGCCCGAGGAGCTCTCGGGGCGCGTGCTCGAGATCGGCTGCGGCCTCGGCGCGGTGAGCCTGGGGGTCGCGAGCCAGGACCCGGCGCTCGAGGTCCTGGCCCTCGACAGCAACGCGCGGGCGGTGGCCTGCACCCGGCTCAACGCCGAGAAGAACGGGATCGCGAACGTGCAGGTCGTGCACGCCGCCGCCGAGGCCTACACCCCCGACGCTCCGTGCGACCTCGTGCTGGCCAACCCCCCCTACTACTCCAAGGGCAAGATCGCCGCGGCCTTCGTCGACCTCGCCGCCCGCGCCCTGCGTCCGGGCGGACTCCTGCACCTCGTGACCAAGCGACCGAGCGACTACCACGACATTTACGAACGCGGCTTCGCCGACGTCGAGGTCGAGGAGATCCGCGGCTACCAGGTGCTGTTCGGCGTGCGCGGGGACGACCCGCCGCGTTCCTGACGCCGGGAATCGCCGGACGGCTCCCGGCGTTCAAGGCTCAGGTCGCCCCCCAGGCCCGGCCGGAAACTCGTGGACTTTTCGTGCGCGCGTCAGAGGGGGTGGCTAGGCTGTCCAACTCAAAGGGAGAGTGTTATGGGAATCAAGCATTTCGTGCTCGTGGGCGCGCTGGTCTTCGGCTTCGGCCTCGTGGGCTGCTCCTCGTCGGAGAAGGCCGAGAACGGCCAGGCGCAGTGCACGTGCGAGACCGCCAAGGCCGAGGACGGCTGGTGCGAGGCCTGCAACGCGGGCTACGTCGGCGGCGAGAAAATGGAGTGCAAGGACTGCTACGCCAAGAACCACGAGACCGCGGGCGCCGGGCCGTGCGAGGCCTGCGCCGCCAAGTAGCGTTCACCCACGCTGCCGTCGAGCCACCGAGGCTCGCGACCTCCGGGTCACGAGTCTAGGTGGCTCGCTTCGTGTGACATGGACCTCGAGAGGTTCGCGGACTCGTGTAGCCTCTCTCAGTCACGATCCGAGGAGGTCACTTTGAAGAGCACCGCACGTCCCTTCCTGTTCGCCGTCGCCCTCGCGGGCGCGCTCGTCGCGGCCCCCGGCTGCAGCAGCCCGCCCGCGGGTGAGGAGGCCGCCCACCACGCGCACGCAGACGCGTGGAGCGCGGTCACCCGCGCGGTGTGCGTGATCTCGCCCACCGAGGGGAACCAGGCGCGCGGGGTCGTGACCTTCACCCAGTCCGCGGAGGGCGTGCAGGTCGTGGCGGACGTGGAGGGGCTGACCCCCGGTCAGAAGCACGGCTTCCACATTCACGAGTGGGGGGACGTCACCGGCGCCGACGGCAAAGCGGCCGGCGGGCACTACAACCCCGATGGGCACGACCACGCGGGTCCGGACACTGCCATGCGCCACGCCGGCGACCTGGGCAACCTGACCGCGGACGAGAGCGGCAAGGCGCACCTCGAGCTCACCCTCGAGAACGCCAGCGTGGCCGGCCTGCTCAACCCGATCGTGGGGCGGGGCATGATCGTGCACGCGGGCACCGACGACCTCCAGAGCCAGCCCACCGGGGACGCCGGAGGCCGGATCGGGCAGGGCGTGATCGGCGTCGCCAAGCCCTAGCGGCGGTAGGTAAGGCGCACCCAGCGGCCGTCGTCGACGCGCTCGTGCAGCTCGAGGGCGGCGAACGCAGCGCGGACGCGGGGCTCGCGGTCGAGGAGCACCCCGCAGAGCACGAGCCAGCGCTGGGTGAGGCGCACCAGGTCGGGCGCCAGGGTCAGCAGGACCTCGGCGTGGACGTTGGCCAGGACCAGGTCGGCGCCGTCCTCGACCTCGGCCAGGGGGCGGGTCGAGAACTCGACGTCGAGGCCGTTGCGCTGGGCGTGGGCGCGGGCCTCCTCCACGGCGGCGGCGTGCACGTCGACGCCGCGGGCGGGGAGCCCCAGCCGCGCGGCGGCGAGGGCCAGGATCCCCGAGCCGCAGCCCACGTCGAGGACGCTCGTGGCCTGGTCGGCGAGGGCGTCGAGGGCCTCGGCCACCAGCGCGGTGGTCGGGTGCTGGCCCGTGCCGAAGCCTTCGCCCGGCTCGAGGATCAGCGCGCCCGGCGGCGCGTCCCAGGGCGGGGCGACCACGATCCGCGGGCTGAGCCGCAGCGGCCGGTGCGCGGCCTTCCAGGCCTCGGCCCAGTCCACGTCGGGGAGCGCGCGCCAGGCGCCGGTGTAGCCCTGCGCGGCCAGGGTCGCGTCCAGGGCCTCGCGGTCGGGGTCCTCGAAGCTCGCGCGCAGGGTCCGCGGTCCGGCAGGGTCCGGGGCCGAAGGCTCCCACACTGAGCGCGGCGGCAGCTCCTCCGCGATCCCGGCGCAGCCGAGCTCGAACAAGAGCGCGGTCAAGGCCTCGTGCGCGTCCGCGTCGACCCGGAGCTCGAGCTCGTGCCAGCTCACGCGCCAGCGTCGGCGGCCGCCGCGGCGAGGACCTCGACCGCGCGCGCGAGGTCAGCGCGGGAGGTCTCCGGGCCGAGGGAGAAGCGCACGCGGCCCTGCGCCAGCTCGGGGGGGACGCCCATGGCCTCGAGCACATGGCTGCGCTCGAGGGCGCCGGAGCTGCAGGCAGAGCCGGCGGACGCGCTGACCCCGGCCAGGTCCAGCCGCGCGAGCAGGGCCTCGGTCCGCGCGCCGGGCACGCAGAGCAGGGTCGTGTTGGGCAGGCGAGGCGCGTCGGAGCCGAGGACCCGTGCGCGGGGGATCGCGGCCAGGAGCGCGGCCTCGAACCAGGCGCGCTCGGCCTCGAGGGCCGCGGCGTCGAGCAGGGTGCCTGCGGCGACCAGGCGGCAGGCCTCGCCCAGGGCCACGATCGGGGCCACGGGCTCGGTGCCGGCGCGACGCCCGCGCTCCTGGGAGCCGCCGAGGATCAAGGGCAGCGGCTCGGGCGCGCGGCCGCGGTGCACGAGGGCCGCGGCGCCCCGCGGCGCGCGCAGCTTGTGGCCCGAGATCACGAGGTAGTCCCAGGGCAGGTCCGGCCAGACCCAGGCCACGCGGCCCAGGGCCTGGCTCGCGTCGAGCAGGAGCGGCGCGCCCCGGGCCTGGGCCGCTGCGCCGGCTTCGGCCACCGGCTGCAGCGTGCCGACCTCGTTCTGGGCGGACTGGAGGCAGGCCAAGCTCGGGGTCGGGTCGAGGCGCGCCTCCCAGGCGGCGAGGTCGAGGCGGCCCTGGCCGTCGACGGGGGCGAGCTCGACGGCGACGCCGCGCTCCGCGGCGAGCGCCTCGAGCGCGCGCAGCACGGCGGGGTGCTCGACGGCGCTGGCCAGGGCGCGAGCGCCCGGGGGAAGCGCGCTGCGCAGGGCCTGGTTCAGGGCCTCACTCCCGCTCCCGGTGAAGGTCACCTGGCCGGGGCTGACTCCGGCCAGCGCGGCGACCTGCTCGCGGGCGACCTCGAGCAGCTTCTTGGCGTGGCGGCCGGGGGCGTGAGGGCTCGAAGGGTTGGCCCAGGCCTCGTCGAGGGCGCGCTCGTAGGCGGCGCGCACCCGAGGGTCGACGAGGTTGGTGCTGTTGTGATCGAGGTAGATCAAGGACCGCTGCGGGTCAGCTCGACTCTTTGTCGGGGCGGAAGATCGTGAAGGCGAAGGTCGTGTCCCAGGTCTCTTCCTTCTCGTTGAACTTGAGGCTGGGGATCTCGCTGACCCGCGCGCCGGGCCAGGCCTTCTCGACCTCGATACAGAAGCGCACCAGGTCTTCGATCCGAATGTCCTTGACCGTGAGCTTGACCAGCAGCTCGTCGTTCTGCTCCGAGGGGGTGCGGCCCTGGAGCTTGCCGTTGCTCCAGCCGAACTTGCTCACGGTGTTGTCGATCAGGGCCAGGAAGTCGTTGCCGGTGCGCCCGCCCCGCGACTTGCTGGCTTCGCGGTCCTTGGCCAACCACTCGCGGAAGTTCTCGTCGAGGGCGATCTCGTCCATGTCCTCGAGGCGGCTGATCTCGCGGGTCAGCTCCTTGTGGGCCTTGGAGACCTTGGAGCGGTTCCACAGCGCGAACACGCCGACGATCGCCGTGAGCAGGGCCATGACGTAAATGAAGAACGTGAGGACGTCGAACTCGTCGGAGGACTGGGCGGCCATTTACTCCTCCTCCAGGTTCTCGCGCACCTTGAGCACGATCGTGAACACGGTGCGGTTGCGGCGCTTGTCGAACTGGGTCTGGGGCGGCTCGACGCTGAGCAAGTCGTCGTTCTCCAGCGCCTGGGCCAGGGCGGTGGCCGCGGCGGGCTGCGGGCTGCTGCAGCGGAAGGTGTTCTGCTGGTGGCGGCGCGGGTTGACGCGCACGTTCTCGACCTGCACGTCCCAGCGCTGGCCGAGGGAGGCCTTGGCCTGGCAGAAGCGGCGCAGGATCTCGAGGGACGAGGCGACGGGGGCGTTGTCGTCGTTGCTGCCCTCGAAGCGCTGCTGGAGCAGGTCGTACTCCTCGGCCAGCGACGCGCTGTAGGTGCTCGCCCGCAGCTCCATGTGGTCGAACTCGGTGTCGTAGAGCGAGGGGAACAGCACGGTGTAGAGGCTGCCCTGGAGGTGCTGGACCGCGACCAGGGCCTCGTCCTTCTGGTGCAGCTGCTCCTTGAGCGCGAAGGCATAGAGGAAGGTCAGCGCGAACAGGAGGGTCAGGGTGCAGGCCAGGCCGCGCTTGAGCTGGTCGAAGGTCCCGCGGTAGGCGAACTCTTCCTGGCGGAAGTCCATGCCCGCGTGGTCGATCCCCAGCGCCTTGAGCGCGAGGCCGATCGCGGTCCCGCCCTCGAGGGCGGCTCCGCCCTTGCGCGCGCCCTTCTCGCCGCCGTAGTGCTCGGCGAAGTCCAGGCGTCGGGCGGGGATCTCGAAGTGCTCGCTGAACAGCTCGCTGATCCCCTCCAGCGCGCAGGAGGGCCCGGTGAGGCAGATCAGCTCCACGTCGTGGCTGAGGTTGACCGTGGCCACGGTGCGGTCGATCTCCATGAAGATCCGGTGGATGATCCCTTCGCGCTCGACCTCGGAGATCCCCGAGTCCTCGAGGCTGAAGGCGTCGTCCTCGCCGTCGTCGAGGATCACCACCGGCAGGCGCTGACTCTCGTCCGCGGCGGTGTCGTAGATCCCGCTGTCCTTGCCGTCGCGGGCCTTCTGCAGGCTGGCCTTGTTGACCCGCATGCGCAGGGCGCGGGCCAGGCGCAGCTCGCCGCCCTCCACGACGCCGATCTTGAGGGTGTCCGCCTCGATGTCGATCACCAGCGCCGCGGGTTGGTCCTCGAACACCCCCGCGTGGGCGCAGGCGTTGTAGAGCGCGGCCACGTCGAGGTCGATCGCGCGGGGGTCGACCCCGCACTCGTCGAGGAAGGTCAGGCGCCGCGCAATGTGCGCCTTCTTGATCCCGGCCACGAGGAGCTTCGACTTTGTGTCGACCTCGGCGAACTTGTGGTACTCGATGATCAGGTCGTCGATCGAGGCGGTGGTGAAGTAGTTCTCCGCCTGATACTTGACCGTCTTGCGGATCTTCTCCTGGTCGAGGAAGGGGACGATGATCTCGCGGATCATGCAGTCCTGCGCACGGACGGAGGCCACGACGTCGGCGCGGGGCGCCTTCAGTCGCTTGAAGGCCTCGTCCACGACGCTGACCACGTCGTCCTCGGTGTCGCCCTTCTTGGCGTCGATCTTGTGGACCTCGAAGTCGCGGATCTTGGTCGTCGAGCCGCGCTTCTCGACCACCGCGATCTTGATCACGTTGGCGCCGAGCTCCAAACCTACGCCGATCACGGGCGACCTCGCTTCGCGCAGGGGACGCGTTGGCTCGTGGGCAGGTTCACTGGGTCGGCCCCTGGAGCCGGATCTTGCGCGGCACGCCGTTGTCGTCGAGGGTCACCACGGCGTCGGCGCCGTCGACCTCGATGCTCGTGATCTTGTAGCCGTCGAGCACGTCGCCCTTGGTCACGATCCGCCCTTTGGTGTCGCCCATGGCCGAGGCGATCACGCACTGGCTGTTGTTCGGCTCCTGGGCGTTGAACAGGACCATGCGCACCTTGTAGCGGTTGGAGAGGTCCTGGGGCCGGGGCGGGGGGGGCGGGGTGGTGTTGACCGGGGCGGTGTTGACGACGGGCTTGGGCACGTCGAGCTGCTGCCACACGACCGCGAAGGTCTGGAGCTCGTTGCTCTGGGCCTGGCTCTGCTCGATCGCGCGGTCGGGCGGGTAGACCTTGGGGATCCGCTCGTCGGGGGGCAGCTCGCCCGCCTTGAAGATCCCCAGCGCGGTCACCGCGATCAGGGCGATCAAGGCCAGGTTCGCCGCGACCGTCAGCAGGCGGTAGAGCCCCGAGTTCACTGCGGAACCTCGTCGAAGCTCAGCGCGGTGACGGTGTCTTGCGGGTTGCGGTACAGGATCACGCGGTACACGGCTCGAATGGGTTCGGCGTCCTCGTCGTCGGGGACGCCCTCGCCTCCCATGAGCTCGGCCGTGACCCGAACCGCATAGTATCTGCTTTCGACGGCCAGGGTGGCCTGGAACTGCTGCCCTGGAGTCTGCTCCTCGCCTTGCTGGCCCGGGGGAGTTTGGCCCGGAGGGGTCTGACCCGGAGGGTTCTGGCCCGGCGGGTTCTGGCCTGGCGGGTTTTGGCCCTGGCCCTGACCCTGGGCCGCGCCGCTGAACACCGTCTTCAGCAGGTCGTGCACGTCCTCGGTGAGCTTGGCGGGCTCCTCGAACGCGGTCCCCGGCCACTGGCGCGAGGCCCCCATTTCCCCCGAGGTCTGGGTGCCCTCGGGGTCCACGAAGGTGGGATCGATCCGCTTGCGGCGGATCGCGACGAGCAGCTCGTCGGTCTGCTCCCACAGGCTCGCGGGCTCGGGGGCGTCGTTGTTCTTCTCGGGCAGGAACGCGCCGAGGACCGGGGCGAAGGCGGTGTTGAGGTTGATCGTGTCCAGGGGCCAGAGGGTCACGTAGGGGGCCAGGCCCTCGGTCGGCTCGTCCCCCGGGGTGCCGAAGAGCACCGCGCGATCCAGGTTTTGGTCCTCCAGGAGCTGCTCCAGGGAGGTGCGGCCGCGGGCGGCCTCACCACCGGAGCTGCCTTGCTCGGCGAGCTGCTTGACCTTGTCGGCGATCAGGTCCGCCGTGGCCTCGGCGTCGATCCCTTCCACCGGCTTCACCAGCTCGATCAGGCGCTTGAGGGCGACCTTGGCGTACTCCTCACGGTCCTCGTCAGCGAGCCACAGCAGCGGAAAGCGCCGGTCCAGGTCCTCGACCTCGAGGGTCAGTTGGACCTGGCCGACCTGGAACACCCGCTGGTCTTCGGTGTTGGGGTCGCACCAAATGTCGGCGAGGGTGTCCATGCTGCCGGCGGGGTTGCCGTTCTTGCGGTCGTCCCGGAACAGGCCCTCGACCAGGGGGAGCGCGGAGCGAGCCGCGACCTCCAGGGCCGCGTCGTCCTCGGTGTTCTGCACGATCTGCTCCTCGACCCGCACCGAGAAGGTGAACTGGACCACGAGGATCACCATGACCGCGAGCACGAGCACGGTCAGGATCAGGGCGGCGCCCTGCTCGGGGTTGCGGGGAGGCGAGAGACGCATACCTGAGGCTAACGCGTGGGGTTCGGGGTGGGTTCAGGCGGCGAGGCGCGGGGTCAGCCCGCGTTGTCGCTAAACTCTTGTTCGATAATGTCTTGCATGGCGTGCAGGCGCAGCTCCAGCGAGCGTCCCAGCTCGCCCACGTCGGCCAGCGCCCGCATGGCGTCGGCCACGCACTTGAGGAACACGTACATGAACACGCCGACCAGGGTGCTCGCCAGGAAGCCGAACACCCGCCACACCCCGTCCAGGTCGCTGCCGAAGGCGAGCACCAGGCCGGTGGTCGCCGCCAGGGCGAGCAGGATCAGCCCGAACCCGACGAGGTAGTCGCTCATGTCCTGCAGGCGCTGGATCGCGTGCACCGACGTGTGCGCGGTCGGGGTCAGCGAGGGCAGGTTCGCCGCGACGGACGGGGTCGCAGGGGCGGGCGACGAGGAGGTCGTCCGACTGCCAGCTTGCTCCAGGTTCCGCAGGAAGCGATCGCGCTCGCGTGCAGTTTGCAGGTCCCGTTCCACGGCGGACGCCTCCGCCCGGGAGTATACCGGGCGAAGCGCGGTTTCTCGGGCGGACCCGGACCAACGAAGCGCTCCGCCCTGCCAGAGGCGGGGCGGAGCGCTTGGGCCGGTGGGCGGGTCGGAGGAAGGCTTAGAACCAGCGCGAGGGCTCGACCTTGGGCTCGTCGGGGGTGACGACGCCGTCGGTGCCGGTCTTGGGCTCCGGGGTGACGACGCCGTCGGTGCCGGCCTTGGGCTCGGGGGTGACGACGCCGTCGGTGCCGGCCTTGGGCTCCGGGGTGACGACGCCGTCGGTGCCGGTCTTGGGCTCGGGGGTGACGACGCCGTCGGTGCCGGTCTTGGGCTCGGGGGTGACGACGCCGTCGGTGCCGGCCTTGGGCTCCGGGGTGACGACGCCGTCGGTGCCGGTCTTGGGCTCCGGGGTGACGACGCCGTCGGTGCCGGTCTTGGGCTCGGGGGTGACGACGCCGTCGGTGCCGGCCTTGGGCTCCGGGGTGACGACGCCGTCGGTGCCGGCCTTGGGCTCCGGGGTGACGACGCCGTCGTTGCCGGTCTTGGGCTCCGGGGTGACGACGCCGTCGGTGCCGGTCTTGGGCTCGGGGGTGACGACGCCGTCGGTGCCGGCCTTGGGCTCCGGGGTGACGACGCCGTCGGTGCCGGCCTTGGGCTCGGGGGTGACGACGCCGTCGGTGCCGGCCTTGGGCTCCGGGGTGACGACGCCGTCGGTGCCGGCCTTGGGCTCCAGGGTGACGACGCCGTCGGTGCCGGTCTTGGGCTCCGGGGTGACGACGCCGTCGGTGCCGGTCTTGGGCTCGGGGGTGACGACGCCGTCGGTGCCGGTCTTGGGCTCGGGGGTGACGACGCCGTCGGTGCCGGCCTTGGGCTCGGGGGTGACGACGCCGTCGGTGCCGGTCTTGGGCTCCGGGGTGACGACGCCGTCCTGGGTCGTGGGCGGCACGGGGACGATCGCCACGGGGACGAGGGTCTCGGCTTCGAGCTCGGAGAGCGCGGCGAGGACGTCCTCGCGGTCGGCGTCGAGGGCTTCGACGAGGGTGTCGAGGTCCGCCCCCGGGTGCTCCTCGAGGTAGGCCTCGACCTGCTCGGAGAGCGCGGCGTCACCAGGCGCGGCGACGACCGACGGCTGGCTCTTGGCGCCGTTGCGCAGGTTGCAGCGCGCGGCCAGCTCGAGGGACATGACGCTCACCACGACGCCGAAGGCCATGAGCAGCGCCATGCCCGCGCCCCACGCGGAGCCGCGGTAGCACTGACGGCGGGTGGCCACCGCGCTGTGGGTCGCGTTGGGCTTGGCGAGGTCGACGGCGCGGGTCAGCGCGGTGACGAAGCCGCGCTTCAGCGCGTTGCCCGCAGGATCGCACCCGAGCTCGTTGGCGTAGAGCCGGCGCGCGTCGGTGGTGTAGAGCAGCACCCGGCGCCGGCGCCACCAGCCCATGGAGAAGGACTTGAAGGTCCACAGCACGCGGTCGAGGTCCTCGACCTTGCGGGCGACCACGGCGAAGGTCACCTCCTTCTCCCAGATCCCCTTCTCGCGCTCGAACACCTGGCGCGCCTCGACCATGAGGGTGCGCGCGAGGTTCCCGTCGACGACGTCCTGCACCGTGGCGTAGATCCGGTGGTGGGGTTCGCCCTCGGCGGTCGCGCCCCAGCAGCGCCCGAACACGCCCTCGACCGGGAGCTCCTGGACCTGGGGCACGTCGATCCCCTCGGCGGTCTTCTGCAGCAGGTTGTCGCGCCAGCGGCGGAACACCGGACTCTGCTCGGCGGGGGAGGTCGGCTCCGCTGCCACGGCGGTGACGGGGGCGGGGAACACGCCGGCCTCGTGCTTGGCGGGCACGGCGTGGGGGTTGCCGCTGGGCTTGCCCTCCACCAGCGCGTTGAGCTCGACCAGCGTGGCCTCGAGGGAGCGCGGGCGGCGCTCCCGGCGGGTGAACAGCCGGGTGAAGATCCGGTCGAACTCCGCGGGGAGCCCCGGCACGAGCTCGGTCGGGACCTCACGGCCCTCGGGCAGGCGTCCCGTCAGGGTCTCGAACAGGAGCACGCCGAAGCTGTACATGTCCGCGCGCTCGTCGGCGTTCTCGCCGCGCATGAGCTCCGGGGCCAGGTAGCGGATCGTGCCCTGGACCTCGGCGCCCGAGGTCGCCAGCTCCAGGCTGCGCGAGATCTGCAGGTTGCCCTGGGGGCCCTCGAACACGCGGCCCAGGCCGAAGTCGGTGAGCATGACCCGACCCTTGCGGCCGGGCTCGACGAGCACGTTGCCGGGCTTGATGTCTCCGTGCACGACGCCCTGCTGGTGCGCGTGGTGCAGGGCGTTCGCGGTCTCACGCAGGATGCGCGCCGCGCGACGCCAGGGCAGGCCACCCTCGCGGCGGATCAGCTCGGCGAGGGAGCTCCCGTCCACGTACTCCATGACCACGTAGGGCGGGTCGTGGGAGAGGCTGAGCTCGATCGTGCGCACGATGTTGCCGTGATCGAGGGAGGACTGGACCACGCCCTCGTGGCGGAGCGCCGCGAGTCCGCCCTGATCCCGCGGGACCTTGATCGCGACGATCCGCTTGAGCAGCTCGTGCTCGGCGCGGAAGACTTGACCGAAGCCGCCTTCGCCGAGGCGCTCCAAGACGCGATAGTCGAGCAGTCGGTCGCCCGGTGCCAGCCTGCGAATGTCCATGGGCCCCTCCTGGGGGGTCTGACGGTGCATGGGCAAGAAGGTCACGAGCGTCTGAATCTTTCGTGCGCCAGTGATCTCCTCGAGGGCGCATAACCCCTAGCCGACAGTAGCCGCGTCCATCAAGCCGCTCAAGGGGCAGGGCCTGCCGCGAGACACGTAAGGCATAGCCCAGTAGTTGTTTATGCGAGTTTGCGAAGCCCCGGAGCGGGCCGCGTCGCGCCCCCGCGGGGGCCGGGTCGGGGGTGCAAGGGATTCGGGGGCAGAAGGTTAGTCCCTGTTCTTCCGGGACTTGAGGGGCCTCCTCGGTTCGAGCGCGGCGCGAGTGGCAGGACGCGGGGTGCACGGCTAACGTGCGGGAGGGACGGCAGTTCGTGGTCGATGGCTCTGGCGCGAAGCGGGTGGTCACCGTCGTGGACGACGACGGGGTGACCCTCGCCTTCCTCTCAAAGAGTCTGCGCAAGAGGGGTTACGACGTTCGCGCCTACCGCGATCCGCGGACGGCGATCGACCAGCTCGCCGACGACGCCCCCGAAGCCGTGATCACCGACATGCGCATGCCCCACCTCAGCGGGTTGGACGTGGTGCAGCAGGTGCGGAGCAAGCTCAACCCTTGCCCGCCGATCCTGGTCGTCTCTGGCGAAGACGACGAGACGCTGCTGCAGGAAGCCTTCCGCTCCGGGGCCGAGGACTACTTGCTCAAGCCGGTCAACGAGACGGAGCTGGGGGTCAAGCTCGAGCGCGCGCTGAGCAACACGGAGACCCGGCGTGGGCCACGCTCCAACGAGTCGTGGCCCGAGCGGATCGGCGCCTGGACGTTGATCGACTGCATTGGCCGGGGGGGGACCTCCTGCGTGTTCACCGCGGCTCGGGAAGGTGAAGAGCGGCTGCGCGCGGTGAAGATCGTGTGGCCGCACCTCATGCAGAACACGGAGACCCTGCTCCGCTTCCGCCGCGAGATCGACACCCTGGCCGCCCTGGATCACCCGGCGCTGGTGGGCTTCGTGGAGAGCGGTCGCGAGCACGGGCACTTCTACTACGTCATGGACTTCATTCCTGGCGGCACGCTGCGGCGACGCCTGCGACTGCGCGGGCGGCTCTCTCCGCGCGAGGTGCACGGGATCATGGAGCAGTTGATCGCGCCGTTGAGCTACCTCCACGCCAAGGGGATCGTGCACCGGGACGTCAAGCCGGGGAACGTGTTCTTCGACAAGTACGGCAAGGTCGTGCTGGGCGACTTCGGCCTCGCGCGCCGCCTGCCGGACCGGGGGATCACCCTCGACGAGGAGTTCATTGGGACCCCGCTCTACCTCGCGCCCGAGGTGTTCCACAGCGCCGAGTTCAACCAGAGCGTGGACCTCTACGCCCTGGGCGTGTGCGCGTTCGAAATGCTGCTCGGGCGGCCCCCGGTGGACGAGCCGGAGTCCATGCGCTTGATCGGGCGGATCATGGATCGGGGCCTGCCCAAGCCGAGCGAGGTGTTGGGGGACGTGCCGGCGCCCTTTCTGCGGGTCCTGGACGACCTCATGTCCGGGCCCGACCGACGTCCCCAGAGCGCGGCCGCGCTCGCGGCGCGACTCGCAGAGGTCGAGGACGCGTTCTAGGACCCCAGGGCTAATCACGCCAAGGGCTCGCGGCGAGCGTCGCCCGCCGGGCGCCCTGCCGTGGGTCGCGGCCGGCTCGGTCAATCGAGGGCGAGGACGTGGGCCGGGTTGGTGGG
Source organism: Planctomycetota bacterium (assembly GCA_041402045.1). Classification (GTDB taxonomy): domain Bacteria; phylum Planctomycetota; class J058; order J058; family J058; genus JAGQRJ01. The sequence continues at coordinate 29,011 of JAWKSZ010000015.1, read as the reverse complement.
CCGGGCCGCGCCAAGTATAGTGCCGGCTTACCCTCTGGGTGCAGGGAAGACCCCATGGCCTTGACCGACCGCGCAATCTCGGACGACCTCTACACGAAGATCGCCCTGGACAACAAGCTCGTGAGCAAGTTCCAGGTGCGGAAGGCTTCGCAAGAGCAGCAGGACCGCGAGGACGCGGGCGAGCCGCTCGAGATCGGTCCGCTGATGGTCGAGCTGGGCTTCCTCACCGAGCGCCAGCACCGCTCGGTGCTCAACGCGTGCACCTACCGCGAGCAGCGCGACTACGACAAGCGCTTCGGGAGGCAGTGCCTGCGCATGAACCTCCTCGACCAGGAGCGGATCGAGGACGCGCTCGCCGAGCAGAAGAAGGGCTACATGGACTCGGGCGGGGTGACCCCGCTCTCCGAGGTCCTGGTCGAGCGCGGGAGCATCAGCGCCGACGACGTGGTCGAGGTCGAGGAGGGGATTCGCCAGCGCGACGCCGCGCGGGCCAGGGCCCTGGCCGATCGGGCGCGCCAGGTCTCCTCGGGGTCGCAGCGGATCCCGTCCACCGGCTCCGAGCGACTCCCTGCCACCGACGTCGGGGAGCTGGACGACGCAGACCTGGACGACGCGGACCTGGACGACGCGGACCTGGACGACGAGGACCTGGACGACGCGGACCTGGACGACGCCCCGGGCGCCCCGGACGGCGGGCTCGCGGACCTGGAGGACGCGGACCTGGACGACGTCGACCTGGACGGGCCTGGTAGCGGATTTTCCGACCTGGACGACGCGGAGCTCGAGAGCGACCTCGGCGGGGCCGCGGAGCCTGCCGTCGACGCCGATCTGGACGACGCGGACCTGGACGACGCGGACCTGGACGACGCGGACCTGGACGACGTCGACCTGGACGACGCGGACCTGGACGACGTCGACCTGGACGACGACGCCCTGGTCGACGACGACTTCAAGCTCGACCTCAACGACATGGACCTCGACCCCGACGACGCAGGCTCCGACGAGGAGCACCTGGTCGAGGACATGAGCGAGGACGACTCCGACGTCGAGCTCGACCCCGAGGACCTCAAGGAGCTCAAGCACCTGGAGAGCGGGGAGGAGCGCGAAGAGCTGGGGGATTGGGCCCCGGGCGCCTTCGACGACCGTCCGATCTCCGGCGAGGGGGCGGCGCTGCCACTTCCTCCCCCGGCCGCACCCGCCCCCCTGCCGAGCTTGACCACCTCCCCCAAGGGTCGCCCTCAGGTGCCGGCGGCGGCGGGCTCCCAGCGGGGCAAGGTGGTGGAGGTCGCGGCCAAGCAGGCGTCCAAGAAGGGGTCTACCGACCTGAACATTCCCGGGGACGTGTTCGAGGAGGAGCTCTCCGACATGGCCGCGGTCCCCGTCGAGGCGCGGGCGCGCCCGGCGGCGTCGGCGGAGGAGCCGGTGCCGCTCAGTCCGTCGGACGCCCAGAAGCTGTTGGAGCGCCAGGCGAGCGGCAGGCTGCCTACCTCCCCGGGGTTCGACCCCGCGGACCCGGAGCTGCGCGCTGCCTTCGAGGCCGCCTTCGAGGAGGCCAAGGAGCAAGCCTGGGAGTCCTTCCTGGCGCGGTTGGCGCAGCGGGGCTCGTGAGCTTGCGTTGAACGCATTCGCCGCGAGGTCTACGATCCTTTCCAGGTGGCGGTTGCCGTCACCAACCGTCGAGGAGTGGGATGAGTAACGACGACGATGACGTGCTGGGCTGGCTCGGCGCCGAGGCCGACGATGACGGTGAAGGCGAGGAGGAGCTCCAGGACGCGCTCGACTGGTTGAGCGAGGACGAGGAGGACGACCCCGCCTCCGCGGATCCGGGGAGCACGATCCGGGCCGAGGTCGACGATCAGAGCGGCCTGGGTTGGCTCGACAACGGCGAGGACGCCGCCCCCGCGCTGAACGAGGACGACGAGGACGACGAGGACGACGAGGCCAACGTCAGCATCTTCTCCCACGCTTTGGACGACTTCTTCGAGGGTCTGGAGACCGACGAGGACGACGGGGACGCCCCGGCCGAGGAGGGCGCGCAGACCATCGTCACCTCCCGCGGGCGCATGCGCCGGCGTCGCGGGCGCTCCTCCCCCGCGGACCGGCGGATCGAGCGCCTGATGAGCACGCTCCTGCGCTACCTGGTGCGCAAGGACCCGGTGCGCGAGAAGCAGCTGGAGACGATCTTCCGGCTCACGGTGGGCAAGCTCGTCGACCCGATCCGCGCCGAGGTGCTGATCGTGTGGATGCTCGACGGGCAGCAGAACTCCCACCTCACGAACCTGTTCTACTCGAAGTCCCTGTTCCGCAATCACCCCGGCCTCGAGAGCAAGTTCAGCTCGAGCCTGGAGAAGCTGAGCAACGCCAAGCTCGGCCCCAACGAAGGGATCGTGGGCAAGTCCACGGCCCGCAACAAGTCGATCACCTCCCTCGACGCCCGCAACGACGAAGACTTCGTGAACCTGCTGGGCGAGGCCACGGGCTACACCGTGCGCACGATGCTCACCGTCCCGATCGCCGACGGCGAGGACTACGTGGTCGGCGCGCTGCAGGTCATGAACAAGGACCCCAACAGCGGGGAGGAGTTCTTCAGCTTCCAGGACCTCAAGCTCCTGGAGACGATCGGACGCTACCTGGGCCGCCTGATCCACGTGATCCGCGACCCGGACGTCGAGCGCACCGAGGACGAGTTCGCCGAGTACTACGCGCGCATGGGCGGCGCCGAGGTGATCAATGTCCACGGCGCCGACGTGCACTGGGACGAACGCCTGTGGGAGGTCGTGACCAAGGAGGTCGTGCGCAAGTATCGGATCCTCCCGCTGCGCAAGCTGGACTCGAAGAACCTGTCGGTGGTCATGAGCAACCCGCTCGACCAGACGCGGCGCAACAACTTCGAGGCCGCCACCGACCTGCACATCGCCGAGGTGTTCGTCGCGACGAACACCGCGATCAACGAGGTCCTCGTCGCCAAGCTGGGAGAGTCGAAGAAGGACCTGGCCTCGGCCAGCGACTTCGGCAACCTCATGGCCGAGCTCGGTGAGGACGACACCGAGACCGTCGAGATCGACGACGGCGACAACACCGAGGAGTCGAGCCCGATCGTCAAGCTCGCGAACCAGGTGATCGAGGACGCCTACGCCCGCGGGGCGTCGGACATTCACATCGAGCCCTACGAGAACTTCGCCCGGGTGCGCTACCGCGTGGACGGCACGCTCCAGGAGAAGCTGCGCTTCAAGATCAAGAACCTGAACCCCTTGATCAGCCGCCTCAAGATCATGTCGAACCTGGACATCGCCGAGCGGCGTCTGCCTCAGGACGGCAAGATCAAGTTCAAGCGCTTCAGCCGCCGCGGACTGGACATCGACCTCCGCGTCGCCACGGGCCCCATGGCCTTCGGCGAGAAGGTCGTCATGCGCATCCTGGCCAAGGGCTCGGTCGCCCTGGGCCTCGACGGCATGGGCTTCTCGGACATCAACCTCGAGAAGTACCGCTGGGGCTGCAAGCAGCCCTACGGCATGATCCTCAACGTGGGCCCGACCGGGTCTGGCAAGACCACCACGCTCTACTCCGGTCTGAGCGAGGTCAACGACGTCGGGGTCAACATTCAGACCGCCGAGGACCCGATCGAGTATCCCCTCGACGGCATCAACCAAATGCAGATGCACAAGAGCATCGGGCTCGACTTCGCCCGGGCGCTGCGCTGCTACCTGCGTATGGACCCGGACATCATTCTGGTGGGTGAGATCCGCGACCTCGAGACCGCCGAGATCGCGATCGAGGCCTCGCTCACCGGCCACTTGCTGTTCAGCACGCTGCACACCAACGACGCCGCGGGCACGGTCACGCGCTTCATCGAAATGGGGATCGAGCCGTTCCTGGTGTCGTCCTCGCTGCTGGTGGTGTGCGCCCAGCGTCTGCTGCGTCGCACGTGCGACAAGTGCCGCGAGGAGTGGACCCCCACCCCCGAGGAGCGCAAGCTCCTCGAGTGGGACCCGCGCGAGGTCAAGGGCACGATGTACAAGGCCGTGGAGAACCTCAACAGCCGCAAGCCCTGCCCCAAGTGCAACGGCGTGGGCTACAAGGGCCGCTGCGGCACCCACGAGGTGCTCTCCATGGACGACGACATCCGCGGGCTGATCAACAAGCACGCGCCGACCCACGAGATCCGCCACGTCGCGATCCAGAACGGCATGAAGACGATCTTCCAGGACGCGCTGTTCAAGGTGAAGGAGGGCGTGACCGACCTCCCCGACGTGATCGCGCGGGTCAAGGCCGACGAGGAGTTCGGCCGCCAGCGCGCCAACGAGAAGGAAGCCGTCAAGAGCTAGCAGGCCGGCGAGGGGCAGCATGAACGACCACCCAGGGGCGGAGGGGCGCCGCAGGCGCAAGGTCCGCAACTACCTGCTCGAGCCCCGGATCCAACTGCGCCTGGGCCTGGTGAACGTGGTCCTGAGCCTGGCGTTCGCCGCGACCTTGCTCGGGGTGCTGGGCTATCACCAGCGCCAGCGCGAGGCGCGCTGGCTCGAGTTCAGCGGCGTCTCCTCGGACATGCGCTCGATCCTCACGGACTACCAGAACGACGTGTTCGTGATCCTGGCGCTGCTGAGCCTGGTGTTCGTGGTGCTGAGCGTCGCCTGCTCGATCCTGTTCACGCACCGCATGGTGGGCCCGACCTACGCCTTCCGCAGACACCTGCGCGCGCTGCGGGACGGCGACTACCACGCCCACACCACGCTGCGGCCCCACGACGCCTTCGAGGAGGTCGCGGTCGAGCTCAACGAGCTCTCGGCGGCGCTGCGAGAGCGGGAGGGCCCGCGCTAAGAGGGCTCCAGCCGGCAAACTTTCGCTGACCCTTACAACCGCGTAGGGCGTTGCCATACTGAGTTCAAGGCGGGCGGCTCCGAGGCAGCGCTCGTCTAAAAAGCGGGGAAAGCTAGGAGGGTTCATGCTCCGGCTTGCCTGCTTCCCTGCCGTTTTCCTCGTCGCAGGGTTCCTCACCGTCGTTCAGCCCGAAGCTCGCCTGACGCGCCGGATCGTGTTCGTGGTGGACACGTCCGGCAGCATGCGCGGCAACAAGTTCGGTCAGGCCTGCAGTGCAGTGCTGCGCGTCGCCCAGCAACCGGTCGACGAGGTCGAGATCGCGTTGATCGCCTTCAACCACGACACCCGGCGCTGGCCTGGCGTGCCCGAGGAGGGGATCCCTCCCGGGTGGGCCGCGCTCCCCTCGCTGCAGGCGACCGAGTCCGCCGCGGCCTTCCTCGCCCAGCGCGGCGCCGGCGGGGACACCCAGGTGATCACCGCGCTCCGCCAGGCGTTGGCCGAGCCCCGCGACGAGCTCTCGATCGTGCTCGTGACCGACGGGCTGTTCGTGCGCGAGAAGACCGAGGACGTGCTCAAGGCCTTCGAAGACGGCCAGAAGGAGCGCGCCAAGAAGAAGCTCGCGCCGGCGGTGCTCCTGGTCTACGGGATCGGGCGCGAGTCCGACGTGTTGCGCGAGCTCGGCACCCGCGGTCGAGGCGGTTACTTGCGCGAGGTCGACGACGCGGACCTGCTCTTGCCAACGATCGCCCCGGCGATCCAGGGCACCGTGCGCTGAGACCGTGAACGCGGCTTCATGAGCGTCGCGTGAACGAGATTTAACCGCGTTGGACGAGAACCCGCGCAGACGCAGGGCGTTCCCCGAACAGAGCAAGAGAGGAACGCTCCCTATGAAGACCTGGATCGCGGCGCTGGCGTGCAGCGCGCTCATGGCGGGCTTCGGCTACGCCCAAGACACCACCCCTTCCGAGACCCCCCAGGCCGAGGCGCCCTCGGCGCTGGAGCAGGAGCTCCAGCGGCTGCACGAGCAGCACGACCAGGGCGCGCTGACCCGCGAGCAGCTTCGGCAGGGGATCTTCGAAGCCCACAAGAAACACGCGACGCCCGCCCCCGCGGCGAAGCCCGAGGCCGGCGCTCCTGAGGGCGAAGGTCGAGGCCGCGGCATGCGCGGCGAAGGCCGTGGCCCGCGCGGCATGCAGGGCGAAGGTCGAGGCCGCGGCATGCGCGGCGAAGGCCGTGGCCCGCGCGGCATGCAGGGCGAGGGCCGTGGCCGCGGCATGCGCGGCGAAGGCCGTGGCCCGCGCGGCATGCAGGGCGAGGGCGAAGGCCGTGGCCGCGGCATGCGCGGCGAAGGCCGTGGCCCGCGCGGCATGCAGGGCGAGGGCGAACGCCGTGGCCCGCGCGGCATGAACCACGAGAACGACGAGGGCGACCACGACCCCGGCATGCACCGCGATCGCGGTGGAGCCGGCGGACCGGGCGGCCGCGGGCAAGGCCAGGGCCTCCGCGGCCAGCGGGGTCAAGGGCGAGGCCAAGGCTTCCGCGGCCAGCAGGGCCGTGGGCAAGGCCAAGGCTTCCGCGGCCAGCGGGGTCAAGGGCAAGGCCAAGGCTTCCGCGGCCAGCAGGGCCGTGGGCAAGGCCAAGGCTTCCGCGGCCAGCGGGGTCAAGGGCGAGGCCAAGGCTTCCGCGGCCAGCAGGGCCGTGGGCAAGGCCAGGGCTTCCGCGGCCAGCGGGGTCAAGGGCAAGGCCAGTTTCCGCGGCCAGCGGGCCAAGGGCGAGGCCAAGGCTTCCGCGGCCAGCAGGGCCGTGGGCGAGGCCAGGGCTTCCGCGGCCAGCGGGGTCAAGGGCAAGGCCAGGGCTTCCGCGGTCAGCAGGGCCGTGGGCGAGGCCAAGGCTTCCTCGGCCAGCAGGGCCGTGGGCGAGGCCAGGGCTTCCGCGGCCAGCGGGGTCAAGGGCGAGGCCAAGGCTTCCTCGGCCAGCAGGGCCTTGGCGAGGCCAGGGCTCCGCGGCCAGCGGGGCCAAGGGCAAGGCCAGGGCTTCCGCGGTCAGCAGGGCCGTGGGCGAGGCCAAGGCTTCCGCGGCCAGCAGGGCCGGGCAGGGCCAAGGCTTCCTCGGCCAGCAGGGCCGTGGGCAAGGCCAAGGCTTCAGCGGGCCAGGCGGGGCCGTGGGCAGGGCCAGGCTTCCGCGGCCAGCGGGTCAAGGGCAAGGCCTGGGCTTCCGCGGCCAGCGGGTCAAGGCGGGCAAGGCCCGGGCTTCCGCGGCCAGCGGGTCAAGGGCAAGGCCAGGGCTTCCGCGGCCAGCTGGGCCGTGGGCAGGGCCAGGGCTTCGGCCGTGGGCAAGGCCAGGGCTTCGGCCGTGGGCAGGGTCAGGGCTTCGCGGCGGGCGCGGAGGCCAGGACGAAGGCTTCGAGCCCAGCGACGGCTTCGGTCCCTGAGAGGCGCCCGGGGCGCCTGGGTCCGGGCAGCCAGCCCTACTAGCCCACCTCGAGGCTACGTCGACGTCGCTCGAACGGGCGCGCGGACCGACTCGGTTCACGCGACCCGTCCGAGCGACGTCGCGGTGTGGGGTCAGCGCCGGTAGCGGTAGAGCATGAACACCCCGCCCGGCTGGGCGAAGCTCCCGTAGAGCGCGAACACGGCGTGGGGGTCCGCGGCGCCCAGGGTCCCGCTCGCCTGCAGGCCGTCGAAGGCCGCCCGGACCGTGTCCCCCTCGACCGTGGCCCTGACCTCACCGCGGCGCGGGGTCGAGGCGTCCTCGGTGATCGGGGTCAGGGTGTAGCTCCCGGTGAAGCGTCCGGGGCGATCGCTCGCCTGGAGCTCGACCTCCACGCGGGCCTCGAGGCCGTTGGCGTAGAGCACCTTGCCTGCGAGCCGTCCCGCCAGCGTGTAGCGCGCCGGCGCCGCGTCTTGCCCCACCGCGGGCGCTACGAACGAGAGCCCGACGAGCAGCGCGCCGAGCGACAGGAACCACCTGAGCTTCACGGATCCTCCCTCCGTCCCGGTCCCCTCCTGACCGGCTGACGCGGGGGGCGATTCGCTCGAATCCTCGCGCCGCCTGCTCCGCTGAAACCGCGCGGCCCCGCGGCGGTCTTGGCGTATCGTGTGCCCACGCCAGGAGGCCCCGTGACCACCACCACCGCCAGCGCCAGCTTCGTCCAGTCCGTCCGCGAGCGGGTGAGCCAGGTCGTGGTGGGCCAGGACGTGGTCGTGGAGCGCCTGCTGGTCGCGCTGTTCACCAGCGGGCACCTGCTGCTGCAGGGGATCCCCGGGCTGGCCAAGACCCTGCTCGTGAACTCGGTGGCCAAGGCGATCGACCTCGAGTTCCGCCGGGTGCAGTTCACGATCGACCTCCTGCCCGCGGACATTCTGGGCTCCGAGGTGCTCGACGAGGAGACCAAGGGCTTCCGCACGATCAAGGGCCCGGTGTTCACGAACATTCTGCTCGCCGACGAGATCAACCGGGCCGCGCCCAAGGTCCAGGGCGCGCTGCTCGAGGCCATGCAGGAGCGCAAGGTCACGATCGGCCAGGAGAGCCTGGCCCTGCCCACGCCGTTCTTGGTGATCGCGACCCAGAACCCGGTCGAGCAGGCGGGGACCTTCGAGCTCCCCGAGGCCCAGCTCGACCGCTTCATGCTCTGCCACCGCCTGACCTACCCCACCCGCGACGAGGAGCGCGAGGTGCTGACCCGCAACCTCTCGCTGGGGATCAAGAAGGAGGGGGTGGGCGCCGTGGCGCGCACCGAGTTCGACCTGGTCGCCGACGAGCCCGTGGGCAGCGCCGAGGACCTCGTGCGCGCCATGGAGGCGGTGCAGGAGGTGCACGTCTCCGACGTGTTCGTGGAGCACGTGGTCGAACTCGTGCACCAGACGCGGGCGCACCCCGCCCTCGAGCTGGGCTGCAGCCCGCGCGCCGGGATCGCGCTGGTGCGCGCGGCGCGGGCGCGGGCCCTGATCCACGGCCGCGACTACGTCGTGCCCGAGGACCTGTTCGCCCTGGCGGAGGACGTGGTCCTGCACCGGATCCGCCTGACCTACGAGGCGCTCGCCGACGGGCACACCGGGCCCTCGGTCCTGCGCGACCTGCTGCGCGAGCAAGGCGCGTGAGCGAGCGCACCCTCGAGGACCTCCAGCCCCTCGACGCGCGGCGCTTCGAGATCGCGATCAAGCGCCTGGCCGACGGGCTGCGCTACGGCACCGACCGCTCGCCCTTCGTGGGCAGCGGGCTCGAGTTCGCCCAGTCGCGGCCCTACCAGCCCGGCGACCCGGTGCGGCGGATCGACTGGCGGGTGACCGCGCGCAAGGGGCGGGTGTTCGTCAAGGAGTACGAGACCCTGCGCGCGCTGCCGGTGACCTTCGTGGTCGACACCAGCGCCTCCATGGCGGTCAGCAGCACCCGGCGCAGCAAGTATCGGCTCGCGGTCGAGCTCGCCGGCGGGCTGGCCCTGGCCTGCCTCGAGCGGGTCAGCCCCGTGGGCGTCGTGGGCGCGGGCTCGCGCCCGCTGCGGGTCGCCCCGAGCCTCAGCCGCGACCAGGTCTACCAGTGGCTGCACCGCCTGCGCCGCTACCGCCACGACGAGACCACGCACCTCGCCCAGCGCCTGCGCGAGGTCGGCGAGCAGACCCTCGAGCGCAGCCTGGTCGTGGTGCTCAGCGACCTCCACGAGCCGGCGGCGCTCTCGGCCCTCGAGCGCCTGGGTCAGGCCCACGACGTGGCCGTGCTCCAGCTGCGCGACCCGGCGGAGGACACCCTCGCCGGCGGCGGGCTGGTGTTCGGGCGCGAGGCCGAGACCGGGGTGGCCTTCGTGACCCGCGGGCGCGCCGCCCGCGGGGAGCTCGAGGACGTGCGCCAGCGCCTGCGCCGCAGCGGGATCGACCACCTGCTCCTGCGCACCGACCGCCCGGTGCGCGCGCCGCTGCGCCAGTTCCTCCAGGCCCGCGGCCTGCTCGGGCAGGCGCCCGGTGAGCCGGCCCCTCGCGCTGCTCCTGCTCTGCGCGGGGCTGACCCTGGCGCAGGGTCAGCCCCCGATCAGCGTGGGCGTGCGCGGGGTGCTGGAGGGGGTGGTCGGCCCGGCGGACCTCGAGCCGCGGCGCCCGGCGGCGGGGCGCCCGCCGCTCGTGGTGCGCGTGCTGCGGGCGGCCCCCACGGCACGGGCTTCCGCTACGACCTCGAATACTACGGGCTCGAGGCCGGGCGCTACGACCTGCGCGACTACCTGCAGCGCGCCGACGGCACGCGCCCCGACGGGCTCGAAGCGCTCCCGGTGGCGATCAAGGACCCGCTCCTGGCCCTGGATCCGCTGGCGCCGGAGGCCCTGGACACCGGACGCTTGCCCGAGCGCGGGGGCTACCGCGCGGCGTTGATCCTGGTCGGCGCGGTGTGGCTGCTGGGGCTGGGCTGGCTGGCCTGGGGCGCCCTCGGCGGGCGACGTCGCGCGCGGGCGGCGGCCCAGGCGCCGACCGTGGACCCCCTCGCGGCGCTCGCCGCCACCGCCGGCGAGCGCGAGCTCGACACCGCCGAGCGCGGGCAGCTCGAGCGCCTGCTCCTCGAGCGCTGGTGCCTGGCCGCCGGGCTGAGCGAGCAAGCGCCGTCCGACGCCCTCGTCGCGCTGCGCGAGGACCCGAGCTACGGCCCGCGGCTCCGGGCCCTCGAGGCTTGGCTGCACCACCCGCGGCCCCAGCCGGCGGACCTGGCCCAGCTCCTGGCCGAGGTGCCGGCGTGATCTCGGGCTTCGCGCGACCGGCGCTGCTCCTGGGGCTGGCGCTGCCCTTGCTCCTGCTCCTGCGGGCGCTGCGCCCGAGCCCCCAGACGGCGGTGGCCCTGCCCCTCGACCACGGGCGTCGCCCCCACCGCGCCTGGGGCTGGCTGCTCACCGGCGGCGAGGTGCTCGCCCCCGGGCTGCTCGCGGTGGCGATCCTGCTCGCCGCGGGCCCGCTCCAGCTCAGCGTCCCCGAGACCCGCCGCGCGCTGACCAATATCGAGTTCTGCCTCGACGTGTCGGGGAGCATGACCGCCGACATGGGCGCCGGGGGCTACGACGGGCCCGAGGGCAACCGGCGCTACGACGTGTGCATGCGCGCGATCAACGCGTTCCTCGACTTCCGCGAGGGCGACGCCTTCGGGCTCACGATCTTCGGCAACCAGGTCCTGCACTGGGTGCCGCTGACGTCGGACGCCTCGGCCTTCCGCTGCGCGCCGCCCTTCCTCGACCCGGCCAAGCTCCCCTCGTGGTTCGGCGGCACCGAGATCGGGAAGGCGCTGCTCGCGTGCGAGAAGGTGCTCGCCGCGCGGGAGGAGGGCGACCGCATGGTGATCCTGCTCTCCGACGGCTACAGCGCCGACCTCTCGGGCGGGCGCGACGAGGAGGTCGCCCAGCGCCTGCGCGCGGCCGGGATCGTGGTCTACGCGATCCACGTCGCCGACAGCGCGCCCCCCGCCGAGTTGACCACGATCGCCAGCCGCACCGGGGGCGAGGTCTTCGCCGCCGGCGACCCGGCGGCCCTCGAGCACGTGTTCGCGCGGATCGACGCCATGCAGCCGGTGAAGCTGGAGAAGGTCGCCGCCGAGGCCCAGGACCTGTTCGGGCCCTTCGCCCGGGCGGGGCTGATCCTGCTCGGTCTCGCTTGCCTGGCCGGCTTCGGGCTGCGGAGGACGCCGTGGTAGCCGGGGTCCTCGCCGCGCTGGCCGCGGTCCTCGTCGCCCTGGGGGAGGGGCTGCACGCCCTGCGCACCCGGCGCCTGAGCTACCTCGCCTTCGGGCCGAGCGCGCGCCCGCGACCGTGGACCCACGCCGCGCCTTCGCTGCGGGTGTTGGCGGCGGCCGGCGTCGCGTGGGGGCTGGCGACCCTGCTCGCGCTCCCGCCCCAGGTCCACTCCGCCGACAGCGACCCCGAGCACGAGCTCCCGCCCGAGCACCTGGTGCTCGTGCTCGACGTCTCGCCCTCCATGCGGCTCGAGGACGCCGGGCTCGAGCGGGACACCAGCCGCCTCGGGCGCGCGCGAGAGGTGGTCGAGTCGCTGTTCCGCCGCGTGCCGCTGACCCGCTTCCGGGTGAGCGTGGTCGCCACCTACAGCGGGGCCAAGGCGGTGGTCGTGGACACCCGCGACCTGGAGGTCGTGCGCAACATTCTCTCGGGGCTGCCCATGCACCACGCCTTCCAGAGCGGGAAGACCAAGCTCTTCGCGGGGCTGGAGGAGGCGGCGCGGATCGCGCACCCCTGGACCCCGCGCTCGGCGGTGGTGGTCCTGATCTCCGACGGCGACACCGTGCCCGCCCAGGGCATGCCCAAGCTCCCGGCGTCGGTGCGCGACCTGCTCGTGGTCGGGGTCGGCGACCCGCACCAGGGGAGCTTCGTCTCGGGCCGGCTCTCGCGGCAGGACGTGCCCACCCTGCGCCAGATCGCCGCGCGCCTGGGCGGGGTCTACCACGACGGCAACACCCGGCACCTGAGCTCGGACACCCTGGGGAGCCTCCTCCCCGCGCGCTCGCGCTCGGTGTGGGAGCGCCTGACCCGCCGGGAGTACGCGCTGCTCGCGACCCTGCTCGGCGCCCTCGTCCTGGCGCTGCTCCCGGCGGCGCTGAGGCGCTGGGGTTCCGAGGCGTTGGGGGTGTCCCAAACCCGCCTGGATCCCCTACCATGAGGGCCGTCGGCCGCGCCCCACGACGAGAAGGCATGCCCGTGAACCCGCCCCCTCGCTTTCCTTGGAAGCTCGCGCTCGCGGGGTGGCTGTGCCTGCCCGTGATCGGGATCGCCTACCACGCGGGCCCGGGACAGGACCGCCTGGTCGACGACCGCGCGGGCCTGCTCCTGGCCAGCGCTCAGGAGGCCCTCGGCGCCGGGGACACCCAGCGCGCGCAGGAGCTCCTGGCTGAGGCCGCGACCCTCGTGCCCCCGGGCGACCTCGCCGCCCAGCGCCGGATCGAGCTCGAGTCGGCCAAGGCCGGCATGCAGTGCGGGGGGCTCCCCGACAGCCGCGAGCGCCTGGGGCGGCTGGTCGACGCGCTGACCCAGGACCCCGACGCCGACCCCGCCCTGACCCGCGAGGCGCGCCAGGCCCTCGCCAGCTCGCAGTTCTACATGACCTGGCTCATGCGCCTCGAGGGCCTCGAGCGCGCCGAGTGGGAGCCCGAGATCGAGGCCGCCCGCCAGAACTACCGGCTGCTGGCCGAGGCCGAGGGCGACGACCGCGCGGCCCGGGAGAAGGACCTCGCCGCGGCGATCCGCCTGCAGCGCATGGACCTCGACGAGCTCATGGGGCTCCCGTTGCCCAACCAGTGAAGCGGGACGGGGAGCGGTCGCGGTCGCGGCCAGAAGAAGCCGGGTCGAGGGAAGAAGCAGGGGCCGCCCAGCGACGCTCGCGGAGCGAGCATGGGGCCGCCCGCCGACGGATCGGGGTCCTGAACCGGCGTTGCGATCCTGAGCGGGCGAGGGTCCCGGGGGGCGCGGGACCGAGCGGACGGCCGCTCGCCCGCTCAGGATCGCGACGCCGATTCCTAGGGCAGGTGCGTGGGGCTCCTGAGGCGGCGGGTCGCCAGCGCGCCGGACTCCCAGGCCCCGCAGACACCGGTGGGTGTCCAACGGAAGGCGGAGACGAACGTGGGTCGTGATCGAACCAAGGTGAAGCGGAGTCCGGAGCTCGGAAGGGGAGATCGCCTCGGCGAGTCCTGGTGCTCCGCGCCGCTGCGACCCCTCGCCGGGGTCCTGGTCGCTGCGCTGGCTTGCGCCGCGGGCGCCCAGGCTCAGCAGCTCGGGCCCGTGCTGCGCAAGGGTCAGCCGGTCCCGCTGGTGAAGCTGAAGGGCGCCGAGGCCGCCTCGGCGGCGGCGCCGGAGACGCCGACCGTCGTCGCCGAGGCCGCGCCCGCGGCGGCCCAGGGCCCGTCCCCGCTGCTCCAGGCCTACCTCAAGCTCGGCTTCGACCGCCGCCCGGGGGCGATCCTCGCCGCGCGCGCGGCAGACCCGGCGGCCCTCGACTCGAGCGTCCCCGCCCCGGTGAACACCGCGGACCCCGCCTGGATCGCGTCCCAGAGCGCGCGCCTCGCCCGGGCCGTGACCCTCGGCGACTACGACCGGGTGCGCGAGCTCCTGGCCGCGCTGCCGACGAGCGAGGTCACCCCCGCGCACCAGCACCTGCTCCAGACCCTGGCCAAGGGGCACGCGCCGCCGCGTCCGCCGAACATGCCCGAGCCCCCGAGCCTGGCCGAGTCGAATCGGATCGGGGTCGAGGACCTCGCGGGGTTGATCGACGCGTCGCCGTCGGAGCCCGCGCCCGAGACCGTGCTCCTGCTCGCCCCCCTGGTGAAGCAGGCGCTGAAGCAGGGCCACGACCTGCGTCAGCTCGTGGCGCGCTTCCTGCGCGGCACGCGCTGGCTCGGCGGGGCCGACCCCGCGCGGCGCCACGAGGTCGGGCGCGTGCTCCTCGCCGCCGAGCAGCCGGACGCGGTCGAGCCCTTCTTGCCTGCGCCGGCGCTGGCGGTCGGCGCCCCCGATCCGCGGGACCTGCGGCTCCTGGTCGAGACCTACGAGGCGCGCTACCGCGCCGCCGGCACCCGCGCCCTGCTCGAGGCCGCCTGGGCCGCGAACCTCGTGCTCCTCGGGCGCGGGGACCTCGAGCCCGAGCTGCGCTACGCCGCCACGGTGCGCGCGGTCGACCTCGCCGCGCGCCTCGAGCAGGACCAGGGTCAGGCGTGGATCGCCGCCTGCTTCGCCGGCGACCCCGAGCGCGGGGTCGAGCTCCTGGCCGCGGTCGGGCGCAGCGCCGCCGACGCCCGCGAGGCCCTGGCCAAGGAGCCCGAGCAGCGCCTGCGCGCGCTGCGCCTGCAGCAGGGCGCGGTCGAGGCGCTGCTCGAGCAGAACCCGACCCGCGCCGACGCCTGGCAGGCGACCCTCGACCTCCTCGCGCAGAACTGGCTGACCGAGGCCGAATACTCCGCCGAGCTGAGCCAGGGCGAGGGCGAGGTCGGCGGCTGGCGCTACGACCGCTACGGCAACCTCTACTTCCCCCAGGAGGCGCGCCGCGACCCGCGCGCGCCGGACCCGATCGACCCCCTGGACCTGCTCGAGCGCGCCCCGGGCCCGCGCTGGCGCGCGCGGATCGCGCCGAGCCTGCTCCCGCGCTTCGTCGCCGCCTGCGCGCGGCTCGCGCTCAAGGGCCCCGAAGAAGACGCAGCGCTGGGCTGGATCGAGGCCCTCGCGCCCCTCGACCCCGAGACCGGCCACGCGCTGGCCGAGGAGTTCGTCACCCGCTGGACCCAGCGCCACGACCCCAACTCGGTCCAGCGCCAGCGCAACCCCTACATTTCGATCTGGGGCTTCCAGCAGCGGCTGGCCGGGATCCCGCTGACTCGGACCAAGCAGGCGCAGAACCTGAAGGAGCTCGCCCAGTGGGCGGCGCGGCTGCGGGCGCTCCCGATCGAGCCGGTGGAGCAGGCGCTCCTGGCCCAGGCCTTCATGCGCGCCCACAGCCAGGCCGAGGTCTACCGCCTCGACGCGCTGGAGCAGGTGTTCGGCGGGGTCGAGGGCCTCGAGCCCGAGACCCTGGCCGCGCTGGTGCAGGCCATGCGCCAGAACCTGGCCTCGGTGTGGCGCGACCCCAAGCTCCAGGAGCAGCACCAGACCAAGCGCAAGGACAAGGAGATCCAGGCCCAGGTCCTCGAGGGCTACGCCCAGGCCGGCGCGCTGCTCGAGCGCGGGCTGAGCCACGCCCCCGACGACTGGCGCCTGCTCCTGGCCCGGGCCACGGTGCGCCATGACCACAACGTCTACCTGCGCTACGACGTGGCCCAGAGCACCGACTTCAGCGCCGCGCGCAAGGCGGCCTTCGAGGAGTTCGCCGCGGCGGCGGCGGCGTATGCGCGCGCGGTCCCGACCCTCGAGGAGGACGCGCGCTCGGTCGAGGTCTACGAGCGCTGGCTCTACGCGTCCCTCGGCGCCTCGGACCTGGAGAAGGTCGACCCCCAGCACACCCCCGACCCCAAGCAGCCCCCGCGGATCCGCGCGGCGCTCGAGGCCCTCGACCCCGACGCCCGAGCCTGGCACGAGGAGCGCCTGGCCAGCGATCTGTTCACCCGCATGGGCGGGGTGAACCCGGGGGTCAAGAGCGCCTACCTCCGCGCCGGGTTCGCCGTGATCGGCGAGCACCCCGCCGCGCGGGAGGCCAAGGCGGTGCTCGAGTACTACGGCGACCTGGTGCACGAGATCCAGCTCCAGGCCGAGGTCGACGGCAGCGACCGCGTGGGCCACAGCGAGCCCTTCGGCGTGCTCGTCTCGATCCGGCACACCGAGCACATAGAGCGCGAGTCCGGCGGGTTCGGGAAGTACCTGCAGAACCAGAACTCCCAGCGCTACGCCTACAACTACGGGCGGCCCCTCGAGGACTACCGCGACAAGTTCGAGGAGGCGGCGCGCGTGGCGCTGTCCGAGCAGTTCGACGTGCGCTCGCTGACCTTCGCCGAGCCCGACGTGGAGAGCCGCGGCGACCCCGAGCCGGGCTGGCGGGTGACCCCCTACTGCTACCTCCTGCTCCAGGCCCGGGGCCCCGAGGTCGACACGCTCCCCGCCCTGAGCCTCGACCTCGACTTCATAGACACCTCGGGCTACGTGGTGCTCCCCGTGGCCTCGCCCCGGGTGCCCCTGGACGCGCGGGACCCCCGCGGCGACCCGCGCCCCGTGCGCGAGCTGGAGCTGGTGCAGACCCTCGACGAGCGCCAGGCGGGCCAGGGTCGGCTCGTGCTCGAGGTCCGCGCCCAGGGCCTGGGGCTCGTGCCCGCGCTCAGCGACGTGCTGACCCTCGACGCGCCGGGGTTCGAGGTGCTGAAGGTCGACGACCAGCAGGTCAGCGCCGCCGAGCTCGACGTGGCCGGCGACGAGGTCGCCGTGCGCTCCGAGCGCAGCTGGACCGTCGAGCTGCGCGGCGCCGACGCGCAGGCGCAGCTCCCCGAGCGCTTCGTGTTCGGCGAGCCGCGGATCCCGGGCACCGAGGCGACCTACCAGCGCTACGTCGACGCCGACCTGGAGCAGGTCCCGGCCACCGTCGAGCTCGAGGCGGAGTACGGCACGGAGGCGACCCCCTGGGCCGCGATCGCGCTGTTCGTGCTGATCGTGGGCGGGCTCGTGATCGGCGGGACGGTGTGGGTGCGCAGCGGCGCGTCCGAGGTCCAGGCCGCGCCGAGCTATCCCCCGCCCACGGACCCCACCCCGTTCAGCGCCCTGGCCTACCTGGCCGCGCTGCGCGCCGAGGTGCCCTTCGCCGAGGCCGAGCTCCAGGAGCTGGAGGCCGCGCGCGCCGAGCTCGAGCGCGCGCACTTTGGGCGCGAGGCCGCGGGCGACGCGCCGGACCTCGAGGCCGTGCTCGCGCGCTGGTCGGCGCGGGCCGAGGCCGCCGCCCGCGGCTAGCGCCGAGCTCGAGGCAGGGGCGGGGTTTACCCGATTTACCCCCGCCCGCGGAACACGACGGTGCCCGGCGTGAGGGCAGTGGTGCTCCGATCGCACCCGGAGTCCGGGGTAGAGGGCGTGGGCCGCTGCGCGCCGTAACCCGTTCGACGGTGGCGTGGAGGCGCTCGACTGCGGTCGACTCCCGTGTAAACCCTTGCCCCAACGGACGACGAGCAGGTCGACTCGCTCGTCGGCCGTAGCCCTAACGGGTTCCAGGGTCGACTCGCTCGTAGGCCGTTGCCCTAACGGATGACGGGTCGACTGCTCGTAGGCCGTTGCCCCACCGATTACATGTGGGTCGACTCACTCGTAGGCCGTTGCCCTAACGGATTACGTGTGGGTCGACTCACTCGTAATCCGTTGCCCTAACGAATCATGCGTAGATCCACCCACTCCTGGTCCCTCGAGCCACGCCCTGTTTCCGGCGGTGGCGTCCGCGGCGCCGCTGGGGCAACGCGACTCAGTCGAAGCTGGGGGGCTCGTCCAGGAGCATGGTGCGGTTCGCCGGATCGTCGGGGGCGTCGAAGTCCGGCGGCTCGTCCAGGAGCATGGTGCGCTGGCCGGGTCGTCGGGCTCGTCGTCCTTGAAGTCGAAGCTCGGCGCGCTGTCGAGGACCATGGTGCGGTTGGCCGGGTCCTGCGGCTCCTCCTCGTCCTGGACGTCGTCGAAGTTCGGCGCGTTGTCGAGGAGCAGGGTGCGGTTGGCCGGGTCCTGCGGCTCCTCGTCCTGGACGTCGAAGCTCGGGGGCTCGTCGAGGAGCATGGTGCGGTTGGCCGTCCTGCGGCGGGTCGTCGGGAACTCGAAGGCCGGTGTCGTCGAGGACCATGGTGCGGTCGGCGGCGGAGGCGAGGGGTCGCCGAAGCTCGGCCCGTCGTCGAGGACCATGGTGCGGTCGGCGGCGGAGGCGACGGGTCGCCGAAGCTCGGCCCGTCGTCGAGGACCATGGTGCGGTCGGCGGCGGGGGCGAGGGTCGCCGAAGTCGGGTGCGCTGTCGAGGAGGACCATGGTTCGGTCGGCGGCGGGGGCGAGGGGTCGCCGAAGTCGGGTGCGCTGTCGAGGACCATGGTGCGGTCGGCGGCGGGGGCGAGGGGTCGCCGAAGTCGGGTGCGCTGTCGAGGACCATGGTGCGGTCGGCGGCGGGGGCGAGGGTCGCCGAAGTCGGGTGCGCTGTCGAGGACCATGGTGCGGTCGATCGCTGGCGGCTCGTCCCGCGGGGGCAGGCGGCGCCGGCGCGCCGAAGTCGGGGGCGCTGTCGAGGACCAGGGTGCGGTCGACGGCCGGGGGCGAGGGGTCGCCGAAGTTCGGGGCGCTGTCGAGGACCATGGTGCGGTCCACGGCGGAGGCGCGTCGTCGCCCGGTCCGCTGTCGAAGACCAGGTGCGATCCGCCGGAGGAGCCGGCGGGTCGTCGAAGCTCGGCGCGCCCTGGAGCACGACGGTGTGGTCGAACCCCGGGGGGCTGGGCGGGTCGAAGCTGGGCGCGCTGTCGAGGAGCAGGGTGCGGTCTTCGGGGGGCGCGGGGGCGCTCCCGAACCCGCCGGGGTCCTGACCGAAGCTGCCCGCCGCGTCCAGCGGGGCCCGCGCGCGGTCGGTGAGCTCCTCGGGCGGCACCACGAAGGGGTCCCCTGCCTTGGCCGCGCGGATCGCGTCGGCCACGTCCCCGCTGGGGCGCCGAGGAGGGTCTCGCCGAAGGGGTCCGCGTTGCCGGCGACCACCCCCGTCTGCGAGCGGCGCACCGGGGGCGCCGGCGAGTCGGTGTCGAGCTGCTCCTCGCCGAACTCCGGGGGTCGTCGAACAGCAGGGTGCGACTGGCGTCATCCTCGCTCCACCGCGGGCGTCGGGGGCGGCGCGTCGGGGTCTGCGGTCGCAGCCGGGGCGGGGTCCGTCCCGCGGGCGGGGGCGGAGGGGGAGGGGGAGGCGGGGGCGGCGGGGGCCCGCCGCCGTCGAAGGCGAAGGTCGGGAACGCCGGGGCGGCCGGCTGCGTGGTTCGGGTGCGGGCGTCAGGCGCCGGGGGCCACGCGGGCTGACCGCCCCGGGGCGGGGCGGCCCCGGTGCGCACGTGGCCTGGCCCGCCTGCGGCGCGAGGGGCGGCGCGTGGGGGCCGGGGCGCGGGGGCGGCGACGCGGGCCAGGCCGGGGCTGCGCCGGAGGCGCGGCGGGCCAGGCCGGCTGGCGCTGCCGGCGCCGGGGGCGCGTCGAAGGAGAACCCCCGCAGGGGGTCGGCGGCTGGGGCAGCCTGGGGCTGCCCGGCGGCCTCGCGGAATTCGATCACCACCTGCCCGAACTGCAGGCGGTCGTTGCTGCGCAGGCGCTGCGAGCCCCGGCTCGGCATGAGCTGGCCGTTCACCCGGGTCCCGTTGCTCGAGAGGTCGGTCAGGTAGTAGCCGTCGCTGCGGCGCTCGACCCGGCAGTGGGTGCGCGAGCACTTCGGGTCGAGGACCGGAATGTCCACCTCGTGCCCGCGCCCCAGAACGTAGGAGTTCCGGGCCAGGGGGTAGACCTTTCCTCGATCGTTGCCGTGGGTTACGACGAGCGACGGAAGGCTCACCGGACCGGCCTGCCTTGCATAAGTCCCAGCACGAGCCCGAGTGTACAGGCGAGGGGACGGCTTTCCAAGCGGTGTCAAACTGGCAGCCGCGCTCCTGGCAGCTCATCGAAATGGCAGCAGGACTGCCATCCTGACTCCCGTAAGCGCAAGCGGTTACAGCCTCTGACCCCTGGTATGACAGTTGCTGTGCCCGGGCCAAACCAGCCCCCCGCGCTTTCACGAGGGGCTCTCATCGTTAATGGAGGAACGAATGGCGAAGCAGCTCGCCTTCGATCAGGAGGCCCGAGAGGCCTTGCGCGCCGGTGTTCAAAAGCTCGCCCGCGCCGTCAAGGTGACCCTCGGCCCCCGCGGTCGGCATGCAGTGATCGACAAGAGCTGGGGTGGCCCCCGCGTGACCAAGGACGGCGTGAGCGTCGCCGAGGAGATCGATCTCCAGGACCAGTACGAGAACATCGGGGCTCAACTGGTCAAGGTCGCCTCCTCCAAGACGTCGGACGACGCTGGCGACGGGACGACCACCGCCACGGTGCTCGCCGAGCAGATCTACCTCGAGGGCTTGAAGTCGATCGCCGCCGGCGCCGACCCCATGAGCCTCAGCCGGGGGATCCTGCACGCCGCGGAGAAGGTCGCCGACTACCTGTCCGAGCAGGCCAAGAAGATCGAGAGCCACGAGCAGCGCCTGCAGGTGGCCACCGTCGCCGCCAACCAGGACGCCGAGATCGGCGGGCACATCGCCGACGCCATGAAGCGCGTGGGCGAGAACGGCGTGATCACGATCGAGGAGGGCAAGACCGCCCAGACCGAGGTCGAGGTCGTCGAGGGCATGAAGTTCGACCGCGGGTTCCTCTCGCCGCACTTCGTGACCAACCCCGACACCGTCGAGGTCGTGCTCGAGAACGCCTACGTCCTGCTCTACGACCAGAAGCTGTCCTCGATCCGGAGCATGGTGCCCCTGCTCGAGGCCGCCCGCGAGTCGAAGCGCCCGCTGCTGGTGGTCGCCGAGGACGTCGAGGGCGAGGTCCTCGCGACGCTGGTGGTCAACAAGCTCAAGGGCAACGTGCACAGCTGCGCGGTCAAGGCCCCGGGCTACGGCGACCGTCGCAAGGCCATGCTCCAGGACCTCGCGATCCTGACCGGCGGCAAGGTGATCTCCAAGGACCTGGGGATCGAGCTGGAGAAGGTGACCCTCGAGGACCTGGGCCAGGCCGCGCGGATCAAGGTCGACAAGGACAGCACGATCGTGCTCGAGGGCGCGGGCAAGCAGCAGAACGTCGACGCCCGCTGCGAGCAGATCAAGCAGGAGATCGAGGAGTCCGACAGCGACTACGACCGCGAGAAGCTGCGTGAGCGCCTGGCGCGCCTCAGCGGCGGGATCGCGCGGATCAACGTCGGCGCGGTGACCGAGGCCGAGCTCAAGGAGCGCAAGGCCCGCATGGACGACGCGCTGTCCGCGACCCAGGCCGCGGTCGAGACCGGGATCCTCCCCGGCGGCGGGATCGCGCTCCTGCGCAGCACCCCGGTGGCCGAGGCGGCCATGAACGACCTCGAGGCCGACGAGCGGATCGGGGCCCAGGCCCTGGCTCGCGCGCTGCGCGCGCCGCTCAACCAGATCGCCAAGAACGCGGGCGTCGAGGGCGAGGTGGTGATCCACCGCGTCCTGCGCAACGACACGTTCTCCCACGGCTGGGACGCCCACCGCGGGACCTACGGCGACCTGTTCGAGGCCGGTGTGATCGACCCGGTCAAGGTGACCCGCTCGGCCCTGCTGAACGCGGCCAGCGTGTCGAGCATGCTCCTCACCACCTCCTGCGCGATCGCCGAGAAGGAGGAGGAAGAGGACAACAAGCCCTGGGAGGCCTAGGGCTGCACCCCGGCCGCGCAGCGTCGCTGCGCGGCCCGCTCTCGACGAACCAACACACACGACACAAGGCGGGGCTGCTGGCCTCGCGACGGAGACTCACCCCATGAACGTTACCCCCCTCGACGACCGCATCCTCGTCCTGCCCCTCGAGGCTTCGACCACCACCGCCGGCGGGATCGTGCTCCCGGACAGCGCCAAGGAGAAGTCCCAGCGCGGCGAGGTGATCTCGGTCGGCACCGGCAAGCTGCTGGACAACGGCAAGCGCGCCGAGCTCTCGGTGAAGAAGGGCGACCGCGTGCTGTTCGGCAAGTACGCCGGCACGGAGATCAAGATCGACGGCAAGGAGCACCAGATCATGCGCGAGAGCGAGATCCTGGCCGTCCTGGAGGAGAAGTAACCATGGCGAAGCAACTGCTGTTCGACGACGAAGCGCGTCGCAAGATCCGGGACGGCTGCGCCAAGCTGGCCAGGACCGTCAAGGTGACCCTCGGCCCCACCGGGCGTCACGTCGTGCTCCAGAAGAGCTTCGGCAGCCCCACCGTCACCAAGGACGGCGTCTCGGTGGCCAAGGAGATCGAGCTCGAGGATCCGTTCGAGAACATGGGCGCGCGCATGGTCTACGAGGTGTCCTCGAAGACCTCCGACGTGGCCGGTGACGGGACCACCACGGCGACCGTGCTCGCCGAGGCGATCTTCACCGAGGGGCTCAAGGCCCTGGCCGCCGGCGCGAACCCCATGCGTCTGCGCAGCGGGATCGAGAAGGCCGTCAGCGCCGCGGTGACCCGCTTCAAGGAGATCTCGCGCGACGTGAACTCCGACGAGCAGATCGCCCAGGTCGGCGCGATCTCGGCCAACCACGACCCCGAGATCGGCCAGCTCCTGTCCGAGGCCATGAGCAAGGCCGGCAAGGACGGGGTGATCTCGGTCGAGGAGGCCCAGGGGATCGAGACGACCCTCGACGTGGTCGACGGTCTGCAGTTCGACAAGGGCTTCCTCTCGCCCTACTTCATCACCAACCCCAGCAACATGTCCTGCGAGCTCGAGGAGCCCTTCGTGCTCCTGCACGAGAAGAAGATCTCGAGCCTGCGCGACCTGGTCCCGCTGCTCGAGGGTGTGCTCCAGCAAGGGCGCCCGCTGCTCGTGGTCGCCGAGGACGTCGACGGTGAGGCCCTCGCGGCCCTCGTGATCAACCGCCTGCGCGGCTCGCTCAAGGTGTGCGCGGTCAAGGCCCCGGGCTTCGGCGAGCGCCGCAAGGCCATGCTCGAGGACATGGCGGTGCTCACCGGCGCCACCGTGATCACCGAGGACGTGGGCCTCAAGCTCGAGAGCGCGACCCTGGACATGCTGGGCAGCGCCAAGCGCGTGGTCGTGGACAAGGACAACACGATCCTCGTCGACGGCGCGGGCGACACCGCGGCGATCAAGTCGCGCTGCGAGCAGATCAAGGTCCAGGCCGAGCAGTCGACCTCGGACTACGACCGCGAGAAGCTCGAGGAGCGCCTCGCGAAGCTCTCCGGCGGCGTGGCCGTGGTCAAGGTCGGCGCGGCCACCGAGACCGAGATGAAGGAGAAGAAGGCCCGCGTGGAGGACGCCCTGCACGCGACCCGCGCGGCCGTGCAAGAGGGGATCGTCCCCGGCGGCGGCGTGACCCCGATCCGCGCGATCCCCGCGGTGGACGCGGTGATCAAGGGGCTCGAGGACACCGACGAGCAGCTCGGGGCCAAGATCGTGCGCAAGGCCCTCGAGTCGCCGCTGCGCCAGATCGCGGAGAACGCGGGCAAGAACGGCGGCGTGATCGTGGAGGAGGTCCTCGCCCTCGAGGACGCCCACGGCTACGACGCGCTGAACGACACCTTCGTGGACATGTTCCAGGCCGGCATCGTGGACCCGACCAAGGTCACGCGCTCGGCGCTGGAGAACGCGGCCAGCGTGGCCTCGCTGATGCTGACGACGGAGACGCTGATCACCGACGTCGACAAGGAGAAGAAGGCGATCGAGGGCGCGATCTTGTAACGCTTGGCCGCTCCAAGGCACCACGCAGGGCGGCCGGCTACCACCGGCCGCCCTTTGCGTGGACGACGAGGTGGAGGGAGAAATGGCAACTTCGGTGAGCAAACGTGACTACTACGAAGTCCTGGCGTCGACAAGGGCGCGGGCGAGGGGGAGATCAAGAAATGGCTCTCCGCCAGCAGGCCCTGAAGCTTACCACCCCGACCCCCGGCAAACTTCGACGACGCCGAGGCCGAGGCCAAGTTCAAGGAGGCCGCGGAGGCCTACGAGGTGCTCTCCGACGCGGAGAAGCGCGCGCGCTACGACCGCTTCGGCCACGCCGGGGTCGACGGCGTCCTTCGCCGGCGGCGGCGGCTTCGAGAGCATTCTTCGAGTCGTTCTCGGACCTGTTCGGCGGCGGCTTCGAGTCCTTCTGGGGCGGTCGCCGGCGCCGGTCTGGTCCGCGCGCGGGCGCCAACCTGCGGGTCGAGCTGCAGCTCGACTTCCTGGAGGCCGCCCGCGGCGTCAAGAAGAGCCTGGTCTACAAGCGCCTCGAGCGCTGTGTGGAGTGCACGGTACCGGCGTCGAGGACGGCAAGCAGGCGGCCAAGTGCGACACCTGCAATGGCCACGGCCAGGTGATCCAGCGCAGCGGCTTCTTCCAGGGTGCAGACCACCCGCCCTCGCGCCGCGGCAGCGGCCAGGTGATCAAGGACCTCGCCAGAAGTGCAAGGGCGAGGGCCGCGTGCTCCGCGAGCGCGAGGTCGAGGTCGATGTCCCGCCGGGGGTCGACGACGGCATGCGCATGCGGGTGAAGCTTGGTCAGGCGAGCCCATCCGGTGCCGGACGGCGACCTGTACGTGGTGATCCGGGTCAAGGCCCACGAGTTCTTCCACCGCGACACCCTTACTGTGTGATCTCGAGAACCTGATCTCCCATAGCCAGGGGGCTGCCCTCGGCGCCGAGATCGACGTGCCGACGGTGAGGCAAGGCCGTGCTCGGCGTCGCTGCGGGACCCAGAGCGGCGACGTCTACACCCTGCGCGGCAAGGGGATCCAGAGCCCGACCAGCGGGGCGCCGCGGGCGACCAGTTGGCAGGTCCGGTCGAGGTCCCGCGCAAGCTGAACAAGCAACAGGAGGAGTTTTTGCGCCAGCTCGCCGAGCTGGAGGAGCGGCACGTGACGCTCAAGCGCAAGACGTTCTTCTGAGAAGATCAAGAGCTACTCGGAGGGGTAGACCCATGACCGTCCCGCGCACAACGACGAGCAGACTTCGAGGCGCCCGAGGGCGAAGCCCCCGAGGCCGAGGTGCTCGAGGTCGGCGGCGAGGAGGCCTTCGTGCACGAGCGCGACGAGCTCCTCGAGCGCCTGCAGCGGGTGAGCGCCGAGTTCGAGAACTACCAGAAGCGCATGAAGCGCGAGCGCCTGAAGTGGGGCGCCGAGGCCGTGCGCGGGGTGCTCGAGTCCATGGTCCCGGTGCTCGACAACCTCGACTTCGCGATCGCCGCCTTCGACAAGCAGGGCAGCGACCAGGCCACCCTGCGCAAGGGCGTGGAGATGGTCCGCGAGGAGCTCCTGCGCCAGCTCGGGAACCGCGGCGCGGCAGAAGGCCGAGGTCGCCGAGGGCACGCCCTTCGACCCCGACCAGCACCCGGCGATCAACGTGCAGGAGGAGGAGGGCCCCCGAGCAGGAGGTCGTCAGCCGCGCGTCCAGGCTACGTGATCGAGGACACCGTCGTGCGCCCGGCCCAGGTCGGGGTCGTATAGCCGGCGACCGTCTAGTTTCAGGGGTTCGGTTTCAGGGTCTGTCCTGACCCCCTCGCCCTCGGGCAAAGCCCTCGGGCTCACCCCCAGGCCGCCGCCGGCTTCGCCGGCGTTATGCGCTCGCGGCTGACGCCGCTCGCTGGGCGCACCGCCATGCCGTTCGCTGGCCGTTGGGCGCGCCTACCTCGCCGCCGGCTTCGTCGGTGGCTGCGCGCTCGCGGCTGACGCCGCTCGCTGGGCGCACCGCCAGCGCCGTCGCCGCCGTTGGGCGCGCCCCACTCCTCGCCGCCGGCTTCGCCGGCGGCTGCGCGCCGCGGCTGACGCCGCTCGCTGGGCGCACCGCCATGCCGTTCGCTGCCGTTGGGCGCGCCCACTTTCGCCGCCGGCTTCGCCGGCGCCAGCGCCCGCGGGCCGACGCCGCCTGCTGGGCGCACCGCCATGCCGTTCGCTGGCCGTTGGGCGCGCCCACCATGCCGCTGGCTTCGCCGGCGGCTGCGCGCGCGGCTTCGCGGCTCGCTGGGCGCACCGCCATGCCGTTCGCTGGCCGTTGGGCGCGCCGACCATGCCGCTCGCTTCGCCGGCGGCTGCGCGCGCGCGGCTTCGCGGCTCGCCGGGCGCACCGCGCCCGCCACGCCAGTCGCTGGGCGCCGCGAGGTCGCGGGTGACGCCGGGCGCAGGCGCAGGCGTCCTACTTGGGCTGGCGACCGGTCTTGGCCCAGGCGACGCGTCGCACGGCTTCGACGATCACCGGGGTGGGGACCCCTTCGGCTGCGGTCAAGATCACGGGCAGCTCCGGCTGCTGGTTGGCCAAGACGGTCAGCTCGCTGCGCAGCGCCTCGTAGGCGATCGCCGCCCCCTCGGAGGACTCCAGGGCTCCGGGCTCGTGGAGCTTGTTCACGCCGAGGGAGAGCTGGGTGGCGGGCCCAGCGGGGTCGGGCACGCCGTCGGCGTTGCGCTGCGAGACGTTCACCCGGACTCCCGAGAGGTCGAGCACCGCGTCGTCCTTGAGCGGCCACTCGAACTGGTGCACGTGCTCGTCGCCGCCAGGCCCCGCCTGGAGGCTCGCGTAGGGCCGGATCTCGAGGGCTACGTCCGCTGCGTAGGAGGCGATCGCCGTCGGCAACGCCTCCCCGAGCTCCTTGCACTGAGCGCAGCCAGGCTCCACGTAGAACGCGGCGCGCGAGGCGGGCTGCGGTGCTCGATCCGAACTCGAGGGGCTGTCCGACGAGGCGGGCTCCCCTCCTGGACAGCCGAGGAGGATCGAGGCAGCGAACAGGAGGGCGAGGGGGCGAACGACGGGCATGGCGGCTCCTTTCGATCGAACCGACGCACAGTGTAGGGAGCGGGGCGGCGCTTGTCCGAGAGAATCCGCGTCTAGGACTGGGGGAGCATGGCCTGGACCCGGGCCAGGAGCTCGGCGGTCGCGAAGGGCTTGGAGAGGAAGCCGGCGAAGCCTGGGCGGTCCTCGACCTGGGGCGCGATCTCCTGCTCGCTGTAGCCGCTCACGAACAGCACGGGGACCGGGCGGATCGCCTGCAGCGCGCCGAACACCTGGACCCCGCTCATGTCGGGCATGGTCTGGTCGAGCACCACCCCCTGGACCTCGGGGTGGGCGCCGAACAGCTCCAGGGCCTCGCGTCCCGAGCGCGCTTCGAGCACGTCGTAGCCCTCGTCGCGCAGGACGGCCGCCGTCATGCGGCGCAGGATCTCCTCGTCGTCGGCGACGAGGAGCGTCCCGCCGGGAGCCGGCGCGGTCGGCGCTGCGACGCGGGGGGGCGCCTCCACCGCGGCGGCGGGCGCCGCGCGCCGCGGCACGAGCGCGACGAAGCGGCTCCCCGCCCCGGCTTCGCTCTCGACCAGGATCCCGCCGCGCAGGCGCTGCAGGATCCCGAGCACCGCATGGACATGCCCAGGCCGCGGCCGGTGAACTTCGTGGTGAAGAACGGCTCGAAGATCCGCGCGCGGACCTCGGGCTCCATGCCGCACCGTGTCCTCGACCTCGAGCTCGGCGTAGTCCCCGGGCAGGCAGCCGCTCGGGGGCGACCGTGGCCAGCTCGTCCGCCGTCCAGGGTGCGCTGCGCACGCGGACGGTGACCTGGCCCGGGGCCTCGCCGATCGCCTCGGAGCCGTTGATCACCAGGTTCATGAGCACCTGCTGCAGCTGCCCCGCGTCGACCTCGACCCACACGGGCTCCGCGGGCAGCTCGAGCGCGAGGGCCGTGGACTTGGCGCAGGAGGCCCGCAGCAGGTTCTCCAGGTCGCGCACGAAGGCCGCGAGGTCCAGCACCGTCAGGCGGAACTCGCCGCGTCCGGCGTAGGCCAGGAGCAGGCGGCAGAGCTGGGCCGCGCGCTCGGCGGCGGTGGCGACGTCCTGCAGCCGCTCCGCGGCGGGGTCCTGGGGCCCGAGGCGCGCGCGGGCGAGCTCGGTGTTGCCCAGGATCGTGGCCAGGAGGTTGTTGAAGTCGTGGGCGATCCCGCCGGCGAGGACCCCCAGGCTCTCGAGCTTCTGCGCGTGGATCGCCTGCTCGTCGAGCTCGCGCTGCCGGCGCTCGGCGGCGCGCTGCTCGGTGACGTTGCGCACGATCCACACCACGGCCTGAGTGCCCGTCGGGACCGCGCGGGCGTCGACGACGCGCGCGCCGTGGGGCCCGTCCCAGCTCAGCTCCTGGGCGCAGAGCGCGCCGGTCGCGAGGGCCTGGCGCATGCCCCGCAGCAGGCCCTCGTGCAGCGCCGCGGGGAGCGCGAGCTCCGAGAGCGGCTGGCCCCGGGCCTCGACGCTGGCCAGGCCCAGGCTGCAGGCGGGGGGGGCGTTCAGGGCCAGGACCGCGCCCTCCGCGCTCAGGTGCAGCACGAGGTCGGGGATCGCGTCGGCCAGGGCCTGGGCGTCCCGCGTGCGTTGGGCGAGCTCGGCGGTGCGCCGCGCGACCTGGCGCTTGAGGGTGGCGTTGGAGCCGATCACGAGGAGCGCGACGAGCCCCACCGCGCCCAGGAACCACAGCACCAGGCTCAGCTGCCGGCGCAGGCGGTATTCGCGGCCGGAGAGGGTGATCCAGCGCTCGCGGATCTCCGCGCGCTCGAGCTCGCTGAGCTGGGCCAGGCCCTTGTCGAGGATCCCGCGCAGGGGCGCGAGGTCCTTGCGCACCGCGAAGCTCAGGTCGTAGGTGTAGCCGGTGTCGCCGCCGACCCGCAGGTTCCCGATCCCTTCGTGCTCGATGAACCAGCTCGCGCTGGCGAGGTCCA
This sequence comes from Planctomycetota bacterium, assembly GCA_041402045.1. Taxonomy (GTDB): domain Bacteria; phylum Planctomycetota; class J058; order J058; family J058; genus JAGQRJ01. Next base: position 372 of record JAWKSZ010000015.1, on the reverse strand, counting down.
TGATCGCGGCGTCGGCCTCGCCGAAGGCCACCCGCCGCAGCCCGATCAGGTCGTTGCCCACCGGCTCCAGGGCGAGGTCCGGGGCGCGCTGGGAGAGCCAGGCGTGCACCCCGTAGCCGTCGCCGACCGTCACGCGCTTCCCGCGCAGGTCGGCGAGGGTCAGGTCCGCGGCGAGCTCGCGGCGCACGATGATCACCGCGGGCACGCTCACGTAGGGCGCCGTGAACGCGAGGAACGCCTCGCGCTCGGGGGTGCGCTTGAGGGAGGTCAGGACGTCGAGCTCCCCCGCCTGCGCCAGGGCGAGCTGCTCGCTCAGGTCTGCGGCGGGGGCCACCCGAAAGCGCACCCCGAGCTTGGCCTGCACCAGCTCCA